>CAYJLV010000013.1:0-87771 GCA_964371405.1 uncultured Burkholderiaceae bacterium
GGTGCCACAGCAGGTGGTCGGTCCAGCTGCGCGGCTGGCCGAGCGCGTTCATGTTCGTGCGGCGGAAGAAATAGGTCTGCACGTCCATCTGCTGGACGTTGAACTCGCCGGCCCGGATCTTCCTGTGCACGAACTGGTGGCTCGGGTTGAAGCGCCGCGTGTGGCCGCACATCGCGACCAGCCCGCTCTGCTCTTGCAGCGCGGCGACGGCCTCGGCGTCGGCCAGGCTGTCGGCCAGCGGGATCTCGACCTGCACGTGCTTGCCGGCCTTCAGGCACTGCAGCGCCTGCGCTGCGTGCATCTGCGTCGGCGTGCACAGGATGACGGCGTCGACCTCCTCGAGCGCCAGACTCTCGGCGAGATCCGTCGCGACGTGGCCGATGCCGTACTTCTGCGCCACCTCCTGCGTCTTGTCGAGCTCGCGGCCGACCACGGAGACGACTTCGACGCCCTCGATGTTGCGAATGCCCTCGATGTGCTTGACACCGAACGCCCCGGCGCCGGCCAGCGCGACCTTGATCGTCTTCGTCATTGCGTGTTCTCCAGGACCAGATGGCCGACCGCTGTGTTCGATGCCGGCACGTGATAGAAGCGGTGCACCACCTTCGGCGCCTTGTCGCTCATCGCGCCGCGCGCGATCAGCCACATCACCAGCTCGATGCCCTCGCTGCCGGCCTCGCGCACGTAGTCGATGTGCGGCTTCGTCGCCAGAGCTGCCGGGTCGGCGATCAGCTGGTCGAGGAAGTCGTTGTCCCACTCACGGTTGATCAGGCCGGCGCGCGGCCCCTGCAGCTGGTGGCTCATGCCGCCCGTGCCCCAGATCTGCACGTTGAGCGGACGGTCGTAGGACTCGACGGCCTTGCGGATCGCACGGCCCAGGTTCCAACAGCGCTGACCCGACGGCACGGGGTACTGCACGACGTTGACGGCGAACGGGATCACGGCGAACGGCCACGCCTCAGGTTGGCCGCACAGCAGCGACAGCGGCACCGTCAGCCCGTGATCGACGTCCATCTTGTTGACGATCGTCAGGTCGAAGTCGTCCTGGATCACGCTCTGCGCGATGTGCGACGCCAGCTCGGGATCGCCGATCACCCCAGGCACCGGTCGCGGGCCCCAGCCCTCGTCGGCGATGGAGTACCCGGCCGCAGTGCCGATCGCAAAGGTCGGGATCATCTCCAGGCTGAACGCGTTGGCGTGATCGTTGTAGACGAGGAAGACGACGTCGGGCTTGTGGGCCGGGTCGGCGAGCCAGCGGCGCGAGAACTCGTAGCCCGAGAACACTTTCTGCCAGTAGGGCTCGTGCGTCTTGCCGAGGTCCATCGCGGCGCCGATCGCCGGCACGTGGCTGGTGTAGATGCTGGCGGTGATCCGTGCCATCACTTCTTCTCCCCGATGGTGCGATTGCCCTCGATCGACCGGCCGCCCTGCACCATCATGTCGCGGTACTGCGCCTCCGACAGGCCCGTCATGCTGCCGGCCATCTGCTGGAAGCTCTTGCCGTCGGTGGCGCCGATCTTGGCGAGGAAGTAGATGTTGCCGCCGAGCGCGATGCAGCGGTTGAGGTCGCGCGCCAGCACGGCCTGCTTCTGGTCTTCGGTCATCTGCCACTCGTCGAGATAGGCGCGCTCGTTCGCCTTGAAGCGCGCGCGGTTGTCGGCCTTCATCAGCGACATGCAGAACTGATTCAGCCAGTAGCCCTTGCGGGACTGTTCGGCGTCGAAGATCGTCGTGCCGGGCACGTCGAGATAGGGTTTGTTCAGGGACATCGCACAACCTCCTTCAGGGCTTGCATTCGAAGCTCGGCGCGTCGCCATCGCGTGGCGCACCGCATGTCATCGCAGATATTCGAGCCAGTACAGCCGCATCGGGTTGTCGACCAGCAGTTTCTTCTGCAGCTCGGCCGTCGTCGCGATGTGCGGGATGAAGTCGACCAGCAGGCCGTCGTCGGGCATGTGGTTCTTCAGGTTCGGGTGCGGCCAGTCGGTGCCCCACAGCACGCGGTCGGGGAAGTTCTCGACCAGGCGCTTCGCGAACGGCACGACGTCGCGGTAGGCGCTGCTCTCGCCGTTCAATGCCGGCGGCCCAGTCACCGACAGCCGCTCGGGGCAGCTCACCTTGGACCACACGTTCGGGTAGTCGCGCATGAACTTCACGAACAGATCGAACTCGGCGCCGTCCACCGGCTTGCTCACGTCGGGGCGGCCCATGTGGTCGACGACGACGGTGGTCGGCAGCGCGGTGAAGAAGTCCCACAGCTCGGGCAGGTCGACGGACTCGAAGTAGATGACGACGTGCCAGCCCAGCGGCGCGATGCGGCCGGCGATCTCCATCAATTCGTCCTTCGGCGTGAAGTCGACGAGGCGCTTGACGAAGTTGAAGCGCACGCCGCGCACGCCGGCGGCATGCAGCGCCTGCAACTCGCCGTCGCTGACGCTGCGCCTGACGGTGGCGATGCCGCGCGCCTTGCCGCCCGCTGCGACGCAGGCGTCGACCAGCGCGCGGTTGTCGGCGCCATGGCAGGTCGCCTGCACGATGACGTTGCGCGCGAAGCCGAGGTGGTCGCGCAGCGCGAAGAGCTGCTCCTTGCTCGCGTCGCATGGCGTGTACTTGCGCTCGGGTGCGTAGGGGAACTGCGCGCCGGGGCCGAACACGTGGCAGTGCGCGTCGACGGCGCCGGGCGGGAGCTTGAACTGCGGCTTCGACGGGCCGGCATACCAGTCGAGCCAGCCGGGCGTCTTCTCGAAGTGGGTCGTGGTCATCGGGGCGTCACTTCTTGCAGATGATTCAGGATGCGGTCGGCCTCGGCGCGCCAGTCGGCGCTGCGCGCGAAGCCGGGCTCGCCGCGCTGGCCGAACACACCGGCATCGCCCAAGTCGGCGACCCAGGCCTGGCGCTCGGCCGTGCCGGCTGCCGACCAGGGCTCGAGGCCGACGTCGCGCACGGTGGCGGCGACTTCGCGCACTTCCTCGGCGCGGCGGCGGCCGTGCTCGATCACGCGCTGAAAGAAATAGGCGCCCTGCCGCTCCCAGTCGATGCCGGGGAAGGTCTCCTTCAGCGACGACAGCACGGCGTCCTCGACGCCGTAGGCGCGCGCCGCGGTGAAGCTCTCGATGACCATCGCCTCCAGGCCCTTGATCATCACGCTGCGGCACATCTTGGTCGCCGACGCGACGCCGAGCCGGTCGCTCGCCACCCGGGCATCGAAGCCGAGCGCGGCCAGCGCCGGCTGCAATGCCGCGGCATGCGCGCCGCCGAGCAGCAACGGCACGCGAATGCGGTACGGCGGCACGGATGTCATCACGGCGCCTTCGACATAGCGGCCGCAGGCGCCGTCGATCGCCGCACCGGCGCGCTGCTTGGCGCCCGGCGACGCCGAATTGAAGTCGAGGAACCAGGCGCCGTCGCCGATCGCGCGCGCGCAGGCCTCGGCCACCGGCTCGGCCTGGCTCGCGGTGACGGCCGAAATCACCAGGTCGGCCGCCGCCGCCAGTTCGGCATGCGAAGCGACGAGTCGCACGCCGTGCGCAGCCGCATGCTCGCGCAGCGCCGCCTCGGCCGGCGCGCCGAGCTTGACGTCGTACGCCGTCACCTGCGCCACGCCGCGCGCACGCAGATCCTCGGCCAGGATGCGACCGACCTCGCCGTAGCCGACGAGGCCGACGCGCCACTGCAGGGGGTCGATGGTCATTTCAATGGTTCATTCCGAACGTTGATGTGCCGGCGCGGGCGGGCTGCCGCGGCGGGGCAGGACGAGGACGTCGGCTGTCCGGCGCAGCGAAGCAAAGGTGGAGGGTCGGGCGCCGCCCGGCCCGGGGGACATGAGCGGAGCCGGACACCCGGCGGCCTCGGCCCGCAACGACAGCTCGCACGAACTGCGGCATCGAGCCGCGAACAGGCTTCGAACGAAGCGGCTTCATCTCGATCGCTTACGGAAGGGCCAGGGCGCCACGGAGTCGGTCCACTTCAATCGACGTACTTGAGGCCCGCCTTCTCCAGCGGCCCGCGCATGTTGTACATGTCCAGCCCCAGCACGCCGGATGCCAGCTTGGCGCGCTTCTCGGCCTCGTTGGCCTCGCGCGCCTCGGCGGCGTCGGCCGTCTGCTGCGCCAGCGCGGCGGGCACGACGACGACGCCGTCGTCGTCGGCGAGCACGACATCGCCCGGGTGGACCTGCGCGCCGGCGCACACTACCGGCACGTTGACGGATCCGAGCGTCGCCTTGATCGTGCCCTTGGCGCTGATCGCGCGGCTCCACACCGGAAAACCCATCGCCGTCAGATCCTTCACGTCGCGGCAGCCGCCGTCGATCACCAGGCCGCGCGCGCCGCGCGCCTTGAACGAGGTGGCGAGCAGGTCGCCGAAGAAGCCGTCGGTGTTGTCGGCGGTGCAGGCGGCGACGACGATGTCGCCGGGCCGGATCTGCTCGGCGACGACGTGCATCATCCAGTTGTCGCCCGGGTGCAGCAGCACCGTGACCGCCGTGCCGCAGGCGTGCGCGCCGGGGTAGATCGGCCGCATGTAGGTCTTCATCAGGCCGAGCCGGCCCATCGCCTCGTGCACCGTGGCGACGCCGAAGCGCGCGAGCTTCTCGACGGCCGCCCTGTCGGCGCGCTGGATGTTGCGCCGGACGACGCCGAGCTGGGTCAGGGGTGCGTTCATGTCGTGCCTTCCTTCGTGAATCACTTGCCGCGCCGCTTCAGCGCCGCGTCGAGCCGCGGGTAGACGCGCCGCGCATTGCCTTCGTAGACCTTCTTCCTGTCCTCGGCGCTGAGGATCGTCGACGCCTCGATGTAGCGCTTCGTGTCGTCGTAGTAGTGGCCGGTTTCGGGGTCGATGCCGCGCACCGCGCCGATCATCTCGCTGGCGAACAGCACGTTGTCGACCGGGATCACCTTCGTCAGCAGGTCGATGCCCGGCTGGTGGTAGACGCAGGTATCGAAGTACACGTTCTTGAGCAGGTGCTCCGCGAGCAGCGGCTTCTTGAGCTCCTGCGCGAGGCCGCGGTAGCGACCCCAGTGGTACGGCGCCGCGCCGCCGCCGTGCGGGATGACGAAGCGCAGCGTCGGGAAGTCCTTGAACAGGTCGCCCTGGATCAGCTGCATGACGGCCGTCGTGTCGGCATTGATGTAGTGCGCGCCCGTCGTGTGGAAGCAGGCGTTGCAGCTCGTGCTGACATGGATCATCGCCGGGATGTCGTACTCCACCATCTTCTCGTAGATCGGGTACCAGGCGCGGTCGGTCAGCGGCGGGCTGGTCCAGTGGCCGCCCGACGGGTCTGGGTTCAGGTTGATGGCGACGTTGCCGTACTCGACGACGCACTTCTCCAGCTCGGGGATGCAGGTCTTCGGGTCGACGCCGGGCGACTGCGGCAGCATCGCCGCCGGGATGAAGTGGTCGGGGAAGAGCTGCGCGACGCGAAAGCACAGCTCGTTGCAGATCGCGGCCCAGGTCGAGCTGACCTCGAAGTCGCCGATGTGGTGCGCCATGAAGCTCGCGCGCGGCGAGAAGATCGTCAGGTCGCTGCCGCGCTCCTGCATCTTCTTGAGCTGGTTGGCGATGATCGACTCGCGCAGTTCGTCGTCGCCGATCTTCAGATCGCTCGCCTTGGGGCTGACCGACGGATCCTTGATGCCGGCGATCTGGCGGTTGCGCCACTCCTCGAGCGCCTTCGGCGCCGTCGTGTAGTGGCCGTGAATGTCGATGATCATCGAATAACTCCTGCTGAATCCGGGGCCGATCAGGCCGGCTCCATGCCGTGGCGGCGTTTGATGTCGGCAGTCTCGGGCGACTGCAGGAAGGCGAGCAGCGTGCGCACGGCGTCGGGCTGCGTCGACGCGGCGCACAGCGCTGCCGAGAACACGGTGACGATCTCGCAGCCGGGCGGCATCGCGCCGATCACGTCGACACCCGGCGCACCCGCCATCTCGCTGCGCTGCTGAAAGCCGAGATCGACCCGACCATCGGCGACGAGTTGCGCCACCGGCACGCCGGCCGGCGCCTGCGCGATGCGCTCGCGCAGTGCATCGGCAACACCCCAGCGCTCGAACAGCTCGAGCAGCGCCGTGCCGCTCGGCCCGGTCGAATAGCCGAGCGTGCGGGCCGTCAGCACGGCGCGCCGCAGCGACTCCTCGGAGGCCACGTCGGGCCGCGACGCGCCGGCGCGCACGCCGATCGCAACCTCGGAGCGCACGACGTCGCTGCGGCTGCCGGCGACGGCGTGGCCGGAGCCAATCAGCTTGTCGATCGCGTCCGACGCCAGGATGACGACGTCGAGCGCTTCGCCGGTCTGCACCCGCCTGGCCGCATCGACACCGCCGACCGATTCGATCGCGACCACGACGCCGCTGCGCGCGCGGTACGCCTCGGCCAGCTCCGCCAGCACGAGGCGCGTCGCCATCGACGAAATGCCGGTGATGGGGTTCGTCATGCCGCGATTCTTGATCCAAGTGCTGCCATGCATCAATGAGATAGCTCATCTATCAGTTATCGAAGTTCGGCATATCATTACCGGCATGGACCTGAAGCAGCTCGAATACTTCGTGCATGTCGCCGAACTCGGCAGCTTCACGCGCGCATCGTCGCTGCTCGCCGTGGCTCAGCCGGCGCTCAGCCGGCAGGTGCGCACGCTCGAAGTCGAGTTGCGCCAGTCGCTGTTCCAGCGCAACGGCCGCGGCGTCACGCTGACGGACGCCGGCAAGCGCCTGCTCGCGCACGGCCGCGGCATCCTGCAGCAGGTCGAGCGCGCGCGGCTCGAACTCGAGGCCGGCCGCGGCGTCGCCACCGGCCGCGTGACGATCGGCCTGCCGCCGAGCCTGAGCCGCCCGCTGACCGGGCCGCTGGTGTCGGCGTTCCGCACGCGCTTCCCGGCCGCGTCGCTCGGCGTCGTCGAGGGGCTGACGACGTTCGCGCTCGAGTGGCTGGCGATCGGCCGCGTCGACTGCGCGCTCGTCTACAACGTCGCGCCGACGCCGGCGATCGACGTCCAGCCGCTGCTCGACGAGCCGCTGTACCTGGTGTCGGGCCGCGCCCGCAACCCGCCGCGGCGTCGGGGCGCCGCTCCACTGACGCTGGCCGAGTTGGCGGCGCACGAGCTCGTGATGCCGAGCCGCCCGCACTCGATCCGCATGCTGGTCGAGGCGGCGCTCGCCAACGAAGGCCGGCGCGCCGACGTGGCGCTCGAGATCGAGAGCGTGCCCGCGATATTCGACCTGGTGCAGCGCGAGGACGTGCACGCCGTGCTGACGCTCAACGCCATCCGCGCCAGCGGCGCCGAGGCCGGGCTGCGGGTGCGGCCGATCGGCCGGCCGCCGCTGACAGCGACGCTGGGCGTCGCCACCTCGGCGCAGCGCCATCGCGGCCCGCTGATCGAGCAGACCGTCGAGCTGCTGCGCGAGCTCGTGCGCGAGACTTGGCGTTGAAACGCCCGCCGTCGCCGAGCACCTAAAATCGCGGCTTTTCCGCCGTCATCCGCCCACCATGCCCAGCAAGACCGCCGCCGGCAAGCCCCCGAAGAAAGTCGTCCTCGCCTACTCGGGCGGCCTCGACACGTCGATCATCCTGAAGTGGCTGCAGGATCGCTACGGCTGCGAAGTCGTGACCTTCACGGCCGACATCGGCCAGGGCGAGGAGATCGAGCCGGCGCGCGCCAAGGCGCTGAAGATGGGCATCAAGCCCGAGAACATCTTCATCGACGACCTGCGCGAGGAGTTCGTGCGCGACTTCGTGTTCCCGATGTTCCGCGCCAATGCGCTCTACGAGGGCGAATACCTGCTGGGCACGTCGATCGCGCGGCCGCTGATCGCCAAGCGGCTGGTCGAGATCGCGAAGAAGACGAAGGCCGACGCGATCAGCCACGGCGCCACCGGCAAGGGCAACGACCAGGTGCGCTTCGAGCTGGGCGCCTATGCGCTGATGCCGCAGGTGAAGATCATCGCGCCGTGGCGCGAGTGGGATCTGCTGTCGCGCGACAAGCTGCTGGCCTATGCCGACGAGCACGGCATCCCGGTCGACTTCAAGAAGCGCAAGGGCGGCGCGCCCTATTCGATGGACGCCAACCTGCTGCACATCAGCTACGAAGGCGGCATCCTCGAGGATCCGGACTTTGCGCCGGAAGAGAACATGTGGCGCCTGACGGTCAGCCCCGAGAAGGCGCCGAACAAGCCGCAAGTCGTCGAACTGACCTACCAGCGCGGCGACATCGTCGCGATCGACGGCAAGAAGCTCTCTCCCGCCAAGGTGCTCGAGACGCTCAACACGATCGGCGGCCGCCACGGCATCGGGCGCCTGGACAAGGTCGAGAACCGCTACGTCGGCATGAAGAGCCGCGGCTGCTACGAGACGCCCGGCGGCACGATCATGCTGGCCGGCCACCGCGCCATCGAGTCGATCACGCTCGACCGCGAAGTGCTCGCGCTGAAGGACGACCTGATGCCGCGCTACGCACGCATGGTCTACAACGGCTACTGGTTCGCGCCCGAGCGCGAACTGCTGCAGGTGCTCGTCGACGAGAGCCAGAAGACGGTCAACGGCACGGTGCGCCTGAAGCTCTACAAGGGCACGATCATGTGCGTCGGCCGCGAGTCGAAGACGAATTCGCTGTTCGACACCCGCATCGCCACCTTCGACGACGACCAGGGTGCCTACGACCAGGCCGACGCCGGTGGCTTCATCAAGCTCAACGCGCTGCGCCTGCGCATCGCCGCCAATGCGCGCGCGGCGCGCATTGGCGCGAAGAAGGGAAAGAAGTGATGGCGACCGAACGCATCGACGGCGTCGCCGTCTCGACCCAGGCCAACGTCTACTTCGACGGCAAGTGCGTCTCGCACACGATCACGCTCGCCGACGGCGCGCGCAAGAGCGTCGGCGTGATCCTGCCGTCGCAGCTGACCTTCAGCACCGGCGCGCCCGAGGTGATGGAACTCGTCGCCGGCCGCTGCCGCGTGCGCCTGGCGGGCGGCGACTGGCAGCCTTACGCCGGCGGACAGTCGTTCGAAGTGCCGGGCAACTCGTCGTTCGACATCGAGGTCGACGAGACGCTGCACTACGTCTGTCACTTCGCGTAGACGCGCAGCAGCTCGAACCACGCCGACGGCGGCGCCGCCTTCTCGATGCAGTCGTCGAAGCCGGCGGCGCGGGCATGATCCGTCCAGGTGTCCGTCAACTCGACGCCGCTCATCATCAGCAGCGTCAGCGCCCCGGCCGGATGCTCGGCGCGCAGCCGGCGCGCCACCTCCATGCCGCCCATGCCGCGCATGCGCAGATCGAGCAACGCGATGCGCGGCCGCCAGGCGCGCACGATGTCGAGCGCCTGCTCACCGTCGGCCGCGGTGCGCACCTCGTAGCCCTCGGCTTCGAGCATCGCCGCGACGGCTTCGAGAAACAGCCGGTTGTCGTCGACCAACAGCACGCGGCAGCCGGCGGCCGTCGGCCGTGGCGCGGTCGGCGCGGCGCCGCGCGGCGCGAGCCGGTCGATCAGTTGCGACAGGCGGTCGATCTGGCGCGCCATCACGGCGCGCGCCTCGTCCTTCACCGCATCACCCACCTGCGGCAGGCGCAACAGCTCGAGCGAGGTGCGCAGCGGCGACAGCGCATTGCGCATCTCATGCGCGAGCTGCGAGCGCTCGTCGCGCGGCGGCGCCGCAGCGCCGTCAGACGACGACGGGTTCGGGTTCGAGCCGGATGCCGAATCGGCCATACACGCTCTCCTGGATCGCGCGCGCCAGCGTGACGACTTCGGCGCCGCTCGCACCGCCGCGGTTGACGAGCACCAGCGCCTGTTTCTCGTAGACGCCGGCGCGGCCGATCGACTTGCCCTTCCAGCCGCAGGCGTCGATCAGCCAGCCGGCGGCGAGTTTGACCGAGCCGTCGGGCAGCGGGTAGTGCGCGATTCCGGGGTCGCGGCCGATGATGTCGCGGCACTGCTCGGGGCTGACGACCGGGTTCTTGAAGAAGGAGCCGACGTTGCCGATCTCGCGCGGGTCGGGCAGCTTGGCGCGGCGGATCGCGCAGACCCAGTCGAAGATGCAGCGCGCATCGGGCTCGTGGTTGCCGGTCTCGGCCATCCGGCGTTCGAGATCGAGGTAGCCGAGCACCGGCTCCCACGGCCTCGGCAGGCGCAGCCGCACGCGCGTGATCACGCTCTTGCCGGCGAGCGCGTGCTTGAACACGCTGTCGCGGTAGGCGAAGTGGCACATCGCCGGCGTGAGGGTCACGGTGCGGCCCGTCACGAGGTCGACGGCGTCGAGCGACTCGAAGCGCTGGGCCAGCTCGACGCCGTAGGCGCCGATGTTCTGCACCGGCGCCGCGCCGACCGTGCCCGGGATCAGCGCCAGGTTCTCCAGCCCCGGCCAGCCCTGCTCGAGCGTCCAGGCGACCAGTTCGTGCCAGGTCTCGCCGGCGCCGGCCTCGACGATCCAGGCGTCGGAGCGCTCCTCGACGAGCCGGCGCCCGCGGACCTCGACCTTGACGACGAGCGGCGCGACATCGCGCGTCAGGATCACGTTGCTGCCGCCGCCGAGGATGAACTTGTCGGCGCGGCCGAACTCCGGGTGGTCGACGACCTGGCGCACCGCCGCCTCGCTCGCGACGCGCACGAGCTGCCGCGCCACGGCCGGCAATCCGAACGTATTCAGTGCTTTCAGGCTCACGCCCGCCTCGACTTGCATGCGACAATTTTCGCCGATCCCCGATCCCCTGCCGCACGCCATGCCCAGCTTCGACACCGTGCTCGAGCCCAACCTCGTCGAGGTGCGCAACGCCGTCGACCAGTGCAACAAGGAAGTCGGCACGCGCTTCGACTTCAAGGGCAGCGCTGCGCAGGTCGAACTCGCCGACAAGGGCGCCGGCAAGCGCGAGCTGACGCTGCACGCCGACAGCGAGTTCCAGATCGGCCAGGTGCGCGACATCCTGCTGGCCAAGATGACCAGGCGCAGCGTCGATGTGCGCTTCCTCGATTTCGGCGCGAAGATCGAACGGGCCGGCGGCGACAAGGTGCGCCAGCTCGTCGTCGTCAAGAGCGGCATCGACGCCGAGACCGGCAGGAAGATCCAGACGCTGCTCAAGCAGAGCAAGCTCAAGGTGCAGGGTGCGATCCAGGGCGACGCGGTGCGCGTCTCGGGCGCCAAGCGCGACGACCTGCAGGCAGCGATCGCGCTGCTGCGCAAGGAGATCGCCGACCTGCCGCTGAGCTTCACGAACTTCCGCGACTGATGAGGCCTGCCTTCATCGTTGCCGCCGCGGCCCTCTTCGCCTGCGCTGCCGCCATCGCGCAGCCCGCCGCGCCGGCGCGCCGCATCACCTTCAACGGCACGATGGGCGACAAGGCGCTGCTCGTCATCGACGGCCAGCCGCGCACGCTGGCGCCGGGGGCGAGCCACCAGGGCGTCAAGTTGCTCGGTGTCACGAACGGCGACGCCGACGTGACGATCGACGGCCGGCGCGCGCTGCTGCGCATCGGTGCCGAGCAGGTCAGCCTCGGCGCGGCGCCGCGAGCCGGCGCCGGTTCGCAGATCGTGCTGACGGCCGATCTCGGCGGCCATTTCGTCACGCTGGGCAGCATCAACGGCCGCAGCGTGAGCCTGCTGGTCGACACCGGCGCGTCGATGGTGTCGATGAGCCAGGCCGACGCCGATCGCCTCGGCGTCGAACACCGCAAAGGCCGACGCGGCACGGTGCAGACGGCCAACGGCCCGGTGCCGGCGACGCAGGTGACGCTGTCGCAGGTGCGCATCGGCGAGGTCGACGTCTACAACGTCGACGCCCTCGTGCTGCCGACGGCGATGCCGCACATCCTGCTCGGCAACAGCTACCTGACACGCTTCCAGATGCGGCGCGAGAACGACCGCCTGACGCTCGACAAGCGCCTCTGATCAGCGCGGCGCCGCCTGCACCAGCGGCGCGACCTGCTGCGCCAGCGCGCCGAGCAGCTCCGACAGCGCCTGGGCGTGGCCCGGCGCACTGTCGGCAGCAGCCACGATCGAAAACGCGAGTTCGCGCGCATCGAGCGTGCGCGGCACGGCGCCCGCCGTCGCGAGCACGATGCGGGCGCGCGCGTCGAGGCGTCGCGTCGAGCGCAGGTAGTCGAGCGGCGCGAGCTCGACCTGCAGGTTCAGCTCCGGCGCAAGGTCGGCGCAGGCGGCGTCGCACACCGTCCAGCCCGGCAGCCGCTGGCGCAGCGCGGCGGCGAACTCGCGCATCACCGCGACCTCGATCCGCTCGGCCCAGAAGGTGTGCGGCCATTCGGCCAGCGTGCTTGCATCGGCTCGATAGCGCACGCGCCGCGCGACGAGGTATTCGGGGATCGCGATGCGGCGCAGCGCCAGCACGCGCGGCGGCGGCACGGCGGCCGCCACCACTGGCGCTGCCGGCGCTGCCGCCCCCGCCCCCGCCAGCGCCGGCAGCGCGAGCAGCACCGGCGGCGGCGCCGGGCTCGCGCAGCCGGCGAGCAATACGACGAGCGACAGCGCGGCGACGCAAGTGAATCGGCTCATGGTCGGTTGGTCCCGAAGATGATCGCGTTGGGGCGTTCTTCCAGCACTTCGCTCCAGTCGCGCAGGCCGCGCGCCGCCTGCGCGAGGTCGCGCACCGCGGCGTCGAGGTCGCCGCGCAGCGGCGCGCCGGGCGCCGTCAGCTCGGCGACGCGCGTCATGGCGATGCGTGCGGCGTCTGCCGCCTCGCGCGCACTGGCCAGCGTGCGCTGCAGCTCGGGCTGGGCGGCGGTGACGGTGTCGCGCGCCGCTTCCGACAACTGCGCGATGGCGCCGAGCGTCGTCGTCGCGCTGCCCTGCAGTTCGCGGATCGCCGTATCGGCGACGGCCAGCGTCGCGCGCGCCTGCGCGCTCGTCTGCGCCAGTTCCTGCGTCGCGCCGCCGAGCGTTGCCTGCGCGCCGTCGAGCGTGCGCTGCACCGAGACCAGCGTCTTGCGCAGGTCGCCGACGGCGCCGCGCAGTTCCTGCACCGTCTCGCGCAGCGGCAGTTCTGCCACCTGGTCGATCAGCGCACCGAAGCGGTCGGCAAGCGCCGGAACCTCGGGCTCGCCGGCCTCGCCGACAAGCGTGGCCGGCGTCTCGGGTGCGAAGTCGAGCTCGATCGACTTCTGGCCGGTGACGAAGCTCTGCGCGACCAGCCGCGCGCGCAGCCCGCGCTGCACCAGCATCGGCAGATCGAGCGGCGGCGGTGCGGTGCCGTGGTTGAAGCGCAGCGCGTCGGTGCGCAGCCGCACCCAGACCGGGATGCGCGCACGCAGCGAGCGGCTGTCGAGTTCGATGCCGATGTCGTCGACCTGCCCCACCGCGACGCCGCGGAACGTGACCGGCGCGCCGAGGTACAGGCCGCTGACGCTGCCCTGAAAGTACATCACCGCCTTGTACTGCTTCGTGAACAAGGTATTGCCCGACATCCACAGGATGCCGGTGACGATCAGCACCAGCGCGAGCAGCAGGAAGGCGCCGATCAGCAATGCGTTCTTCTTCACGCAGCACCCACTTCCGCGCCCGCTGGCGCTTCACGGTGCAGGAACGCGCGCACTGTCGGATGCTGCGGGTTCTCGTACAGCGCGCGCGGGCTGCCGCGCGCCACCGGCGCGTGGCTGTCGCCGTCGAGGAAGATGCCGTCGTCGCAGATCGCCAGCAGGCTGGGCAGCTCGTGGCTGACGAGCACGATCGCCGCGCCGGTGCGGTCGCGCAGCGAGACGATCAGTTCGTCCAGGCGCAGCGAGCTGATCGGGTCGAGCCCGGCCGACGGCTCGTCGAGGTAGAGCAGCGGCGCCTCGGCGGCGATGGCGCGCGCCAGGCCGGCGCGCTTCTTCATGCCGCCGCTCAGGTCGGCCGGCATATAGGCGGCGAACTCGGCGAGGCCGACCCAGCCGAGCACTTCACGCGCGCGGTGCTCGCGTTGCGCAGCGTCGAGGCGGGTGTGCAGTTCGAGCGGCAAGCAGACATTCTCCATCAGGCTCATCGACGACCACAGCGCGGCGCTCTGGAACAGCATGCCGAAGCCGGCGCGCAGCCGGTTGCGCGTCGCTTCGTCGCTGGCCCAGTAGTCGACGCCGTCATACAGCACGTGCCCGGCCGCCGGCTCGAGCAGCCCGATCAGGCACTTCAGCAGGCTGCTCTTGCCGCAACCGCTGCCTCCCATCACCGCGAAGATCGTACCGCGCTCGACGCCGAACGACACGCCGCGCTGCACGAGGCGCTCGCCGTAGCGGATCTCGAGATCCTGAACTTCGAGCAGCGCCATCGCCGTCAGATCCCGAGCGCGTCGGCGCAGACGGCGAACACGGCATCGATCACGATCACGGCGACGATGCTGACGACGACCGCCCGCGTCGTCGCGATGCCGACGCCGGCGGCGTCGCGGCGCGCCGTCAGGCCGAAATAGCAGCCGGTGACCGCGACCATCGCGCCGAACACGATCGACTTCGCGAGGCCGAGGCCGATATGCGTCCACGACAGGGCGTCGACGGTGCGGTCCATGTAGGCCGCGGGCGCCAGGTCGAGCATGCCGGCGGCCACCAGCATGCCGCCGATGAGCCCGGTCACGCAGGCATAGACGTAGAGCAGCGGCATGATGGCGAACAGCGCCAGCACGCGCGGCAGCACGAGGAAGTCGACGGCGTTGAGCCCCAGGACCTCGAGCGCATCGACCTCCTCGTTGGTCTGCATCGTCGCCAGCTCGGCGGCGAAGGCGGCGCCGGTGCGCCCGGCGATCACCACGGCCGTGATGATCGCCGCCATCTCGCGCGACACGGCGATCGCGACGAGGTCTGCCACGTAGATGCCGGCGCCGAACTTGATCAGCTGCACCGCGCCGACGAACGCCAGGATCGCGCCGACCAGCACGTTGACGATGGTGACGATGGGCACGGCGCGCGCGCTGCAGTCGGCCGCGATGCGGGCGAAGTCCTGCCCACGAAAGCGCCAGCGCGCCGGGAAGCCCGACAGCGCCGACAGCACGACCTGGCCGAGGAAGGCAACTTGGCGCAGCGGCAGGAGCGACGTGAGCTGCATCGCGCGCCGGCCGGTTCAATGCGGCTTGCGCGGCCGGCGCAACGACTCCGGCGTGTAGACGTTGCCGTCGCGATCGACGCCCTGCGCGCGGCGGATCGCCGCATCGGCGGCCTGCTCGGCCTGCCGGCGGCTTGCGCGCCGGCGCGCGAGGCGCCGCGGCAGCGTGCGCAGTGCGTCGGCGAAAGCATGCCACGCGGCGTCGAAACGCCGGCGGCGGCGCGCGCCCAGCGCCAGGCGCAGCAGCATCACGACGCAGGCGGCGACGACCAGGGCGGCGAGGATCTTGTCTGCAGACATGGCAGGGCGATTGTGCGTCAGCGCCGCGCGCCGCGCAGCGCCACGTCGCCGCAGCGACAACCCGTGCCGCACGGTCGTGCTAAAACCGCAGGCGCGGGCCGCCGCAGTACCGGAGACGATGACGATGGACCTGAACTTCACGCCGGAGGAACTGGCGTTCCGCGGCGAAATCCGTTCCTGGGTGGCCGAGAACCTGCCCAAGGACATCGCCCACAAGGTGCACAACGCGCTGCGCCTGACACGCGACGACCTGCAGCGCTGGGCGCGCATCCTCGGCAAGAAGGGCTGGCACGGCTGGGCCTGGCCCAAGCAGTTCGGCGGCCCGGGCTGGAACGCCGTGCAGCGCCACTTGTTCGAGGAGGAATGCGCCCTCGCCGGCGCACCGCGCATCGTGCCGTTCGGCCCCGTGATGGTCGCGCCGGTGATCATGGCCTTCGGCTCGGCCGAGCAGCAGCGCCGCCACCTGCCCGGCATCATGAGCGGCGACGTGTGGTGGAGCCAGGGCTACAGCGAGCCGGGCGCCGGCTCCGACCTCGCGTCGCTGAAGACGCGCGCCGAGCGCCGCGGCGACTACTACGTCGTCAACGGTCAGAAGACGTGGACCACGCTGGCGCAGTACGGCGACTGGATCTTCTGTCTGGTGCGCACCAGCACCGAGGGCAAGCCGCAGACCGGGATCTCGTTCCTGCTGATCGACATGAGGAGCCCGGGCGTCAACGTGCGCCCGATCGTGATGCTCGACGGCGAGCCCGAGGTCAACGAGGTGTTCTTCGACAACGTCGAGGTGCCGGCCGACAACCTCGTCGGCGAGGAGAACAAGGGCTGGACCTACGCCAAGTACCTGCTGTCGCACGAGCGCACCAACATCGCCGACGTGAACCGCGCCAAGCGCGAGCTCGAGCGCCTCAAGCGCATCGCCAGGGCCGAAGGCGTGTGGGACGACGTGCGCTTTCGCGACCAGATCGCGCTGCTCGAAGTCGATGTCGTCGCGCTCGAGATGATGGTGCTGCGCGTGCTGTCGGGCGAGCGCAGCGGCAAGCACAGCCTCGACGTCGCCGGCCTGCTGAAGATCCGCGGCAGCGAGATCTCGCAGCGATACACCGAGCTGATGATGCTCGCCGCCGGCCCCTATGCCGCGCCGTTGCGCCAGGAGGCGATGGAGGCCGGCTGGCAGGGCGAGCACGTCGGCGCCGCGCATCTGGCGCCGCTCACGGGCAGCTACTTCAACATGCGCAAGACGACGATCTACGGCGGGTCGAACGAAGTGCAAAGAAACATCGTCGCGCAAACCGTGCTCGGCTGAGGATCACGCTCATGGACTTCGATTTCACCGACGACCAGGTCTCGCTGCGCGAAGCGGTGCAGCGCTGGGTCGACAAGGGCTTCTCGTTCGAGCGCCGCCACGCCATCGCCAAGGCGGGCGGGCGCACGCGCGAGGTGTATGCCGAACTCGGCGGGCTGGGCCTCGCCGGGCTCGCCGTGCCCGAGTCGCACGGCGGCATGGGCTTCGGGCCGGTCGAGGCGATGGTGGTGATGGAAGAGCTCGGCCGCGGCCTTGTCAACGCACCCTATGCGCAGGGTGCACTGATCGCACCGGCGCTGCTCGCCGCGGCGCCCGGGGCGCTGCGAAAGCAGTGGATGCCGAAGATCGCCGACGCGTCGGCGCTCGTCGTGCTGGCGCACCAGGAGCGCGCCGCGCGCTACCGCCTCGACCTGGTCGCCACGCGCGCGGCGCCGGCCGGCGGCGGCGCCTGGACGCTGGACGGCGCCAAGAGCGTCGTGCCGGCGGGCGACGAGGCCGATGCCTGGATCGTGCCGGCGAACACCGGCAACGGCATCCACTTGTTCCTCGTCGAGCGCGGCGCGCGCGGGCTCGGCGTGACGGGCTATCCGACGCAGGACGGCGCGCGCGCCGCCGAGCTGAAGCTCGAGGCGACGCCGGCCGCGCTGATCGCCGAGGACGGCGTCGCCCAGCTCGAGCGCGGCGTCGATATCGGCATCGCCGCCGCCTGCGCCGAAGGCGTCGGCCTGATGGACCGCCTGCTCCAGCTCACCGCCGAATACCTGAACACGCGCAAGCAGTTCGGCGTGCCGATCGCCAGCTTCCAGGCGCTGCGCCACCGCATCGCCGACGCCAAGATGGAGCTCGAACTCGGCCGCTCGATGAGCTACTACGCCACGCTCAAGCTCGGCGAAGCCGCCGACGCGCGGCGGCGCGCGCTGTCGCAGGCCAAGGTGCAGCTCGGCCGCAGCATGCGCTACGCCGGCCAGCAGTGCATCCAGCTGCACGGCGGCATCGGCGTCACCGACGAGTACATCGGCAGTCACTACTTCAAGCGCCTGACGCTGCTCGAGACGACGTTTGGCGACACGCTGCACCACCTGGGCGAAGTGTCGGCGCGCATGCAGGCGTCGGCCGGCGTGTTCGCCTGATGGCCATACCCCGGCGGGGCTTGCTGCGCGCTGCCGGCTGGGCAGCCGGGCTCGCCTGCGCACTGCCGCTGCCCGCCGCGGCGCACGACGGCGAGAAGCTCTATCGCGAGCGCTGCGTCAAGTGCCACAGCGTCGAGAAGATGCGCGACCAGATCGCGCCGCGCCTGGGCTCCGACGACGAACTGCGGCGCCAGCTCGAGCTGCTGCTCTTGCTGCACCACGCGCCCGACCACGAGGACCATGCCGCGATCATCGAGTACCTCATGAAGCTGCGCCGGCGGCCCTGATGCGCCTCGCGCAGATCCTGTTCTCGCAAGGCTTCGGCACGCGCCGCGAGTGCGCAGCGCTGATCGCGGGCGGCGAAGTCGCGGTCGGCGGCAGCGCCGTCGACGATCCCGACGCCGAGGTCGACACGGCCGGACTCGTGTTCACCGTGCAGGGCATCGACTGGCCATACCGCGAGCACGCCGTCGTGCTGCTGCACAAGCCGGCCGGCTACGAGTGCTCGCAGAAGCCGCGCCACCATCCGGGCGTGCTGTCGCTGCTGCCGGCGCCGCTGCGCACACGCGGCGTGCAGCCGGTCGGCCGCCTCGACGAGGACACGACGGGCGCGCTGCTGCTGACCGACGACGGCGCGCTGATCCATCGCCTGACGTCGCCGAAACGCCACGTGCCCAAGGTCTACGAAGTGACGACGAAGCACGCCGTCGACGACGCGCTGGTCGCGCGGCTGCTCGGCGGCGTCGTGCTCGACGACGCGCCCGGCGTCACGGTCCGCGCCGCCGCCTGCGAGCGCAGCGGCGAGCATGCGCTGCGGCTGACGCTGACCGAAGGCAAGTACCACCAGGTCAAGCGCATGGTGGGCGCGGCGGGCAACCGCGTCGCCGCGCTGCACCGCAGTGCCTTCGGGCCGGTCGCGCTGGGCGACGACCTCGCTCCCGGCCGCTGGCGCTGGCTCGGCGACGACGAACGGCAAGCCCTCGCCCCCGGCCGATAATCGGCGCCATGCAAGTCTTTCGCGGCTTCCACCACCGGGGCATCGCGCCGGCCTGCGCGCTGACGATCGGCAACTTCGACGGCGTGCATCGCGGCCACCAGGCGATGCTGGCGCTGGTGCACTCCGAAGCGCGGCACCGCGGCCTGCCGGTGGCGGTGCTGACCTTCGAGCCGCACCCGCGCGACTTCTTCGCGCGCAAGGCGGGCCGGCCCGAGCTGGCGCCGGCGCGGCTCGTCACGCTGCGCGACAAGCTGAGTGAGCTCGAGCGGTGCGGCGTCGACCAGGTCGTCGTGCTGCGCTTCGACGAGCGCCTCGCGAGCCAGCCGCCGCAGGCGTTCATCGACGATGTGCTCGTCGCCGGACTCGGCGCGAAGTACATCCTCGTCGGCGACGACTTCTGCTTCGGCGCCAAGCGCGCCGGCGACTACGCGATGCTCGACGCCGCCGGCCAGCGCCTGGGCTTCGACGTCGCGCGCATGAACAGCTACCAGGTGCACAGCACGCGCGTCAGCAGCTCGGCGGTGCGCGAGGCGCTCGCCAACGGCGACCTGTGGCACGCCGCCAGCCTGCTCGGCCGGCCGTACAGCATCAGCGGCCACGTGGTCCACGGCCGCAAGCTCGGCCGCGACCTCGGCTACCCGACGCTGAACCTGCGCTTCGGCCACCCCAGGCCGGCGGCCTCGGGCATCTTCGTCGTGCGCGTGTACGGTCTGGCAGGCGAGTCGCTGCGCGGCGTCGCCAGCCTCGGCGTGCGCCCGACGGTCGAGGATGCCGGCCGCGTGCTGCTCGAAGTGCACTGCCTCGACTGGCCCGCCGCGCTCGGCCGCGAAGGCGGCTACGGCCGCTGCGTGAGCGTCGAGCTGCTGCACAAGCTGCGCGACGAGCGGCGCTATGCGTCGATCGACGCCTTGAAGCAGGGCATCGCGCGCGACGAGGCCGATGCGCGCGAGTGGTTCGCCGCGCCGCATTAGGGCCAACCAGGCCAGGCCGCACAAGCTCGCGCCGGGGCACTGCAGCTCGACGAATGAGCGGCGAACGGGCATGACGCTTCTCTCGCGCCGCAAGGTGGTATCGAGCGCGCTGGCGCTGGGTGCGACCAGCGCGCTGCTCGTCGCCCAAGTGCGCGGCGAGCGCACAGCAGCGCTGCCGCGAGACCGCATCCGTCCGCCGGGAGCGCTGCGCGAAGACGCCTTTCTCGATGCCTGCGTGCGTTGCGGCCTGTGCGTTCAGGCCTGCCCTTGCGACACGCTGCACCTCGGCGACCTGAACGGCCCGGTACCCGCCGGCACGCCCTACTTCATCGCCCGCCGCACGCCGTGCGAGATGTGCGAGACGATCCCCTGCGCGGCGGCCTGCCCGACCGGGGCGCTGCGCCGATCGCTCGCCGACATACGCGATGCCGACATGGGCGTGGCGCAGCTCAGCACACCCGAGCGCTGCCTGAGCTACAGCGGCGCCGCGTACTGCGACAACTGCGTCAAGGCCTGCCCGATCAGGGGCGAGGCGATCCGCATGCAGCATGGCCGCACGCAGGGCGGCGGCGCCTTCAGGCCGCTGGTCGATCCCGACCGTTGCACCGGCTGCGGCCTGTGTGAAAAGGCCTGTGTGCTCGAAGGCCCGGCGGCGATCACGTTGCAGGCCAACCATGCCGGCGCACGCTGAGGCCGCGCGACGCTCGCTGCTGCATCGCAGCCGCTGGTTGCTGGCGCGCCGCGCCAGCCAGCTGCTGGTGCTCGCGCTGTTCATGCTCGGGCCCTGTGCCGGCGTCTGGATCGCGCGCGGCACCCTGGCCTCGAGCGAACTGTTCGGCGTGCTGAGCCTGACCGACCCGTTCGTCGCCTTGCAGAGCCTGTTGGCACGGCACGCGCTGCAGGGCAGCGCCCTCATCGGCGCGGCGATCGTCGCCGCGGTCTTCGTGCTGGCCGGTGGGCGCGCCTACTGCGCCTGGGTGTGCCCGATCAATCCGGTCACCGACCTGGCCTCCTGGCTGCGCACGCAATTGAAGCTGCCCGCGCTGATGCGCGGCGTGAAGCCCGACCGCCGGCTGCGCCTTGCGGTGCTGCTGGCGGCGCTTGCCGTGTCGGCACTGCTCGGCAGCGTGGCCTGGGAGACGATGAACCCGATCACGCTGCTGCAGCGCGCGCTGGTGTTCGGGCTCGCAGGCGGCTGGGGCGTGGTGCTGGCGCTGTTCCTGTTCGACCTGCTGCTGCCGCGCGGCTGGTGCGGGCACCTGTGCCCGGTCGGCGCGTTCTACGGCCTGCTCGGGCGCGTCGCGCTGCTGCATGTGAGCGCAGCCCGGCGCGACGCCTGCACGCATTGCGGCGACTGCTTCAAGGTGTGCCCCGAGCCGCATGTCATCGCCCCCGCGCTGTACGGCGCGGCGCGCAGCCGCGCGCCGGTCATCGAGAGCGCCGACTGCACGCGCTGCGCTCGCTGCCTCGACGTTTGCGCCGACGACGTGTTTCGCATCGACCTGCTGCCGCGCCGAGGCGTCGCGTGAATTCACCAGACCCGCGTCGGCACCGAACGCGCCGGCGGCAAGGCTCGAACACCGCCTGGACCAACGGCACCGATCGGGTCTCGATCGTCGTTGTGAACAGGCTCTAATAGAACCGCCGCGCGAGCCCGCTGCCGACCCACCACTGCTCGCGCGCGCGCGTCAGCGGGCTGTCGGCGGCCGGCCCCATCACGCGGCCGATGCCGCCGCCGACGAAGGCGCTCCAGTTCGCGTCGAGCTCGGTGCGCAGCGCGGTGCCGAGCGAGACGTCGCGCAGGCCGCTGCCGGGGCGGTAGACGGGCAGGCCGTTGACGGCCGAAGCCGCCGGCGTGACGCCGTGCCAGCTGCGCATGTAGCGCCCGTCGGCCCAGGTCGTCGAGACGCCGGTGCTCCAGGTCGAGCGCGAGCCGACACGCTGCTCGTAGGCGAGGCCGGCGTCGAGCGTGCTGCCGCCGCCGCGGCCGAGCAGGTCGACCGTCCAGCCGACCGTGGCCTTCCAGTGGGTGTCGGCCTGCCAGACCAGGCCGGTGCGCAGGCGCAGCGTCGCGCGCACGTCTTCGACGCCGGCCAATGCGCCGCTGGTGCTCGAATCGCGGCCGCGGTCGATGCGCAGGCCGAGGTTGAGCCGCAGCTTGTTGCGATTCACCAGCTCCAGCCCGAGGCCCAGCGGCAGCTCCTCCTGGCGCCGCGTCACGAAGCCGCTCGCATGGCTGATGCTGACGCGCTTGTAGCGCAGGTAGAACGCCGGCCCGACATCGGCCTCATGCGCCCGTGCGCCGAGATACTCGTTCTTGTAGGTCAGCACGGCACCGACGGCGCCTTCGAACTTCGGCGCTGGCTGGGGCTCGTCGGCGGCAAGGGCACTACCCCACGCCAGAATCACGGCAAGCCGCAGCGGCAGACGCAGGAAGTTTCGGGTCACGAGGCTCGGTAGAATCGCGGTATGCCATTGTGTATCGTCAGCTCGCTGCGCACGCGTTGCGAAACGTCAACGCGGCGGCAGACCACGCGCGACCGAATTTGAGTCGCGCCGCCCGGGCCCGCACCCGGGCTCGCCCGCTCAACGCCCGCTTTGCATGATGCACGCCCGCACGCCGGCGTGCCGCCCCCGAGGACGCCCCATGGCCGACCAGCCGCCCGCCACGACGGACTACCGCTCGACGCTCAACCTGCCCGACACGCCGTTCCCGATGCGCGGCGACCTCGCCAGGCGCGAGCCGGCGTGGATCCAGGCGTGGAACGAAGGTGGCCTCTACAAGCGCCTGCGCGACGCGCGCCGCGGCGCGCCGCTGTTCGTGCTGCACGACGGGCCGCCCTACGCCAACGGCGCGATCCACATGGGCCACGCCGTCAACAAGGTGTTGAAGGACATGATCGTCAAGGCGCGCCAGCTCGCCGGCTGCGACGCGCACTACGTGCCGGGCTGGGACTGCCACGGCCTGCCGATCGAGAACGCGATCGAGAAGGCGCACGGCCGGGGCCTGTCGCGCGACGAGATGCAGGCCAAGAGCCGCGCCTATGCGACGGAGCAGATCGCGCTGCAGATGGCCGACTTCCAGCGCCTGGGCGTGCTCGGCGACTGGGAACACCGCTACGCGACGATGGACGCCGCCAACGAGGCTGGCGAAATCCGCGCTTTCAAGCGCGTCGTCGAGCGCGGCTTCGTCTACCGCGGCCTCAAGCCCGTCTACTGGTGCTTCGACTGCGGCAGCTCGCTCGCCGAATTCGAGATCGAGTACGCCGACAAGAAGAGCCAGGCGATCGACGTCATGTTCCCGGCCGCCGACCGCGCCGCCGTGCTGCGTGCCTTCCACCACGACGCCGCACTCGACCTCTTCGGCGACGCCGACGGCGCCGCGCGCCAGGTCTACGCCGTGATCTGGACGACGACGGCGTGGACCATCCCCGCCAACCAGGCGCTGAACCTCAATCCGGCGCTGACCTACGCGCTCGTGCACACCGGGCGCGGCCTGCTGATCGTCGCCGAATCGCTGGTCGAGAGCTGCCTCGCGCGCTGGGGGCTCGCGGGCTCCGTCGTCGCGACGGCCAAGGGCGAGCGGCTCGGCGGCCTGGCCTTCCGCCATCCGCTGGCCGACGTCGACGCCGGCTACGACCGCCTGTCGCCCGTCTATCTCGCCGACTATGCGACGGCCGAGGACGGCACCGGCATCGTGCACAGCGCGCCGGCCTACGGCCTCGACGACTTCGCCTCGTGCACCTCGCACGGCCTGAAGACGGACGAGATCCTCAACCCGGTGCAGGGCCACGGCCGCTATGCGGACGACTTCGCCCTCTTCGGCGGCCTGAACATCTGGAAGGCGGTGCCGAAGATCATCGAGACGCTGCAGTCCGCCGCCCGCCTGCTCGGCAACGCGACCATCACGCACAGCTATCCGCACTGCTGGCGCCACAAGTCGCCCGTGATCTACCGCGCCGCCGCGCAGTGGTTCATCCGCATGGATGCGGGCGAAGGCGTCTTCACCAAGGACAAGGCCGGCAAGACGCTGCGCCGGCTCGCGCTCGACGCCATCGACGCCACCGGTTTCTATCCCGAGAACGGCCGCGCCCGGCTGCGCGACATGATCGCCAACCGGCCCGACTGGTGCATCAGCCGCCAGCGCAGCTGGGGCGTGCCGCTGCCCTTCTTCCTGCACAAGGAGACGGGCGAGCTGCATCCGCGCACGATGGAAATCCTCGACCGCGCCGCCGACATCGTCGAGCGCGGCGGCATCGAGGCCTGGAGCCGCGCGAGCACCGAAGAGATCCTCGGCGCCGACGACGCACTGCTCTACACCAAGAGCAGCGACATCCTCGAAGTGTGGTTCGACTCGGGCTCGACCTTCGAGCACGTGCTGCGCCGCCATCACCCCGAAGGCCGCCACGCTGAAGGCCCGGAGGCCGACCTCTACCTCGAGGGCCACGACCAGCACCGCGGCTGGTTCCATTCGTCGCTGCTGCTGGCCTGCGCGCTCTACGATCGCGCGCCCTACCGCGGCCTGCTGACGCACGGATTCACCGTCGACGCGCAGGGCCGCAAGATGAGCAAGTCGCTCGGCAACGGCATCGAGCCGCAGAAGGTGGCCTCGACGCTCGGCGCCGAGATCATCCGCCTGTGGGTCGCGGCGAGCGACTATTCGGGCGACATCGCCGGCGACGACAAGATCCTCGCGCGCGTCGTCGACGCCTACCGGCGCATCCGCAACACGCTGCGCTTTTTGCTCGCCAACACGAGCGACTTCGATGCCGCCAGCGAAGCGGTGCCGATCGAGCACATGCTCGAGATCGACCGCTGGGCGCTCGCCCGCGCGGCGCAGTTCCAGGCCGAGGTGCTGGCGCACTACGAGGCCTACGAGTTCCACCCGGTGGTCGCCAAGCTGCAGTTGTTCTGCAGCGAGGATCTCGGCGCCTTCTGGCTCGACGTGCTCAAGGACCGCCTCTACACGACGGCGCCTGATTCGCACGCCCGCCGCAGCGCGCAGACGGCGCTGTGGCACGTGACGCACGCGATGCTGCGCTGGATGGCGCCGTTCCTCAGCTTCACCGCCGAAGAGGCGTGGAAAGTGTTCGCCGGCGCCGACAGCGACTCCATCTTCGTCGAGACCTTCGTCGACACGGGCGCGTGGCGCGACGACGTGCTGCTCGCCAAGTGGGCGCGCATCCGCGAAGCGCGCGACGTCGTCAACAAGGAGATCGAAGCCGTGCGCGCCGCCGGCGGCGTCGGCTCGTCGCTGCAGGCGACGCTGCGCATCACGGCGCCGGCCGACCTGCATGCCGTGCTGGCGAGCCTGGGCGACGACCTGAAGTTCGTGACGATCACGTCGACCGCGACGCTCGTCGAGGGCGAAGCGCTGGCCGTCGAAGCGTCGCCGTCGACGGCGACGAAGTGCGAGCGCTGCTGGCACTGGCGCGACGACGTCGGCCACGATGCGGCGCACCCGACGATCTGCGGCCGCTGCACGTCCAACCTGTACGGCGCCGGCGAAGTGCGCCGCGTGGCCTGACGATGGCCGCCGCATCGACACTGCGGCGCCTGCTGCCGTGGCTGGCGATCGCGCTGGCCGTCATCGTGCTGGACCAGCTCACCAAGACCTGGGTGCTGCAGCAGTTCCAGCTCGGCGACAGCCGCACCGTCACGTCCTTCTTCAACCTCGTGCGCGTGCACAACACGGGCGCGGCGTTCTCGTTCCTCGCCGGCGCGTCGGGCTGGCAGCGCTGGTTCTTCGTCGGGCTCGGCTCGGCGGCGGCCGTCTTCATCGTCGTGCTGCTGGCGCGCCACGGAGAGCAGCGCCTGTTCGGCTGGGCGCTCGCGCTGATCCTCGGCGGCGCGGTCGGCAACGTCGTCGACCGGCTGCTGCACGGCCACGTCGTCGACTTCATCCAGGTGCACTGGGGCGGCTGGTACTTCCCGTCGTTCAACGTGGCCGACAGCGCGATCACGCTCGGCGCGGCCTGCCTGATCCTCGACGAGCTGCTGCGCGTGCGGCGCGGGCGCTGACGGCCCGGGGCGCGCGGCATACTCGCGCCCATGCTGATCGAGACCCTGGGTACGGCGCGCGACCTCGGGCGCCTCAACGAGATCGTCGGCGTGCTGGTGCGGCACGGCTTCGGCGACAGCGTGCGCCGGCTCGGCCTGGCCGATGCGCTCGAACGCGCCGGCCACGCCATCAACCACGACCACGCCGCCGACCTCGCCCGCATCGAGCCGCCGGTGCAGGTGCGGCTGGCGCTCGAGGAACTCGGCCCCACCTTCGTCAAACTCGGCCAGATCCTCGCCGGCCGTGCCGACCTGTTCGGCCCCGACTGGATCGCCGAGTTCGAGAAGCTGCACAACCGCGTGCCGGCGTTGCCGATCGATGCGCTGCGCCCGCAACTGCGCGAAGACCTCGGCGACGAGCCCGAGGCCGTGTTCGCACGCTTCGACGCCGAGCCGCTGGCCGGCGCGTCGATCGCGCAGGTGCACCGCGCGCAATTGAAGGATGGCGGCGAAGTCGTCGTCAAGATCCGCCGCCCCGGCATCCGCGACGTGATCGAGGCCGACCTGCGGCTGCTCGACCGCGTCGCCGCGATCGCCGAGACGGAACTGCCGGCACTGCAGCCCTACCGGCCGCGCCAGCTCGTGCGCGAGTTTGCGCGCTCGCTGCGCCGCGAGCTCGACCTGGCCGCCGAATGCCGCAGCGCCGAGCGCATCGCAGCCAACCTCGCGGCGCTGCCGCACGTCGTGATTCCGCGCGTGCACTGGCAGTACACCGGCGAGCGCATCAACGTGCAGGACTACATCGGCGGCGTCGCGGGCCACGATCTCGATCGCCTGACGCCCGAAGCGGGCTACGACCGGCCGCTGCTGGCGCGGCGCGGCGCGCAGGCGGTGCTGAAGATGATCGTCGAGGACGGCTTCTTCCACGCCGACCCGCACCCGGGCAACGTGTTCTACCTGCCGGGCAACCGCCTCGCCTTCATCGACTTCGGCATGGTGGGGCGGCTCACATCGCGGCGCCGCGACGAGCTGCTGCAACTGTTGCTGGGCCTCGTCGAGCACCAGCCGCAGGACGTTGCCGACGTGCTGCTCGACTGGACCGGCGACGACCGCGGCGTCAACCTGGCGCAGCTCGAAGGCGAGATCGAGGCCTTCGTCGACCAGTACCACGGCACGCCGCTGGCCGAACTGAGCCTGGGCCAGATGCTCGCCGACGTGACCGTGATCCTGCGCGAGCACCGGCTCGCGCTGCCGTCGGACCTGGCGCTGCTGATCAAGGCATTCATCTCGCTCGAAGGCATGGGGCGCGGCCTCGATCCGGGCTTCCACATGGCGACCGAGGCGCAGCCGCTGCTGCGTCAGGCGGTGCGCGCGCGCTACCGCCCGCAGGCGCTGGCGCAGCGCGCGTGGCAGACGCTGCGCCGCGCGCTCGCCACCGCCGAGCAACTGCCGCACGACGTGTCGCGGCTGCTGCGCAACGCGCGGCGCGGGCGCGTGCACGTCGGCATCGAGCTGGCGCACTTGAAGCGCGTCGGCGACCAGCTCGACCGCGCGGCGAACCGGCTGTCGCTGGCCCTCGTGATCGCGGCGCTGATCGTCGGCTCGTCGATCGTGATGACGGTCTCGGGCGGTCCGACGCTGTTCGGCCTGCCGGCCTTCGGCTTCCTCGGCTTCGTCGGCGCCGTGCTCGGCGGCGCGTGGCTGGTGCGCGCGATCTGGCGCAGCACGCATCGGCGCGACGACGAGTAGGGGCCGGGCCCGATTGCGGGGCGCGGGGGGCGTGCGCTACACCTGCGCCGATGACGACCGACGATGCGCCCGCACCTCCCCCCGACAGCCCCGAGGCCGGCTCGACCGCGCCTGCGCAGCACAGTGTGTTCGACATTGCGCTGCACAAGCTGCGGTTCACCGATCCGCTGCGCTGGCTGGCGCTCGGCTGGCGCGACTTCAGGCGCGCGCCCGCGATCGGCCTGTTCTACGGCGCCTGCTTCGCGGGGATGGGCTGGCTGCTGCTGCTGGCCTACCAGCGCCAGTCGGCGTGGACGCTGGCGCTCTCTGCAGGCTTCCTGCTGGCCGGGCCGTTCCTGTGTCTCGGCCTCTACGACGTAAGCCGCAAGCTCGAACGCGGCGAGCGGCCCGACTTCGGCGAGTCGCTGTTCGCGTGGGACACGCGCACCGGCGCGATGGCGATCTTCGGCGCCGTGCTGCTGATCGTCGAAATGGTCTGGGCGCGCGCGTCGATCGTCGTCTTTGCGGTCAGCTTCGACGGCATGCCGGACCTGAAAGGTTCGCTGGCGACGCTGCTGGCGCCGGCCAACGTCGGATTCCTCGTCGCCTATGTCGCCGTCGGCGGCGTGTTCGCCGCGCTGATCTTCGCGATCAGCGTCGTCGCGATGCCCATGATCCTCGACCGCCAGACCGACGCGATCAGCGCCGCCCTCACCAGCCTGCGCCTGTGCCTGACGCAGACCGGCGTGATGCTGTGGTGGGGCGCGCTGATCACGGCGCTCGTCGTCGCGGCGCTGCTGCCGTGGTTCCTCGGCCTGCTCATCGTCGGGCCGGTGCTCGGCCACGCGTCGTGGCACGCCTACCGCGCGGCGGTCGGCGACTGACCCGAGCCGGGCGCAGCGTCAACGCGCCGGCGAAGTGCCCGTCGTCGGGCTCGAATGGTTGTTGCCGTCGAGCGCGCGCGGCATCTGTTCCGACTCCTTCTGCTTGGTCATGTCGCCGGGGAGCGGCGCATTCTGCGGCGTGTCGGTCCCGGCCGTCGGCGGCGCCGAAGGCGGCACGTTAACGGCGCTGTCGGCCGACGGCACCGAGGGGTCGCGCGCGCCGCCGGTCGCCGAAGCGCCGGCAGCAGGCTGCGTCGCGGCCGGCGCCGGATCCATCGCGACGCCCGTCATCGGCTCGGGCGGGGAACGGTCGCAGGCGCTGAACACGGCAGCGGCGGTCAGCGTCAGCACGGTGGTGGCGAATGTCTTCATCAGGTGCTCCAAAGGCGGCCGACACGCGTCGACCCGATGCACCGATGCTAGGCATGGCCCCTCGGCGGCGCTGTCGGCGCCGGCCGATTCACCGCGCCCGTGCGTCGCCGCGGCGCGTCGGCGCATGCCGACACGCCGTGTCGGAAGTCAAGGGATCAGCAGCAGGCTGCCCGTGGTGCGACGCGCCTCGAGATCGCGGTGCGCCTGTGCCGCGTCGGCCAGCGCATGGCGCGCGCCGGTCTCGATCTTCACGTGACCCGCCGTGACCATCGCGAACAGGTCGTCGGCCATCGCCTGCGTCGATTCGCGCGTCGCCATGTGGGTGAAGATCGTCGGCCGCGTCACGTAGAGCGAACCCTTCGCCGCGAGGGTCGAGACGTTGATCGGCGGCACCGGCCCCGACGAGGCGCCGAACGCGACGGCCAGGCCCAACGGCCGCAGGCAGTCGAGCGACTTGTCGAAGGTGTCCTTGCCGACGCTGTCGTAGACCACCTTCACGCCGCGGCCGCCGGTGATCTCCTTGACGCGCGCGACGAAGTCGTCCTTCGCATAGTTCACCATGAACTCGGCGCCGTGCGCGAGCGCGAGGCGGCACTTCTCGTCGCTGCCGGCGGTGCCGATCAGGCGCAGGCCGATCGCCTTGGCCCACTGGCAGGCGATCAGGCCGACGCCGCCGGCCGCGGCGTGGAACACCACGAAGTCGCCGCCCTGCAGGCCGCCTTGCGGCAGGGTGCGACGCAGCAGGTACTGCACCGTCATCCCCTTGAGCATCATCGCGGCGGCGGTCTCGAAATCGATCGCGTCGGGCAGCTTGACGACACACTTGCCGGGCATCACCCGTGCCTCGCTGTAGGCACCGGGTGGCTGGCTCGCGTAGGCGACGCGGTCGCCCGGCTGCAGCGGCAGCGGCGGCTCGCCAGGCAGCGCCGGGCCGACCGCCTCGACGACGCCGGCGCCCTCCATGCCGAGCGTCAGCGGCATCGCGAACGGATAGTGGCCGTCGCGCTGATAGACGTCGATGAAGTTGACGCCGCAGGCATGGTGGCGAACGCGGATCTCGCCGGGGCCGGGGTCGCCGACGGCGACGTCGACGAGCCGCATCTCGTCGGGGCCGCCGTGCTGCTGGATCTGGATCGCCTTGGCCATTTCGCTCGTCTCCTGCGGGTTCCTCGCCGCCACCCGTAGAGCGTAAGCGATGGCGTGCAACCGCGCCGGCGTCAGGCCGGCGCCGAGACGCGGATCAGGTGGTCGAACGCGCCGAGCGCCGCTTTCGCGCCGTCGCCGGCGGCGATCACGATCTGCTTGTAGGGCGAAGTGGTCGCGTCGCCCGCGGCGAACACGCCTGGCAGCGAGGTCTGGCCACGCGCGTCGACGGCGATCTCGCCGCGCGCCGACAACTCGACGCCGCTGCCCGCGAGCCACGCCGTGCTGGGCACCAGGCCGATCTGCACGAACACGCCCGCGAGCGCAAGCTGCTGCTCGCCGCCCGTGGCGCGGTCCTTGACGACGAGGCCCGTGACCTGCTGGCCGTCGCCGACGATCTCTGTCGTCTGCGCGCCGGTCAGCACCTCGACGTTGGCCAGGCTGCGCAGCTTGCGCTGCAGCACGGCATCGGCGCGCAGCTGCGCGTCGTACTCGATGAGCGTCACGTGCTCGACGACGCCGGCCAGGTCGATCGCCGCCTCGACGCCCGAGTTGCCACCGCCGATCACGGCGACCTTCTTGCCCTTGAACAGCGGCCCGTCGCAGTGCGGGCAGTAGGTGACTCCCTTGGTGCGGTACTGCTGCTCGCCGGGCACGTTGATGTCGCGCCAGCGCGCACCGGTGGCGAGGATCACGCTGCGGCCCTTGAGCGTCGCGCCGCCTTCGAGGCCGACCTCGATCAGGCCACCCTCCGCCGCGCGCAGGCTGCGCGCACGCTGCAGGTTCATGATGTCGACGTCGTAGGCGCGCACGTGCTCCTCGAGCGCCTTCGCGAAGTGCGGGCCATCGGTTTCCTTGACGGAGATGTAGTTCTCGATCGCCATCGTGTCGAGCACCTGGCCGCCGAAGCGCTCGGCAACTACGCCGGTGCGGATGCCCTTGCGCGCCGCGTAGACCGCAGCCGCCGCGCCGGCCGGGCCGCCACCGACGATCAGCACGTCGAACGGTTCCTTGGGCGCGAGCCGGGCCGCGGCGCGGTCGGCCGCGCCGCTGTCGAGCCGGTCGAGGATCTCGTCGAGCTCCATGCGGCCCTGCGCGAACGGCTCACCGTTGAGGAACACGCTCGGCACGGCCAGCACCTTGCGCGCCTCGACCTCGCCCTGGAACAGCGCGCCGTCGATCGCGACGTGATGCACACGCGGGTTCAACACCGCCATCAGGTTGAGCGCCTGCACGACGTCGGGGCAGTTCTGGCACGACAGCGAGTAGTAGGTCTCGAAGCGGTAGTCGCCGGGCAGCGCCTGCACCTGCTCGATCGTCTCGGCAGACACCTTGGGCGGGTGACCGCCGGCCTGCAACAGCGCGAGCACGAGCGAGGTGAACTCGTGGCCGAGCGGGACGCCGGCGAAGCGCAGGTCGATCGCACCGCCCGCGCGGCGGATCGCGAACGACGGCGTGCGCTCGTCGCGCTGCTCGACCACCGTGATCAGCGGCGACAGCGCGACGATCTCGTCGAGGAGCGCACGCATCTCGCGCGACGCGTCGCCGTCGTCGAGCGAGGCGGCGAGCTCGATCGGCTGCGTCACACGTTCGAGATAGGTCGCGAGCTGGGTCTTCAGGCGGTCGTCCAACATGATGGATGCTGCTTTCGTGAGTGCTGCAAACGAAGACGCCCGGGCGGATCGCGCCCGGGCGTCGGGCTCGGAGACGGTCGTCAGATCTTGCCGACGAGGTCGAGCGAAGGCTTCAGCGTCTTGGCGCCTTCCTGCCACTTGGCGGGGCAGACCTCGCCCGGGTGCGACGCGACGTACTGCGCCGCCTTGACCTTGCGCAGCAGTTCCTTGGCGTCACGGCCGATGCCGTTGTCGTGGATCTCGCACAGCTTGATCTGCCCTTCGGGGTTGACGACGAAGGTGCCGCGCAGCGCGAGACCCTCTTCTTCGATCATCACTTCGAAGTTGCGCGTCAGCGTGCCCGTCGGGTCGCCGACCAGCGGGTACTGGACCTTCTTGATGGCGTCCGACGTGTCGTGCCAGGCCTTGTGCGCGAAGTGCGTGTCGGTCGACACGCCGTAGATCTCGACACCCAGCTTCTTGAACTCGGCATGGTTGTCGGCCAGGTCTTCGAGCTCGGTCGGGCAGACGAAGGTGAAGTCGGCCGGATAGAACACGAACACCGACCACTTCCCGGCGATCGTCTCGTTGTCGACCGGCACGAACTTGCCGTTGTGAAACGCGGTGGCCTTGAACGGCTTGACTTGGGTGTTGATCAGGGACATGGAGCGAACTGCCTTTCGTGGTTGCAAGAAGTTGATGCGATGCAGCAATTCTTGGCGTTTCCACGCGAGGTGTCGAATTGGCAGTTCAAATCCTCCGCATAACCAAAGGCTATACATTGACAAGTATCAATATTGTCTTACTATGAAAACTCGCTCCGATCAAGTCTTGCGTCCGAAGAGGCTGGCGAAGAAGCGGCGAACCAGCGCCCACACGATCGTCAGCGCGTTCAACTCCTTCGGCGCCGTGACGGGCGCGGGCGCCGGCGCCGCAGCGGCCTCGGCCGCCGACGCCGCCTGCAGCGCGGCCGCCTTTTGCGAGAAGGTGTCGGCGAACTGCGCCAGGATCATGTCCGACACCGAGTTCATCATGCGCCCGCCGAACTGCGCGAACTTGCCGGCGACAACGACGTCGGCCTTGCCGACCAGCGTGCTCATGCCGCCGTCGGCGGCGACAAGGCGGGCCGTCAGATCCATCGATGCCGACGAGCCTGCCCTGTCGGCGCCCTTGCCGAGCATGCGCAGCGTGCGCGTCGCCGCGTCGACGCCCAGCACTTCGATCGTGCCGGCGAAGGCAGCCGTCGCCGGCCCGACCTTCACTTTCACGCTGCCCTTGTAGTGCGCGTCGTCGATCCGCTCCGTGATCTGCGCGCCCGGCATGCAGGTCGCGAGTTCGGTGACGTTCGACAGGACGAGCCACGCTGCCTCGGGCGGCGCGGCGACGGGGTATTGCTTGTCCAGCGTGACCTGCATGCGGGGCTCCGGTAGGGCGGCGCTCAGCCTCGCAGCGACCGCATCGAACTCGCTGCGCACTCGACAAGCCGTGGCGCGGCGTGGCCAAGTGTGTCACAGCGGGTGCGCGCGCCGCATGCCGCTAGCATGGCGGTGTGAAGCGCCTGACCGCCGCCCCCAATCTCGCCATCGCCACGCTGTGGTCCGACCTGCTCGCCCAGGCCGGTGTTGCCGTCAGCGTGCAGCGCGCCTGGGCCGGCAGCATCGCCGGCGAGATCCCGCCCGACCAAGCGCTGCCCGAGGTGTGGGTCACCGACGACGCCGACCTGGACCGTGCGCGCACGCTGCTCGACGCGCTGCGCAACCCGCCCAGCGTGCACTGGCTGTGCGGCGCCTGCGGCGAGAGCGTCGACGGTCCGTTCGACACGTGCTGGAACTGCGGCGCCGCGCGCCCCGACTGAAGCGCGCATGCGTGTCACGCTGCGCCTGGCCCTGCTGCTCACCGCCCCGCCGCTGCTGTGGGCCGGCAACGCCGTCATCGGCCGGATGCTCGTCGGCAGCGTGCCGCCGCTGACGCTGAACTTCGCGCGCTGGGCGATCGCCGCGGCGATCCTGCTGCCGCTGGGCTGGCGCGTGCTGCGCGATCCGGCCGCCATCGCCGCGCGCTGGCCCTACCTGCTCGCGCTCGGTGTGCTGGGCGTCGGCACCTACAACGCGATGCTGTACCTCGCACTCGTCACCTCGACACCGATCAACGTGACGTTGATCGCGGCGAGCATGCCGGTGTGGATGCTCGCCGTCGGCGCCCTCGGCTTCGGCGTGCGCCCCGGCGCGCGGCAGGCGGCGGGCGCCGTGCTGTCGCTCGCCGGCGCGGCGCTCGTCATCGCACGCGGCGACTTCGGCGCGCTCGCTCGCGTGCAACTCGTCGCCGGCGATCTCTACATGATCGTCGCCGCCATCGCCTGGGCGATCTACAGCTGGTTGCTGGTCCGGCCGCCGGCGTCGATGCGGCCGCCCGAGCGGCCGGCGTGGAACTGGGCCGAGTTCCTGCTGATCCAGGCCCTCTTCGGCCTGCTCGGCGCCGGTGCGATGGCCACCGGCGAAGCGGCGTTCACCGACCCCGCGCCGATCGCCTGGCACGACGGCCGCGTGCTGGCCGCGCTCGCCTACGTCGCCATCGGCCCGGCAATCATCGCCTATCGCTGCTGGGGCCTGGGCGTCATGGAGGGCGGGCCCGCGCTCGGCGCCTTCTTCGGCAACCTGACGCCGCTGTTCACCGCGCTGCTGTCGGCGGCGCTGCTCGGCGAGGCGCCGCGCGTGTATCACGGCGCGGCGTTCGCGCTGATCGTCGGTGGGATCGTCGTGTCGTCGCGATCGCCGCGGCGCTAGAACGTTCCCGGATACGCCCCGCCGTCGCTCAGAATGTTCTGGCCATTGATGTAGCCGGCCTGCGCGCTGCACAGGAAGGCGCAGGTCGCGCCGAACTCTTCGGGCCGGCCGAAGCGCCGCGCGGGGATCGTCTGGCGGCGCCGCTCGGCGACGGTCTCGACGTCGATGCCTTGTTTGGTCGCCGCGCCCTGCAGCGTGACCCGCAGGCGCTCGGTGTCGTAGGCGCCGGGCAGAAGGTTGTTGATCGTCACGCCGGCCGCGGCAAGGCGGCTGCTGCGCGCAAGGCCGGCGACGAAGCCCGTCAGCCCGCTGCGCGCGCCGTTGGACAGCCCCAGCGCGTCGAGCGGCGCCTTCACCGCGCCCGACGTGATGTTGACGACGCGCCCGAAGCCGCGCGCCGCCATCGCGTCGACGGTGGCGCGGATCAGCTCGATCGGCGTGATCATGTTCGCGTCGAGCGCGGCGATCCAGGCGTCGCGGTCCCAGTCGCGGAAGTCGCCGGGCGGCGGGCCGCCGGCATTGTTGACGAGGATGTCGACCTGCGGGCAGGCCGCGAGCGCGGCCGCGCGCCCCGCGGGGGTCGTGATATCGCCCGCGACGGCGCGCACCTCGATGCCGCCGTGCAGCGCGCGCAACTCGCGCGCCGTGGCCTCGAGCGCTTCGGCGCCGCGCGCCGTCACGACGACGTTGACGCCTTCGCGCGCCAGCGCCTGCGCGCAACCCTTGCCCAGCCCCTTGCTGGCGGCGCAGACCAGCGCCCACTTGCCGGCTATGCCGAGATCCATCGCCTTCCTCCCATGAGCATCGCGCCGAATGCGCAGGCCCGTCGAGATTCGACTTGTCTGCCTTCGACGGCGGCGCATTCTACGGACTGCAGTCGCGTTGCGCAGGTCTGAGGGTGATCCCGCAGACGCCGCGCCGCGCGCGCGGAATTTCGGGAAACTTGACTCCGGTCAAGAGCATTCGGCAAGCTCCGGTCCCACGATCCGCTTGCTCGTTACTCCGGTGCCTCACGCATCGGGTTCAGAACAAGAATTCGTACGGTCACACCCTACAGGAGACATGATGATCAAGGCTTCTTTCCCAACCACCACGAACGTCGTCGCGCGCTGTGCGGGGGCCGCACTCGCGGGCTTTGCATTGCTGGGCGGCGCGCCCGCGCACGCCTGGGAACCCACCAAGCCGGTCGAGTTCGTGATTCCCGCCGGCACCGGCGGCGGCGCCGACCAGATGGCGCGCCTGATCCAGGGCATCGTCGTCAAGCACAAGCTGATGAAGGAGCCGCTGGTCGTCGTCAACAAGTCGGGCGGCGCCGGCGCCGAAGGCTTCCTGTCGGTCAAGGAGGCCAAGGGCGACCCGCACAAGATCATCATCACGTTGTCGAACCTGTTCACGACACCGATGGCGACCGGCGTGCCCTTCAACTGGAAGGACATGACGCCCGTAGCGATGCTCGCGCTCGACCAGTTCGTGCTGTGGGTCAACGCCGAAACGCCCTACAAGACGGCGCAGGAATACCTCGCTGCCGTGAAGTCCGGCGGCCCGAACAAGTTCAAGATGGCGGGCACCGGCTCCAAACAGGAAGACCAGATCATCACCGTCGCGCTCGAGAAGGCGACAGGCACCAAGTTCATCTACGTCCCGTTCAAGGGCGGCGGCGAGGTCGCGGTGCAACTCGTCGGCAACCACGTCAACTCGACCGTCAACAATCCCGTGGAGGCCGTCGCGCAGTGGCGCGCCGGCAAGCTGCGCGCGCTGTGCGTGTTCGACGACACGCGCATGCCCTACAAGGCCAAGGTGACCGACGCGCAGTCGTGGAACGACATCCCGACCTGCAAGGAAGCGGGCGTGCCGACCGACTACGTCATGCTGCGCGGCATCTTCATGCCCGGCGGCGTGACGGCCGAGCAGACGGCGTTCTACGTCGACCTGCTCAAGAAGGTCCGCGAGACGCCGGACTGGAAGGAGTACATGGAAAAGGGCGCCTTCAACCAGACGTTCATGACCGGCGCCGACTACACGAAGTGGCTCGCCGCCGCCGAGGCGAACCACAGGACGCTGATGACGGAAGCCGGCTTCCTGGCCAAGTGACGGCGGCACGGCGCGCGCCTGCGGTTGCAGCAGGCGCGCGCCGGCTTCGGTGCCGCCGCGCGACGCCCGATTCCGCGCCGCGCGCGCACCCCTGAACGACAATCCACAGGGTGGTGCCCTTGCCGGGCGTCCGCGGGATCTGCCGCGCCCACCGACAGCGAGGACGAGATGGACAAACCGCAACCCGAGGCGCCGCGCGGCGTCGTGGCGACCAACATCGTCGAGGCCGTCGTCGCGGTGATCCTGTTCGTCGTCGGCGCCGTCGTCATCGTCGAGAGCCGGCGCCTGGGTGCCGAATGGACGAGCGACGGCCCCGGCGCGGGCTACTTCCCCTTCTACATCGGGCTGATCATCGTGATCTCGAGCGTCGGGACGCTGGTGCAGGCGCTGTTCGGCAAGCACCGCAACCGCGAGGCCTTCGTCGACCGCGAGCAGCTCGGCCGCGTCCTGCAGGTGCTGGTGCCCGCGGCGATCTACATCGGCCTGATCGTCGTGCTGGGCATCTATGTCGCGTCGGCGATCTACATCACGCTGTTCATGATCGTGCTCGGCAAGTATCCCTGGCTCAAGAGCGTGCTGATCGCCGTCGCGGTGAACGCCGTGTTCTTCATGATGTTCGAGGTCTGGTTCAAGGTGCCGCTGTACAAGGGCCTGCTGCACCCGCTGTCCTTCCTCGGCTACTGACCGCCCGCGCCACCGCACCCGCCAGAGAGATCCGACATGCAAGAGATCGCCGCACTGCTGCAGGGATTTTCGGTCGTCCTGACGCCGATGAACGTGCTGCTGATGTTCGTCGGCATCGTCCTCGGCGTGCTGATCGGCGTGCTGCCGGGGCTCGGCGGCGCCAACGGCGTCGCCATCCTGCTGCCGCTGACGTTCACGATGTCGCCCACGTCGGCGATCATCATGCTGTCGTGCATCTACTGGGGCGCGCTGTTCGGCGGCGCGATCACGTCGATCCTGTTCAACATCCCGGGCGAGCCGTGGTCCGTCGCGACGACGTTCGACGGCTACCCGATGGCGCAGCAGGGCCGCGCCGGCGAGGCACTGGCCACCGCCTTCACGTCGTCGTTCATCGGCGCCTTCGTCGCCGTCGTGATGATCACGTTCCTCGCACCGCTGGTGGCGAAGTTCGCGCTCAAGTTCGGTTCGCCCGAGTTCTTCGCGGTCTACCTGCTCACGTTCTGCAGCTTCGTCGGCATGGGCAAGGGCTCGCCCTTCAAGATCCTCGCCGCGATGGCGCTCGGCTTCGCGCTCGCCGCGGTCGGCATGGACACGGTGACGGGCCAGCTGCGCCTGACCTTCGGCTCTCACGAACTGATGCGCGGCTTCGACTTCCTGATCGCCGTGATCGGCTTGTTCGGCATCGGCGAGATCCTGCTGTCGATGGAGGAAGGGCTCGAGTTCTCGGGCAAGAGCGCGAAGATCAACCCGCGCGTCGTGCTCCAGACCTGGAAGCAGCTGCCGATGTACTGGATGACGTCGCTGCGCAGCTCGCTGGTCGGCATCTGGATGGGCATCACGCCGGGCGGCGCGACGCCGGCCTCGTTCATGAGCTACGGCCTGGCCAAGAAGATGTCGAAGAACGGCGCCAGGTTCGGCACCGGCGAGATCGAAGGCGTCATCGCGCCCGAGACGGCGGCGCACGCTGCCGGAACCAGCGCGCTGCTGCCGATGCTGGCGCTCGGCATCCCCGGCTCGCCGACCGCCGCCGTGCTGCTCGGCGGCCTGCTGATCTGGGGCCTGCAACCGGGGCCGCTGCTGTTCGTCGAGCAGAAGGACTTCGTCTGGGGCCTGATCGCCAGCATGTACCTCGGCAACCTCGCGGGCCTGATCGTCGTGCTGACGACGGTGCCGCTGTTCGCATCGATCCTGCGCATCCCGTTCTCGATCATCGCACCCGTCATCATCGTGATCTGCGCGATTGGTGCCTACACGGTGCACAACGCGATGCTCGACATCTGGTTCATGCTCGGTTTCGGCGTCGTCGGCTACGTTTTCAAGAAGCTCGACTACCCGCTCGCGCCGCTGGTGCTCGCGCTGGTGCTCGGCGACAAGGCCGAGGACTCGTTTCGCCAGGCGATGCTGATGTCGCAGGGCGACGTGATGATCATGTTCTCGAATCCGCTGGTCGGCAGCATCACGACGCTGGCGCTGGTGATGCTGTTCTGGCCGCTGGTCTCGAAGGCGATCGCAAAGGTCCGCCCGCCGCGCGAGGGCCGGTTCGCCGCCGAGCAGCCCGTCGACTGACGTTCGCACCGAAGCACCTCGGAGAGCCGCCATGCCCGTGATCGCCATGACCCAGGAGATGGGTTCCCTCGGCAAGGACGTCGCGCTGAAACTGGCCGAAGCGATGAACCTCGCCGTGCTGCGCGACGAGGTCGTCGAGCACATCGCCGACCGCATGCACGTCTCCAAGAGCCTGATCGGCCGGCTGCGCGAAGGCAAGGCCGGGTTCGTCGAGCGCCACACGACGGACCCGCGCAGCGTCGCCGTCTACACCGCCGAAGAGGTCTACACGCTGGCCGAGCGCGGCAATGTCGTGATCCGCGGCTGGGGCTCGACGCTGCTGCTGCGCGCCGTGCCGCACGTCGTGTGCGTGCGCGTCACACGCTCGTTCGAGCAGCGCGTGCAGTGGCTCGAGGACAAGCTCGGCACGACCGACACCGACTTCGCCGCCGACGAAGTGCGGCGCAGCGACGAGGCGCACGCCGCGCGCATGAAGCAGGTGTTCGGCGTGCACTGGGGCGACGCCGTGCTCTACGACATGGTGCTCAACACCGACCGCATCACGATCGACTCGTGCGTCGAGCAGATCCGCCGGCTCGCCGGCCGGCCCGAGTTCGCCGAGACGCCGGCGTCGCGCGCCAGGCTCGCCGACCTGACGCTGGAGGCCCGAGTGCGCGCGGCGCTCAAGGCCGAGCCGTCGACCCGCGAGACCAACGTGACGATCGAGGCCGACGCCGGCCGCGTCACGCTCGCCGGCATCGTGCTGCACGCCGGCGAGAAGGACGCGGTAGCCAGGGTCGCCGCCGCAGTGCCCGGCGCCGCCGCCGTCGACGACCAGTTGCGCGTGATGGCGGGCACGAAGATGTTCCCGCAGGTGCGCTGAAGCCGCGACACCGTGACGCCGCACGCTAGATCTTTCCGCGCTGCTTGAGCCGGCTCAGCGTCTCCGCCGAGAGGTTGAGGTAGGAGGCCAGTTCCTTCTTCGGGATGCGCTCGAACAGCTCGGCGTGCTTGCGCAGGAAGCGGTGCACGCGCCCCGGCGCGTCGAGCAGGTGCAGCGTGATCGTGTGCGCCATGATCTCGCTCATCAGGTGCATCACGTCGTGCTCGAACAGTGCCTTGATGTCGGGATGGCGGCTGATGAAGGTCACCCACTCGGGCAGCGGCAGCTTGGCCACGCGCGCCTTCGTCACGCACACGATGCTGTAGGGCGTCGGCGTGTTCAGCCGCCACGCGGCGTAGCTGGTCTCGATGTCGCGCTCGTCGGCAAAGCGCAGGATCATCTCCTTGCCCTGCGCGTTGGCGACGACGCGCTTCAAGATGCCGTCGAGGATGAAGTACTGCTCCATCTCGTGCACGCCCTGGTGCAGCAGGAAGTCGCCCTTGTGGCAATCGACGACGGTGAGGTGGCGCTCGAGTTCGGCGCTCTGCTCCTCGCTCATCCCCTTGAGCACGACGTTCTGCTTGAGCTGAACGCGGATGATGTTCTTCTCGGGGTGGTTGCCTACTGACGTCATGGGATTCAGGCGAGGCAAGCGAGGGCCGCTCGCGCACTGCTGCGGCGTTCCGGGAAAGTTGACCGCGGTCAATGATAGAAGAATGACCGGCTTCCTATCATGCGCTCCCATCGAAGCACACCGGTGCGCCGAGCGAAACAGCGAAAGAGCCCACCGCCCTCGCGACCGAATCACCCAGGAGATCCCATGTCAGCAGCCGCGACCCCGACGGCAGACTCCGTCCAGACGACCGACGGTTTCCACCTCGTCATCGACGCCCTCAAGCTCAACGACATCGACACGATCTTCGCCCTGCCCGGCATTCCGATCACCGACCTGACGCGCATGATGCAGGCCCAAGGCATGCGCCTGATCGCGTTCCGCCACGAGCAGCACGCCGGCAACGCCGCAGCCGCCGCGGGATTCCTGACGCAAAAGCCCGGTATCTGCATGACCGTGTCGGCGCCGGGTTTCCTCAACGGCCTCACGGCGCTGGCCAATGCGACGACGAACTGCTTCCCGATGATCCTGATCTCGGGCTCGAGCGAGCGCGAGATCGTCGACCTGCAGCAGGGCGACTACGAAGAGATGGACCAGCTCGCGATCGCCAGGCCGCTGTGCAAGGCGGCATTCCGCGTGCTGCACGCCGAAGACATCGGCGTCGGCATCGCGCGCGCGATCCGCGCTGCGCTGTCGGGCCGCCCGGGCGGCGTGTACCTCGACCTGCCGGCCAGGCTGCTGTCGCAGTCGATGGAGGCCGAGGCCGGCAGGCGCTCGCTGATCAAGGTGGTCGACCCCGCGCCGCGCCAGATCCCGGCGCCCGAGGCGGTGGCGCGCGCCGTCGCCCTGCTCGAGGGCGCGAAGAAGCCGCTGATCATCCTCGGCAAGGGCGCCGCCTACGCGCAAGCCGACGCCGGGATCCGCTCCTTCATCGAGAGAACGGGCATCCCCTACCTGCCGATGTCGATGGCCAAGGGCCTGCTGCCCGACAACCACGGCCAGTCCGCCTCCGCCGCTCGCTCCTACGTGCTGGCCGAGGCCGACGTCGTGATGCTGGTCGGCGCGCGTCTGAACTGGCTGCTCTCGCACGGCAAGGGCAAGACCTGGGGCGCGAACGGGGCCAAGTCGGCGGGCCGGCAGCAGTTCATCCAGATCGACATCTCGCCGACCGAGGCCGACAGCAACGTCGCGATCGCGGCGCCGCTGGTCGGCGACATCGGTTCGTGCATCGCCGCGCTCGACACCGCCCTCGGCGCGCGCTGGCCCAAGGCGCCCACCGACTGGACCGGTGCCATCGCCGAGCGCAGGGACAAGAACCAGACGAAGATGGTCCAGACGCTGGCCGCGAACCCGTCGCCGATGAACTTCCACAGCGCGCTCAACGTGATCCGCGAGGCCGTCAAGGCGCGGCCGGACGCCTTCCTCGTCAACGAGGGCGCCAACACACTCGACTTCGCGCGCTCGATCGTCGACATGTACGAGCCGAGGAAGCGCCTCGATGTCGGCACCTGGGGCATCATGGGCATCGGCATGGGCTTCGCCGTGGCCGCCGCCGTGACGTCCGACAAGCCGGTGATCGCCGTCGTCGGCGACAGCGCGTTCGGCTTCAGCGGAATGGAAGTCGAGACGATCTGCCGCTATAACCTTCCGGTCTGCGTGATCGTGTTCAACAACAACGGCGTCTACAAGGGCACCGACATCAATCCCGCCGGCAACGACCCGGCGCCGACGCAGTTCGTCAAGGACGCCCGCTACGACATGATGATGCAGGCCTTCGGCGGCGTCGGCGTGCGTGCGACCACGCCCGAAGAACTGAAGAAGGCGCTCGACGAGGCCGTGAGCTCGCGGCGCCCGACGCTGATCAACGCCATCATCGACGAGAACGCCGGCACCGAAAGCGGCCGCATCACGTCGCTGAACCCGGCCGCGGCCAGGAAGGCCGCCTGAAGCCCACCGAATCCGAAACTCGACAGGAAGCGAAAACATGAGCAAAGCTCTCGACGGCGTGAAGATCCTCGACTTCACGCACGTGCAGTCCGGCCCCACCTGCACGCAGCTGCTGGCCTGGTTCGGCGCCGACGTGATCAAGGTCGAGAAGGCCGGCGAGGGCGACGCCACGCGCGGGCAGTTGCGCGACATCGAAGGCGTGGACAGCCTCTACTTCACGATGCTCAACCACAACAAGCGCTCGATCACGCTCGACACCAAGCACCCCAAGGGCAAGGAAGTCCTCGTCACGCTGATCAAGCAGTGCGATGTGCTGGTCGAGAACTTCGCGCCCGGCGCGCTCGACCGCATGGGCTTCACCTGGGAGCGCATCCAGGAGATCAATCCGCGCATGATCGTGGCCTCGGTCAAGGGCTTCGGCCCGGGACCCTACGAGGACTGCAAGGTCTACGAGAACGTGGCGCAATGCGCCGGCGGCTCGGCCTCGACGACGGGCTTCGACGACGGCCCGCCGCTGGTCACCGGCGCGCAGATCGGCGACAGCGGCACCGGCCTGCACCTGGCGCTGGGCATCGTCGCGGCGCTCTACCAGCGCAACACGACGGGCCGCGGCCAGCGCGTGCTGGCGGCGATGCAGGACGCCGTGCTCAACCTGTGCCGCGTCAAGCTGCGCGACCAGCAGCGCCTCGAGCGCACGGGCGTGATGAAGGAGTACCCGCAGTACCCCGACGTCGAGTTCGGCGAGGCCGTGCCGCGCGCCGGCAACGCCTCGGGCGGCGGCCAGCCGGGCTGGATCTTGAAGTGCAAGGGCTGGCAGCACGACCCCAACGCCTACATCTACTTCATCACGCAGGCGCCCGTGTGGTCGGCAATCTGCAAGGTGATCGGCGAGGAAGGCTGGGTCACCGACCCGAACTACGCCACGCCCGCAGCCCGACTGCCGCACCTGAAGTCGATCTTCGCGCGCATCGAGGAATGGACGATGACGAAGACGAAGTTCGAGGCGATGGACATCCTCAACAAGTACGACATCCCCTGCGGCCCGATCCTGTCGATGAAGGAGATCGCCGAGGAGCCGTCGTTGCGCGAGACGGGCACCGTCGTCGAAGTCGACCACCCGACGCGCGGCAAGTACCTCAGCGTCGGCAACCCGATCAAGATGTCGGACAGCAAGACGGAAGTGACGCGCTCGCCGCTGCTGGGCGAGCACACCGAGGAAGTGCTGACCCAGTTGGGCTACAGCAAGTCCGACATCGCGATGCTGCGCGAAGCGCGCGTGATCTGACCCCACCGAAACACGGAGGAAGACAACATGAGCCAGGACAAAGCCAAGGTCAGACAGATTCTCGACGCCGTCAGGAAGGAAGGCCGCGATTCGCTCACCGCCCCCGAAGGCAAGCTGATCTGCGACGCCTACGGCATCGCCGTGCCGCAGGAAGGCGTGGCGACGAGCGCCGCCGAAGCGTCGAAGATGGCGGCAGGCATGGGCTTCCCGGTCGTGATGAAGATCGTCTCGCCCGACATCCTGCACAAGACGGAGGCCGGCGGCGTGATCGTCGGCGTCAAGAGTGCCGACGAGGCGGCCGGCGCCTACGACCAGATCGTCGCCAACGCCAGGAAGTACAAGACCGACGCGAAGATCGTCGGCGTGCAGGTCCAGCAGATGATCAAGGGCGGCCAGGAAGTGATCGTCGGCGCGATGACCGACGGCAGCTTCGGCAAGCTGGTCGCGTTCGGCATGGGCGGCGTGCTGGTCGAGGTGTTGAAGGACGTCACCTTCCGCCTCGCGCCGGCCACGCGCGACGACGCCGCCTCGATGCTCGACGGCATCCAGGCCGCCGAGATGCTGCGCGGCGTGCGCGGCGGCAAGCCGGTCAAGCGCGAGGCGCTGCAGGATCTGATCGTCAACGTGTCGCAGCTGGTGACGGACTTCCCGGAGATCTCCGAGATGGACCTGAACCCGGTGTTCGCGAGCGAGAGCGGCGCCATCGCCGCCGACGTGCGCATCGTGGTGAACTTCGCGCCGAAGGCGCCGCGCTTCCGCCCCGACGAGAAGAGCGTCGTCACGGCGATGAACCGCATCATGAAGCCCAAGGCGGTGGCAGTCGTCGGCGCGTCCTCCGAGGCCGGAAAGATCGGCAACTCGGTGATGAAGAACCTGATCAACGGCGGCTACCAGGGCAAGATCTACCCGATCCACCCGAAGGACGCCGAGATCCTCGGCTACAAGGCCTACAAGAGCGTCAAGGACGTTCCCGACGAGATCGACACCGCGGTGTTCGCCATTCCCGCGAAGTTCGTGGCGGGCGCGCTGAAGGAATGCGGCGAGAAGAAGATCGCCGGCGCCATCCTGATCCCGTCGGGCTTCGGCGAGACCGGCAACATCGAGGGCCAGGAGGAGCTGCAGCGCATCGGCCGCGAGTACGACATCCGCCTGATGGGGCCCAACATCTACGGCTTCTACTACACGCCGTCCAACCTGTGCGCCACCTTCTGTACCGCCTACGACGTGAAGGGCTCCACCGCCCTGTCGTCGCAATCGGGCGGCATCGGCATGGCCATCATCGGCTTCTCGCGCTCGGCCAAGATGGGCGTGTCGGCGATCGTCGGGCTGGGCAACAAGTCGGACATCGACGAGGACGACCTGCTCCTCTTCTTCGAACAGGACGACAACACGAAGGTGATCGCCCAGCATTGCGAGGACCTGAAGGACGGCCGCGCCTTCGCCGAGGTCGCCAAGCGCGTCTCGAAGAAGAAGCCCGTGATCATGCTCAAGGCCGGCCGCACCGCCGCGGGCGCCGCCGCCGCCAGCTCGCACACCGGCGCGCTGGCCGGCAACGACAAGATCTACGACGACGTGCTGCGCCAGTCGGGCGTGATCCGCGCCAACAGCCTGCGCCAGATGCTCGAGCTGTCGCGCGGCGTGCCGATCCTGCCGACGCCCAAGGGCGAGAACGTGGTGATCATCACCGGCGCCGGCGGCTCGGGCGTGCTGCTGTCCGATGCCTGCGTCGACAACGGCCTGCAATTGTTCAAGCCGCTGCCCGCGGACCTGGACGCCGCCTTCCGCAAGTTCATCCCGCCGTTCGGCGCGGCCGGCAATCCGGTCGACATCACAGGCGGCGAGCCGCCCATCACGTACGTCAACACGGTGCGCCTGGGTCTGGAGGACGACCGCATCCACGCGCTGATCCTGGGCTACTGGCATACGATCGTCACGCCGCCGATGGTGTTTGCCCGCAACATGGTGCAGGTCGTCAACGAGATGAAGGCCAAAGGCAAGGTCAAGCCGGTCGTCGCCTCGCTTGCCGGCGACGTGGAAGTCGAGGAAGCCGCGCAGTACCTGTACGAGAACGGCATCCCGGCCTACGCCTACTCCACCGAGTTGCCCGTCGAGGTGCTCGGCGCCAAGTACCAGTGGGCGCGCGCCGCCGGTCTGCTGTAGAGACCTGTCGCAACGGCCGCCGGTCTCTGTCGCCGGCGGCTTCATCTACTTCTCGCGCACCCCGATGAACGACAAAGTCATACCGATCGCCGTGCGCGCAACGGCAACCCGGCAGCGCAAGCGCGAGGCACCCAAGGGGCGCCGCGTCGACGCGGCGGCGCTGGCCGAGGTGCGGCGCCTGCTCGGCGACGCATCGCGCGCGAGCGACCAGCTGATCGAGCACCTGCACAAGATCCAGGACGCGCACGGCCACCTGTCGGCCGCGCACCTCGCGGCACTGGCGCAGGAGATGCGGCTGCCGCAAACGGCGGTCTACGAGGTCGCGACCTTCTATCACCACTTCGACGTCGTCAAGGAAGGCGAGGCGCCGCCCGCTGCGCTGACGGTGCGCGTCTGCGACGGCCTGGCCTGCGAGATGGCCGGCGCGCGCGAGTTGCTCGCCAAGCTGCCCGCCCTGCTCGGCCGCGAGGTGCGCGTGATCGCGGCGCCCTGCATCGGGCGCTGCGAGCAGGCGCCGGCCGTCGCCGTCGGCCAGCGCGCGGTGGCGCGCGCGAGCTGCGAGCAGGTCGCCCGGACCGTGAAGACCGGCGCCGTGACGCCCGCCGCCGAGCAGCCGATCGACTACGCCGCCTATCGTGCACAGGGCGGCTACGCGCTCTACAAGGCGTGCATAGCCGGTACGCGCGACGTCGAATCGATCCTCGCGACGATGGAAGACTCGGGCCTGCGCGGCCTCGGCGGCGCCGGTTTCCCGGCCGGGCGCAAGTGGCGCATCGTGCGCGCCGAAGCCGCACCGCGCCTGATGGCCGTCAACATCGACGAGGGCGAGCCCGGCACTTTCAAGGACCGCGTCTACCTCGAACGCGACCCGCACCGCTTCGTCGAAGGCATGCTGGTCGCCGCGTGGGCGGTCGGCATCGAAAAGATCTATGTCTACCTGCGCGACGAGTACCACGGCTGCCGCGCGATGCTCCAAGCCGAACTGGCGAAGCTGCGCGCCGACCCGCCCGTCGCGACGCTGCCCGAGATCGAGTTGCGGCGGGGCGCCGGCGCCTACATCTGCGGCTAAGAGTCGGCCATTATCGAGTCGATCGAAGGCAAGCGCGGCCAGCCGCGCCTGCGCCCGCCCTACGTCGCGCAGGTCGGCCTGTTCGGCCGGCCGACGCTCGAGCACAACTTCGAGACGCTGTACTGGGTGCGCGAGATCGTCGAGCGAGGCGCAGCCTGGTTTGCCGGCCATGGCCGCAACGGCCGCAAGGGGCTGCGCTCGTTCTCGGTGTCGGGCCGCGTGAAGAACCCGGGCGTCAAGCTCGCGCCGGCCGGCATCACGATCCAGCAGTTGATCGATGAATACTGCGGCGGCATGCAGGACGGCCATGCGTTCTACGCCTACCTGCCGGGCGGCGCGTCGGGCGGCATCCTGCCGGCGTCGATGAACGACATCCCGCTCGACTTCGATACGCTGCAGCCCCACGGCTGCTTCATCGGCTCGGCCGCCGTGATGGTGCTGTCGGACCACGACGGCGCCGTCGGCGCGGCGCGCAACCTGATGCGCTTCTTCCGCCACGAGTCGTGCGGCCAGTGCACGCCGTGCCGCAACGGCACGGCCAAGGCCTCGGCGATCATCGAGCAGCCCGAGTGGAATCTCGACGCCCTCGCCGACCTGTCGGCCGTGATGCGCGATGCTTCGATCTGCGGCCTGGGCCAGGCCGCGCCCAACCCCGTCGACTGCGTCGTCAGGTATTTCCCGCACGAGCTCGCCGCCAAGGACCGACGATGAACGCGATCACCCGCAACGAAGCGGCCGGCCTCGACGCGCCGACGGTGGGCTTCACGCTCGACGGCCGCGAGGTGCAGGCCGAGGCCGGCGAGTCGCTGATCGAAGTCGCTGACCGCCTCGGGATCGAGATCCCGCGCCTTTGCTACAAGCCCGGTTTCGAGGCCGTCGGCAACTGCCGCGCCTGCGTCGTCGAGATCGCGGGCGAGCGCACGCTGGCGCCGTCGTGCTGCCGCTCGCCGACGCCCGGCATGAAGGTGACGACGAACAGCGAGCGCGCCGTGCGCTCGCAAAAGCTCGTGCTCGAGCTGCTGCTGTCCGACATGCCCGAGCGCGACTACACGCGCCACAACGAAGTCGACGAGTGGGCCGCGAAGCTCGGCGTCGGCAAGCCGCGCTTCGCGCCGCGCGAGCAGCCCGCCCCCGACCTCTCGCACCCGGCGATGGCCGTCAACCTCGACGCCTGCATCCAGTGCACGCGCTGCCTGCGCGCCTGCCGCGACGAGCAGGTCAACGATGTGATCGGCCTGGCGTTCCGCGGCGAGCACGCGAAGATCGTCTTCGACATGGACGACCCGATGGGCGCCTCGACCTGCGTCGCCTGCGGCGAGTGCGTGCAGGCCTGCCCGACCGGAGCGCTGATGCCGGCGCGCGACGTCGCGCTCGCCGTGCCCGACAGGCAGGTCGCGTCGGTGTGCCCTTATTGCGGCGTCGGCTGCCAGCTCACCTACAACGTCAAGGACAACAAGATCCTCTGGGTCGACGGCCGCGACGGCCCGGCCAACCGCGGGCGGCTCTGCGTCAAGGGTCGCTACGGCTTCGACTACGCGCACCACCCGCAGCGCCTGACGAAACCGCTGATCCGCCGCGAGGACGCCCCGAAGTCGGGCGAATTCACGATGGACCCGACGCAGGTGATGCAGGTGTTCCGCGAGGCGACGTGGGAAGAAGCGCTGGACTTCGCCGGCGGCCGGCTGCGCGAGATCCGCGACGCGCACGGTCCGAAGGCGCTCGCGGGCTTCGGCTCGGCCAAGGGCAGCAACGAAGAGGCCTACCTGTTCCAGAAGCTGGTGCGCACCGGCTTTCGCAGCAACAACGTCGACCACTGCACGCGGCTGTGCCATGCGTCGTCGGTCGTCGCGCTGCTCGAAGGCATCGGCTCGGGTGCGGTGTCCAACCCGGTGATGGACGTGACGAAGGCCGAGGTCGTGATCCTGATCGGCGCCAACCCGACGGTGAACCACCCCGTCGCGGCGACCTGGATCAAGAACGCCGCCAAGGCCGGCATGAAGCTCGTCGTCTGCGACCCGCGCCGCTCCGACCTGGCGCGCGTCGCGCACCGCTTCCTGCAGTTCAAGCCCGACACCGACGTCGCCATGCTCAACGCGATGATGCACGTCATCGTCACCGAGGGCCTGGTCGACGAGCAGTTCATCGCCGGCCGCACCATCGGCTACGACGATCTGCGCAGGAATATCGAGGGTTATTCGCCCGAGGCGATGGCGCCGATCTGCGGCATCGACGCCGAGACGCTGCGATACGTGGCGCGGCTGTACGCGAAGTCCAGGGGCTCGATGATCCTGTGGGGCATGGGCGTGAGCCAGCACGTGCACGGCACCGACAACGCACGCTGCCTGATCGCGCTGGCGCTGATGACGGGCCAGATCGGCCGCCCCGGCACCGGGCTGCACCCGCTGCGCGGCCAGAACAACGTGCAGGGCGCGTCCGACGCGGGCCTGATCCCGATGATGTTCCCCGACTACCAGCACGTCACGCACGCCGATGCGCGCGAGCGCTTCGAGCAGGCCTGGGGCGTGGCGCCGGGATCGCTCGACGCCACGCCGGGGCTCACCGTCGTCGAAGTGATGCACGCGATCAAGCACGGCGACGTGCGCGGCATGTACGTGATGGGCGAGAACCCGGCGATGTCGGACCCCGACGCCAACCACGCGCGCGACGCCCTCGCCTCGCTCGAGCACCTCGTCGTGCAGGACATCTTCCTGACCGAGACGGCCTACCTCGCCGACGTGATCCTGCCCGCGAGCGCCTTCCCCGAGAAGACGGGCAGCTTCACCAACACCGACCGGCTGGTGCAGATGGGTCGCCAGGCGATCGACCCGCCGGGCGATGCGCGCCAGGACCTGTGGATCCTGCAGGAGATCGCGCGCCGCGTCGGCCTGCCGTGGGACTACGGCCACGTCTCGGACGTGTTCGACGAGATGCGCCGCACGATGCCCAGCATCGCCGGCATCACCTGGGAGCGCCTGGAGCGCGAACACGCCGTCACCTACCCGTGCCGCCACGAAGGCGACCCGGGGCAGCCGGTCGTGTTCACCGACGAATTCCCGCGTGAAGGCGGGCGGGCGCGCTTCGTGCCGGCCGACATCATCCCGGCTGCCGAGCGGCCCGACGCCGACTACCCGATGGTGCTGATCACCGGCCGCCAGCTCGAGCACTGGCACACCGGCAGCATGACGCGCCGCGCCTCGATGCTCGACGCGCTCGAGCCCGATCCGGTGGCGCTGATGCACCCGCTGGACATCGAAGCGCTCGGCGTGCGCCCGGGCGGCGTCGTCACGATCGAGTCGCGCCGCGGCAAGGTCTCGCTCTATGCGCGCGCCGAAGAAGGCACGCCGCGCGGCGCCGTGTTCGTGCCGTTCTGCTACTACGAGGCGGCGATCAACCGGCTGACCCACGCAGCACTCGACCCCTACGCCAAGATCCCCGAGTTCAAGTACTGCGCGATCCGCGTCACGCCGGGCGGAGCGACGCCGGTGCAGGGAAGCTATGGCGGCGGACAGGCGTTCGAGCTTGCGCACGCGTTGCCGACGGCTTGATCTCCGAGCGCGTTCAAGGATCGGCGCGGGCCGAGGACGCCGGGTACCCTGCTCCGCTCATGTCCCCCGGACCGCGCTGCGCGCGGTCCTCCTCCTTTACTTCGCTGCGCAGGGCACCCGGCGTCCTCGGCTGTTGTGGCGCCGGCGCGGTTTGACAAGGCATGCACGCCGTGGCGTGTCGATGAGCAGCGCGGCGCAGGATCAGGCCGGCGGGGCGTACTGCGGAGTGAGGTAAAGGAGGAGGGCCGGCCGCAGGCCGGCCCGGGGGACACGAACGCAGCAGTACGCCCCGCCGGCCTGATCCGGGGCACGCACAGGGACGTTTCGAGTCCTACGCCAGCGCCGTCATCCGCACCTGCCCGCGCTCCTCGCTCATCGTCCTCGACAGCAGCTTGACCAGCGCATAGACGGTGTCGACGTGCGGCGTCGGCGTGTCGGTCAGGCGGCCGAGTTCGACGACGGAGCCGACCAGCGCGTCGATCTCGGGCGCGCGGCCGGCCTCGATGTCCTGCAGCATCGAGGTCTTGTGCTTGCCGACCTTCTCGGCGCCGGCGATGCGCTTTTCCAGCGGCACGCGGAACTCGATGCCGAGCTTGTTGGCGACGGCCTGCGCCTCGCGCATCATGTCGGCGGCCAGCTCGCGCGTCAGCGGGTACTGGCAGATGTCAACCAGCGTCGCGTGCGCCAGGCTGCTGATCGGGTTGAACGTCAGGTTGCCCCACAGCTTGAGCCACATCTCGGCGCGGATGTCGGCGAGCACCGGCGACTTGAAGCCGGCGTGCGTGAAGCACGCCGACACGCGCTGCACGCGCTCGCTGGTCGAGCCGTCGAGCTCGCCGATCGGGAAGCGGTCGCCTTCGATGTGGCGCACGACGCCCGGCGCGACCAGCTCCGACGCCGGGTAGACGACGCAGCCGATGACGCGGTCGACGGGAATGCCGGCGAGCAGCGCACCCTCGGGGTCGACGCTGCGCACCACGCTGCCCGCGAGCGCGCCGCCGTGCTGGTGGAAGTACCAGAACGGGATGCCGTTCTGCATCGTGACGATCACGGTCTCGGGGCCGATCAGCGCCGGCAGCGAGCCGACGACGGCGTCGACCTGGTGCGCCTTCATCGCCAGGATGACGACGTCCTGCACGCCGGCCTCGGCATAGTCGTTGGTGGCGCGCACGTCGCGCGCCGCCAGCTCGGTGCCGTCGGCCATGATCAGGCGCACGCCGTTGCGGCGGATGGCATCGAGGTTGGCGCCGCGCACGAGGAACGTGACGTCCTCGCCGGCGAGCGCGAGCTTGGCGCCGACGAAGCCGCCGATGGCGCCGGCCCCGATGACTGCGATCTTCATGCTGCGAACTCCCTGTACTTCAAGAACCACGAGGAAAGCAAATCAGTCGACCCGGTTGACGAGCTTGCCGATGCCGGCGATCTCGACCTCGACCGTGCTGCCGGGCTTCATCGAGCCGACGCCGATCGAGGTGCCGATGAGCACCACGTCGCCCGGCTCGAGCGTCATGTCGTGCGACAGCCGGCTGACGAGTCGCGGCACCGAGAAGCGCATGTCGGCCGCCGGATAGTCCTGGCGCGTCTGGCCGTCGAGCGTGGTGCGCACCACCAGCGTCGCCGGATCCAGCCCCGTCGCGACGGCGGGGCCGATCGGGCAGAACGTGTCGTAGCCCTTGGCGCGCGTCCACTGCGCGAACGAGGCGTCGCGGTTGAGCACGTCGGCGGCCGTCACGTCGTTGGCGCAGGTGTAGCCGAAGATGCAGCGCGCGGCCTCGGCCTCGTCCGCCTCCTTGCAGCGGCGGCCGATCACGATGCCGAGCTCGCCTTCGAACACGATCTTCTCGACCGAGGCCGGCTTGCGGATCGTCTCGCCCGGGTTCAGGTAGGCATTGGGCGACTTGAGGAAGTACAGGGGCTCTGGCGGCGCGGCGAGTCCGAGCTTGTCGCCGAGCGCCTTGAAGTTGTTCCACAACGCGATCACCTTGCCCGGCTGCACCGGCATCAGCAGGCGCACCTCGGCGAGAGCCAGCGTGCGGCCGGTCGGCACGGCCTCGGCATACATGTCGCCGCGGTGCTCGTGCACCGTCTCGCCGTCGAGCGTGCCGAAGCCGGTACTGCCGGCGTGTTCGTAGCGGATCCAGCGTGCCATGGTGTGGTCGTGCAATGAGTCGGGCGGATTGACGAGACGATAAGTGCGGGCAGAATTAAATGACAGTGAAAGGTTTTGATTCAACCCATACAGCTTCATTTATGTTTCCGGAACACGAAATGATCACCCCGCGATGAGAAACGCGACCTTGCGCCAGCTCAAGGTTTTCGAGACCGTGGCCCGCCTCTCGAGCTACTCGCGCGCCGCCGAGGAACTGCATCTGACGCAACCCGCGGTGTCGACGCAGGTCAAGACGCTGCAGCAGCACGTCGGCCTGCCGCTGTTCGAGCAGCTCGGCAAGAAGATCTACCTGACGCCGGCGGGCGCCGAGCTGCTGCACCACAGCCGGCTGATCATCCAGCAGTTCCGCGACGCCGACGAGGCGATGACGCAGTTCAAGGGCATCCCCGGCGGCAAGCTCAACGTCGCCGTGATCAGCGCCGGCGACTACTTCTTTCCACGCCTGCTCGTCGAGTTCGCGCGCCGCCATCGCGGCGTGACGCTCAACCTCTCGGTGCACAACCGCAAGGAGCTGCTCGCGCAGCTGCACGACAACCTGACCGACCTCGCGATCATGGTGCGCCCGCCCGTCGACGCGACGACGGTGGCCGAGGTGTTCGCGCCGCACCCCTACGTGATCGTCGCAGCGCCGGGGCACCCGCTGGTCGGCCAGCGCGCGATCGCGCTCAAGGTGCTGATGCGCGAGCCCTTCGTCGTGCGCGAGAAGGGCTCCGACACGCTGGCGTCGATGGAAGAGAGCTTCGGCGCGCAGTTCCGCCACCTCAAGGCGGCGATGGAGATCAAGAGCACCGAGACGATCAAGCAGGCCGTGATGGCGGGCATGGGCATCAGCTTCCTGTCGGCGCACACCGTCAGCACCGAGCTGCGCGCCGGCACGCTGGCCGTGCTCGACGTACAGGGCTTCCCGTCGATGCTGCACTGGTACGTCGTGCACCGTCGCAACAAGCGCCTGCCGCCGGTGGCGCAGGCGTTCAAGGAGTTCCTGCTCGCCGAGGGCGCAGCGCTGATCCAGCAGCTCGTGCCCTACCCGGTCTCGGAGCGGCGGCGCCGGCCGCGCGGCGGCACTATTCCTCCCGGATGACGCGTGCGCATGCGCCTTGGCAGCAAAGGGCCGCGCGGCGCGGCCCTTTGCTGAACCGATGGTGGCGTGCCGGATGCGGGCATGTTGCCGCCAGTGCCTCGCGGCAGGCACGGCTCCGCGCGGGGCTGTGCCTGCCGCGACGCACGCTTCGATGCGCGGCGCGGGGCCTTTCCCCGCTCGCCTCACCAAGCCGCCGCCAACCCGTCGCGGCGAGGATCGCTGGCGGCGACGTAGCCCTCCACCGCAGGGTCACCGAGGCGCCAGATGAACTGGCCGGCGCCGAAGTCCTGGTAGCTGTCGTCGATCACGTCGATGCGGTGGCCGAGCGCCGCCAGCCCTTCGACGGTGCCCGGGTCCATCGCCGCCTCGACGTTGATCGACAGGCCGGCGTTGTAGCGCCAGCGCGGCGCGTCGCACGCCGCCTGCGGCGAATGGCGATGGTCGAGCATACGCACCAGCGTCTGCACATGGCCTTGCGGCTGCATGTTGGCGCCCATCACGCCGAAACTCATCTGCGGTCGGCCGTCCTTCGTCAGGAACGCCGGGATGATGGTGTGGAACGGCCGCTTGCCCGGCGCGACGACGTTGGGGCTCGCCGCGTCGAGCGAGAAGCCGTGGCCGCGGTTCTGCAGCGAGACGCCCCAGCCGGGCACGACGACGCCCGAGCCGAAGCCCATGTAGTTGCTCTGGATGAAGCTGACCATCATGCCGCGCTCGTCGGCGGCAGTGAGATAGATCGTGCCGCCCTTGGCAGGACTGCCGGCGCCGAATTCCTGCGCGCGCTGCGGGTCGATCAGCTTCGCGCGAGCGGCGAGGTAGTCATCGTCGAGCAACTGCCCGGCTGTCACTTCCATGCTCGCCGGCTCGGCAACGTAGCGATAGACATCGGCGAAGGCGAGCTTCATCGCCTCGATCTGCAGGTGCTGCGACGCGACGCCATCGACCGGCAGCGACGCGAGGTCGTGGTGGCGCAGGATGCCCAGCGCGATCAGCGCCGCGATGCCCTGGCCGTTGGGCGGGATCTCGTGCAGCACGTGGCCGCGATATTCGGTACCGATGGGTTCGACCCACTCGGGCGCGTAGGCCGACAGGTCGGCGGCGGTGAGCGCCGCTCCGTGCTCGCGCGCGTGGCGCGCGATGGCGTCGGCGACCTCGCCGCGATAGTACGCCGCGCTCTTCGTTTCGGCGATCCGGCGCAACGTCCGTGCCGCGTCGGCGAAGCGGAACAGCTCGCCGACGCGCGGCGCGCGGCCGTGCGGCAGGAAGGCCTGCGCAAACCCGGGCTGCGCGGTCAGCTCGGCCAACGCCGCGGCCGCGGCCCATTTCTGCTGCACGACGACGGGCACGGCATAGCCGCGCTCGGCGATCTCGATCGCCGGCTGCATCAGGTCGCCGAACGGCAGGCGGCCGAAGCGCTCACTCAACGCGGCCCAGCCGGCGACGGCACCCGGCACGGTGACGCTGTCCCAGCCGCGTTGCGGCGGCGTCGCCGCGTCGGCGCCGTGCTTCGCGGCGAACCACGCCGGCGTCCACGCGACCGGCGCGCGCCCGGAGGCATTGAGACCGTGCAGCCGCGCGCCGTCCCACAGGATGCAGAAGGCGTCGGACCCGAGGCCGTTGCTGACCGGCTCGACGATCGTCATCGCCGCGGCGGCGGCGATCGCCGCATCGACGGCGTTGCCGCCCGCGGCCATCATCTTCAGCCCCGCCTGCGCCGCCAGCGGGTGCGACGTGGCGACGACGTTGCGGCCGAACACGGGCAGGTGCGGGGCCGGGTGGCGCGGGGTCCAGTCGAAGCTGAAATCGGTCGTCATGGTCCGCTGCATTGTGCCCGCCGCAACGAAAGAGCCGCCCTCGGGCGGCTCTGCTTCGTGCCCGTTCCGGGCCGAGACGTCAATCCGCTTCCTGGAACGCCTCCTCGCGCTTCTTCTTGATCGACGGCAGCGTCACGACGACGATCATCAACGCCGCGGCGATCAGCAGGCCGGCCGACAACGGGCGCGTCGCGAACGTCGTCCAGTCGCCGCGCGACAGCAGCAGCGCCCGTCGCAGGTTCTCCTCCATCATCGGCCCGAGGATGAAGCCCAGCAGCAGCGGCGCCGCCTCGCAATTCAGCTTGTAGAACACGAAGCCCACGAGCGAGAAGATAGCCGCCATGTAGACGTCGAAGTTGTTGTTGTTCAGCGTGTAGAGGCCGATGCAGCAGAACGTCATGATGGCCGGGAACAGCAGCCGGTACGGCACCGTCAGCAGCTTGATCCAGATGCCGATCAGCGGCAGGTTCAGGATGATCAGCATCAGGTTGCCGATCCACATCGACGCGATCAGGCCCCAGAACAATTCGGGGTTGCTCGTCATCACCTGCGGTCCGGGCTGGATGCCCTTGATCGTCATCGCGCCGACCATCAGCGCCATCACGGGATTGGGCGGGATGCCCAGCGTCAGCATCGGGATGAACGAGGTCTGCGCGCCGGCGTTGTTGGCCGACTCGGGACCGGCGACGCCGCGGATGTCGCCCTTGCCGAACTGGCTGGTCGGACCGGCGAGCTTTTTCTCCATCGTGTAGGTCGCGAACGACGACAGCAGCGCGCCGCCGCCCGGCAGCACGCCGAGGATGGAGCCGAGCGCCGTGCCGCGCAGCACCGACGGAAAGGCCTGTTTGAAGTCCTGCTTCGTCGGCCACAGGCCCTTCACGTCCTTGGTGAACACCTCGCGGTGCTCGGCCGGCTTGCCCAGGTTGGCGATGATCTCGCCGAAGCCGAACACGCCCATCGCGATGACGACGAAGCCGATGCCGTCGGTCAGCTCGGGGATGTCGAACGAGAAGCGCGGCGTGCCCGAGATCACATCGGTGTTGATCTGGCCCAGCAGCAGGCCGAGGATGATCATCGCGATCGCCTTCATCAGCGACCCCGACGCCAGCACCACCGCGCCGATCAGGCCCAGCACCATCAGCGAGAAGTACTCGGCCGGGCCGAACTTGAAGGCCAGCTCGGTCAGCGGCGGCGCGAACGCCGCGATGACCATCGTCGCCACCGTGCCGGCGAAGAAGGAGCCCAGGCCCGCCGCGGCGAGCGCCGCGCCGGCGCGGCCGCGGCGCGCCATCTGGTAGCCGTCGATCGCCGTCACGACGGACGACGACTCGCCCGGCACATTGATCAGGATCGCCGTCGTCGAGCCGCCGTACTGCGAGCCGTAATAGATGCCGGCCAGCATGATCAGCGCCGGCGTCGGGTCCAGCGCATAGATCGACGGCAGCAGCATCGCGATCGTCGCGACGGGTCCGAGCCCCGGCAGCACGCCGATCAGCGTGCCGAGCACGGCGCCGCCGAAGGCATAGGCCACGTTCTCGAAGCTCAGCGCGACGGAGAAGCCGAGCAGCAGGTTGTTGAGCAGTTCCATGTGCCTTCGCCTCTCAGCCCGCCGTCTTGAGGAAGGTCGGCCACAGCGGAATGATCAGCCCCAGACCCCAGATGAAGATGCCCCAACTCGCCACTGTCAGCACGATGCTGTTGATGATGGCCTCTTTCCACCTGAACTCGTCGCCGGCCAGCGCCGCGATGATGACCAGCAGCGGCAGCGTGATCACCATGCCCAGCCGCGGCAGCGCGGCACCGAAGACGACGACCGCCCCGACGATGATCAGCAGCGGCCGCCACGCCACGCCGCCGATCGGGTCGCCGCCCTCGCTCTCGATGACGAGCGCCTTGAACAGCTCGACCGCCCCGAGGATGGCCAGGAGCACGCCGAGCCCGAACGGAAAGTAGCCCGGCCCCGGCCGCGCCGACGAGCCGAAGCTGTAGGCCGTCGACCCCCAGGTGAAACCGACCCCGACGACGAGGAACATCACCCCCGCCCAGAAGTCGCGCTGACTCTTGATTCTCATCCGCCCGCCCCGAATAGTCTCGTTCGTGATTCTAGAGAGGCCCCGAGCCTCCCAAGGCGCCTACTACCTAGGGCAAACCTTGATCGCGGGACACCGACCGCCAAAGTACGGCCCGCATCATTGACAGCACCTGTGCGCTGCGCTACCCGCTCGGCACAAACCGGTGGAGTGACCCGGCCTACTCCCAGGCCGGCGTGCTGCGCAGCACTTCCTCGAGCGTCGTCGTGCCTTCGGCCACCTTCATCGCGCCGGCCAACCGCAGCGGGCGCATGCCGTGCTTGGCGGCGAGCTGGCGCAACTTGGCCGCATCGGCCACCGGGTGCACCGCCGCCTGCGCGGCTTCGTCGAGCAGCAGCAGCTCGTAGAGGCCGGCGCGGCCACGATAGCCCGTCATGCGGCATTCGAGGCAGCCGACCGGGCGATACGGCGTGAAGCCGCCCGACAGGCGCCACGGCTTGACGACTTCGGCCAGCGTCTCGCGCGTCGTCGCCGCGTCGGGCTGCTTGCACGCCGGGCACAGCGTGCGCACCAGGCGCTGCGCCAGCACGCCGGCGACCGTCGCGCCGATCAGGTACGGCGGCACGCCGAGGTCGGCCAGCCGCGTGATCGCCGAGGCAGCGTCGTTGGTGTGCAGCGTGCTGAAGACGAGGTGGCCGGTGAGCGCCGACTGGATCGCCATCTCGGCCGTCTCGAGGTCGCGGACTTCGCCGACCATGATGATGTCCGGGTCCTGGCGCATCAGCGCACGCACGCCTTCGGCGAAGCCGAGGTCGAGCGCGGGCTGCACCTGCGTCTGGTTGAACGCGGGCTCGATCATCTCGATCGGATCCTCGATCGTGCAGACGTTGACCTCGTCGGTCGCCAGGCGCTTCAGGGTCGAGTACAGCGTCGTCGTCTTGCCCGAGCCCGTCGGCCCCGTGACGAGCACGATGCCGTTGGGCCGAGCAACGAGCGCCTCCCAGCGCTCGGCGTCGTGCGTCGAGAAGCCGAGGGCGTCGAGGGTCTTGACCGTCGTGTCGGGGTCGAAGATGCGCATCACGAGCTTCTCGCCGAAGGCCGTGGGCAGCGTCGACAGCCGCATCTCGACCTCGTCGCCGTGCGTGCCGCCGCTGCCCGGCGCGCGCGTCTTGATGCGGCCGTCCTGCGGGCGGCGGCGCTCGATGACGTCCATGCGGCCGAGCAGCTTGATGCGCGCCGTCATCGCGTTGACGACGCCCATCGGCAGCTGGTAGACGGTGTGCAGCACGCCGTCGATGCGAAAACGGATCGCGCCGAGGTCGCGCCGCGGCTCGAGGTGGATGTCGCTGGCGCGCTGGTCGAAGGCGTACTGCCAGAGCCAGTCGACGACCTGCACCACGCCCTGGTCGTTGGCGTCGAGCTGCTTGTTCGACCTGCCCAGCTCGACGAGCTGCTCGAAGCTGGCGCTGCTCGACGCCTCGCCGCTCTTTTGCGCGGCGCGCACCGATTTCGCGAGTGTGAAGAACTCCGTCGTGTAGCGCTGCAGCTCCTGCGGGCTGGCCACGACGAGCTTGATCGTGCGCTTGGTGTGCGCCGCGATCTCGGCCAGCCAGCCGGTATCGAACGGCTCGCAGGTCGCCACCGTCACTTCCGTCGCGCCGTACTGCAGCGGCAGCGCGCGGCGCGCCTCGGCATAGTTGATCGACATCACGTCGGCGACGCGGCCGACGTCGACCTTCAGCGGATCGATGCGCAGATAGGGCAAGTCGGCGCGCCCGGCCAGCCACTGCGTCAGCGCCTCGGTATCGAGCGTGCGGCCGGTGCGGGCGTCGGCGAGCCCGGCATTGCCCAGCCGCACCAGCGGGTGCTGCGCGCTGCTGCCCGCGCCGAATCGCTTGCGCGTGCGCTCGGCGTCGGCCGCCGCGACGACGCCGTCTTCGCGCAGCCACTGCAACACATGCTGCCATTCGAGGCGGCCGAGGTAGCTGCCGGCCGGCTTGCGCGGCGCGACCGGCGTCGAGGCGATCTTCATGCGGAAGGGGTTCCGGGCAGTGACTGGGGCGGCAACGGCCGGATCATGCGCAGCCATTTGCGCGCCGGCAAGCCGTAGCGGCTCTCGATGCATTCTGCGCGCAACGCCAGCTCGTCCTTCGCGGGCAGTCCGGCTCCGCGCAGCGCCAGCACGACGGTGTTGCCCTCGGCCGTCGGCTGCATCGTCCAGACCCGCGGCGCATCGTCGCGATGCCCGAACGCGGCCGCGATGCGCCGCGCGCTGCGCTCGAAGCTCGCGTCGCGGCCGAACAGGTTGACCGACATGACGCCGCCGTCGGCGAGCACGCGATGGCAGCCGGCGTAGAAGGCGTCATCGTCGAGCGCCGGCGCCGCGGCCTCGTGGTCGTACAGGTCGACGCTGAGCGCGTGCACGCTCGCGGAGTGGCGCGGGTCGGCGACCCACCGGCCGGCGTCGCCCTGCAGCACCGTCAGCCGCGCGTCGTCGGCCGGCAGTTGAAACCACAGCCGGCAGGCATCGATCACCGTCGGATTCAGCTCGACGGCCGTGGTGCGCATGCGCAGCACCTTGTGCGTGAAGCGCGTGATCGCGCCGGCGCCGAGCCCGAGCTGCACCGCGTGGCCGTCGCCGACTTCATCGCTCGGCCGCAGCAGCATCCAGGCCATCATGCGGCGCACGTACTCCAGCTCGATGGCGCGCGGCGCACGCAGCCGCATCGCGCCCTGCACCCACGGCGTGCCCAGGTGCAGGTAGCGCACGCCGTCGGCTTCAGAGATGGTGGCTGGAGCGAAGCTGACGGCCCCTCGCCCGCCGGGTACGGCGATCGATCCCCCGGGGCCACGAGGGGCCCCTTCGTTCCCTATGGGATCGCGGGCCGGCTTGCGAGCGGCCCGGCGCTCGGCCCGCGGCGCGACGATCGACACCGGACGTTTCATGCGAGAGCCACCCCCGCGCGCTCGAACACGTCGCGCCAGGCCGCCAGCTTGCGCTCGAACGTCCAGCTCGCATTGGCCGGGCTGGTCGACGGCAGCCGGTACACCGGCACGCCGAGCGCCGACGTGACGCGCATGGCGCGCGCCGACTCGCCACCGTTGTGCGCGATCGCGCGCAGCGCGGGGGCGAGCCTGCGCAGGCTCGCCAGGTCGTTGAAGCAGGCATCCTCGATCGCACTGTCGAGGCTGCCTTCGCGCCGGCAGCTGGCATAGACATCCCACAGCCCGAGGCCGTGCGCGCACAGCGCGCGCAGCCGTTCGCGATACGGCAGTGCGACGAGGTCCGCGCCGAGCAGCGCCCCGACCAGCGGCCAGAACTGGTTGCGCGGATGCGCGTAGTACTGCGCCGCGCGCAGCGACGCCTCGCCCGGAAAGCTGCCGAGCACGACGAGGCGAGTCGCGCGGTCGACCACCGGGCCGAGGCCGACGAGCACGGCGGCGTCGAGCGCGGCGTCCTTCGTCGTCGTCATCGCGCCGCACCGTCGAGCGCCGTGAGACCCGGCAGCGCGGCGCGCGCATTCGCCGCCGCGACCTGCGCCGTGCGCTCGAGGGTCCAGCCGCGCAGCGCCGCCAGCGTCTGCGCGATGCGCGGCAACTCGGCCGGCTCGTTGCGCGCGCGCGCGCCGGCGCGGCGCTGCCCGGCCGTGCGGTAGAGCCACTGCGGCGGAATGTCGGGCGCGTCGGTCTCGAGCACGAAGGCGTCGTCCGCGACGCCGGCGGCGAGGCGCCGGATCTGCAGCGCGCGCTCGAACGTCATCGCGCCGCCGAAGCCGAGCTTGAAGCCGAGCGCGACGAACATGCGCGCCTGCTGCTCGCTGCCGTTGTAGGCATGAACGATGCCCCCCGACACCTCGACGCGGCGCAGCGCGGCGAGCAGCGCGTCGGCCGAGCGCCGCACGTGCACGATGACGGGCAGCGCGAACTCGCGCGCGAGCTTGAGCTGCTCGACCCAGTGATGCTGCTGGCGCGCCCGGTCGTGGCCCGGCACGAAATGATCGAGGCCGATCTCGCCGACGGCGACGAGCCGCGGATCGTCGCGATGCCGCACCAGCGCGTCGCGCAGGCGCGCCAGGTCGCCGGCATCGGCGTGCTCGACGAACAGCGGGTGGATGCCCAGCGCATAGGCGCCGTCGTGCTGCGCGGCGAGCGCGCGCACGGTGTCGAAGTTCTCGGCGCCGACCGCCGGCAGCACCAGCCGCGTCACGCCCGCGGCACGGGCGCGCGCGACGACGGCGTCACGGTCGGCGTCGAACTCGGGCGCATCGAGATGGCAGTGCGTGTCGATCCACATCGCGCCGACGCACCGCCTTCGCTCGCTCAGGACCTGGCGATCACGGCGCAGGCGACGCGCGCGCCGGCGTTGCCCGTGGGCTGCGTCTTGTAGTCGTCGGGCTGCGCATGCACGATCAGGCCGCGTCCGACGATGTCGGTCGCGCCCGCGCCCACCGTCACGCCAAGCAGGTGAAACTGGACGACGGCGTTGCCGTTGGCGTCGGCCTTGAGCGCCGGCAGATCGCCGACGTGGTGGTCGCTGTCCTGCGGGCCGTGCGGCTTGGCGGTCGGATTGAAGTGGCCGCCGGTGCTCATGCCGTCGCCGCTCGAACAGTCGCCCTTCTCGTGCACGTGGAAGCCGTGCTCCTGGCCCGGCTTCAGGCCGGCGATGCGGCCGGTGACCATCACGGCGTCGCCGTGCTGCACGAAGCGCACCGTGCCGGCGGTCGTGTTGCCGGTCGTCGGCTTCAGCTCGGCGACAGCGGCCGAGCCGGGGCCGCCGCGGCCGCCCATCCCCATGCCACCGCCCATCGGCCCGCCGCCCATGCCGCCGCCGCCCATCATCGGGCCGCCCATCATCGGGCCGCCCATCATCGGGCCGGCGCCGGCAGGGCCGCCGCGCGGATGCGAATGTTCGTCGGGTTGCTGCGTCGCGCAGCCCGCGAGCGCCACGATGGCCGCCGCGGCGGTTAGCAGGGAGTTCAGGATTCGCATCGCCGTGCTCCGGAGTCAGGGGTGGCTGCGATGATAGTCGCGCACCCCCACCAGCAGCGATTCACCCTGCGAGCACGCCGCCTTGCAGGCGCAGCGCGCGGTCGCAGCGCGCGGCGAGCCCGGCGTCGTGCGTGACCAGCACGAAAGCCATGCGCAGCCGCTGCGCCAGCTCGAGCATCAGCGCGAACACGCCGTCGGCGGTCTCGCGGTCGAGGTTGCCGGTCGGCTCGTCGGCCAGCACGCAGGCCGGCTGCGCCACGAGGGCGCGCGCCAGCGCGACGCGCTGGCGCTCGCCGCCCGAGAGCTGTGCTGGCCGGTGCAGCACGCGCTCGGCCAGTCCGACCTGCGCCAGCACGTCGCGCGCGCGCTCGCGCGCCGCGGGCACGGTCTCGCGGCGGATGCGCAGCGGCATCGCCACGTTGTCGAGCGCGCTGAACTCAGGCAGCAGGTGGTGGAACTGGTAGACGAAGCCCAGGTGCCGGTTGCGCCACTCGCCCTGCGCACGCGGCCCGAGCGTCGAGCCCGCGCCGTTGAACGCGCGCCCCATCAGCGCGACGCTGCCGCTGCTGGGCGCGTCGAGCGCTCCCAGCAGGTGCAGCAGCGTGCTCTTGCCCGAGCCCGACGCGCCGACGATGGCCAGCGTCTCGCCGGCGCGCACCGCGAGGTCGACGCCCTTGAGCACGTGAACATCGAGCCCGCCCTCGCGAAAGCGCTTGTCGAGCCCCTGGCAGCGCAGCACCACGGACCCGGAGCCCCCCGCAACGCGCTCGTCACTCATACCGCAGCGCCTCGGCCGGCTGCACTCGGCTGGCGCGCCAGCTCGGATAGAGCGTCGCGAGGAACGCCAGCACCAGCGAGATCACGGCGATCGGCACCACGTCGGCGGCCTGCGGGTCGCTCGGCATGCGGCTGATGAGGTACACGCTGCCGGGCAGGAAGCTGACCTGCAGCGCGCGCTCGATCGCCGGCACGATGACGTCGATGTTGACCGCCACCAGCAGGCCGAGCAGCACGCCCGCCGCCGTGCCGATCACGCCGGCCGCCGCGCCCTGCACGATGAAGATGCCCATCACGGAGCGCGGGCTCGCGCCGAGCGTGCGCAGGATGGCGATGTCGGCCTGCTTGTCGGTGACCGTCATCACCAGCGTCGAGACCAGGTTGAACGCCGCCACGGCGACGATCAGCGTCAGGATGATGAACATCAGGCGCTTCTCGATCTGCACCGCGTCGAACCAGTTGCGGTTGGTGCGCGTCCAGTCGCGCACCGCGACGCTCGGCCCGAGCGCCAGCGCCAGCTCGTCGCCGACGCGCCGCGCCTGGTGCACGTCGGCCAACCGCAGTTGCACCCCCGTCGGACCCTCGACGCGGAACAGTCGCGCCGCATCGTCGAGGTGGATCAGCGCGAGGCCGCTGTCGTATTCGTAGTGCCCGGCGTCGAAGCGGCCGACGACGCTGAACTGCTTCAGGCGCGGCACGACGCCCGCCGGCGTGACCTGCCCGCCCGGCGCGATGATCGTCACCTTGTCGCCTTTGCGCACGCCGAGCGAGCGCGCCAGCTCGCTGCCGAGCACGATGCCGAACTCGCCGGGGCGCAGCTGCGCCAGCGTCGTGTCGCGCAGCCGCGCCGCGAGGTCGGTGACCGTGGCCTCTTCGGCCGGCACGATGCCGCGGATCACTGCGCCGCGCATCTCGTCACCGCGCGCCACCAGCGCCTGCGCCGCGATGAACGGCGCCGCGCCGACCACCTGCGCGTTGCGCCGCGCTTGCTGCGCTGTCGCCTGCCAGTCGGGCAGTGCGTTGCCGCGCGGATCGACCACCTCGACGTGCGCGATCACGCTGAGCATGCGGTCGCGCACCTCCTTCTGGAAGCCGTTCATCACCGACAGCACGATGATCAGCGCGGCGACGCCGAGCGCGATGCCGAGCATCGAGACGCCCGAGATGAACGAGATGAAGCCGTTGCGCCGCCCGGCACGGCCCGCGCGCGTATAGCGCCAGCCGACTTGCAGTTCATAGGGCCAGTTCATCGTGGGCGCGATGCTACCCGAGCCCGATAATCGCGCCGATGCACCTGCTGATCCCGTTCGCGTCGGTGCTGTCCGAGGGCGGGCAGCACGCCCTCAAGACGCTGGCCTTGCCGAACCTCGATGCCCTGCTCGCCCGCCTTTCGGTCGCCGACGCCGACCGCAGTGACGCGCAATCGCTCACGCCGCCGCACGAGCGCGCCCTCGCGCGCGCGCTGGGCATGGCCGGCGCCGACGGCGAGCTGCCGTGGGCCGCGCAGGCCGCGGCGGACGACGGCCTCGACCCCGGCGACCTCGCCTGGGGCCTCGTCACGCCGACGCACTGGACGGCCGGCGCCGACGGCGTGCGCGTCATCGACCCGCAGGCGCTCGCGCTCGACGCCGCCGAATCGCGCGCGCTGTTCGACGCGCTGCACGAGCTGTTCGAGCGCGCCGGCTGGCTGCTCGCCTGGGGTGCGCCGCTGCGCTGGTACGCGGCGCACGAGTTGCTCGCCGATCTGCCCACGGCCTCGCTCGACCGCGTCGTCGGTCGCAACGTCGATGCGTGGCTCGTCCGCGACGACGCGCGCACGCGCGCGCTCGGCCGCCTGCAGAACGAGGTGCAGATGCTGCTGCATGCGCATCCGGTGAACGCGGCACGCGAGGCGCGCGGCGCGCTGCCGGTCAACTCGTTCTGGCTCAGCGGCTGCGGCGTGCGCCAGCCGGTCGAGCAGCCCGCTGCGCTGCGCGTCGACGATCGCTTGCGCGCACCGGCACTCGCCGAAGACTGGGCCGCGTGGCGCGCCGTCTGGCAGGCGCTCGACGCCGGCGCGCTGCGCGACGCGCAGGCGCTGATCGATGCCGGCCGCGCCTTCACGCTCACGCTGTGCGGCGAACGCACGGCGCTGCGCCTCGAACCGCGCCCGCGCACCTGGTGGTCGCGTCTCTCGCGGCGCGCGCGCGCCGGCGCCGCGCTCGAACTGCTGGAGAGCTTGTGAAGATCACGACGCGCGACGCGCCGCCGCGCAGCGCCTGGGCGCTCGAGCAGGCCGGTGTGCACCCGCTGCTGGCGCGCCTCTATGCGGCGCGCGGCGTGCGCGACGCCGCCGAACTCGACGACGCGCTGGCGCACCTGCTGCCGCCCGCCGGCCTGGCCGGCGCGGCCGACGCGGCGCGCCGGCTCGCCGACGCCATCGCCCGCGGCGAGCGCATCTGCGTCGTCGCCGACTACGACTGCGACGGCGCCACCGCCTGCGCGGTCGCGCTGCGCGGCCTGCGCCTGCTCGGCGCCGACATCGCGAACCTGCGCTACGTCGTCCCCGATCGCGCGGTGCATGGCTACGGCCTGAGCCCGGCCGTCGTCGAACTCGCGCTGAGCCACGAGCCGCAGGTGATCGTGACGGTCGACAACGGCATCGCCAGCCTCGACGGTGTGGCGCTGGCGCGCGCGCGCGGCGTCGACGTGATCGTGACCGACCACCACCTGCCCGCGCTCATCGAAGGCCGCGTCGCGCTGCCCGACGCGACGGTGATCGTGAATCCGAACCAGCCCGGCGACGCCTTCGCGAGCAAGTGCATCGCCGGCGTCGGCGTCATGTTCTACGTGCTGCTCGCGCTGCGCGCCGAACTGCGCGAGCGTGGCGCGCACACGGCCGAGAGCCGGCCGCGACTCGACGCGCTGCTCGACCTCGTCGCGCTCGGCACCGTGGCCGACGTGGTGCGCCTGGACGCCAACAACCGGCGCCTCGTCGCGCAGGGCCTACGGCGCATCCGCGCCGGCCGCATGCAGCCGGGCGTCGCCGCGCTGTTCGCTGCCGCAGGCCGCGATGCCGCCAGCGCCACGGCGTTCGACCTCGGCTTCGCGATCGGGCCGCGGCTCAACGCCGCCGGGCGCCTGTCCGACATGACGCTGGGCATCGAGTGCCTGCTCGCCGACGACGCAGCGCGCGCCGCCGAGCTGGCGCAGCGCCTCGACGCGATCAATCGCGAGCGCCGCGACATCGAGGCCGGCATGAAGGAGCAGGCCGAGGCGCTGGTCGAGGCACTGCTCGCGCGCGAGGCGGCGCGCGGCGTCGAGCCGCCGGCGGCGCTGGCGATCCACGACCGCGACTTCCACGAAGGCGTGGTCGGCATCGTCGCGGCGCGGTTGAAGGACCGGCTGCACCGGCCGACCTTCGTCTTCGCGCGCGGCCAGGACGGGCTGCTCAAGGGCTCGGGCCGCAGCATCGAGGGCTTTCACCTGCGCGACGCGCTCGACCTCGTCGCCAAGCGCCACCCCGGCGTGCTCAGGAAGTTCGGCGGTCACGCGATGGCGGCCGGCTGCACGATCGAAGCTGATGCGCTCGACACCTTCGCCGCCGCGCTGCAAGCGGTCGCCGCCGAATGGCTCGACGCGGCAACGCTGGCGCGCACGCTGCGCACCGACGGGCCGCTCGGCGTCGAGTGGTTCAGCGTCGAGACCGTCACCGCGCTCGACGCCCAGGTCTGGGGCCAGGGATTCGAGGCACCCGTCTTCTGTGACGAGGTCGATGTCGTGTCGCAGCGCCTGGTCGGCGAGCGCCACCTCAAGCTCGCGCTGCGCCACGCCGGCGTGCTGCGCGACGCGATCTGGTTCGGCCGCAGCGAGCCGCTGCCCGAGCGGGCGCGTCTGGCCTACCGGCTGAGCATCGACAGCTGGAACGGGCGGCAGCGGCTGCAGATGGTGATCGAGGCACTCGACCCGAGCCCTGTCAGGCAACACTGACGCAAGTATCAGTCTCTACCTCTGCTGCGCAGGCTGTCGTCCCCATAGTGTGTGCGTCTTGTCCAGGCCGAGGCTCTCATGCAACCCACCCGCGACCGCACACGTTTTCGCAGCGCACGTCGGATGTGGCTGGCTGTTGCGCTGATCGCTGCCCTGTCGCCATACGCCTGGCTGAGCGGGTGCGGGGGCGCTGACCCTGGCTCGGCGCCTGTGGTTGGAACCCCTCCCGCTCCGGCCGGGCCGCCCAAGGCGACGGTTCTCAACAGCAGCCTGAATGCCCCCTGGAGCATGGTCTTCCTGCCAGATGGTCGCATGCTGGTGACGCAGCGCCACGGCACGATGGTCCTCCTCAACTCCGACGGTGCCACGCAGTCCGCAACGATCAGCGGCGTACCGGCAGTCGACGATGCCGGCCAAGGCGGATTGCTCGACGTTGCCCTGGATCCCGACTTCGCAACCGATCCATGGATCTATTTCAGTTTTGCCGAGCCGGACAGCGGCGGCAGCGGGACCGCCGTCGCGCGCGGCCGACTCGTCGGGACCGGGTTGCAGAACGTCGGCGTCATCTTCAGGCAAACGCCCAAGGTGCCCGGCAACGGTCACTACGGTTCGCGCCTTGCATTTCGCGCGGACAAGACGTTGTTCGTGACATTGGGCGAGCGCCAGCTCGGCAGCCCGGCGCAGGACGCTGCGGGACATCTCGGCGCCGTCGTTCGGATACACCGCGACGGAACGGTACCCGCCGACAACCCGGCCTTTGGCGCCGGCTCGATGCCCGAGCTGTGGAGCATCGGTCATCGCAATCCGCAGGGGGCGGCGGTCCATCCAGCCACCGGCGAGCTGTGGATCACGGAGCACGGCCCGCAAGGGGGTGATGAACTCGATCGCGTGACGGCGGGCGGCAACTTCGGGTGGCCGCTGCGCAGCTATGGCTGCAACTACGGCGACGCTGTCGGTGAAGCGTGCCGCATCGGCGGTGGTGTGCATGCTCCCGACTACGTCGAACCGGTCAGCTATTGGGTGCCCACTTCGATCGCCCCGTCGGGGCTCGATTTCTACAGCGGCGACAAGTTCCCGGAATGGCGCGGCAACGCCTTCCTCGGCGCGCTGGCCGGGCAGGCGCTCTGGCGCGTTGAGCTCAACGGCAACGTCGAAGCGTCGCGCGAGCGCTTGTTCGCATCGCTCGGCGAACGCATCCGCTTCGTGCGCCAGGGCCCCGACGGCTGGATTTACCTGCTCACCGACAGCGGCAAGCTGATCCGTATCGAGCGCTGAGCCCATCCACCCAGCCGCGCGCCGCGCGTCCTACACTGCGGCGCGTGTTCACTCCGAAATCGCTGCTAGAGCGGCAACTGTCGCGCTGGGCGCGCTTGTGCCGGTACGGATCGATCTGCGTTGCGCTCTGCGGGCTGACTGCGGCCGCGCACGCCGCCGACGTGCGCTGGACCACCGTCGCCAGCGGTCTCGACCACCCCTGGAGCCTCGCCTTCCTGCCCGACGGCCGCCTGCTCGTCACCGAGCGGCGCGGCGCGATGCGCATCGTCACGCCGCAGGGCGAGGTCGGTGCGCCGCTGGCCGGGCTGCCGGCCGTGGCGGCGCGCTCGCAGGGCGGCCTGCTCGACGTCGCGCTCGACCCGAAGTTCGCCGACAACCGCTGGGTCTACTGGAGCTATGCCGAGCCCGGCCCCGATCGCAGCAACGGCACGGCGGTGGCGCGCGGCCGGCTGAATGGCGGACGCCTCGACGACGTGCAGGTCATCTTCCGCCAGCGGCCGAAGGTGGCGGGCGTCGCGCACTACGGCGGGCGGCTGGTCTTCGGCCGCGATGGACGCCTCTTCGTCACGCTCGGCGACCGCCTGTTTCACCGCGACCAGGCGCAGCGGCTCGACAGCCACCTCGGCAAGGTGGTGCGCATCGAGGCCGACGGCCGCGTGCCGGCCGACAACCCCTTCGTGCGCACGCCCGGCGCGCTGCCCGAGATCTGGAGCCTCGGCCACCGCAACGTGCAGGGCGCGGCACTGCATCCGGCGACCGGCGCGCTGTGGACCCATGAGCACGGCCCCGAGGGCGGCGACGAAGTCAACCTCACCGAGGCCGGCCGCAACTACGGCTGGCCCGTCATCAGCTACGGCGTCGACTACGGCAGCGGCAGGAAGATCGGCGAAGGCACGGCCAAGGCCGGCATGGAACAGCCGCTGACGCGCTGGGTGCCGTCGATCGCGCCCAGCGGCATGGCCTTCGTCGCCGGCGACCGCTACCCGGGCTGGCAGGGCAGCCTGCTCGTCGGCGCGCTGCGCGGCCAGGCGCTGGTGCGCCTGACGCTCGACGGCTCGCGCATCGTCGCCGAGGATCGCATGCCCGCCGGCGCCTACGGCCGCGTGCGCGACGTGCGCGTCGCGCCCGACGGCACGATCTACCTGCTGACCGACATGTCGGACGGCCGCATCGTGCGCATCGACCCCTGAGCCTTTCGGGCATGGAGCGCACCGCCTGCGCGCCCGCGGGCCGCTGCCTACAATTCCACCGGTGAAGTCACTCAACGCCGATCTGCATTGCCACTCGGCGATCTCCGACGGCACGCTGCAGCCCGAAGAACTCGCGCAGCGCGCACACGCCAACGGCGTCGAGCTGTGGGCGCTGACCGATCACGACGAGATCAGCGGTCAGCAGCGCGCGCGCGACGCCGCGCTCGCCGCCGGCCTGCCGTGGCTCAGCGGCACCGAGATTTCTGTCACCTACGCCGGCGAGACGGTGCACATCGTCGGCCTCGGTTTCGACATCGACGACGAAGCGCTCGCCACCGGTCTCGCCGCGACGCGCAACGGACGCGACGCGCGTGGACGCGAGATGGCCGGCGAGCTGGCGAAGATCGGCATCCCCGGTGCCTATGAAGGCGCGCTGCGCCACGTCGGCAACCCGGCGCTGATGTCGCGCACACACTTCGCGCGCCACCTCGTCGACGCCGGCGTGTGCCGCGACACCGCCGAGGTGTTTCGCAAGTACCTCGTCGAGGGCAAGCCCGGCTTCGTGCCACACCGCTGGGCGTCTCTCGGCGACGCGGTGCGCTGGATCACGGCGGCGGGCGGGCTGGCGGTCATCGCGCACCCGGGACGCTACCGTTTCAGCGTGACCGCGGAGCACGCCTTCTTCAGCGAGTTCGTGGCGCACGGCGGGCGCGGCGTCGAAGTCGTGACCGGCAGCCATGCCGGCGGCGACGCGTCGAAGTACGCCGACCGCGCACGCGAGTTCGGCCTGCTCGCCTCGCGCGGCTCCGACTTCCACTCGCCCGTCGAGAGCCGCGTCGACCTGGGCGCGCTGCCCGACCTGCCGGCCGGCCTGACGCCGGTCTGGGAAGCGCTCGAAGCGCGGGTGCTGCGGCCTTGAGTGCCGCACGGCCGCTCCGAAGGCGCTCATACCCCAAGGGCCGCGCAGTGGCCCCTGGCGGGGCCAAGGGGCCGGACCGCAGGGCCGTGGAGGCCCAATGAGCCAGGGCATTCCGGCGCGCGTGCACCGGCCGCTGGCGGGCATCGCGTTGATCCTCGCGGCCTGTGCCTGCTTCGCCGTGCTCGACACCAGCGCCAAGCACCTCGGCAGCCTGTTGCCCGTCATCGTCGTGCTGTGGGCGCGCTATGCGTTCCAGGCCGTCGCGATGGGCCTGTGGCTCGCGCCGCGGCGGCGCCGCCCGCTGTGGCGCGCCGCGCATCCGCGCTTCCAGTGGGTGCGCGGGCTGCTGCTGCTGGCCGTCAGCGGGCTCGGCTTCTGGGGCCTGCAGATGCTGCCGGTGGCCGAGTTCACCGCCGTCGTGATGCTGACGCCGGTGCTCGTGACGGTGCTGGCGGTCGCCGTGCTGCACGAGCCGATCACGCCGCTGCGCGCCGCGCTCGTCGTCGGCGGGCTCAGCGGCGCGCTGATCATCGTGCGCCCGGGCAGCGGCCTGTTCGGTTGGGCCGCGCTGCTGCCGGTCGCCGCCGCCCTGTGCTACGCCGCGTTCCAGCTGCTGACGCGGCGCCTCGCCGGCATCGAGCATCCGCTGACGACGCACTTCTACACCGGCTGGATCGGCACGCTGGCAGCGTCGGTCGGCCTCGCCGCATTCGCCGTCGCGCCGTGGAGCGCGCTCGCGGCGCTGCCGGCGCCGGCCTGGGGCCTGCTGCTGCTCGTCGGCCTGCTCGGCACCGTCGGCCACCTGCTGCTGATCCTGGCGATGGGCAACGCGCCGGTGTCGCTGCTGATGCCCTTCACCTATGCGCAGATCGTGTTCGCCATGTTCACCGGCTGGGTCACCTTCGCCCACGTGCCCGACGGCTGGGCGCTGGTCGGCATGGCCGTGATCGCCTTGTGCGGCGCGGCTTCGGTGTGGCTCAATGCGCGCGACGCCCGCGCCGCCGTGCCCGGCTCGACCGACGCGATCGGCGACTGACCATCCACCACCATGTCACAGCACTTCGAGGTCCACCCCGACAACCCGCAGCTGCGACTGCTGCGGCAGGCCGCGCAGATCCTGCACGGCGGCGGCATTGCGGCGATCCCGACCGATTCGAGCTACGCCCTGGTCTGCCATCTCGACGACAAGGCGGCGGTCGAGAAGCTGCGGCGCATCCGCGGCGTCGACGACAAGCACCACCTGACGCTGCTGTGCCGCGACCTGTCGGAGCTGGCGAACTACGCGCGCGTCGACAACCGCCAGTACCGGCTGCTCAAGCTCGGCACGCCCGGGCCCTACACCTTCATCCTCGAAGCGACGAAGGAAGTGCCGCGCCGCGTCTCGCACCCGTCACGCCGCACGATCGGCCTGCGCGTGCCCGACCACCGCGTGGCGCAGGAACTGCTCGCCGCATTCGGCCAGCCGCTGCTCGGCACGACGCTGATCGCGCCCGGCGAGAGCGAGCCGATGAACGATGCGCACGAGATCCGCGAGCGCCTGCAGCAACAGGTGCAGGCCGTCGTCGACGCCGGCGCCTGCCCGATGGCGCCGACGACGGTGATCGACCTGACGGACGACGAGCCGGTGCTGATCCGGCACGGGCGCGGCGATCCGCGCGTGCTCGGGCTGGCGTTCTGATACGGATTCGGAGTCGGGGCACGCGCCGGATTGCCCACGCCTGCCCAGGCGGCAAAGGGCCGTGCGGCGTGCCGCGACGTGCCGCTCGATGCACGCCGCCGCGGAGCCGCCAGGCCCCACGCAGCGCGCGGCCATCCCCGCATCCCCGGGTCAGTGCGGGCGCTGCGCCGCGCCCGCTGCGCGCTTTGCACCGAGCTTGCTCTCGGTGCCGGCGAGCAGGCGCGAGATGTTGGCGGCGTGGCGCCACACCAGCAGCAGGCTGATCGCGGCGACTGCGGCGGCGATCGGCCCGCCGCCCCACACCAGCAACCGCAACAGCGGTGCGGACACGGCGGCGGCGAGCGACGCCAGCGATGAATAGCGCCACAGCGCGGCGACGGCGATCCAGACGCCGATCGTGGCCAGACCGAGCCAGGGTTCGATGCCGAGCATCGCGCCGCCCGCCGTCGCGACGCCCTTGCCGCCTTCGAAGCGGAAGAACACGGGCCACAGGTGGCCGAGGAACGCCGCCAGCGCGACCAGTGCCGCCGTGCCGTCGCCCAAGCCGTGCGCCGGGCCGAACAGGCGCACGAGCAGCACCGGCAGATAGCCCTTGAGCGCGTCGAGCAGCAGTGTCACCACAGCGGCGGTCTTGCTGCCCGAGCGCAGCACATTGGTGGCGCCCGGATTCTTCGACCCGTAGCTGCGCGGATCGGCCATCCCCATCGTGCGGCTGACGATGACGGCGAACGACAGCGAGCCGATCAGGTAGGCGGCGAAGGTCGCCAGCGCGGCAAGGACGGTCGGTTTCATGGCGGCACCATTGTGCCGCGCACCGGGTGTACGCTCGGCACACGGCAACGCAGGAGATACGCATGGCCAACCATGTCTACAAGATGATCGAACTCGTCGGCTCGTCGTCGACGGGCATCGACGACGCGATCCGCAACGCGGTCGAGACCGCCGGCAAGACGCTGCGCCACCTCGACTGGTTCGAAGTCGTCGAGACGCGCGGACAGATCTCCAACGGCAAGATCGCGCATTGGCAGGTCACGCTGAAGGCGGGTTTCCGCCTCGAATCGAACTGACCCGGGCCGCCGCGCCGGGCCGCCCCAAGCAAGGCCCGACCCGCTCGGCGGATCGCTCGCCGCGCGCGCCTACAGCGCGCACTGCACCGGCTGCGCGCCGAGCAGCCGCGTCAGCACTTCGGGCGCGATGCCGACGAGGTAGCCGCGCCGGCCGCCGTTGATGCAGATGCGCGGCAGCTCGAGCACGCTCGCCTCCACGTAGACCGGCATCGCCTTCTTCGTCGCGAAAGGCGATGTGCCGCCGACGAGGTAGCCGCTGTGGCGCTGCGCCACGCCGGGCCGGCACGGCTCGACCTTTCTGCGGTCGATCTGGCGCGCCAGGTTCTTCGTGCTCACCTCGCGGTCGCCGTGCATCAGCACGACGAGCGGCTTGGCGTCTTCGTCCTGCATCACCAGCGTCTTGACGACTTCGTGCTCGGGCACGCCGAGTTGGCGCGACGACTCGGCCGTGCCGCCGTGCTCGACGTAGTCGTAGACGTGCTCGGTGAACGCGACGCCGTGGCGCCGCAGCCAGGCCGTCGCCGGCGTTTCGCTGACGTGCTCCCCCTTTCTCGCCACGTCACTGCCCCGGATCGCGGATCTCCCAGCGGATGCGGTCGATCGCTGCGAGCAGTTCGGGAGGGAGCATCGTGCCCCAGGCGTCGAGGTTCTCGTCGAGCTGCGCCACGCTCGTCACGCCGACGAGGGTGCTGGCGACGCGCCAGTTGGTGCAGCAGAAGGCGAGAGCCATGCGCGTCGGAGTCAGGCCGTGCTCGCGCGCCAGCGCGTTGTAGCGGCGCGCCGCGGCCAGCGTCTCGGGCCGGCCCCAGCGCTGCTTGCGCATCGACTCGAACACCGCCATGCGGCCGCGCGCCGCCTGCGCCGGCAGCGGCTGTGCCGGGTCGATGCCGCAGTCGTCGTACTTGCCCGTCAGCGTGCCGAAGCCCAGCGGCGAATAGGCCAGCAACGAGACGCCGCTGCGCCAGAGCACTTCGTCGAGGCCATTGTCGACGACGCGGTTGACGAGGCCGTAGGGGTTCTGCGTCGACACGATGCGCGGCAGGCCGCGCTGCTCGGCAACGCGCACGAACTCGGCCACGCCCCACGGCGTCTCGTTGCTCACGCCGACGTGGCGCACCTTCCCCGTCTTCACCAGACCGGCGAGCGCCTCGAGCTGCGCCTCGATCGACGTGACCTCGCGCTCGTTGGCGGGGTCGAAGTAGACGCCGCCGAACGACGGCGCGTTGCGCACCGGCCAGTGGATCTGGTAGAGGTCGATCGTGTCCGCCTGCAGCCGGCGCAGGCTGGCGTCGCAGGCGGCGACGAAGTCTGCCGGCGTGACATCGGCCGCGCCGTTGCGGATCCAGTTCATGCCGCGCGCCGGGCCGGCGATCTTGGTGGCGAGCACGACGCGCCGGCGCATGCCGGGCCGCCGCGCGAACCAGTTGCCGATGATCGTCTCGGTGGCGCCGAAGGTCTCGCGCCGCGCCGGCACGGCATACATCTCGGCGGTGTCAATGAGATTGACGCCGCGCTCGACGGCGCGGTCGAGGATGGCGTGCGCTGTCGCCTCGTCGACCTGCTGGCCGAAGACCATGGTGCCGAGGCCGATCGGCGTGACGCGCAGGTCGCTGCGCCCGAGGGGGATCGTGGAGAGGGGTCGCGGGTCGTTCATCGGCCCGAGTTTGCACCAGCGCCGCCGGCCCTTTCGGCTTCGCGCTCGCGCAGCACGCGGCGCTGCACCTTGCCCGTCGTCGTCATCGGCAGCGCGTCGATGAACTCGATCTCCTTGGGGTACTCGTAGGGCGCGAGCCGGCCGCGCACGTGCCGCTGCAGTTGCTCGACGAGCGCGGCGTCGCCGCGCTGGCCGGGCGCGAGCACGACATAGGCCTTGACCACGGCGCCGCGCTCTGCGTCGGGCTTGGGCACGACGGCAGCGTTGACCACCGCCGGATGCCGCACCAGGCAGTTCTCGATCTCGCCCGGGCCAATGCGGTAGCCGGCGGCCTTGAACATGTCGTCGCTGCGGCCCTGGTACCAGAGGCAGCCGTCGGCATCCATCGTCGCCGTGTCGCCGGTGCGGCACCACGAGTCGGCCGGGTCGCCCGTGTACTTGGCGCGCGTCGCGGCGCCGTTGCCCCAGTAGCCGAGGAAGAAGACGGGATCGGGGTCGCCGTGGCGGTCGCGCCGGTGCACGGCAATCTCGCCCGGCGTGCCGCGCGGGCACTCGCGACCCGCGTCGTCGATCACGGCGACGCGGTGGCCCGGGTAGGGCCGGCCCATGCTGCCGGCGCGCGCGGGCCAGTGCAGCGCGCAGTTGCCGACGACGTAGTTGATCTCGGTCTGGCCGAACATCTCGTTGACCGTCACGCCGAGGCGCTCGCGGCACCAGTCGAAGACGGCGTCGCCGACCGCCTCGCCGGCGCTCATCATCGCGCGCAGCACGAGCTTCGGGTGGCGCGCCCGCGGCTCGGGCACGGCCTTCATCATCGCCTTGAGCACCGTCGGGAACAGGAAGGAGTGCGAGACGCGATGGCGCTCCATCAGGTCGAGTGCACGCTCGGGCGCGAAGCGACCCTGGTAGGCGACGATCGGGCGGCCGAAGTAGAGCGTCGGCAACAGCGCATCCATCAGTCCCCCGGTCCAGGCCCAATCCGCGGGCGACCAGAAGACCTGGTCGCCCGCGGATCGGCCTGACTCGAAGCCGAACCAGTTCTGGCTCGCCACGAAGCCCGGCAGGTTGCCGATCAGTGCGCGCTGCGGGATCAGCGCGCCCTTGGGCGGGCCGGTGGTGCCGCTGGTGTAGATGAGCAGCGCCGCGTCGTCGGCGGCCGTCGCCACCGGCTCGAACCCGGCGCGCTCGGCGAGCAGCGCCACGCCCCAGTCGATGTCGCCCTGCCTCTCGGCCGCGCCGACGGCAATCACGGTGGCCAGCGCCGGGCAGGCGGCACGCGCGGCAAGCAGGTTGGCGATCGCGCTCTCATCGACGATCGCCGCCGTCGCGCCGCTGTCGCGCAGCCGGTATTCGAGCGCCTCGGGGCCGAACAGCATCGACAGCGGCATCGCCACGGCGCCCATCTGCTGAATCGCGATCTGCGCGACGGCAGTCTCGAAGCGCTGCGGCATCACGATCGCGACGCGGTCGCCGCGCGCGACGCCGTGCCGCCGCAGCACGTTCGACAACCGGCCCGCCGCCTGCTGCAGGTCGGCGTAGCTGAAGTCGGCGCGCGTGCCGTCCTCGTGCTCCCAGCGCACGGCGACCGCCTGCGGCGTGGTGCGCGCCCAGCGCGCACAGCACACCTCGGCGATGTTGAAGCGCGCCGGCACCGCCCAGCGGAACTCGCGGTGCAGCCTGGCGTAGGCGTCTGGCGTGCGGGGCGGGGCAGCGGCCACGGAGGCTCCTCGGTCGGTACGGCGTGCGCCCCAGCATAGGGCGCTCCGCCACGCCCCGAAGTCGGGACTTCCCCACGCAACGCCCGGCGATGCGCTCAAGGCGCCGGCGCGGCCCGCCGATATCCCGACCAGCCCCGGGGTCCGCAGCCCGGGTCGCCCCACGCGCGTCGCGTGAAAGGATCTGTGTCATGGACCTGCGTCCGTTGTCCGAGCTGAAGCAGCGCATGCGCTACGGCGCGGCGCTGCCGTTTCACATCCGGCATCCGGACGGCACGCTGCTGCTCGCGCGCGGCCAGCTCATGCGCGACGAGGCACAGTTCGACGCGCTCGTCGCGCGCGGCGCCGTCATCGACGACAGCGAGCCGCAGGCCGCCGCGCGCGGCGTCTTCGCGGTGACCGACGCACCGGTCGAGCAGCTGCCGGGGATGTGGGTGCGCTGCATGAGCCGGGTCGGTCATTTGCTGCGCGAATCGGTGCAGACCAACTTCGTCGACGCGCTCGAAGAAGCGTCCAGGCCGGTGTTGGCGCTGATCCAGCGCGACCCCGATCTCGCGATCTTCCAGATGGTGCAGCAGGTCGAGGGCGGCAAGCAGAACTATGGCGTCGCGCACTCGATCCACGCAGCGGTGGCCTGCCACCTGGTCGCGGACCGGCTCGGCTGGGACGCTGCCGACGCGCGGCGTGCCTTCAAGGCCGCGCTGACGATGAACATGGGGATGATCGAGCTGCAGGGCCGGCTCGCCAACCAGGTGACGCCCGTGACGCCGACACAGCGCGCCGCGATTCGCGCGCACCCGCAGCGCAGCGTCGAGATCCTGCAGGCCGCCGGCATCGCCGACGGCGACTGGCTCGACGCCGTCGCGCAGCACCACGAGGCGCCCGACGGCAGCGGTTACCCGCAGGGCCTGCGCGAGGTCGGCACGCTGGCGATGCTGCTGCGCCACGCCGACGTCTACACCGCCATGCTCAGCACGCGCATCAACCGCGCGGCGCTGCCCGCCAACCACGCGGCGCGACGCCTGTTCCTCGCCGGCCAGAGCGACCCGATGGTGCTCGCACTGGTCAAGGAGTTCGGCATCTATCCGCCCGGCAGCTACGTCAGGCTCGCGTCGGGCGAGGTCGGCATCGTCGTCAAGCGCGGCGAGCAGGCCAACGCGCCCGTCGTCGCTGCCCTGGTGGACCGCCGCGGCGACGCGCTGATGGAGCCGGTGCGCCGCAGCACCGCAACGCCCGAACACGCGATCACCGACGTCATCGACGAGAAGACCGTGCGCGTGCGCGTCGCGACCGAGAAGCTGGTGCTGCTGGCGCGGGGCTGATCCTGCCTCCCGCCTGCAGGCCCGCGCCGCGGGCCCTACAGTGCGGCCCATGACTGCCTACATTCCCCGCCGCGCGGCGCGCAGCGAGTTCCTGCGCCTGCGCGGACTGAACCACCACCTCCACGTCTGGGGCGACCCCGCCCGAGCCACGGCCGGGCGGCCGGTGCTCGTCATGCTGCACGGCTGGATGGACGTCGGCGCCTCGTTCCAGTTCGTCGTCGACGCCCTCGCCGAAGCGCGCTGCGTGATCGCACCCGACTGGCGCGGCTTCGGCCTGAGCGACGCGCCCGGCACCGACAGCTACTGGTTCCCCGACTACCTCGCCGATCTCGAGGCGCTGCTCGACGCCCGCGCGCCCGGACGGCCGGTCGACCTGCTCGGCCACAGCATGGGCGGCAACGTGGCGATGATCTATGCCGGCGTGCGCCCCGAGCGGGTGCGCCGCCTCGTCAACCTCGAAGGCTTCGGCATCCCCGACGCGCCGGCCACGCTGGCGCCCAAACGCTACGAGCAGTGGCTCGACGAGTTGAAGGCGCCGGCGCGGCTGCGCAGCTACACCAGCGTCGAAGCCGTCGCCGATCGGCTGCGCCAGACCAACCCGCTGCTGACCCCGGCGCGCGCCGCCTGGCTGGCGCCGCACTGGTCGCGCCGCGGCGACGACGGCCGCTGGCACATCCTCGGCGACCCGGCGCACAAGCACGTCAACCCGGTGCTCTACCGCAAGGACGAATCGCTCGCCTGCTGGCAGCGCATCACCGCGCCGATGCTGTGGGTCGAAGGCGACCGCACCGACATCGCCAAGTGGTGGAACGAGCGCTACTCGGTGGCCGAGTTCCACGAACGGCTGGCCGTCGTCGCGCGCGTCGAGAAGCACGTCCTCTCGCCGGCCGGCCACATGGTGCACCACGACCAGCCCGAGGCCTTGGCCGAGCGGATCGAACGGTTTCTCGACGCCGCATGACAACGCTGCGCGCCGGTGCGAAGATGGCCGCACAGCAGGTGAGCGCGATGACCACAGGACAAACGATCCGCCGCGTGGGGTTCCGCAAGTGGTACGAGCGCGAACTGATCCAGAGCCACCTGCACCTCGTGCTGCTGCTGCTCGCGGCGATCGGCCTGCTCGGCAGCGCCGAGGCCTACGGCAACAAGCTCTCGGCGGCGTCGCAGCTCACCGCCATCGGCTGCGGCCTGGCCAGCGCGGCGATCGGTCTGTATGCGCTGCGCCGCTACCTCTGCCTGCTCAGCCACGCCGAGTTTGTCGCCGATCAGGCGGTCTGCCGCCACTGCGACGCCTATGCCAAGTGGGAGCTGCTCGACGAGACGGCCGACGGCGCACACCTGAGCGTGCGCTGCCGGCGCTGCGAACACCGCTGGAAAATCGACGTCTGAGGACTCACCTCAACGCCTGACCCAGCGCCGCTGCGCCGCCAGCCGCGCGGCGGCGGCGAAGCGAGGCTGCCGCAATTCCTTCAGCAGCGCGGGCCAGAGCCTGAGCAGCAGTTCAGCGGTGGCCAGCGTGTCGGCCGCAGCCTGGTGGCGCTGTTCGCAGACGATGCCGAAGTGCTGCATCCACTCGTCGAGCGAGCGCGCCGCGACCTGCGGGTGCAGCACGTCGGCCAGCGGCGCGATGTCGAGCCAGGAGCTCGCGAGGCGCCGGCCGAGCGAAGCTTCGAAGCCGCGCTCGATCAGTGTCTGGTCGAAGGCGGCATGGAACGCGAGCAGCGGCGAGTTGCCGACGTAGCGCTCGAAAGCTGCCAGCGCCTCGGCCGGTTCGACGCCGGCGCGCTGCGCGCCGACGCCGATGCCGTGCATCAGGATGTTGGCCTTGTCGGGCGTCGCCGCCTCGCTGTGCAGCACGATCTCGAAGCTGTCGCCGAGCGCGATGGCGGCGCGCCGGCCGTCGATGCGCAGCGCCAGCGCTGCGATGGCAAGGAGCCGGTCGCGGCTCGCGTCGAGGCCGCTCGATTCGACGTCGACCACGATCCAGCGCGCGTCGTCGACCGCCGCACCGCGGCGCCAGATCATGACCGCCCCTTGCGCGTCGGGTACGTCGGCCGATCCCCAGGGGCCACGAGGGGCCCCTTCGTGGCCCGTGGGATCGCGGGCCGGCTTGGGGCGGCCCGGCGCTCGGCCCGCAGCGCACCGAGGCTCATCGCCGGTAATCGAGCTCGAGCCGCTGCTGCAGCCGCCGCGCGATGCGCAGCGACTCCTTCAGCACACGGCGGTCGATGTCGTTGAGCGTCGCCACGTCGAGCTCGTTCGGCCGCTCGGGCAGCGATACGCCGTCGAGCTGCGTGCGCAGCCGCAGCATCTGCAGGTACTCGAAGCCGCCGACCCAGGCCTCGCCCTCGTTGGCCGGCAGGCCGATCGCGGCAACGGCAGCCTCGAAGCGGCGCCGCGTGTTGGTCTCGGGAATGCCGTGCGCCAGCGCGTACAGGCGCGCCGCGTCGACGAAGATCGCCGTGCCCTGCAGCTTGAGGTCGATGCGCTCGGAGTCGAAGCCGCCGCGCCAGTTCAGCGGCGGCGCATGCACGAGCGCGTTGTCGGCCATCTGCTTGACGAAGCGCGGCACGCCGGCGGCGCGCTGCGTGACCAGCTCGCGCATCGGCGCGGCCAGCTCGTGACGGCCGATCAGCGGGCGCAGATCGAAGTAGATGCTGGCGGCGAGCAGGTCGGAGGGCGCGCCTTGCTCGATCCACGCGGCAAAGCGTGCGCACCATTCGTCGGGGGTGAGGCAGCACTCGGGGTTGCCCGCCATCACGTTGCCGCGACACAGCGGGAAGCCGCAGGCGTCGAGCGCCTCGTTGACGCGCCGCGCGAAGGCGAGCCACGCCGGCCGGTCGCGGCCCGGATCGTCGCTCGTGAAGACCAGGCCGTTGTCCTGGTCGGTGGCGACGGTCTGCTCCGAGCGGCCTTCCGAGCCGAAGGCGAGCCAGCACATGCGTTGCCGGTCGACGCCGCAATCGGCCGCGATCAACGTGACGATCCGCTCGGTCAGCAAGTCGTTGAGCCGGCTGATCAGCTCGGTGAGCTGGCGCGCGCCGACGCCCTGGCCGAGCAGGTTGCGCGCCAGGCGCCGCGTCTCGCCGGCCAGTGCGACGAGGGTCGCCACGTCGTCGGCGTGGCGGATCGACGTGCCGACGTGGTTGATCGACAGGCGCTGCATCGCGAACAGGTCGCGCTCCGACACGATGCCGACGACGCGCGCGCCTTCCGTCACCGGCACGTGGCGGATGCCGTGGCGCACCATGGCGAGCACGGCGTCCTGCGCCGTCGCGTCGGCGGGCAGCGTGTGCACCGGCGCGCTCATCACCTGCGCGATCGGCGTCGCCAGCGGCAACTGCGGCAGCGTGACGCGGCCGAGAATGTCGTGGCGCGTCAGGATGCCGGCGGCCGCGCCGCCCGCATCGACGACGAGGACCGAGCCGATGCGCTTGTCGTGCATGCGCGCCAGCGCCTCGGCCAGCGGAGCCTCGGGCCCCACCGTGATCGGCCTGCGGCGCGCGAACTCGGCGAGCGGGCGTTCGAGCGAATGCTCGGCCAGCGTCCGGGCCGAATAGGCGGCCTGCAATGCACGGCGCGAGTAGTCGAGCGAGCGCATCACGCGCGCATTCAGGAAGTCGGCGAACACGCCGCTCGCCTCGGCGAGCTGCTTCACGGTCGCGGCCGGCACGCGCAGGCAGAAGGTGTCGCCGACGGAGTGATAGCGCGTCGTCACGGCGCGCTCGGCGAGCAGCGCGCCGACCGGAAACATGTCGCCCGGGTCGTACTCGAAGCCGGCGCCCTGCGCCGCAGCGCCGCCCTGCCCGACGACGGTGCCGCTGCGGATGCAGTACAGCTCGCCAACGACGCCGTCGTCGGGCCCGAGCACGGCCTCGCCGGGCGCGAAGTAGACCTGATCGGCCGCGGCGACGAGCGCGTCGACCTGCGCCGGCTCCATGCGCGCGAACGGCACGTAGCGCATCAACTCGGCACGCAACTGCGCGATCAGGCTCGGCGACACCATGGGAAGCGAGTTTCGCCGATCCAAACGACAACGGCCCCGCTCTCGCGAGCGGGGCCGCCGGCAACACCTTGCGGAGTTGCGTCAGATCAAGCTCAGGGCTTCATCGGAGCCAGCTTGAGATTGGGATAGCGCACGTGCTCGACGAGCTCCTGCGTCTCCTTCTTCGGCGGCGGCGTCAGCAGGCTGATGACGATGATCACCGCGAAGCCGATCGGCACGCCGAACAGGCCGGCCGAGATCGGCTGGATGCCCCACCAGATGTTGTCGGCGATCGGGCTGGTCACGCCGAAGATGCCGCGCATCCAGGGCTGCGTCGTTGCCATGTAGTAGAACGTCGTGCCCAGGCCGGCGATCATGCCCAGCGAGGCGCCCCACTTGTTGGCCCGTTGCCAGAAGATGCCAAGCACCAGCGCCGGGAAGAACGCGGCCGCCGCGAACGAGAAGGCCGCCGAAACCAGGAACAGGATGTCCGCCGGCTTCTGCGCCGCCACCAGCGCCGCCAGCAAGGCGACGACCAGCAGCAGGGCCTTCGAGATCGCGACGCGGCGCGCCGTCGGCGCGTTCGGGTCGATCATCTTGTAGTACAGGTCGTGGCTCAGCGCGTTGGCGATCGTCAGCAGCAAGCCGTCGGCCGTCGACAGCGCGGCCGCGAGGCCGCCCGCCGCCACCATGCCCGAGATGACGAACGGCAGTCCGCCGATCGCCGGCGTGGCCAGCACGATGATGTCGCCGCCGATCTTCATCTCGCCGAGCTGGAAGATGCCGTCCTTGTTGACGTCCGTCACCGACAGCAGCGCCGGGTCCACCGCCTGCCAGGCCGAGATCCAGTCCGGCAGCTTGTCGAACGGCGTGCCGACCAGTACGGTGAAGACCTCGTACTTGACCAGCACGGCGAGCGACGGGGCGGTGAAGTACAGCAGGAAGATGAAGAACAGCGACCAGCCCACCGACTGGCGCGCTTCCTTCACCGACGGCGTCGTGTAGTAGCGCATCAGGATGTGCGGCAGCGCAGCCGTGCCGATCATCAGGCAGAAGATCAGCGCGAGGAAGTTGCGCCGCGACTCGTTGTACGTCTTCTGCGCCGCGGCGTCGCCGTTCGGATCGCCGGCGAACACCTGCGCGTGATTCGGCATGCCCGCCAGCGGCTTGGCGCGCGCGTCGGCGCCGGCCTTCGCGGCCGTCCACGCCTTCTTCGCCGCCTCGGCGTCGGCCGGCACGGCAGCCAGCGCCTTCTCGGCGGCCGTCACGTCGGCGCCCGGTGCGTTGGCGGCCTTCAGGTCGGCCACCTTCTTCTGCGCCGCATCCTTGTCGGCGGCGAGCGCGGCCGGGATGTCCTTGAGCTTCGCGGCGAGCGAGTCCGACTGCGCCTTGAAGATGGCGATGACTTCCTTCTCCTTCGGGTCGTCGCGCAGCTGCTTCTCGCGCTCCGTCACCTTCTGCAGCTGGTAGCCGTAAATGGCCTGCGGCACCGGCACGCTGGTCTGCTTGACCGACAGCCAGATCACGGGCACGAGGTACGCGATGATCAGAATGATGTACTGCGCGACCTGCGTCCACGTGACGGCGCGCATGCCGCCGAGGAACGAGCACACCAGGATGCCGGCCAGGCCGACGAAGATCCCGACCTCGAACGCGAGGCCCGACAGGCGGGCGGTGATGATGCCCACGCCGTAGATCTGCGCCACCACGTAGGTGAACGAGCACAGGATCGCCGCGATGATCCCCAGGAAGCGCGGCAGGTTGCCCTCGTAGCGCGCACCCAGGAAGTCGGGGATCGTGAACTGCCCGAACTTGCGCAGGAACGGCGCGAGGAACAGCGCCACCAGGCAGTAGCCGCCGGTCCACCCGAGGATGAACGCGAGGCCGCCGAAGCCGGTGAGGTACAGCGTGCCGGCCATGCCGATGAACGACGCTGCGCTCATCCAGTCGGCGCCCGTGGCCATGCCGTTGTAGATGGCCGGCACGCGCCTGCCGGCGACGTAGTACTCGGCCGCGTCGGTGGTGCGGCTCATGATGCCGATGCCGGCATACAGGCCCACGGTGGCGAGCAGGAAGATCATGCCGATCCAGTTGCGCGGCAGCCCCATCTGCTCGAGGACCGCGAGGACCAGGATGAAGGCGATGAAACCGCCCGTGTACCACTTGTACACCTTGTTGAGCTGCTTCTTGAACGCCCGGTTGTCGGCGGCGCCGCCGCCGCCTGCAGTAGATCCGAAAATGCCGGCCATGTCATTCCTCCTCGGCAACGCCGTATTCCTGGTCCAGGCGGTTCATGTAGGCCGCGTAGAACCAGATGATCAGGACATAGACGATCAGCGCGCCCTGGGCCGCGACCCAGAAGCTGAACGGCCAGCCGAAGAACGTGAAGTTCAGGTCCCGGGCGAAGTACCCGATGACGAACGTGACGACGAACCAGATCGCCAGCAGGATGCCGGTGATCCGAAGCGTCTTGCTCCAGTACTCGCGATGTCGCTCGCTCAGTTGCATGGCAGTTGCCTCCTGCGTTGTTGTCCGGAGTGATCCCCGGGCTTGCTCAAAAAACTCATGGCGCCAACCCCGTCTCGCGCTGCAGTTGCGCGGCGATCTTGGGCTCGAAGCCCTGGAGGTGGCGGATGATCTTCCTGGCCGCCTCGGGATCGTGGCGGTCGAAGTGCACGCGCGCGAGCTGGTACCAGCCGTACGGGCTCATCGGCTGCAGCTCGGTATTGCGCTTGAGCGCGGCGACGGCCTCGTCGTAGCGTTGCTGGCGGATCAGCGCGAGGCCCAAGCCGTACCAAGCCCGGTCGAGCTTGGCGTCGAGCGCCAGCGAGCGGCGAAACGCCGCTTCGGCGTCGGCAAAGCGGCCGGCCTCGTCGAGCAGGAAGGCGAGGTTGAACCAGTCGCCCGCGCTGCGCTCCGGGTGCAACGAGGTCAGGCGTTCGGCGTCGGCAATGGCGTCATCGCGGCGCCCGAGCTGGGCGCGGACGTGGCAGCGACTGGCCAGCGCATAGGCGTCGTCTGGCCAACGCGCGAGCATCGCGTCGAACACGGCGAGCGCCGCGACGCGCCGGTTCAGGATCAGCAGCACGATGGCGCGCAGCTTGTGCTGCCACCAATCGAAACGGGCTCTCACTGGCATGCGGCGACTCCGATTCGCACGCACAAGTCGATCTTCTCGAACGTGACGATCGCGTAAGCGATCAGCAGCAGGAAGAAGGTGACCACCGGCACGTGATGGTCTGCGACCTGGCGCGGCGTGAGCCTGCGGACGATCCACGTGAACGGCCGCGACAGCACCTGCAGCAGCTGGTAGAAGAAATTGGTGCCGCGGCGCGAGCCGGCGAGCACGAAAAGCAACCCTTGCCCGAGCAGCGCGAGCAGCGGGATGTACAGCACGAGCTGCACGAGATTGAGAAACGTCAGCATGGCGGGCGTGCGGCGCGCGCCGCCGGGCTGCGGTCCTGCTGTCGTGACGACAACGGCATGCACTGGGTCTCCTGTGGGTGTTCTGGCGTGCAGACGGACTTTCGTTTCCGGCGGCTTACGCGTTCCTGACAGAAAGGCTCGGAATCCGCACTACCCCGGTCAGGACAAACCCTCAGGTGCAGCGCAAGCCGCCTCGCCGCACGGCCCGGCCAGGCGCGCGGCGACCGCATGCGAAAATCGCCGCCTTTGCCGCACGAGACACCATGGACATCGAACGCACCAACGCCATCGGCACGCTGCTCGCCGACCTGAGCGCCCGCACCGAGCAGCTCCGGGGGTATCTTTGACTACGAACGCAAGGCATTGCGGCTGAAGGAAGTCGACGCGGCGCTGGAGAACCCGAACGTCTGGAACGAGCCCAAGCGCGCGCAGGAGCTCGGCCGCGAGAAGCGCACGCTCGAGACGGTGGTGCAGACGATCGACCACCTGAGCAGCAACCTCGCCGACAACGCCGAGCTGTGGGAGATGGCCAAGGCCGACGCCGACGAGGCCAGCCTCGTGGCCATCGAGGCCGACGCCGCCAGGCTGCGCGAGACGGTCGAGGCGTTCGAGTTCCGCCGCATGTTCGCCAACCCGGCCGACCCGCTGAACTGCTTCATCGACATCCAGGCCGGCGCCGGCGGCACCGAGGCCTGCGACTGGGCGCAGATGCTGCTGCGCCAGTACCTGAAGTACGCCGAGCGCAAGGGCTTCAAGTCCGAGGTGATGGAAGAGACGGCGGGCGACGTCGCCGGCATCCGCAGCGCTACGCTCAAGATCGAGGGCGACTACGCCTTCGGCCTGCTGCGCACCGAGACCGGCGTGCACCGACTGGTGCGCAAGAGTCCGTTCGACTCGTCGGGCGGGCGGCACACGAGCTTCGCGAGCCTGTTCGTCTACCCCGAGGTCGACGACTCGGTCGAGATCGAGATCAACCCGGCCGACGTGCGCACCGACACCTTCCGCGCCAGCGGCGCCGGCGGCCAGCACATCAACAAGACGGACTCTGCGGTGCGCCTGACGCACATCCCGACCGGCATCGTCGTGCAGTGCCAGAACGACCGCAGCCAGCACCGCAACCGCGACGAGGCCTGGGCCATGCTGCGTTCGCGCATGTACGAGCACGAGATGCGCAAGCGCATGGCCGAGCAGCAAAAGCTCGAAGACAGCAAGACCGACGTCGGCTGGGGCCACCAGATCCGCAGCTACGTGCTCGACCAGAGCCGCATCAAGGACCTGCGCACCAACGTCGAGATCAGCAACACCCAGAAGGTGCTCGACGGCGACCTCGATGCGTTCATCGAAGCCAGCCTGAAGCAAGGCGTATAGACAGCCTCGTGCCGAGCATGAAGAGTTTCGACGTCAACGAAATCGCCCGCTCGATCGAGGCGCTGAAATCGGCCTTGGCAGCGGAGGGCGAAGCACTGTTGGCCCGGGAGGGAGAAGCGATCGCGCGCATCGTTCGCGCCGGAGCAGTGCCGACTGGCGCGCGGTCGCAGCTACCGCCTTTGAAAGAGTTTCGCGCCTGGTTGCCAGCCATGAAGACCTCCAGCTCGACGCTCTTGAGGCAGGATCGCGATCGACGCGGCAGCTGAACGGGACTTCGCGACCGGACATCCGCTCATCCCGCACGATTTCATCAATTGACCGGACAGCCCATTCATGCGTGAAGGCACCTCCCCCGCCGTGCGCCGCGAGGACTACGCGCCGCCGGCCTACCGGATCCGCAGCGTCGAGCTGACGTTCGACCTCGACCCGGCGAAGACGATCGTCGCGAGCCGCCTGCGCATCGAGCGCAACGCGGCCGCGCCTGCGCAGCCGCTGCGGCTGCACGGCGAAGAGCTGACGCTGCTGCGCGTGCTGGCAAACGGCGAGAGCGTCGCGTTCCGCAACGAGGACGGCACGCTCGTCATCGACAACCCGCCCGAAGGCGAGTTCACGCTCGAGATCCGCAGCACCTGCGCGCCCGACAGGAACACGCAGCTCTCGGGGCTCTACACCTCGGGCGGCGGCCTGTTCACGCAATGCGAGGCCGAGGGCTTCCGGCGCATCACGTGGTTCCTCGACCGGCCCGACGTGATGGCGGTCTACACCGTGACGCTGCGCGCCGACAAGGCGAAGTACCCGGTGCTGCTGGCCAACGGCAACCTCGTCGGGCAGGGCGAGCTCGACGGCGGGCGCCACTGGGCCAAGTGGCACGACCCGTTCCCCAAGCCGAGCTACCTGTTCGCGCTGGTCGCGGCCGACCTGGTCGCGCGCGAGCAGCGCATCCGCACGCGCGCCGGCCGCGACCACCTGCTGCAGGTGTGGGTGCGCCGCGGCGACCTCGACAAGACGGAGCACGCGATGAACTCGCTCGTCGCCTCCGTCATCTGGGACGAGTCGCGCTTCGGCCTCGCGCTCGACCTCGAGCGCTTCATGATCGTCGCGGTGGGCGACTTCAACATGGGCGCGATGGAGAACAAGGGGTTGAACATCTTCAACACCCGCTACGTTCTCGCCCACCCCGCCACCGCCACCGACGCCGACTACGCCGGCATCGAAAGCGTGATCGGCCACGAATACTTCCACAACTGGACCGGCAACCGCGTCACCTGCCGCGACTGGTTCCAGCTCTCGC
>CAYJLV010000014.1:0-75886 GCA_964371405.1 uncultured Burkholderiaceae bacterium
ATGCCGACGGCTACTACTGGTTCGTCGGCCGCGCCGACGACGTGATCAAGTCGGCGGGCCATCTGATCGGACCGTTCGAGGTCGAGAGCGCACTGATGGAGCACCCGGCCGTCGCCGAAGCGGGAGTGATCGGCAAGCCCGACCCGGTGGTCGGCGAGGTCGTCAAGGCATTCGTGTCGCTCAAGCAGGGCCACGCGCCGAGCGACGAGTTGCGCATGGAGCTGCTCGGCCACGCGCGCAAGCGCCTCGGCGCCGCCGTCGCGCCCAAGGAGATCGAGATCCTGCCCGTGCTGCCGCGCACTCGCAGCGGCAAGATCATGCGCCGCCTGCTGAAGGCGCGCGAGCTCGGCCTGCCCGAAGGCGACACGTCGACGCTGGAGGCCGGCGCGTGACGACGAAGCGCCGCGCCGCCGCGCCGCCGCCGACCCACGAGCTGCGACTGCTGCACGACATGCTGCGCGTGCGCCGCCTCGAGGAAAAGAGCGCCGAGCTGTACGGCGCCGGGAAGATCCGCGGTTTCCTCCACCTCTACGTCGGCGAGGAGGCGGTGGCGGCCGGCGCGCTGGCTGCGCTGCGCGACGACGACAACGTCGTCGCCACCTATCGCGAGCATGCCCACGCGCTGCTCGCCGGCGTGTCGATGGAGCGCATCATGGCCGAGATGTACGGCCGGCGCGAAGGCTGTTCGAGCGGCCGCGGCGGCTCGATGCACCTGTTCGACGCCGACACGCGCTTCTTCGGCGGCAACGCCATCGTCGCCGGCGGCCTGCCGATCGCCGCCGGCCTCGCGCTCGCGTCGCACCAGCTCCACGAGTCGCGCATCACTGCCTGCTTCTTCGGCGAAGGCGCAGTCGCCGAAGGCGCGTTCCATGAGGCGATGAACCTGGCCGCGCTGTGGCAGCTGCCCGTGCTGTGGCTGTGCGAGAACAATCTGTATGCGATGGGCAGCGCGATCGAGCGCACCGAGTCGCAGACCGACCTGTGCGCCAAGGCGCGCGCCTACGGCGTCGAGGCGCGCAGCGTCGACGGCATGGACGTCGTCGCGGTGCACGAGGCCGTGAAGGCCGCCGCCGACACGGTGCGCTCGGCGTCGCGGCCCGTCTTCGTCGAGCTGCGCACCTACCGCTTTCGCGCGCACTCGATGTACGACCCCGAGCTCTACCGCGACAAGGCCGAGGTCGAGGCCTGGAAGATGCGCGGGCCGATCCACAACTACACCGCGCGGCTGAAGGCGCAGGGCCTGCTGACGGAGGAGCAGTTCCTCGCGCTCGACGCCGAGGTCGGTACCGAGGTGCAGCGCGCCGTCGACTTCGCCGAGGCCGGCACGCTGGAGCCGCTCGAGGATCTGGGCAAGGACGTCGCCGCATGAAGGCCAGGGCCACGGCGACCACCTATCGCGAAGCGCTGCGCGAGGCGCACCGCGACGCGCTGTGCCGCGACGAGCGCGTGCTGCTGATGGGCGAGGACGTCGGCCGCTATGGCGGCAGCTATGCCGTCAGCAAGGGCCTGCTCGACGAGTTCGGGCCGCTGCGGGTGCGCGACACGCCGCTGTCGGAGCTGGGGTTCGTCGGCGCGGGCATCGGTGCCGCGCTGGGCGGCCTGCGCCCGATCGTCGAGATCATGACGGTCAACTTCAGCCTGCTCGCGCTCGACGCCATCGTCAACACGGCGGCGGCGCTGCGCCACATGTCGGGCGGCCAGTTCCACGTGCCCGTCGTGATCCGCATGGCCACGGGCGCCGGGCGCCAGCTCGCCGCGCAGCATTCACACAGCCTGGAGAACTGGTACGCCCACGTGCCCGGGCTGCGCGTGCTCGCGCCCGCGACCGTCGAGGATGCGCGCGGCATGCTGTGGCCGGCGCTCGAATCGCCCGACCCGGTGATCCTCTTCGAGCACGCCCAGCTCTACAACGCCGAGGGCGAACTGCCGCATGCGTTCACGACGGACATCGCGCACGCGGCGGTGCGACGCGCCGGTGCCGATGTGTCGATCGTCACCTACGGCGGCAGCCTGCCGAAGGCGCTCGCCGCCGCCGAGACGCTCGCCGGGCAGCGCGTCGATGCCGAAGTCGTCGATCTGCGCGTGCTGCGACCGCTCGACATCGACACCGTGCTCGCGTCGCTGCGCAAGACGCGGCGCATCGTCGTCGTCGACGAAGGCTGGCGCAGCGGCAGCCTGGCCGGCGAAATCGTCGCACGCGTCGCCGAAGACGGCCTCTACGACCTCGACGCGCCGCCGGCGCGCGTGTGCAGCGCCGAGGTGCCGATCCCGTATGCCAAGCACCTCGAGGACGCCGCGCTGCCGCAGCCGGCGAAGATCGTCGATGCCGTGATGCGGCTGATGGCGCCATGATCGATTTCAAGCTCCCCTCGCTCGGCGCCGACATGGACGAGGGCAAGCTGCTGCAGTGGAACGTCGTTCCCGGGCAGACGGTGAAGAAGGGCGACATCGTCGCCGTCGTCGACACGTCGAAGGCGGCGGTCGACGTCGAGATCTGGTGCGACGGCGTCGTGCACGAGCTGATCGCGTCGGTCGGCGAGACGATCCCGGTCGGCACCGTGGTCGCGAGGTTGCTCGCGCCCGGCGAGGCGGCGCCCGCCGCCACGCAGAAACGCGCGCCGAAGGCCGCGCACAAGCCCTTGGCGACCGCGCCCGTGCCGGCAGCAGTCGCTGCACCGCCCGCCGCGGCCCCTGCCGCCGCACCCGCGATGCGCCAGCGCGTGCTGCCGGCGGCACGCAAGCTGGCGGCCGAGCTCGGCGTCGACCTGGCCGCGCTGTCCGGCAGCGGCGCCGACGGCGCCGTGGCGCGCGACGACGTGGAACGCGCGGCGCAGGCAGCGGCGCAGCCGGCTCCCTCGGCCGCGCAGCTCACCGCCGCGGACAAGCAGGCGCAGATGCGGCGCGCCATCGCCGCCGCGATGAGCCGCTCCAAGCGCGAGATCCCGCACTACTACCTGGCCGAGTCGGTGCCGATGCGCAGCGCGCTCGACTGGCTCGCGAAGGCGAACGCCGAGCGCCCCGTCACCGAGCGGCTGCTGCCCGCCGTGCTGCTGATCAAGGCCGTCGCACTCGCCGTGCGCAACTACCCGGAAATGAACGGCTTTTTCTGCGACGGTGAGTTTCGCCCCGGCGCCGCGGCGCACGTCGGCGTGGCGATCGCGCTGCGCCAGGGCGGGCTCATCGCGCCCGCGCTGCACGACGCCGGCGACAAACCGCTGCCGGTGCTGATGCGCGAACTCGCCGACCTGGTGCAACGCTGCCGCGCAGGCAGCCTGCGCAGCTCCGAGATGTCGGACCCGACGATCACCGTCACCAACCTCGGCGACCAGGGCGTCGACAGCGTGCACGGCGTGATCTACCCGCCGCAGGTGGCGCTGGTCGGCTTCGGTCGCGTGGCCTCGCGGCCGGTCGTCGAGGGTGAACGCGTCGTCGCGATGTCCACCGTCGTCGCCAGCTTGGCGGCGGATCACCGCGTGAGCGACGGCCACCGCGGCGCGCTGTTTCTGGCAAAGCTGCGCGCGCTGCTGCAACAGCCCGGGAACCTGTAACGAGGAGAGCACTGCGATGAACGACGCCGAGCTGCGCCACGCGATCGTGAGCGTGATCCGCACCGTTGCACCCGAGGTCGATGAGGCTGACCTCGACCCCGCGCCGGCGCTGCGCGAGCAGATCGATCTCGACTCGATGGACTGGCTCAACGTGATCGTCGGCTTTCACAAGCGCTTTGGCGTCGACATACCGGAGGCCGACTACGCGAAGCTGGTGAGCCTGGCCGACATCGCGGCCTATCTTCGCGCGCACGGCGCCGTCACCGACTGAAACGCGCGGTCATTGCAGCCTCGGGTAGGATGCATCGTCCATCGACAGCAGTTCCCCGCCGATGACCCGACTCTCCCGCCGCGGCTTCGTCGCCGCCTTCGCCACCGCCGCTGCCGTGCCGCTGGTCGCCGTGCCGCGGCGCGCCGGGGCCGCCACCGCGCCGCGCGTGCTGCGCCTGGACCACCTGCACACCGGCGAGCGCCTCGAAGTCGAATACTTCTGCGCCGGCAGCTACCTGCCCGACGCGCTCGACTCGGCGAACCGGCTGCTGCGCGACTTCCGCACCGGCCACGTCGGCACGATCGACCCGCAGCTTCTCGACCTGCTGCATCGCCTCGCGCTGACGACCGAAACGCGCCGGCCGTTCCAGATCATCTCGGGCTACCGCTCCCCCGCCACCAACGAGATGCTGCGCGGCAAGAGCCGCGGCGTCGCCACGCACAGCCTGCACATGACGGGCCAGGCGATCGACATCCGCCTCGCCGACGTGCCGCTCGCCGCGCTGCGCGACACGGCGCTCGCCGCGCGCGCCGGCGGCGTCGGCTACTACCCGGGGTCGAACTTCGTTCACGTGGACACCGGGCGCGTGCGCGCCTGGTAGTGGCGGTCGCGGACACACGCTGAGTCAGAACGTTTCAGTCCGGCGGCCGCCTCTGCGCCAGCGCGCGCTCGAGCCGCGCGTCGTGCCGGTAGATGTCGTCCGCGAACCAGCCGGCGCTGCCGTCGCCCGGCGCGATCGCTGTCGTGTAGTACAGCAGCACGGCCAGCGGCTGCTTCAGGTTGACCTGCAGCGTGCGCGTCCCGTTCATCGCTTCGGCGATGCGCTCGCGCGTCCACTCGGGTTGGTCGCGCAGCACCCATTGCGCCAGCTCGACCGGGCGCTCGAGGCGCACGCAGCCGTGGCTGAAGTCGCGCCGGGCGCGGCCGAACAGCTGCCGCGCCGGCGTGTCGTGCATGTAGACGGCGTCGTCGTTCGGGAACATGAACTTGACCAGGCCGAGCGAGTTCTTCGGCCCCGGGCGCTGGCGCAGTCGCAGCCGGCCGTCGCGCAGCGCCTCGATCGCATCGCTCGTCTGCGCGACGGCGCGCGCGTCGTCGCCCGGGCCGGCGACGATCTCCATGTCGTTGCGCGCGAGATACGATGCGTCGCGCGCGAGCGCCGGCAGGGTCTCGTTGCGCACGATGGAGCGCGGCACGTTCCAGTAGGGACGGATGATGATGTGGCTCATCTCGCCGAACAGCAGCGGCGTCTGCGTGTTCAGCGCGCGACCGACGACGACGTTCATCGCCAGCGGTTCAGCCGGCCCGCCGCCCCGGCCTGCTGCCGGATCGACGGCCCACAGGCGGAACATCGGAATGTTGATCGCGACGAATGGCCGCCCATCGAGCGCCGGCAGCCAGCGCAGCCGCTCGAGCGACAGCTCGATCTGGCGCACGCGCTGTGCCGGTGGCGCGCCGAGCGCGGCGAGCGTCGTGCGCCCGATCGCGCCGTCGGCGTCGAGACCGTGGCGCGCCTGGAAGCGCTTGACGGCGTCGACCAGTGCGCCGTCGTAGGCCGTGTCGTCGGGCGCCGCGGGCTGCGGTGCCAGGTCGCCGATCGCGACGAGGCGCTGCCGCAGCGCGCCGATGCCCGTCCAGGCGTCGCCCGGCTTCACCGAGCGCGCCTTCGGCGGCAGCGTGGGCAGCGGCGCCGCTGCGGCCGGGTCGGCGGCGATCGCGCGCCAGCGCGCCAGCAGGGCGCGCAGCGCGCCGTACTGCTGCAGTGCCGGCCGCGCCTGCTGCGCCGCGGCGTCGATGCGATCGGCCGCCAGTGCTGCACCGAGCACCGCCGCCCAGTCGTGCTCGCGGCTGCGCGGCGGCACGCGAAAGCCGATGCTGCGCGGGTCGATGCGGCCGGAACGCAGCTCGCGCAGATAGCGCAGCACGGCGCGGCTGAGCGCGGTATCGAAGGCGACGGCGGCCCCGGCGTCGCCGGCTGCGGCCGGCAACGCGGCGGCGGCGGCCGACAGCTCGGCGGCGCGGTAGTCGCGCGGGTCGAGCCCGTCGGCCGCGGCATCGGCGAGCAACGCCAGCGCATCCCTTGCCGGGCGCGTCGGCCGCCCTGCGGCGTCGAGCCACAGGGGGGCCCAGCGGCGCGCTTCGTAGAGGCGGCGCAGTTCACCCTGCGCAGGGCCGACGGCGCGCTCGATGGGGGCCATCGGCGTTGCGGCCGGCGCTGGCGGCACGGGCGCGGCGCCGGCGAGTGCGGCGCCGAGCGCAGCCGCCGCGATGACGACGGCGCGGGCCGGCCCGGCGCAGCGCGCACGCCTGCGGAGGGTCGCAGCCGGCACGGGCGCGTTCAAGAACGCGGCCGCTGCAGGCGCAGCGCGTTCAGCTCGTCGATCAGGTCGAGCGCGAGGGCGACGCCGGGCGGATTGATCTCGAGGTCGCGCGCGAGGCGGATCGCGAGCCGCGCGCGCTGCAGCAGCGTGCCTTCGAAGCGCCAGTCGGCCGGGTCGCTGCCGGCGGCGCCCAGCACGCCTTCGTGCACCAGCTCGACGATCAGTTCGACCTCGCAGCGGCAGGCGCGGCTGAGCTGCTGCACGTCGAACTCGAGGTCGTCGTCGAGGACGGCGCGCAATTGATCGTTCGTCATGCGTCCTCCTCCTCCTTCAATGCGGCACGCGGATCGAAGCGCGGGAACGCGCGCGCCATCGCGCGCCAGCCCTCCTGCGCAGCGCTGCTGTCGGCCGGCGGCAGCACGACGCCGAGCACGACGTAGAAGTCGCCCGGCGGCCGCCCCGGCAGGCCCTTGCCCTTCAGGCGCAGCTTGCGGCCGGCCTGCGAGCCGGGCGGGACTTTCAATTCGACGGCGCCCTCGGGCGTCGGCGCCGTGACGGCGGCGCCGAGCGCCGCTTCCCACGGCGCGACGGGCAGCTCGAGCAGCACGTCGCGGCCGTCGACGCGGTAGAGCCGGTGCGGCCGGAACTCGATCTCGAGGTAGAGGTCGCCGCCGTTCGCGCCCTGCCCGGCCAGGCGCAGGTGCTGGCCGGCGCGCACGCCTTTCGGGATCGTCACGTCGATCTGGCGCTCGTGCAGCGCGACGCGGCCTTCGTTGTCGAGTGCCGGCATGCGCAGCGCGATGCGTTGGCGCGCGCCGCGATAGGCGTCCTCGATGTCGATCGCGACCTTGGCATGGTGGTCCTGCGCGCGGCTGCGCGCCGCGCCGCCGAAGCCGCGCGCGCCGCGCGCCGCGCGGCCGAACAGCGCCTCGAAGAAGTCGCTGTGCGCGCCGAGGTCGCCGGCGTCGAAACCGCCGCCATCGCCGGCCCCGCTGAACTCGAAGCCGGCGTCCCAGTCCGGCGGCGGCTCGGCGCCGCGCTGCTGCCAGCGCCGGCCGACTTCGTCGTAGGCGGCGCGCTTCTCGGCGTCCTGCAGCACTTCCCAGGCCTCGGCGACGTCCTTGAAGCGCGCCTCGGCGTCGGACTCCTTCGAGACGTCGGGGTGGTACTTGCGCGCCAGCTTGCGGTAGGCGCGCTTGATCTCTTCGGCCGGCGCGTCGCGCGCGACGCCGAGCGTGGCGTAGTAGTCCTTGTATTGCATGCAGGTGTGTCCGAGTCGTGCGCCCTTCAGGCCGTCAGCATACGGTGCGCCGCGCGGCTGCGGTGCAGCAGGAGCGCCGTGCCGCACAGCGCGAGCCAGCCGACGCCGAGCGCGACGCCGGCGAGTGCGTCGCTCGGGTAGTGGCGACCGAGCGCGACGCGGCTCAACGCCACCGTGGCCACGAGAATCGTTGCGCCGGTCGCTGCCACGCCAGCCATGCGCCGGCGCCTCCGGCCCTCCAGCGCGAGCAGGAGCGCCAGCGCGCCCCACAGCAGCGTCGCGCTCGCGACGTGACCGCTCGGGAAGCTGTGGTCGGTTGCCGCGGCAAGGGCAGCGTCGGCGTGGGGGCGTGCACGCTCGAGTGCGTGTTTCAGCAGGTGGTTGAGTGCGCTGCCGCCGAACACAGCTGCCGCCAGCATCGCGGCGGCAGCGCGGTCGCCGCACCACGTGATGGCGAGCGTGAATGCCGTCGTCATCGCCAGCACGACGCGCGGCGCATGCAGTGCCGACACGGCGGCGAGCCACGTTGTCCACGCCGGCGCGAGGCCGCGCTGCAGCGCATCGACTGCGCGCTCATCCCAGGCGGCCGGGACGGCGCCGGCACCCAGCGTGCAGGCCAGTGCGGCCAGCACTGCCGCGGCCGCCAGTGCCGTGCCCAAGCCGATCGCGACGACGGCGGTGCGGCGCGGGGCCAAGGGTGCGGCAGATCGGTCATTCACGCCGCCACGGTAGCGACTGGCGCATCATCGGTGTTGCGCAAGCGCAAGACGCCGCCCGCGGCGCCGCGCGACAGTCGGGCTGCGCACACGGAAGGGACGACGCCATGGCAGCCCAGTTTCACGATCGCCGCCAGGCCGGCATCGCGCTCGCGCACCGGCTCGCCGGGCTTGCGCTCGCCGATCCCGTCGTGCTGGCGTTGCCGCGCGGCGGCGTGCCGGTCGCCGTCGAGGTGGCGCGCGAGTTGCGCGCGCCGCTCGACCTGCTGCTGGTGCGCAAGATCGGCGCTCCGATGCAGCCCGAGCTGGCGGTCGCGGCGATCGTCGACGGCGCGCAGCACGACCTGGTGATCGACGACGAGACGCTGGCCTGGAGCGGCGCGACGCGCGAGTACGTCGCCGCCGAGGCCGCGCGCCAGCTCATCGAGATCGAGCGCCGACGCAGGCTCTACCTCGGCGGGCGCGCGCCGGTCGAGATCGCGGGCCGCACCGCGATCGTCGTCGACGACGGCATCGCGACGGGCACGACGGTGCGCGCCGCGCTGAAGGCGCTGCGCCGGCGCCGGCCCGCGCGCCTCGTGCTCGCCGTGCCGGTCGCACCGCGCGAAGCCGTGGCCGAGCTCGCCTCGGAAGTCGACCAGTTCGTCTGCCTGGCGACGCCGCAATGGTTCCGCGCCGTCGGCGCGCACTACGAAGACTTCACTCAGGTCGAGGACGACGAAGTCGTGGCGCTGCTCGCGGGCGCGTGAACGCGGCGAGGCGCACCTGCGGCCGGCCTCACAACGGGTGCGCCGTCCACGCGTGCGGCCCGTGCGCGACGGCGCGGTCCTCGGCTGCCTGCAGCGCGCCGGCGAACGCCTGCAGCCGCGCGGCGCAGGTGCCTTCGGTGATCTCCTGCGTCTTGAACGCGGCGGCCATAACGGGGCGCCGCCCGAGCAGGTGAGTCAGCTCTTCCTCGGCATTGGGCGCACCGCTGGACTGCATCACGCTGACGATGGCGACGTCGCGCAGCTCGCTGCGGTGCTCGGCGACGAAGCTGCGCATCGGGCCCGCCATGCGCCAGACCCAGATCGGCGACACCAGGACCACGGCATCGTGCCCGGCCGGGCCCGGCCCCTTGTAGCGGATCTCGGGTCGGCGCCGCAGCATCGAGTCGACCATGCTGCGCCAGCGCCCGCTGGCGCCGTGGCGCGGTTGCGCATCGACGATCTCGGCGCGCGGCCACTCCTGCATGCGCGACAGCATCTGCGCGAGGTGGCGCGAAGTCCCTGTGTGCGAGTAGCAGACCACCAGAACCTTGCTGCCCATGACGGCCTTTCGGACTGCCCGCTGAGACTCTAGCGGAGCGCTCCAGCGTTCTGGATTGAGGTGCGTCAACGACCGTGTTCGCGCCGCGCCGCGCTCAGGTTCGGGGTGGGAATGCCGAAACAGCGGTGCTTCCCGAATGCTTCCATGACGACGAGCCGCCGCCAGTCCGAACCGCCATGCGCGTTGCTGCTTGCGTTCGGCCTCGCTGCCGGCATGGCTGCAGCCGCACTGCCGGCGCACGCCGCGGGCGACCTGACGGTGCTCGGCCTGGAGCAGTTGATGGAGCTGACCGTCGTCGGCGCGTCGAAGTACGAGCAGCGCCAGAACGAGGTGGCCGCCGCCGTGACGATCGTCACGCGCAGCGAGATCAAGGCGCACGGCTGGCGCACGCTTGCCGAAGTGCTCGGCAGCCTGCCCGGCGTGCATGTCACCTACGACCGCCAGTACACCTACATCGGCACGCGCGGCTACGGTGCGCCGGGCGACGTGAACGTGCGGCTGCTGCTCACCGTCAACGGCAACCGCGTCAACGACCCGCTGTACGACGGCGCGGCGGCCGGCCGTGAGATGCCGCTCGACATCGGCCTCGTCGAGCGCATCGAATTCATCGCCGGGCCGGGCGGCGCCGTCTATGGCCAGAACGCCATGTTCGGCGTCGTCAACATCGTCACGCGCAGCGGCGCCGATCTCAACGGCGCCGAGATCGCCGTCGCGGCCGAGCATGCGCCGGCGCTGCGCGAAGGGCGCGTCACCTGGGGCCGGCGCCTCGACAACGGCGTCGACGTGCTGGTCTCGGTGTCGGGCCAGCGTGCCGCCGGCGCGGACCGCTCGTACGACTACGGCGCGTCCGGCGTCTCGGGCGTCGCGCGCGGCCTCGACGCCGAGCGCGACCGCGAGCTGTTCGCGAGCATCGCCGGCGGCCGCTGGCACTTCGATCTGACGCACGGCAGCCGCCACAAGGACGATCCGACGGCGGGCTACCGCTCCGACCCGCTGGTGGCCGGCCAGCACCAGAGCGACGCCTACACGCTGGCGCAGCTGCGCTTTCACGAGCGGCTGCGCGGCGACACGCTGCGACTGACCGGGCGGGTCTTTGCCGGCCGCTTCCGCTACGACAGCATCCTCTCGTACGGCACGCTGTTCGCGTTCCCGGCGCAGGCCGACTGGCAGGGCACCGAATGGAGCCTGGTGTCGACCGCTTTCGCCGGCCACAAGCTGATGCTCGGCTTCGAGGCGCAGCGCAATGCGCGCACCGACCAGTCCGCGCTCGACCTCGCGACGCCGGCCAACGACATCCGCATCCCGGCCTCGGGCCGGCGCGTCGGCGTCTACCTGCAGGACGAGTGGCGCCTGCACGAGACCTTGACCGCGACGCTCGGCCTGCGCGTCGACGACGGCGCCGCGCCGGGCCTGCGCACCAGCCCGCGCGCCGGCCTGATCTGGGAAGCCGCCGCGGCGACGACGCTCAAGCTGCTGTACGGCCGTGCGCACCGCGCGCCGAACACCTATGAAAGCCGCTACGCCGACGGGCTGGCGCTGGTCGCCAATCCGGGGCTTGCGGGCGAGCGCATCGATACCCTTGAGCTCGTCGCCGATCAGCGCGTCGGACGCGAACTCGGCCTGCGCGCCTCGGCCTACGAATGGACGATGCGCGATCTCGTCACGCTCGGCAGCGACCCGGCGAGCGGCCTCTCGCAATACCGCTCGGGCGGCACGGTGCGAGCGCGCGGCATCGAGCTCTCGGCCGACCGCACCTGGGCCTCGGGCGCACGGCTGCGCGGCAGCGTGTCGCGGCAGCAGGTCGCCGACACGGCCGGCGCGCGGCTGCCCAACTCGCCGCGCTGGCTCGCCAAGCTCGCCGCGACCACGCCGCTGCCGGTCGCGGGCCTGCGCGCGGCCTACGAATTCCGCTACACCGGCAGCCGCCGCACGCTGGCCGGCAACGAGCTCGGCGGCGCCGCAGTCTCGAACCTGAATCTCGTCACCGAGGCGCTGGGCGAAGGCATCGAGCTGTCGCTCGGCGTGCACAACCTGTTCGACCGGCGCTATGCCCACCCAGGCGCCGACACCAACTGGCAGGACGCGCTGCAGCAGGACGGGCGCAACCTGCGCCTCGCGCTGACGGCCAGGTTCTGACGCGCGCATGGCCATCGGGTTCATCGCAACCACCGGCCGATCGGCAGCGCGCCGCAGTGCAGCCCATTGCTGCCTGCTGATCGCGCTGCTGTTCTCTGCCACGGCGGCGTTCGCCGTCGGCCAGCCCGAGTACCGCGTCAAGGCGGCCTTCCTCTACAACTTCGCGCTGCTCACGCAGTGGCCCGACGAGACCAGTGCGGCGCTGCAGCTGTGCGTGCACGGCGACGACCCGTTCGGCGTCGAGCTCGACGGCTTGAGCGGCAAGCCGGTCGGCGTGCGCAGCATCGTCGTGCGGCGCGGCGTCGCGCGCGATACGCTGGCGGGCTGCCAGCTCGTCTTCGTCTCGGCGTCGGCGATCGGCGATCTGCCGCGCGTGCTCGACGCACTGCGCGGCAGCGCCGCACTGACCGTCGCCGACAGCCCCGGCGCGGCGCGCCGCGGCGTCGCCGTCAACCTCGTCGATATCGGCGACGAACGCATCGGCTTCGAGGTCAACCTGCGCGCCGCGCAGGCCGCGCGCCTCGTCCTCAGCTCCAAGCTGCTGCGGCTGGCGCGCGAGGTGCAGCCATGAATCGAGGCATCAAGCTGTCGATCCGCGCGCGTGTCGTCGCCGTGGCTGTCGCCGCGACCAGCCTCGCGCTGCTGGCTGCGTCGCTGCTGTTTGTCGCCGACCGCGTCGCGGCGGCGCGCGTCGAGATGGTGTCGACGACGACGGCGCTGGCGCGCGTTGCCGCAATCAATGCGGCCGCAGCGGTCGCGTTCGGCGACGGCGCAGCGGCGACGGAGATCGTCACCGCGCTGGCCCAGGAGAAGGATGTCGCCGTCGCCGAAATCCGCCTCGCCGACGGCAGCCTGCTGGCCTCGGTGCGCAGTGCGGCGCCGCGCCATGCCGCGCTACTGCGCGACATCGGCCACGAGGCCACGCGCCGTCGCAGCGCCATCGACGCCGCGTTCGCCGCAGACGCTGACTCGCACGACGCCTTCGACGAGGGCCGGCTCGAACTCGTGCACCGCATCGACTTCGGCGGCAGGCGCCTCGGCGAGATCGCCCTCGTCGTCGACGACGAGCCGCTGCGCGCCGAGATCCGCCGTCTGTTCTCCTTCGCAGTGCTCGTCTTCGGCGGCGCGCTGCTCGTCGCATGGCTGCTCGCCTCGTGGCTGCAGCGCTACGTGTCGGCGCCGCTGGTGCGCCTGGGCGAGACGATGCGCGACGTCTCGCGCAGCGGCGACTACTCCCTGCGCGCCGCGCGCACGACGACCGACGAGGCCGGCGTCCTGGTCGACGGCTTCAACGCCATGCTCGGCCAGATCCAGGCGCGCGACGCCGAGCTGGCGCATGCCGTCGACGAGCTGCGCGCCGCCAAGCGGCAGGCCGATGCGGCCAACGAGGCCAAGTCGCAGTTCCTCGCCACGATGAGCCACGAGATCCGCACGCCGCTCAACGGCATGCTGGGCATGACGCAGCTGCTGCTCGCCACCGAGCTGTCGCCGCGCCAGCAGCGCCTCGCGCAGGTGATCGGCAGCTCGGGCGGCGCGCTGCGCGCCATCATCGACGACGTGCTCGACTACTCGCGCGTCGAGCAGGGCAAGCTGGTGCTCGAGAGCGTCGACTTCGACCTCGTCGAGAGCGTCGAGGAGGCCGGCGCGCTGATGGCCGGCCCGGCGCAGGGCAAGGGCCTCGAGCTGGTCGTGCGCGCCTCGCCTGCGCTGCCGTCGGCGCTGCGCGGCGACCCCGGGCGGCTGCGCCAGGTGCTGCTCAACCTCGTCGGCAACGCGATCAAGTTCACGTCGCGCGGCGAAGTCGTCGTCTCGGCGCGCCTGCTGCCGGGCGATGGCGGCGACGACGCCGTGCTGCGCATCGAGGTGCGCGATACCGGCATCGGCCTGGCCGAGGCCGACCGTGCTCGCGTCTTCGACGCCTTCACCCAGGCCGACAGCTCGACGACGCGCCGCTTCGGCGGCAGCGGGCTCGGCCTCTCGATCGCCAAGCGCCTGGTCGCGCTGATGGGCGGCGAGATCGGCGTCGACAGCAGCCCGGGCGCCGGTTCGACGTTCTGGTTCACGGCGCGCTGCGCGCGCGCCGGCGCGGCGCCGGTGCCGCCGCGTGCCGCCCCCGACCTGCGCGGCCGGCGCGTGCTCGTCGTCGACGACAACGCGGCGGTGCGCGAGGCGCTGCGCGAGATCGTCGCCGCATGCGGCGGCACGGTCGACGCGGCGGCCGATGTCGAAGCGGCGCTGCGCGCCGCGCACGCAGCCGCGGCGCGCGGCCTGCCGTACGACACCGCGCTGATCGATGTCGACCTCGATGGCGCCGACGGCCTCGGCCTCGTGCGCTGCCTGTGGGCCGAGCCGGTGCCGGCAGCGCTGCGCATCGTGGCGCTGGCCGGCGTCGACTTCGTCGCCGGCGCGCACGCGCCGCGCCTCGACGGCGTGCTCGTCAAGCCGGTGCGGCAGGCGCAGTTGCTCGACGCGCTGTCCCGGGCCGCACCTGCCGGCGCTGCGCGTGTGCTCGTCGCCGCCACTGCGCCGCAGCGCGGTGCGCGCGTGCTGGTGGCCGAGGACAACCCCGTCAATCAGCTCGTCACGCAGGGCATGCTCGAATCGCTGGGCTACCGCCCCGATGTCGTCGAAGACGGCCGCCAGGCGCTCGCCGCCTGCGCCGCGGCGCGCTACGACCTCGTGCTTCTCGACATCCACATGCCCGAGATGGACGGCTTCGAGGCGACGGCGGCGATCCGAGAACACGAGCGCGCCAGCGGCGCGCGCCGCACGCCGATCGTGGCGCTGACGGCCAATGCGATGGCCGGCGACCGCGACCGCTGCCTCGCTGCCGGCATGGACGACTACCTCGGCAAGCCGTTCCATCGTGACGACCTGGCCGCCCTGCTCGAACGCTGGACCGCGACCGACGCGCCGTCGACTCAGGAGTGATGCAGCTCGGCGGCGCGCCGGCGCTGCCTCAATCCCCGCGCAGACGGGGCACGAACGCGGGCGTCGCCGCCGCGTAGCGCCGCCATGCCGCGCCGTGCGCGGCGAGCAGGTCCGCGTCTTCCACGCGCGCCGCGCGCGCATAGAACCACGCCAGCGGCGCCAACAGCAGCAGGCCGAGCCAGCCCGGCCACAGCAGCAGCGCGCCGGAGGCGACGAGTCCGCAGGCCGCGTACTCGGGGTGACGCACGCGCGCATAGACGCCGCGCTCGGCGAGGCGCCCCTCGCGCGCTGCAGCGGCGATCGCGTTGCGCGCCGCCAGCAGCACGCCGATGCCGGCAGCGACGGCTGCAGCTCCCGCGAGCTGCAGCGGCCCCCACGGCGCCAGTGGCTGCCAGCCGAGCACCATCGCGAGCGTCTCGGCCGGCTCGCGCGGCCACGCATGGCCGCCGAACTGGCGCTGCGCGGCGCGCCCGCTCCACACGGCCAGCGCGAGCGGCAGCCCGTAGCGTTCGGCGACGACGGCCAGCAGGTAGGCGGCGAGTGCGCCGACGCCGCGCCAGGCGTGCGCAGCGCGCGCGGCGGCGAGTGCGAACAGCAGTGCCGCGACGAGGGCGCCGGCGAGCAGCAGCAGGCCCCAGGCCCCGGCGACCGCGGCGTCGTTCATCGCGTCATCGAGGCGGCGCGAGCGGCATCACGACGCGCAGCGCGTCACGGTTCGACGTGGCGTCGTCGACTTCGAAGCCCAGCGCCTGCGCCAGCTCGAGCATCTTGCGGTTCTCGGGCAGCACCAGCCCGACCAGCCGCGGCGTGCCGCGCCCGCGCGTGTAGCGCACCACCTTGTCGAGCAGCAGGTGGCCGAGGCCGCGTCGCTGCAGGTCGCTGCGCACGATGATCGCAAACTCGGCCTCGGCGTTGTCGGGGTCCGTGATCGCGCGCACCACGCCCAGCGTCTCGGGCGCGCCGTCGGCGCCGGATGCGGTGGCGACGAAGGCCATCTCGCGCTCATAGTCGACCTGCGTCAGCCGCGCCAGCTCGGCGCGCGACAGCTCGCGCCGGTACTGGAACGCGCGCAGCCGGACGTCCTCGGGCGTCAGCTTCTCGATGAAGGCGCGGTGCTGCGCCTCGTCGTCGGGACGGATCGGCCGGACCACGATCTCGCGGCCCTCCCAGCTCGTGCGTTCCTCGAGCTCGTCGGGGTAGGGGCGGATCGCGAAGCGCGCGGCGCCGCCGCCGGCGTCGGCAGCGACGCGGATGCGCGCATCGAGCGCGATCACGCCGTCGGCGTCGGCCCACAGCGGGTTGATGTCGAGCTCGGCCAGCTCGGGCAGGTCGGCCAGCAGCTGCGATACGGCGACCAGCACGTCGCACACGGCGTCGACGCGCGCCGGCGCGCGGTCGCGGTAGCCGGCGAGCAGCTTCGCGACGCGCGTGCGCGACACCAGCTCGCGCGCCAGCGGCGCGTTCAGCGGCGGCAGCGCGACGGCGCGGTCGGCCAGCACCTCGACGGCCGTGCCGCCCTGGCCGAACAGCACGACGGGGCCGAACACGCTGTCGATGCTGGCGCCGATGATCAACTCCTCGGCCTGCGGCCGGCGCACCATCGCCTGCACCGTGAAGCCTTCGACGCGCGCGTCGGGTCGGCGCTCGCGCACGCGTTCGAGCATCGCGTCGGCGGCCGCGCCGACGGCCTCGTCGTTGCCGAGTTCGAGCGCGACGCCGCCGACGTCCGACTTGTGCGTGATGTCGGGCGACAGGATCTTCAGCGCGACCGGGTAGCCGAAGCGCTTGGCCGCGGCACGGGCGGCGGCAGCGTCGGGCGGCACGACGACGGTCGGCACGACGGGGATTCCGTAGGCCGTCAGCACCGCCTTGGCGTCGGCCTCGCCGAGCCAGGGCCTGCCGGCGGCCAGCGCGTGCTCGATCAGGGCGCGCGCCGCGGCGCGGTCGGGCGGGGCGGCGGGTGTGCGCGTCGGCGCCTCGAGCAACTGCTCCTGGTTGCGGCGGTAGGTGGCGAGCATCGCGAAGGCGTGCACCGCCGCCTCGGGCGTCGCGTAGTCGGCGACGCCGGCGTCCTCGAACAGCTCGCGCGCGGCGGCCACACCGCCGTCGCCGAGCCAGCACGCCAGCACGCGCGCCGGGTTGTCGCGCACGATCGGCACGCAGGCGCGCGCGATGTCTTCGCTGCGCACGATCGCCGTCGGCGCGTGGCAGAACAGCACGGCCGGTTGTGCCGGCTCGGCCAGCAGCGCGCGCAGCGTCGCCGTGTAGCGCTCGACCGGCGCGTCGCCGATGATGTCGATCGGGTTGGCGCGCGACCAGGTCTTCGGCAGCGCGGCGTCGAGGGTGGCGAGCAGCTCGGGGCCGAGCGCCGCCAGCGGCACGCCGGCCGGCTCGGCGGCGTCGGCCGCCATCACGCCGGCGCCGCCGCCGTTGGTCATCACGACCAGCTCGCGGCTGCGGTTGGCGCCGAAACGCGCCAGCGTCTCGGCCGCCATGAACAGCTCGGCCAGGGTGTCGACGCGCAGCATGCCGGCGCGCCGGATCGCCGCGTCGAACACGATGTCGGAGCCCGCCATCGCGCCGGTGTGCGAGGCGGCGGCCTTCACGCCCTGGCCGGCGCGCCCCGCCTTCACGACGATCACCGGCTTGTTGCGCGCCGCCGCGCGCGCCGCCGACATGAACTTGCGCGGCGACTCGATCGACTCGATGTAGAGCAGGATCGAGCGTGTGCAGGGATCGCTCGCCAGCCAGTCGAGCAGGTCGCCGAAGTCGACATCGCTGCGCTCGCCGAGCGACACCATGCGCGAGAAGCCGATGCTCCGCGACTTGGCCCAGTCGAGCACGGCGGTGACGAGCGCGCCCGACTGCGACACGAAGGCGATGTCGCCGGCCAGCGCATCGGTGTGCGCGAAGCTGGCGTTCAGGCCGAGGTGCGGCGTCAGCAGGCCGAGGCAGTTCGGGCCGAGCACGCGCAGCAGGTGCGGCCGCGCGGCGTCGAGCGTCTGCTGCTTCTGCGCCGCGGTGAGGCCGGCCGTCATCACGATCGTGGCGCGCGTGCCGAGCGCGCCGAGCGCGGCGACCAAGCCCGGGATCGTCGCCGGCGGCGTGCACAGCACGGCCAGGTCGGGCGGCGCCGGCAGGGCGTCGACCGTGGCATGGCAGGGCTGGCCGTCGAGATCGCTGCGCGACGGGTTGACGGCGTGCACCGGTCCCTTGAAGGCGCCGGCGCGCAGGTTACGCCAGACGGTGGCACCGACGCTACCGGGGCGGTCGGAGGCGCCGACGACGGCGACGGACGCCGGTTCGAGCAGGCGGTCGAGATGGCGGATCGTCATCGCGCGGGCCGCGCGACGGCGTGTTCCGATTCAGCAGGAAGACGGCAGTTCATGAGCCATCTTATGCCGCGCCTCAAGTCATCGTGTTGACCAGCAGCGCCTGCAGGGTGTAGCGCCAGTCGCTGGCGCGCTCGGCATCGTCGACCGGCACGCCGCCGGCGCGCAGCGTCCAGCGCTCGCCGCCGTTCGCATCGATGACGACGTCGGCCTCCCGCACCGCCTCGTCGGCCGAGTCGACCAGGCGCAGCCGCGCCTGGCTCTGGCGCGCGAGCTGCTCGGCGTGGCGCAGCCGAGCCGGCGTCGGCTCCTGGCCCGCCGGCGCGGCGATGCGCAACTCGATGCCGGTCAGCGCCGCGGCCTGCAGCAGCGCGTCGCTGCGCGGCGTGCGCGCGTCGCCGAGATAGGCCACGCGCAACTCGGCCAGCGGCTTGCCGCTGCGTTCGTGCACGCCCAGCAGGTCGGCGAGGGCGTGCGTCGGGTGGTTCTCGTCGCCGAGGCCGTTGTAGACCGGCACGCCGGCGTCGCTTTCGACGCGCTCGATCAGCGTGGCCGGCATCGCCGTGCAGTCGATCGCGTCGTAGAGCCGGCCGAGCAGCCGCGCCGTGGCGTCGAGTTCACCGTTGTGCAGGTGCGAATCGCTCGGCCGCAGCTGCGCGACCTGCGCGCCGAGCTCGACGGCGGCGCGGCGCAGCACGCTCGCGCCGCGCCCCGGCGCGTCGCACAGCAACGCAAGGTTCTTGCCGCGCAACGGCGCCGCCCCGCGGCCGGCGCGCTCGGCACGCCGCAACTGCCGGGCCGTGTCGAACAGCGCCAGCACGTCGGCGCGCGTCAGCGCGTCGATCGACCACAGATTGCGATGCGACAGGACAGGGCTCTTCGAGATCACGGCGTTAGCGTACCCACGGCCTGTGCGGGGTGTTTGACGCCCGTCAAGCGCAGCCCGCCCCGCCGCCGACCGATACGCGCCCGACACGAAGCGTTCACGCAGTGTTACGCAGCGTGGCGTGATGTTGTCACGGGGGTTGCGGTCGCTTCTTAAGCTCCCGTGCATCGATCAGCGACAGGAGCCGGGGCCATGACCAACACGACGCACGACCACCGCCAGATGGCGCAGCGCATCGCCGAGAGCCTGCGCCTGCTCGAGGAGAGCCTGCCGATCCAGCGCCGCGTCGTGCACAACGGCGACACCATCTACCAGGCGGGCGAGGCGTTCGGCTGCCTGTACGTGATGAACTCGGGCTTCGTCAAGATCGTCAACCTGTCGCAGGACGGGCGCGAGCAGGTTGTCGGCCTGCATTTCCGCGGCGACTGGCTGGGCATGGACGGCATCGCCACCGGGCGCTACGGCTGCGACGCCGTCGCGATGGACACCGGCGAAGTCTGGAGCGTGCGCTACGACGCGCTGCTCGCCGCCGCCGTCAAGCAGCCGGCGCTGCTGGTCGCGATGCACCAGGCGATGAGCCGCGAGCTCGGCCGGGACCGCGACACGCTGCTGTCGCTGTGCACGTTGCCGGCCGATGCGCGCGTCGCCGACTTCCTGCGCTACTGGGCCGACGCGCTGGCCGAGCGCGGCCTGCGCACCGACCAGATCACGCTGCGCATGACGCGCGCCGAGATCGGCAACTACCTCGGCATGACGCTCGAAAGCGTCAGCCGCGCGCTGTCGCGCCTGGCGCGCGGCGACGTGATCCGCTTCAGCGAGAAGGGCCGCCGCGACATCGAGATCCCCGAGGTCGGCGCGCTGACGAAGTTCATCCAGCGCAGCATGACGCCGGCAGGCGCCAGCGTGCACTGACGACCCCTCGGCCGACGGGACCGTCGGCCGTTCCCCCGGGGCCATGAGGGGCCTCTTCGTGATCCTTGGGATCGCGGGCCGGCTTGGGAGATTCCCGGCGCTTGGCCCTTGGCCCTTGGCCTGTGCGGTACGTCTTATGTCTTGAGCACCCGCACGATCGCGCGCGCGAGTTGGGTGCGCGTGAACGGCTTGTGCAGCAGCTCCCACGGCGGCGGGCGGTCGAGCACCCCGCTGGAATAGCCCGACATCAGCAGAACCGGCAATCCCGGCATGCGGCGCTCGGCCTCGGCGGCGAAGTCGGTGCCGCGCATGCCGGCGCCGAGCGCGATGTCGCTGAGCAGCAGGTCGAACGGCAGCGCTGCGTCGGCGGTATCGGCGCCGAGCAGCGGCAGCGCCTGCTCGGCGTTGGCGCACGGCGTGACACTGCAGCCCAGCGCCTCGAGGAAGGTCTGCGCGATGCGGCGCACCTCGGCGTCGTCCTCGACCAGCAGCACGCGCGTGCCGGACGGCACGTCGGCGCTCTCCGGCGCGATGTCGTCGTCGGCTGCGGCGACGCCCGGGCGCGGCAGGTACAGCGTGATCGTCGTGCCGACGCCGAGCAGGCTGTCGATCGTCACCGCGCCGCGCGACTGGCGCGCGAAGCCGTACACCGTCGACAGGCCGAGGCCGGTGCCGCGGCCGGCGTCCTTCGTCGTGAAGAAGGGCTCGAAGGCGCGCTCGCGGATCGACGCCGACATGCCGGTGCCGGTGTCGGCCACCGAGATCGCGACGTAGCCGGCGGCGACGCTGCCCTCATCGGCCGCGCCGTCTTCGGATGCCTCGACGGCGAGGCCGGGAGGCAGCGCGTCGCAGGGTCGGCACCGGAAGGCGAGGGTGCCGCCGTCGGGCATGGCGTCGCGCGCATTGATCGCGACGTTGAGCAGCGCCGATTCGAGCTGCGACAGGTCGGCCAGGCAGTGCGGCCCGCTGCGCAGCGCGTCGACCGAGATGTGGATGCGCTGGTCGAGCGTGCGCCGCAGCATGCCCGTCAGAGCGTGCAGCAGCGCGCCGACGTCGACGGTGCTCGGCTGCAGCACCTGGCGGCGCGAGAACGCGAGCAGCTTGCTCGTCAGGTCGGCGGCGCGGCGCGTCGCGCGGCTCGCCGCCGCGACCATCTGGCGGCCGAAGGCGTCGTCGGCGAGCACGGGCAGGTCTTCCAGCACCTGCAGGTTGCCCGAGATCACGGTCAGCAGGTTGTTGAAGTCGTGCGCGATGCCGCCCGTGAGCTGGCCGACGCTCTCCAGCCGCTGCGAGTGGTTGAGCTGCTCCTCGGACTGGGTGCGCTGCAGGCTCGTCGTCAGCAGGCTCGACAGCGCGTCGAGGAATCGCACCTCGTCGTCGCCGAAACGCTGGCGCTTGCGCGAGCGCACCGTCAGCGCGCCGACGATGCGCCCGCGGTCCGACAGCGGCACCGCCAGCGCGCAGGTCAGCCCGGCCGCGAGGTAGGCCGTCGGAACGACGAAGCGGGTTTCGCTGGCGTAGTCCTCGACGACGAAGGGTCGGCCGGTGGAGATCATGTGGCCGGGCGGCGTGTCGCGCCGGTTCGGCAGGAGGTCGCCGCGCTGCTCGCCCGGCAGCAGGTTGACGCCGCCGGCGACGCGGAACTCGAGGCCGTTGGGTTCGAGCAGGAAGATGGCGCAGGTGTCGGCGTCGAGCGCCTGCGTGGCGACGACCGGCACCTGCGCCAGCAGCGTCGTCGGGTCGCGCGAGTCGACCGCCAGCCGGCCGATCTGCGCCACCTGCTCGGCGTAATGGGCGCGCTGCAGCGCCTGGCGCACGCGCGGGTAGGCGCCGATGCCGCGCACCGCGGCGACGACGAACGGCAGCCCCTGCTGCTGCAGCGGGCTGAGCGCGATCTCGACCATCACTTCGCTGCCGTCGCGGCGCCGCGCGACGAGGTCCATCTGTGTGCCCATCGGCCTCGGCACCGGCGCGTCGCCGTAGCTGTGCCGGTAGTCGGCGTGGCGCGCGCGCACGCTCGCGGGCACCAGGTCGTCGACCGGGAGGCCGGCGAGCTCGCCCGGGCCGTAGCCGAGCAGCGCCTCGGCGTGCGGGTTCGCCAGCACGATGTCGCCGTCGGCATCGACGACGAGCAGTGCGTCGGGGTAGGCGGCGAACAGCGCGCGGTACGCCGTCAGGTCGTCGATGCCGGGCAGTGCCGGGGTCGCCTTGTGCGGCATCGGGTCTCCGTCGGGTGAACTCGAGCCCTAGCCGGCCTCGACGCCGGGAACGAACAGGTAGCCCGCGCCGCGCACCGACTTGATGATCTGCGGATCGTCGCTGTCGGCCTCGAGCTTGCGGCGCAGGCGGCCGACCTGCACGTCGATCGTGCGGTCGAACGGGCCGGCCTCGCGGCCGCGCGTCTGCTCGAGCAGGAAGTCGCGCGACAGCACGCGCCCGGCGCTGCGCGCGAACACCGCCAGCAGGTCGAACTCGCCGGCGGTCAGGGGCACGTCGCGGCCCTGCGCGTCGGTCAGGCGGCGCGCCGCCGTGTCGAGCGTCCAGCCGGCAAAGCGCAGCCGCGTCCGCTCGCCGGCCTGCGCCGGTGGCGCGGCCGTCGCCGTCGCCGGCTCGAGGCGGCGCAGCACGGCCTTGATGCGCGCCAGCAACTCGCGCAGATCGAAGGGCTTGGTGACGTAGTCGTCGGCGCCGACCTCCAGCCCGACGACCTTGTCGACGGCGTCGCCGCGCCCGCTGACGATGACGAGGCCGCAGCGCCAGTGCTCGCGCAACTGGCGCGCGATCGAGAAACCGTCCTCGCCGGGCAGGCCGAGGTCGAGCAGCACGAGCGACGGCGGGTCGGTGGCCATCAGGTCGAGCAGCGATTGCCCGTCGTGCAGCCGGCTGACGCGAAAACCCTGGTTCGTCAGGTAGCCGGCCAGCAGCGTCGTGATGTCGACCTCGTCGTCGACGACGGCGAGGTGGATGGCGGCGTTGGTCACGCGGCGATATTACCGTCGGCGCGAAGGGCGCGCCGGCGGCCGCCGCGAAGGGCGCTCAAGGAACGCCGGGCCGTCCCAAGTTTCTTGGCCCCCGCGGGGGGGCGGGCCGGGCGCAGCCCGGCCCTGGGGGCGCTCAATCGATGGAGATCTTGCGGCTGCGCGCGCCCTCGCGCTTGGGCAGCGTCAGCTTGAGCACACCGTCCTCGAGCTTGGCGACCACCTGGGTTTCGTCGATGTCGCAACCGAGCGTGAAGCTGCGCGCCACGCGGCCGCGATAGGTCTCGCGCACCAGCACGCGGCCCTTCTTCTCGTCCTTCTGCTCGAAGTCTTTCTTCACTTCGGCGCTGATCGAGACGTGGTTGCCGTCGACTTCGACGTGGATGTCTTCCTTCTTGGCGCCCGGGATCTCGGCGCGCACGGCGTAGTCCATTTCGTTCTCGTCGACGTCGAGGCGGATCTCGCGCAGCGGCTCGATATTGCCCGACGCGGGGGCAGGCCACGCCGACAGGCGGCGGAACAGCTCGGGGAACATGTCGTCGAGGCTTTCGAAACGGGTCAGTGCATTCATGTCGAAATACTCCTTTCTTGCGCAGGGGTTGAACCGCGGATCGGCTCCAGGCCCCACAGATGGGAACGCTTTGCCGGAGGTCAAGACCCTGCTGCTGCCGCGCGCGTTGACGCCGCGCAAGGCAGCGTGGCGCTCGCATCGCTACCGTGGTCGTTCTCGGAGGCCGCGATGTGGACCGCTCTGGATGTCTGGCGCAGCGGCGCCGTCGCGCTCGACGTGGCGCTGGCCGCGCACAGCGCGCCGGCGGCGATCGCGCTGCGCCGCGAACGGCGCTGGGCCGCGCTGGTCGAGGCGGCGCGGCGCGTGCCGCTGTACCGCGACCGGCTCGGCCCCGCCGGCGCCGCCGTGCCCCGGCTCGAATCGGTGCCGCCGCTGGCGCGGCGCGAACTGATGCAGCGCCTGCCCGAGTCGTTCGCGCCCGAGGCCGGCATCGACACGGCGGCGCTGCGCGCCTTCGTTGCCGACGCGGCGCGCATCGGCGAGCCGTTCCGCGGCGACTGCTGGGCCTGGGAGAGTTCGGGCAGCAGCGGCGAGCCCGCCGTCTTCGTGCAGGACGCGCAGGCGATGGCGGTCTATGACGCGCTCGAAGCGCTGCGCCGCGTGCCGCCGGCGACGCCGGCACGCTGGCTCGACCCGTGGTACCTCGGCGCGCGCATCGCGTTCGTCGGCGCGACGACGGGGCACTTCGCGAGCACGGTGTCGATCGAGCGGCTGCGTCGGCTGCAACCGGCGGCGGGCGACAGGTTGCGCGGCTTCTCGTTCCTGCAGCCCGTCGGCGCGCTCGTCGCGCAACTGCAGGACTTCGGTCCGACGGTGCTCGCCGGCTACCCGACGGCGGCGCTGCTGCTCGCCGAGGAGCAGGCAGCCGGGCGCCTGCGGCTCGCGCTGACGGAGGTGTGGACCGGCGGCGAGACGCTGTCGCCGTCGATGCGTGCCGCGATCGGCGAGCGCTTCGGCTGCCCGGTGAGCGACAGCTACGGCGCATCGGAGTTCCTCGCGATGGCTTCGCAGTGCCGCTGCGGCGCGCTGCACCTCAACAGCGACTGGGTGATCCTCGAACCCGTCGACGCCGCGTACCGCCCGGTGCCGCCGGGCACCGAGGGCCACACGACGCTGCTGACCAACCTGGCCAACCACGTGCAGCCGCTGATCCGCTACGACCTCGGCGACCGCGTGCGTCTCCGCGCCGAGCGCTGCGCCTGCGGCTCGCCGCTGCCGGCGATCGACGTGCAGGGCCGCACCGACGAGATGCTGGCGTTCGCCGGCGCCGCCGGCCGCGTCGTGCGCCTTCCGCCGCTCGCGCTGACGACGGTGCTGGAGGACGACGCCGGCGTCTTCGACTTCCAGCTCGTGCAACGGGGCGCGCGGCAACTGCTGCTGACGGTGGCCGACGCGCAGGGCGCGCCGGCGCTGCGCCAGGCGCGCACGGCGCTCGCCGCCTATCTGCGAGCCCAGGGGCTCGGCCAGGTGCGGCTCGAGGCGAAGCTCGGGCCTGCGTCAGTGCGCGGGCGCAGCGGGAAGATGCCGCGGGTGGTGTGCGCGCGGTAGCAGGCGCTCCGCGGTGAGTTGCAGGCCCGACCCGACGGCTTATGCTCTTGCCCGGGAGGGCCGTCGTGAACGAAGCCGACACGTGTCGAAAATTCGTCGTGCCATTGCTGCAGGCCGCCGGGTGGGACGACGAGCCGCATTCCATCGCTGAACAACGCAGCATCACCGACGGCCGAATCGTGCCGGTCGGCCGCGGCTTCGTTCGCAAGCCGCCCAAGCGTGTGGACTATCTCCTGCGTGCCACGCGCGACCTGCCGCTGGCCGTGGTGGAAGCCAAGGCCGGCTGGCGCAACGCCAGCGACGGCATCCAGCAGGCGCGCGACTACGCCGAGATGCTGGGCCTGAAGTTCGCGTTCGCGACCAACGGCCACGAGATCGTCGAGATCGACTGCTTCGTCGGTACCGAGACCACCCGCAGCGACTTCCCCAGGCCCGAGCAGTTGCTGCAGCGCTACCGCGAAGGCAGCGGCCTTTCCAGCGAAGTCGACTCGCAGCGCCTGCTCGAGCCCTACAACCTGACCGCGGGCAAGCCGCCGCGCTACTACCAGCGCATCGCCATCGACTGCGCGGTCGAGGCCATTCTGGGCGGCCGCACACGCCTGCTGCTGACCCTGGCCACGGGCACCGGCAAGACCAGCGTCGCCTTCCAGATCTGCTGGAAGTTGTGGACCACGCGCTGGAACCGCAGCGGCGAACCGCGCCGGCCCAAGATCCTGTTCCTGGCCGACCGCAACTTTCTCGTCGACGATCCCATGGCCAAGGATTTCGCGCCCTTCGGCGACGCGCGCCACAAGATCGAGTCGGGCGAGGTCGTGCAGGGCCGCGACATGTACTTCGCCATCTACCAGGCCATGGCCGAAGACGAGCGCCGGGAAGGCCTGTTCCGAAGCTACCCACGCGACTTCTTCGACCTGATCGTGGTCGACGAATGCCACCGCGGCAGCGCCCGCGCCGACAGCGCCTGGCGCGACATCCTGAACCACTTCGAGCCGGCCGCGCAGTTGGGCATGACGGCGACGCCGCTGCGCGAGGACAGCCGCGACACCTACCGGTATTTCGGCAACCCGCTGTACACCTACACGCTGCAGCAGGGCATCGCCGACGGCTTCCTGGCGCCCTATCGCGTGCACCGCGTCGTCACCGAATGGGACGCCGCCGGCTGGCGCCCCAACGCGGGTGACGTGGACCGCTACGGCCGAAGCATCCCCGACGACGAATACCAGACCAACGACTTCGAGCGCGCCGTCGCATTGAAGGCGCGCACCCAGGCCATCGCGCGCCACCTCAGCGACTTCCTGCGCAAGAGCGACCGCTACGCCAAGACCATCGTCTTCTGCGTCGATCAGGAGCACGCCGCCGAGATGCGCAGTGCGCTCGTCGCGCTGAACCCGGACCTGGTGGCGCAACACTCCGACTACGTGTGCCGCGTCACCGCCGACGAGGGCGACATCGGCGCCGGCCACCGCAGCAGGTTCCAGGACCCGGAGAACCGGACGCCGGTCATCCTGACCTCGTCGCAACTGCTCACCACAGGGCTGGATGCGCCCACCTGCAAGAACGTGGTGCTGGCCCGCGTGGTCGGATCGATGAGCGAGTTCAAGCAGATCATCGGCCGCGGCACCCGCGTCAAGGACGAGTACGGCAAGCTCTGGTTCAACATCATCGACTACACCGGCTCGGCCACGCGGCTGTTCGCCGACCCGGCCTTCGACGGCGAGCCCGCGCGGGTGACGCAGGAAGAGATCGACGCTGCGGGCTTGGCCGTGGCACCGGCCGAGGTCGTCGCGGCCGAGCCCGAACCCGCGGCCGAAATCGTCGACACCGGTACCGGTGGCGTCATCGAGCCCGACGAAGCGCAGCACCGCCGCAAGTTCTATTTCGATGGCGGCCATGTCGAGATCGCCGCGCACCTGGTCTATGAACTCGACACCGATGGGGCTCAGCTTCGCGTGGTGCGCTACGCCGACTACGCGGCCGAGAGCGTGCGCCTGATCGTGCCCTCGGCCCCGGAGCTGCGGCGCCGCTGGGCCGTGCCGGCGCAACGCTCCGGGATCATCGACGCGTTGCGCGAGCGCGGCATCGACTTCACCGAACTGGCCGAATCCACCGGCCAGCCCGAGGCCGACCCCTTCGACCTGCTGTGCCACCTGGCTTTCAATGCCCCGCTGCGCACGCGCCGTGAACGCGCGCTGGCGCTCAGGCGCGAGCGCCCCGACTTCTGGCAGCGCTTCGGACCCGAGGCGCGGCAGTTGCTGGAAGAACTGCTGGAGAAGTACGCCGAACACGGCGACGCCCAGTTCGTGCTGCCCGACGTGCTGCGCGTGCCGCCGATCAGCGGCCACGGCCAGCCGGCCGAGATCATCCGCCTCTTCGGCGGTGCTGAACAATTGCGCGCCGCCGTCACCGACCTGCAGAACCTGTTGTACGCCTCCTGAACCGCCGCCCGATGCCGACCCGCAAGAAGAAGACCGACACCCCACCGCTCACCACCGCCCAGAGCCTTTCCAGCCTGCTCAAGTCGGCGCGCGACATCATGCGCAAGGACAAGGGCCTGAACGGCGACCTCGATCGTCTGCCGCTGCTGACTTGGGTGATGTTCCTGAAGTTCATGGACGACCTGGAGCGCCAGCAGGAAGACGAGGCCGTGCTCGCCGGCACGCGCTTTCGCCCGGCCATCGAGGCGCCCTACCGCTGGCGCGACTGGGCCGCCGCGAAGACCGGCCTGACCGGCGACGACCTGCTGGCGTTCGTCAACAACGAGCGTGCCTCGCGCCCCGACGGCAGCCAGGGCGCCGGGCTCTTCGCCTACCTGCGAAAGCTCACGGCCAGCAACGGCGACAAGCGCCGCGATGTCATCGCCACCGTGTTCCGCGGCATCGACAACCGCATGAAGAGCGGCTACCTGCTGCGCGACGTGGTGGACAAGGTGGACGCCATCCACTTCACCGCCAGCGACGAGCTGCACACGCTGGGCGCGCTGTACGAGAACCTGCTGCGCGAGATGCGCGACGCCGCGGGCGACGCCGGCGAGTTCTACACGCCTCGCACGCTGGTGCGGCTGATGGTCAGGCTACTGGACCCACGCCTCGGCGAAACGGTGCTGGACCCGGCCAGCGGCACCGGCGGCTTTCTGGTGGATGCCTATGCGCACCTGGCCGGGCAGGTGCACACCGTGGCTGAGCGCAAGACGCTGCAGCGCGGCAGCATCCACGGCTGCGAGCCCAAGTCGCTGCCCTACCTGCTGTGCCAGATGAACCTGCTGCTGCACGGCCTGGACGCGCCCGACATCGACCCCGGCAACGCACTGCGCCACAAGCTCACCGACATCGGCCTGCGCGAGCGCGTGGACGTGATCCTGAGCAACCCGCCGTTCGGCGGCGAGGAAGAGAAGGGCATCCAGGGCAACTTCCCCGACGACAAGCAGACCAGCGAGACCGCGCTGCTCTTCCTGCAGCTCATCATGCGCCGCCTGCACCGCAGGCCCAGCAGCGCCGGCCGCCCGGCGCGTGCCGCAGTCGTGGTGCCCAACGGCACCCTGTTCGGCGACGGCGTGTGTGCGCGCATCAAGGCCGAGCTGCTGCGCGACTTCAACCTGCACACCATCCTGCGCCTGCCCAACGGCGTGTTCGCGCCCTACACCAGCATCCCCACCAACGTGCTGTTCTTCGACCGCAGCGGGCCGACGCAGGACGTCTGGTACTGGGAACACAAGCTCCCCGAGGGGCGCAAGAACTACACCAAGACGCAGCCGCTGCAGTTCGACGAGTTTGCTTCGCTGATGGCCTGGTGGGACAACCGGCAGGAAGGCGAGCAAGCTTGGAAAGTGCCGGCAGCCGAACTGCTGGCGGCCAACTGCAACCTCGATCGCAAGAATCCGCGCGCGGCGGACGACATCACGCACCGGGCGCCGGAAGAGCTGGTGGCGAGCATCCTGGAGAAGGAGGCGGAGATCGCGCGGATCGTCGGGCGGATTCAGGGGTTGCTTCACGGGGCTGCAACGTGACCTTGTGCCCCTCGGTACCACTCGGCGAACTGCTGACCCAGGATCGCGACTACGTCTCTGCACCCGAGCCCCGCGAGTACAAGAAACTGTCCGTGCGTCTGTTTGGAAAGGGCGTCGCATTGAGCGCCCCGGTCCGCGGCGACTCTGTGAAGATGCAGCGCCACCAGTTGGCCAAGGCCGGGCAGGTCATCCTGTCCGAGATTTGGGGCAAGAAGGGGGCAATCGGACTGGTCCCACCGGAAGGCGAGGGTGCGTTATGCACAAGCCACTTCTTCTTGTTCGACATTGATGACACTCGCCTTGATACGCGATGGATGCGGGCGATAGTCACCAGGAACTATCTAGGTGAAGCGCTAGATGGGTTGGCGCGTGGGACGACGGGGTATGCCTCGGTCCGTCCGGGTGACTTCCTCTCGGTGTCTATCCCGCTGCCGCCGTTGCCTGAACAGCAACGCATCATGGCCCGGGTGGTCGAGGCCACCGAGCAGCTTGATCGCGCACTAGGACTGCAAGCACGAGTAGGGGCGGAGGCGGATGAGCTTTGCCGCGCGCTGCTTCGCGATACAGATGCAGTCGCTACCCCGCTTCGCCAACTGGTGCGCCTACGCGACCCGGACGTGCGCGTCCGGGCGGACCATTCCTACCAATTTGCCGGCGTGTACTCGTTCGGCAGAGGCGTGTTCGTGGGCAATACCAAGTCCGGAACCGAGTTCGCGTACCCGAAGCTGACCCGATTGCGCACGGGAGACTTCGTGTACCCCAAGCTCATGGCCTGGGAGGGCGCGTTCGGCGTCGTGCCGCGCGAATGCGATGGCCTGGTCGTTTCGACCGAGTTCCCGGTCTTTGAGATCAACCGTGAACGTGTCTTGCCCGAGGTACTCGACATGCACTTTCGCAGCCCGGCCGTGTGGGCGAGCATCGGAGGCGCCAGCACGGGGACCAACGTTCGCAGGCGGCGGCTGAACCCGCAGGACTTTCTCGATCTCGAGTTGCCACTGCCATCGATGGAACGCCAGCGTGTGCTGGCAAAGGCGCACGAGGATGTGCAAGCGGTGAAGGCACGGCAATCGGAGTCGCGGGCCATGATGCAGGCCCTCCTCCCCGCCATCCTCGACCGCGCCTTCGCCGGCGCTCTTTGACTCCGCACGCCGCGCCAGACCGGTCTACCGGAGGCTTCCATGGATACGACCCTCGTCACCCGCGATCCCGACATCATGAGCGGCGCCCTGTGCTTCACAGGCACCCGTGTGCCGGTCAAGAACCTGTTCGACTACCTCGAAGGCTCATCGTCGCTGGAGGACTTCCTCGCGCGGTAGTGCGTCGGCAGCGTGGGCGAGAGCCGATCGTTCCTCGTTGCGCCTGCGGTCGCTGGCGGTCTTGCAGCTGTGCCCATGGCGACGGCCCGTGTTCAACTCATGCGACTCGCGCCAGCGGCACGCGGATCTCGACCGCCTCGAACGGCACGGACACACTGCCGTCCGAAGTGCGCTCGACCAGCCCGAGCTCGGCCAGCCGCGCCACATCGGCGTGGACGTTGGAGTAGTTCCGGCCGGCCGCCTTGGCACCGGCGTAGACGCTGCACGGGCCGATGCGCCGCAACGTGTCGAGCAGGTCGAGCCGCGCCGGCGTCAGCTCGGCGAACAGCGAGCGCGCCGACTCGAAGCTCAGCCTGAAGTCGACGCGCCGGCCCTGTCTTGCGGCAGCCAGCTGCCGGCCGGCCGCCTCGAAAACAGACCCCTTGCGCGATACCTCGATGATGGCTTTCATGCGTTACTACTCCCAGCCCTCGACGTCCGAGCGGAAGTCTTCGAGCAGTTGTTCGAGCGTGCCGAAGGCGTAGGCGCGCTCATCTCGACCAGCGTGACGATGATCCCCCTTGCCGCGTTCGTTGTCGTAGCGGACCCGGCACTCGCCACCGGCACCGTAGTACAGGCGGTACTTGTAGCGATGCGTGCACGGCGGGATCGGCTCGTCCAGCTCCCAGACGACGATCTCGACGATGGAGTCGTCGTCCCGGACTTCTTTGGCATGGGCGAGCAAGACCGCGGGCATGTATTGCATGCTAGCAATACATGCGGGTGCTGTCCATGCCCCCGCTGGCGCTTCGCCGCTGCCGCCGCACCCGCTGCCCGTCTCCGATGCCCGCGCCCGGGTAGAGCACCACCGTCTCGCCGGCCTGCACGCCGTTGCGCACCCAGGCGTGCTGCGGGTTGCGCGCTTGGGTGCGGCCCGGCGCGCTCACTGGCGGCGCCGTCAGCGGCGCAGCCAGCCGCGCACGATGCGCGCGATGCGCCACAGCGTGCGCAGGCGCAGCGCCGTCGGGGCCCATGGTCCTTGGCGCAGTTCGTGGCGCAATGCCAGCCGTTGCAGCGTCGACGTGGCGACGAGCAACTCGCGCCGCAGTGCGAGCCGTTGCGCGCTGCCGCGCCGCGTCATCGCGTGTCGCTCCCGAGCAGCGCGGCGCGATCCTTCTGCAGCTCGGCCAGCGTCGCCTGCAACAGCGGCGGCCGCGTCGCCGAGATGCGGCGCCAGCGCCAGACGGCCCACGCGCCGCAGGCGAAGCAGGCCAGCGCGAGCAGGCCCAGCACGAGCGGTCGATCGGCCGGCGGCACCTGCAGCACGGCTGCAACGCAGGCGAGCACGATGCCGAGCGCGAATGCGAACAGCGCGGCTGCGGCGGCGATCGCCTGGCCCGTCAGGCGCAGGCCTTCTTCCCCGAGCTCCGTCGTCGCGAGCTGCAGCCGCGTCTGGCCGATGTCGAGCAGCGTCGCGGCGACGCCGCGGGCTGCCGGACCCCACGCAGCCGGTGCCGGCGCGTCTGCGCCCGGTGCGCCGTCCATCGCAGCCCCGTCAGCGCCGCGCGAGCACCACGCCGAGCAGCAGGCCGACGGCAGCGGCAACGCCGATCGCGGCGTAGGGGTGCGTGTGCACGACTTCGTCCGCGGCGCGCGCGGCCTCGCGCGCCTTGTGCACGGCATCGTGTTCCAGCTCCTCGAGCTGCAGGCGCATGCGGCGCAGCTGCGACTCGAAACGCTCGCGCAGCGCCTCGAACTGGGCATCGCCGCTGCCGGCCGCGCGCTTGAGAAACTGGTCGGCGTCGTCGACGACGTGACGCAGATCTTCGGCAAGCCGGTCGAGCGGCTTGCGGGCCGTGCCGGTGGTCGTGCTGTCCATGGTCGGAACTCCTTTCGCGGGCGCGGACGGCGTCGTGCCGTCCGTCCGCCACGATAGGCGCGCTGCGCCGTCGTGTGCTTGCGCCAGATCAGGGGCAGGCGCGCGGCGGGCAGGCGGACGCGGCGGCGGCTCGCGCGCGGCAGCTACCGCCGCAACCGCACCCGCTGCCCGTCGCCGACGCCCGCGCCCGGGTAGAGCACCACCGTCTCGCCGGCCTGCACGCCGTTGCGCACCCAGGCGTGCTGCGGGTTGCGCTCGACGATGTCGACCGCCTTGCGGCGCGCCCGCCCGTCGGCGACGACGAGCACGGACCACTGTGAGCCGTCGCGCACCAGCGCGGCGGTCGGCGCGAGCAGCACGCCGTCGTGCGCGCCGAGCGAGATCGTGGCGTCGATGCGGAAACCGTCGCCGAGGGCCGGCGGCGCCGCCGAGCCGGCGTCGGCGTGCGCGATCACGTTGACGCGCTGCTCCTCGATGCCGAGTGCCGAGACCTTGGTGAACGCCACCGGCTCGATGCGCACGACGTGCGCCGGCACCTCGGCCAGCCCGCCGCCCGGCGCCAGCCGCACCGCGGCGCCCGGCGGGATGCGCAGTGCGTCGAACGACAGCACGTCGATCACGGCTTCGAGCCGCGCCGTGTCGGCGATCTCGATCAGCGGCGCGCCTGGCGCGACCGTCGTCGCGCTCTCGTGGTGCAACTTGGTCACGCGGCCGGCAACCGGCGCGCGCAGTTGCCAGCGCCCGCGCGCCGCGGCGCCGCTGCCGCCCTCGGCGCGCGCCAGCGCGGCGCGCGCCTCGCCGGCGGCATGGCGCGACACGTGGACCTGCGCCTCGGCGGCGTCGAGCGCCTTCTGCTGTGCCTCCAGCGCGAGCCGCGCCTGGTCGCGCGCCGACGCCGAGATGAAGTTGTCGCGCGCGAGCTGCGTCGCGCGTTCGGCTTCGAGCCGCGCCTGCGCCAGCGCCGCCTCGGTACGGCCGACCTGAGCCTGCGCCGCGACGAGCGCCGCGTCGGCGCTGCCGACGCGCTCGCGCAGCACGCCGCGCGTGCGCGCGTCGATCATCTGCGGCGCCGCCGGCACCAGCGACGCGACGACGTCGCCCGCCGCGACGGCGTCGCCGACCTTCAGCGCCGGGCGCTCCAGCTCGGCCTGCGTCGGCGCGCTGACGGTCCAGCGCTGCACCACGCGCATGCGGCCGTCTTCCTGGATCGTCTGCTCGAAGCGGCCGGTGGCGACCGCGCCGACTTCCACTTCGAGAGCGCGCGGCCAGAACGCCCACGCGGCGGCGGCGAGCGCCGGCACCGCCAGTGCACCCCACATCGCCCAGCGCCGGGCCGACCCGTTCTTGTTCTTCATGATCCGATTGTCTTCATTCGCGAACCTTCAGCACCGCCACCAGGTCGAGGCGGTCGATCTGGCGCCGCACGATCGCCGCGCTGACGATCGCCGCAGCGAGCACGGTCAGCGCGGCGATGCCGTAGGTCGACGGGTCGATGACGACGGGAAAGTCGATCTCCTCGCTCTGCATCGCGCGCATCAGCAGCGCCGCCAATCCCCAGCCCGCGAGCGCGCCGACCGGCAGCGCGACGAGCAGCTCGACGCCCAGCTCGGCCAGCAGCAGCACCGAGACCTCGGCGCGCGTCATGCCGAGCACGCGCAGGCTGGCCAGCTCCCAGGCGCGCTCCGAGAGCGCGATGCGCGCCGCGTTGTACGTGATGCCGACCGCCATCGCGACGGCGAACAGCGTCAGCACGGCGGTGAAGAAGCCGAGGTTGCGCGCCGTCGTCTTCTCGAAGCTGCGCTGCGAGCTGGCCTTGTCGAACACGGCCGAGATGCGCGGCGTCGCCTTCACTGCGGCGTAGAACTCGCGCTCGGCGTGCGGGTCGACGAGCAGCGTGGCGTCGCTCGCGCCCTGGCCGTCGCCGGCGACGCGGTTGAGCGCGGCGAGGTCCATGTGCAGCGTGCGGCCGAACAGCGTGTGCGCCGTTTCGGCGACGCGCAGCGCGACGCGCCTGCGGTGCCACAGCCTGAACTCGACCTCGACCGTGTCGCCGGGGCCGACGCCGAGATCGCGCGCCAGCAGCGACGACAGCAGCAGGCCGTCGGCCGGCATCGGCCGCGGGCCGCGCTCGACGTCGACGACGCGCTGCAGCGCGTCGCCGGCCTCGTGGCCCGTCAGCACGGTGTCGATGGTGCGGCCGCGCGCGTGCACGCGCACCGGCTCGCTGCGCCAGAGCCGCGCGTCGATCACGCCGGGCATGCGGCGCAACTCGGCGGCGGCGTCGAGTCCGACCGGCTCGACGAAGTCGACCATCACGTCGCCCTGCAGCACGCGGCGGTACTGCGTGTCGGTGATGAGCTCGATCGTGTCGGTCCAGAACGCGCCCGAGATCTGCAGCGCGATCGCCGCCGCGATGCCGGCCACCGTCAGCGCGGCGCGCAGCGGCCGGCGCTCGATGTTGCGGATCACCATCATCGCCGCCGGCGGCACGCGCCGGCCGTAGCCCAGGCGCTCGAGCAGCGTCGGCTGGAAGGTCGGCGGCGCCGGCGGCTGCAGCGCCTGCGCCGGCCGCAGCCCGACGACGGCGCGGATCGCCGTCCACGCGCCGAGCGCGGCGGCGAGCGCGACCGCCGCCGTCGCCGCGATCGCGATGCCCGGCACGGTGCGGTAGGCGAGGTGCGAGAAGCGGAACGCCTCGGCGTAGAGCGACACCAGGCCGTGGCCGATCCACAGGCTGCCGGCGATGCCGAGCGCGACGCCGATCGCCGCGATCGCGATGGCGAGCTTGACGTAGTGCGCCGCGATCTCGCCGTCGCGGTAGCCGAGCGCCTTCAGTGCGGCGATCTGCTGGCGCTGCGTCGCGACCTGGCGGCTGAGCACGACGTTGAGGATGAACACCGCCACCGCGAGGAAGATCGACGGCAGCACGGTGCCCAGCACCTGGAGCTGGCGCAGTTCGTTGTCGACGATCGCCGCCGAGAGCTGGCGGTCGCGGCCGGCCGCGCCCCAGGCGCCGTAAGGTTCGAGCAGGCGGTCGAGCGCGTCGATCACGGCCGCGCGCTGCGCGCCCGGCGCGAGCTGCAGCGCGACGCGGTTGAAGGCGCCTTCCATGTCGAACGCCGTCTCGACGCGCTCGGCGTCGATCCAGACGACGCCGAACCATTCGTCGTCGGGCGCGCCGCCGCGCGAGGCGAAGACATATTCGGGCGACAGCACGATGCCGACGACGTGCAGCGTTTCGCGCCGGCCGTTGAGCAGCGCGACCAGCGTCGAGCCGGGCTCGAGGCCGCGCACTTCGGCGAAGCGCGCGTTGACGACGACTTCGGCCACCGCCGCGCCGCGCTCGGGCAGCCGGCCCGAGACGACGGCCAGCGCATTGAGGCCGGGCGGCCGCAGCAGATCCAGCCCGGTGATGCGCCCGGTCAGCGGCTGCTCGACGCCGGGCAGGTCGAGCTGGGTGTCGAACGCCGTCTCCAGCTTGAGCGCCGAGACGCCATCGATCGCCTCGATGCGCGCCGCCAGGGAGGCCGGCGCGCGGCGCACGGCAGCGAACACGTCGGCGAAGCGCGCCTCGCGGTAGTAGGCGTCGCGCGAGGCCTCGAGCGAGCGGAAGGTGGAGAACGCGCCGACGAAGCCGGCGACGCCGCAGGCGACGACGAGCGCGATCGTCAACACCTGCATCGCGAGGCGCTTCAGGTCGCGCCAGAGCTTGACGTCGAGCAGGCTCACCACGACAGGCTCGACGCCGGCTGCTTGTGCTCGTTGAGCGTCGACTGCACGATGCGTCCGTCGGCCAGGCGCAGCACGCGATCGGCCATCATGGCGATCGGCGCGTTGTGCGTGATCACGATCGTCGTCGTGCCGATCTCGCGGTTCACGCTCTCGATGGCCTGCAGCACCAGGATGCCGGTGGCGCAGTCGAGCGCGCCGGTCGGCTCGTCGCACAGCAGCACGTCGGGGCGCTTGGCGATGGCGCGTGCGATCGCCACGCGCTGCTGTTCGCCGCCCGAGAGCTGCGCGACGAAGTGATCGAGCCGCTCGCCCAGGCCGACCAGCGCGAGCGCGTCCTCGGGCTTCATCGGTTCGTCGACCAGGTCGGTGACGAGGGCGACGTTCTCGCGCGCCGTCAGGCTTGGGATCAGGTTGTAGAACTGGAACACGAAGCCGACGTGCTCGCGCCGGTAGCGCGTCAGCTCGGCGTCGCCGGCCTGCGTCAGGTCGTGGTCGTGCCAGCGCGCGACGCCGCCGGTGGCGGAATCGAGGCCGCCGAGGATGTTGAGCAGCGTCGACTTGCCGCTGCCCGACGCGCCGAGCAGCACGATGAACTCGCCGCGCCGCACTTCGAGATCGACGCCGCGCAGCGCGTGCACGGCGGTCGCGCCCTCGCCATAGGTCTTGGTCAGGCCGCGCGCCACGAAGACGGGCGCTTCGGCGCCGGTCGGGGCCCCGTTGTCGCTCGCGGCAACGGTGTCGCGCGGCACGGCGGGGCTCATTCGCCCGCGCGGCGGACGAACTCCGCCAGCTCGGCCGTCAACTCGGCGATGCGCTCCAGCGGCGCCAACCTCAGCCGTTCACCCTGAGCAGGGGACCAGGCCTGTCGAAGGGTCAGCCCGAAGGCACAAGAGTGGCGCATGCCGAGGTTCGTCGCCAATCAGGTGCCCTTGTGTTGCGCAAGAGCCCGAATGATGCGCCGGCGCTGCACGGGTGTTATTGCGCTGGATCAGGGGTACCGGCGCCGGCGCGCGGCATGCTTGCTGCCGATGTCTGCTGCTGCCGTGCTCGCCGACCGCGAGCGTCTCGTTGCTGCGCTCGCGCGCTCGCTCGAAGGGGCGAGCGGCGCGCCGGTCGAGCGCATCGAGACGCACCTGTCGTGGCTGTTGCTGACGCACGAGCGGGTGTGGAAGATCAAGAAGCCGCTGACGTTGCCGTTCGCCGACTTTGCCGACCTCGACGCGCGCCGCCGCTATTGCGCCGACGAGGTGCGGCTCAACGCCCGGCTCGCGCCGACGATCTACCTCGGCGTCGACGCGATCACGGGCAGCGTCGACGTGCCGGTCCTCGGCGGCGACGGCGAGGCGATCGAGTACGCCGTGCGCATGCGCCGCTTCGCGCCAGGCGCGCTGTTCTCGCAGCGGCTGGCCGCCGGGCTGCTGACGGCCGGCGACATCGACCGGCTCGCCGAGCGTATCGCGCGCTTCCACACGACCGCGCCGCGCGCCGCGCCGGGCAGCGACTGGGGCACGCCCGCGGCGCGCGCCGCGGCGGCGCTGCAGGCCTTCGACGGCTGCGCCGTGCTCGCGCCCGACCATGTGCTCGGTTGCGCGACGCTGCGGCCCTGGCTCGACGCGCAGGCGGCCGAACTCGCGCCGCTGTGGGCGGCGCGCCGCGCCGCCGGCTGCGTGCGCGAATGCCACGGCGACCTGCACCTCGCCAACGTGCTGGTCGACGGCGACGAGGTGCTCGCGTTCGACGGCATCGAGTTCGCGCCGTCGCTGCGCTGGATCGACGTGATCGACGACGCCGCGTTCACGGCGATGGACCTGCAGGCGCACGGACGGCCCGACTTGGCGTGGCGCTACGCCAATGCCTGGCTCGACCATGCCGGCGAGCACGCCGGCGTCGCCGCGTGGCGCTACGCCATCGTCTACCGCGCGCTGGTGCGTGCGCACGTCGGATTCATCCGTGCGGCGCAGAGGCGCGAGGCCGGGCTGCACGGCGTCGACGCCGGCGCGGGCGAGGTTTCGCCGGCGGCCTATCTCGCCGTCGCGGTGCGCGCCGCGCAGCGCAACGACCGCCGCCTGCTGATCACGCACGGGCTGCCCGGCTCGGGCAAGAGCTGGCTCACGCAGCACCTGCTCGAGCGCGCCGGCGCGATCCGGCTGCGCTCGGATGTCGAGCGCAAGCGCCTCGCCGGGCTGGCGCCGCTCGACGACTCGCGCACGCTCGGCGTCGAGATCTACGACGCGGCGACTACGGCGCGCACCTACGAGCGGCTGCTCGCGCTGGCGCGCGTCTCGCTGCAGTCGGGCCACGCGACGATCGTCGACGCGGCCTTCCTGCGCCGCGACGAGCGCGCGCCGTTCGCCGCGCTGGCTCGCGAGCTCGGCGTGCCGTACACCGTCCTCGCCTGCCACGCACCGCTCGCACTGCTGCGCGAGCGCGTCGCCGCAAGGAGCCTGCGCCGCGACGACGCCTCGGAGGCCGATCTCGCCGTGCTCGATTCGCTGCACGCCGTCGCCGAGCCGCTGGACGCCGGCGAGCGCGCCGCGGCGCTCGACATCGACACCGCGGCGACCTGGGACGCCGCGGGCACGACGGCAGCCTGGCTGGCGCGCCGCGTGGTGTGACAGGCCCAGAACCACGGCCGCGCGTTTGATGACCGTCAAGCGGGCAGGGCGGGTCGTCGCGCAGACTCGCGGCTGCGACATGGCCAAGAAGTTCCCGATCCATCCGGCGCACCCCGAGCGCAATTGCTGGGGCTGCGACGAGTACTGCCCTTCCAACGCGCTGCGTTGCGGCAACGGCTCCGAGCGCACCCAGCACCCGGCCGAGCTGTTCGGCGACGACTGGGCCGACTGGATCGCGGGCGCGCCGCCTGACGGCAGCGCGGATTCGGGCGAAGCCGGCACCGTCGAGCCGATCCTGGCGCGGCCGTGATCCGCCCGGCGCGCGCCGTCGTCAGGTCGGCGCTGCGAGGGCGGCTTCCCTTTCGACGCTGCACACCGGCGCGAAGCCGCCGCCCGGTGTGCGCAGGTTCGTCGTCTGGCCCTGGTACAGGCGCGCCGCGACCCATTGCACGGCGCCGTCGTAGGCCCAGGCGCGCACGTCGAACTTGAGCGCGCGGCGACCCTCGCTGCTGCTGTTGCCGCCGGCGCCGGCTGCGGCGATCCAGCGTTCGCCGGGCATGACGAACTGCTGCGCCACGTAGTCGCCGGCCGCGACGATGTCGCGCCAGGTGCCGCGCGTCAGCTTGTCGCCGCGATATGCGGCGCGGCTGCCGTAGCCGGCCGCCGGCTTGAAGAACAGCTCGCGGCGGCGCGCCCACAGCGCGTCGGCGTTGCCTGCTTCGACGAGTTGCGTGGGCGGCACGTGCTCGATCAGCACGCGGCGGGCTTCCTCGGGCACGCCGAGCTCGCGCAGCCGCCCGGCATCGCCGAGCCAGGCCAGGCGGCGCTTGTCGGCATACAGCGCGTGGGCGCGCGGATGCGGCGTCAGCACGACGGCGCCGGCGGCGTGGGCGTCGCGCAGCGCGGCGTGCGCCGGCTCGGCGAGATGGAAGTCCGTCAGCCGGTTGTAGACGATATCGACCGCGCGGCCGGCGTGCCACAGGCGCCCTTCGCGCCATTCGAGCGCGGCGGCGTCGGCGATCACGGCGCCGACGCCGTGACGCTCGAACAGGCGCTCGAACAGCACGAACTCGGGAAAGAGGAACTGCGCCTGCGGCGCGTCGTCGACGATGGCGAGCGTCGCGGGCCTGCCGCTGTGCCCGGCGCGGCGCCACTCGGCGACGAACATGTCGACGATCGCCTGCTCGAACGCGGCGACGCGCTCGGGCGTCGGCAGCAGCGCGTGCATCGGCGCGCAGCAGGCGCGTTGCGCGCGCGCCAGCGTGGCGGCGAGCATCGCGCCGCCGGCGTTGGTGTTGACCTCGATCAGGCCGACGCGCTCGCCGGCGACGTGGAAGTCGTAGCCGAAGAAGACGCCGCGTGCGCCGCTCGCGACCTGCGCTGCCGCCGGCGCCTGCGCCAGCGCCTGCTGCTGCCAGGCCGGGCAGGCGACGGCCGCCTCGAAGGCGCGCACCACGTCGGCGATTTGCTCGAGCGCGCGCGGCGCGACGAACACCGGCTCGGCGGCGAAGGCGTGCGGCCAGCGCTCGGCGACGAGCGCCGCGAAGCCGCCGCCGGTTTGCGCGTCGAACTCGCGCGCCAGCGCCGCCGGATCGAGGCTTGCGCAGGCGCACTCGCGGTTGAGGGCGTCCGCGACGCCGGACGGCGCGTTCATCGCAGTGGCGCGGCCACGCCGCGCTCGTACCAGTCCCGGCTGCCGTTGACGATGCGCACGACGAGCAGCATCACCGGCACCTCGATCAGCACGCCGACGACGGTGGCCAATGCAGCGCCCGACTCGAAGCCGAACAGGCTGATCGCCGCGGCGACGGCGAGCTCGAAGAAGTTGCTCGCGCCGATCAGCGCCGACGGGCAGGCCACAGCGTGCGACTCGCCCAGGCGTCTGTTGAGCCAGTAAGCCAGCCCCGAATTGAAGAGAACCTGGATGAGGATCGGCACCGCGAGCATCGCGATCACCAGCGGCTGCTTCAGGATCGCCTCGCCCTGGAACGCGAACAGCAGAACCAGCGTGGCCAGCAAGGCCGTGATCGACCACGGACCGATCTTCGCGAGCGTGGCTTCCAGAGCAGCCCGCCCGCGCGCGAGCAGCGCCTTGCGCCAGACCTGCGCGATCACCACCGGGATCACGATGTAGATCACGACCGAGGTGATCAGCGTGTCCCAGGGCACGGTGATCGATGACAGGCCGAGCAGCAGCGCGACGATCGGCGCGAAGGCGAACACCATGATGGTGTCGTTCAGCGCCACCTGGCTCAGCGTGAAGAGCGGGTGGCCACCGGTGAGCCGACTCCAGACGAAGACCATCGCCGTGCAGGGAGCGGCAGCCAGAAGGATCAGGCCCGCGATGTAGCTGTCCGCCTGACCCTCGGGCAGATACGGTGCGAACACCTGGCGGATGAAGAACCAGCCGAGCAGCGCCATCGAGAACGGCTTGACGGCCCAGTTGACGAACAGCGTCACGCCGATGCCGCGCCAGTGCCGGCGCACCTCGTGCAGCGCGCCGAAGTCGACCTTCAGCAGCATCGGGATGATCATCACCCAGATCAGCAGGCCGACCGGCAGGTTGACGCGCGCCACCTCCATGCGCCCGATGGCCTGGAACGGCGCCGGCCAGGCCTGGCCGAGCGCGATGCCGGCCACGATGCACAGCAGCACCCACAGCGTGAGCCCGCGTTCGAACACGCTCATCGGCGCGGGGCGGGAGGCCGGCACAGCGGTGGCGATCGTGGTCAGGTCCATGCGGGTGTCAGCTGCGGCCGATGGCATCGAGCGCGGCCTGCAGCGCTTCGCGGTCCATCGTGTCGATCGGCAGCGCGAGCAGTTGCAGCATGCGGTAGCCGAGCGCCTGGCGCGTCAGCTCGAAGGCGCGGCGCTTCGCGTCGTCCCCGCCTGCGGCGCTCGACGGATCGGGACAGCTCCAGTGCGTCCTGACCGGCGGCGCGCCGGTGGCGCCGGCGAACACGGGGCAGGCCTCGGCCGCGGCGCTGTCGCACACCGTGATCACGATGTCGATCGGCGCTGCGCCGGGCGCGGCGAACTCGTCCCAGCTCTTGCTGCGCAGCGCGAGCGCGTCGATGCCTGCGCGCGCCAAGGCTTCGAGGGCGAACGGCTGGACGCGCCCGCCCGGCGAACTGCCGGCGCTGTGCGCGCGCACGTCGCGGCCGAGGCGGCCGGCCCAATGGTCGAGCATCGCCTCGGCGAGCGCGCTGCGCGCCGAGTTGTGCGTGCACAGGACCAGGACGTGCTTCGTCATGGCGCGTCCGTCGGCCTCGCGCGGCGCAACACGCCCGACAACGCCGTGCCCGGCGCGACCGTGTTGAACACCGTGCCGTAACGCTTCACGTTGTCGTGCAGCAGGTCGAGCCGACAGTCGTCCTCGTCCGTGTCCACGATGATCTCGTAGTCGATCGATTCCATGCGCGGCGGCACGTCCTGCCGGGTGCCGTGCACGCGAACCTCGACGCCACGCAGCTTGAACTTCAGGATCGGCGTCACGCGCTCGATGCCCTTGATCATGCAGGCCGACAGCGCAGCCAGCAGCAGCTCCGCCGGGTTGAAGGCCTGCGGATTGCCGGCGAGGTCGGTGTCGAGCACGAGCGTCGCCTGCTTGCAGCGCGCCTCGCTTTCGTGCGCGCTGCGTCGCACGGCGACGACGTCGAAGCTCATCTTCTGCAGTGTCGGCTCGCTCATGGCGCGACGCGGCAGCAGGTCAGCAGCGCGCCCGCCGGCGCACGGCGGGCGATGGCGCGCAGGGCCGGCCGTGGCAGCAGTGCGCGCTCAGGTAGTCGAGCAGGGCGTCCATCCGCTCGATCGATGGCCGGTAGATCAGGTGCCGGCCGTCGCGCTGCTGCGTGACGAGGCCGGCGTGCATCAACTCCTTGAGGTGGAACGACAGCGTCGACGCCGGCACGCCCAGCATCGCCGCCAGAGCGCCGGGCGTCATTCCGGCGACGGCGGTGCCGACGAGCGCGCGGAACACGCGCAGCCGCATCGGCTGGGCAAGGGCGGCGAGCGAAGCGACGGCAGTCGGCTCTTCCATAATTCGAAGTGTATGGAAATATAGATCTGCGTCAAGGCCCGCAGATCGCTCTCATGCCGCGGCCAGCCACTGCCGGATCTCGGCCTGAGTCGGGATCCGCCCGCTGCAGACCAGCCGGTCGCCGACGACGAGCCCGGGCGTCGCCATCACGCCGTGGTCCATGATCGCCTGCATGTCGGTCACCTTGACGAACTCGGCGTCTACGCCGGCGCCCGCGGCCGCCTCGCGCGCCACCGCCTCGAGCTTGCGGCAGTTCGCGCAGCCCGGGCCGAGAATCTTCACCAGCTTGCCCATCACAGTGCTCCTTGGGGAGTGGAGGTTGCGGCCCGCGCGCGCAGCCAGGCCAGCGCGCCGGCCAGCAGCGCCGCAACGCCGGTCAGGCCGAGTGCGATCCAGGCCGGCGGCACGCCATCGACCCACGCGCCGTAGCTCAGGCCGGCGGCGACGCTGAAGACGGCGACGAGGCCCACGTAGGCCGCCGTCTTCGGACGGCCCATCACGGCAGCGACCATCAGCATGCTCTGCAGGCTCAGCTCCGGGTCGGCCATCAGGAAGGCGAGCAGTGGTCCGCGATGCATGCCGAGGTCGAGGAACATGCGGGCCACCGGCACCTCGACCAGCGTCGGGAAGTACATGAACACGCCGAAGACGACGGCCGCGGCATTGGCCGCGATGTCGTTGCGGCCGGCGACGGCCCGGATCCACTCCGGCGCGATCCACTGCCGCAATGCGCCGACGACGAATACGCCCGCCACGAGCAGCACGAAGATCTGCTTGACGAAGCGCCACGACTCCCACAGCCACGCCTGCCGCTCGTCGGCATCGAGCCGTCTCGCGAAGTGCAGCACCGCCGCCAGCGCCGCCGCGACGGCCACGGCGCGTCCGGTGAGCGCGACCTGCAGTCCGCCGGCGATCGGCGCCAGCCGCAGCGCGGCAACGACCAGCGTGGCGGCCGCCAGGGCGAGCGCAGCGAAGGTCCAACGGTTCGCGCCCTCGACGATGTTCTCGAGCCCGCGCCACGACGCGATGCCGATCGCGGCCAGCATGGCGATCAGCAGCGAGCCCTGCACGCTGACCCCTTCCTCGCCTCGCGCGGCGTCGAACGGGACCCAGTCCGTCAGCGTCGCTTGCCAGTTGCCGGCCCACGCCAGCGGCAGTTCCAGCGCTGCCAGCGTGGCATTGAGCGGCGCCACCTTCAGCGTGCCGGCGACGAGCACGGCGACGAGCGATGCCAGCACGCCGAGCGCGGCGCCGCCGATGCGCGCCGCGCCGGCGAAAAGCTCGTCGGTGCGGGCGTCGCGCGCCGCGTCGTCGCGCCAGAACAGCAGCGCCATCGCGAGTCCGATGCCGATGCCGAACGCCAGGCACAGCACGATCCGCGCGAACGCGAACTCGGCGCCGAGGATGCTGCCGGTATAGGCCAGCGCCAGCACGTTGCCCGCCGGCGCGAAGAACAGGAACGTGATCGCCGGGCCGAGGCCGGCGCCCTTGCGGTAGATCCCTGCGAACAGCGGCACGATCGTGCACGAGCACACGGCGAGCAGCGACCCGGCCGCCGCCGCCGCCGGGTACGAGACGCGCCAGCGCGTGCCGCGTCCGAGCCAGCGCGTGATTGCCGCCTTCGGGATCAGTGCCGTCATCGCGCCGGCAATGAAGAAGGCCGGGATCAGGCACAGCAGCACATGCGCTGCCAGGTAGGCGGCGAGATTGCCGGCGCCTCCGCGCAGCGACTGCAGCATCAGCTCCATGCGGTCTCCGCCGGCGCAGCCCGGCAGGCCTCGGGCGCGCCGAGCGGCAGCGCGTCGGTGACAGGGGCGAGGCCGCGTCGTTCGATGCCGCGCGCCTGGTCGCGGTGGTTCAGTTGCTTCTCAGCCATGGAGGGTGCCTCCCCGGACGATCGGCTCGATCTTAGTCAGGGTGCCGCCATGCCGGGTTGAGGCACCGCAATCGACCGCTGCCGCCCGCGATCCGGCACCCTGCGCGTGAGGCTCCTCGACGATGCGGCCCGCGGAGTCGGCGGGATGCCCTGGCCCGCCGTGCACCGGCCTCAGCCGACCGCGATCGCCGCGGCGCCCGCGGCGAGGATCGGCAGTGTGGCGAGCAGCACGTCGCGGCGCGCCGGGCCGCGGCCGAGCACACTGACCATCGCGGCCTTCACAAGCGTGTTCGACAGCATGGCGATCACGATGCCGGTGGCCGCCGTCGCCGCGTAGGACGCATCGCGCGAATCGCCGGCCAGCGACAGCGTGATCGCGTCGACGTCGGCGGCGCCGGCCAGCGCGGCGACGAGGTAGACGCCGACGCCGGGCAGATACTCCTGCGCCAGCGCGACGACGAGCAGCACGGCGGCGAACAGCGCGCCGAAGCGTATCGCCGAGGTGAGGCTGAACGGGTTGCTCATCGCCATCTCGCCGTCGCTGCCGGCGGAGTGGGCAACGGCTGCGCTGCCCGCGCGCCAGTGCCACGCCGCAGCGCCGACGGTGACGACGAGCATCGCCGCCAGCGGCAGCCACAGCCGCGCGAGCAGCGGCAGGTTGACGATCGCGACGACGACGCCGACGCGCGCGAACATCACGGCCCACGCGATCAGGATGCCGGTGGTGACGGCGTGCGCCTCGGCCGGCTGCGCCGCCTCGCGGCTGCGCCGCGCGAACGACAGCGTCACCGCGGTCGACGACACCAGCCCGCCGGCCGCCGCCGTCACGGCGCTGGCGTGCAGCGGGCCCAGCCAGCGCATCGCGACGTAGCCGACCAGCGACAGCGCCGAGATCAGGATCACGAGCAGCCACAGCTTGTGCGGATTGATCGCGTCCCACGGATCGATCGGCGCATCGGGCAGCAGCGGCAGCACGATGAAACTGGCGATCAGCAGCTTGATCGCGGCGAACAGGTCGGCTGTGCCGATGCGCTGCACCAGGCCGTGCAGCGGCTGCTTGAAGGCGAGCACGGCCGACGTGACGACGCCCAGCGCGACGGCCAGCGCCTCGTCGCCGGCCACCGCCATCGCGCCGAGCAGGAACACGGCGACGGCAGCGAATTCGCTCGTCAGGCCCTGCGCCTCCTCGTGTTCGAGGTTCTGGTGCACGTAGCTCGCAACGACGGCGGCACCGACGACGGCCAGCGTGACGACGAAGGTCCACGGCGCGCCCCAGGCCCGCGCCAGCCAGGCCGACGCGGCGCCGATCAGCGCCAGCAGGATGTGCGTGCGGATGCCGCCGAACGAGCGCCCCGGCTCGGCCGCCTTCTTGCGCTCGCGGTCGATGCCGACCAGCGCGCCGATCAGCAGTGCGACGAGAAAGCGGCGGGCGATGTCGAGATCCATCGCCCGCCAGTGTGCCCCAGCGCCGCAGGCGCGCGCGTCAGGCCGTCAGGCTGCGGCAGGCGCGCTGCAGGCGCTCGGTGGCTTCGTCGGCGACCGTCCGAACGTCGTCGCGGCCGACGAGCTGCACCATGATCTGCGGGTCGAGAAAGCCGACGACGACGCGGCCCGGCGCCTCCTCGCGAACGATCACGTTGCACGGCAGCAGCAGCCCGATGTCGGGCTCGGCCGTGATCGCGCGATGCGCCAGCGGCGGGTTGCAGGCGCCGAGGATGCGGTAGGGCGCCATCTCGACGCCGAGCTTGGCCTTCATCGTCGCCTGCACGTCGATCTCGGTCAGGATGCCGAAGCCCTCGGCCTTGAGCGCCGCCGTCACTTTCTGCAGCGCGGCGTCGAACGGCAGGGTGACGACGGTGTGGAATCCGTAGCTCATCGTTGGGTACTCCAGGGGTTGCAGGTCAGGGGTTCGCGAGTGTGGCCGGCGACTTCAGCACGACGCCGTCGCGGTCGATCACCGTGGCGTCGACATCGATCGCGCCGCGCACGCTCTGCGTCACGGTGCAGAAGTCCTCGAACTGCGCGAGCGCGCGCTCGGCCATCTTCAGCTCGGCCTGCGGCACGCCGAGGTGCAGCGAGACATCGATGCGGCCGATGCGCAGCCGGCCCTGCGCGTTGCGGGCCATGCGCACGCGCGCGGCGGCGCGCAGCGGCCCCGGCTCGTTGCGGAACTTGCGCAGCGCGAACAGCAGGCTTGCCGACAGGCAGTTGGCCACCGCCACGCCGAGCAGCCGCGCCGGATCGGGCCCGGCGCCGCCGCCCAGCGGCGCCGGCTCGTCGGTGATCAGCATCGGCACCGACGCATCGCCGAAGTGCGCCTCGAAGCGGTAGTCGGCCTGCTGTCGCAGCTCGACCGTGAGTTCACCTTCGGTGCTCATCGTTCTCCTTCGACAGGTTTTCAGTGCTCAGCGCGGGTTGCCGGGGCGCGTCGGGCAGGTGCCCCGGCCGAGCAGCGTGTAGGCCGGGCACCAGCCGACGAGGCCGGTGACCAGCGGCAGCACGCCGATCCAGCCCCAGGCGCCGATCGCTCCGCCCAGCGTGGCTGCGATCAGCGCGACGCCGACGACGACGCGCAGGATGCGGTCCCAGGGTGCTTCGTTGACTTTCATGGCGATACTCCTTCTCGTTGGGTTGTGGAACTCGAAAAATTCCGGTCAGCGCGGCTGCAGCCCGCGGTCGACCCACTGCAGCAGGTCGCGCGCCGACATCGCGCCGCTGCTGCGCGCGACCTCCTGGCCGCGATGGAACAGCGCCAGCGTCGGGATGCTGCGGATGCGGTGGCGCACGCTGGTCTTGGGCGACGCGTCGGTGTCGACCTTGGCGAAACGCACGTCGGCGCGCTCGCGCGCCGCCTGCTCGAACTGCGGCGCCATCACGCGGCAGGGGCCGCACCACTCGGCCCAGAAGTCGACCAGCACCGGCAGGTCTGTGCCGGAGACGAAGCCGTCGAACGACGTGTCGTCGAGCGCGAACGGCTCGGGCGCCAGCAACTCGCCGCCGCAACGGCCGCATTGCGGAGCGTCGCTCAGCCGCTCGTCGGGCACGCGGTTCTTCGTCGCGCAGGCAGGGCAGACGAGTTGCATGGCAGCCTCCTCGCCGGTCAGATGTTGCAGCCGGTGGTGCCGGCCGGAGCGCCCAGCTTGCGCAGGATCTTCTCCATCATGCACCAGTTGGTGAAGCCGCTTTGCAGCAGGTTGACGCCGACGAAGGCGGTGAACGCCAGCCACCAGGGGCTCGCGAACAGCGGGCTGCCCTCGATGCCGAGCGCAAGCGAAAGCAGGATGAAGGTGCCCGCGATGATGCGGGTGATGGACCAGGATGTCATGGAGCGGCTCCTTGGGTTGATGAAGCGGAAAGCGCGTCCGCCGCCGGGCGGTGCCGGTAGGCGACGTAATAGAGCAGCGGGATCACGACCAGCGTCAGCAGCGTCGAGACGAGGATGCCGAAGACGAGCGAGATCGCCAGCCCGTTGAAGATCGGGTCGCCGAGGATGAAGAAGGCGCCGAGCATCGCGGCCAGCCCGGTCAGCACGATCGGCTGCGCGCGCGTCGCGGCCGAGCGCACGACGGCATCCTTTAGCGGCATGCCGTCGGCGAGTTGCAGGTTGATGAAATCCACCAGCAGGATCGAGTTGCGCACGATGATGCCGGCCAGCGCGATCATGCCGATCATGCTGGTGGCGGTGAACTGCGCACCCAGCAGCGCATGGCCCGGCATCACGCCGACGATCGTCAGGGGGATCGGCGCCATGATGATCAGCGGCGTGAGGTACGAGCCGAACTGCGCGACGACGAGCAGGTAGATCAGCACCAGCCCCACCGCATACGCCGCGCCCATGTCGCGGAAGGTCTCGTAGGTGATCTGCCACTCGCCGTCCCACTTGATCGAATAGTCGCGCCACGGGTCGGCGGGCTGGCGGATGAAGGTCTCGCCCAGCGTGCCGCCGCCCGGCGTCGCGATCTCCGCCAGATCGGCGCGCATCGAGAACATGCCGTAGAGCGGACTGTCGCGCTTGCCTGCCATGTCGGCGACGACGTAGTTCACCGGCAGCAGGTCCTTGTGGTAGACGGGCTGCTCGCGCAGCGTGTCGGTCGGCGTCACCAGCTCGCGGATCGGCACGAGCTGCCCCGCCGCGCCGCGCACCGCGAGCTGCAGCAGTGCGTCGATCTCGCCGTGGCGCTCGGGCGCGAGCATCAGCGTCGCCGCCGCCGGATACTTGCTCTCGTCGTGCAGCCAGGTCGCGGAGTCGCCGGCCAGGCCCGCGCGCAGCGTCGCGACGATCGCCTGCTGCGGCACGCCGAGCATCGCCGCCTTGCGGCGGTCGATCACGAGCAGCGCTTTCGGCGCGTCGGCGATGCTGCTGTCGTCGACGTCGACGATGCCCTCGGTCCGCTCGAACACGGCGCGCACCGCCTTGGCCACCTGGCGCCGGCCTTCGGGCTCCGGCCCGTAGACCTCGGCGACGATCGGCGCGAGCACCGGCGGGCCGGGCGGCACCTCGACCACCTTGACGTTGGCGCCGTGGCGCTGCCCGATCGTCTGCAGCGCCGGGCGCAGCCGCGTCGCGATGGCGTGGCTCTGCTCGTCGCGGTGCGCCTTGTCGACCAGGTTGACTTGCAGGTCGCCCATTTCGCCGCCGGCACGCAGGTAGTACTGGCGCACCAGGCCGTTGAAGTTGATCGGCGCGGCGGTGCCCGCGTAGCTCTGATAGTCGGCGATCTCGGGCTGGCGCGCGAGGAAGTCGCCGAGTTCGCGCAGCACGGCGGCCGTGCGCTCGACCGGTGTGCCGGCCGGCATGTCGACGACGACCTGGAACTCCGACTTGTTGTCGAACGGCAGCATCTTCATCGCCACCAGCCCGGCCGCCGGCAGCGCGAGCGAGACGAGGATCGCCGCCGCGACGCCGGCGCCGAGGAGCGCGCGGTTGCGCGCGCCGCGGTGCGCGTCGAGCAGCGGACCGAACACGCGCTCGAACCAGGGCGTGATGCGCGCCGCGAGGCCGCTCGGCGCGCCGCCGCCATGTGCCGCCGCGCCGTGCGGCTTCATCCACAGCCGCGCCAGCCACGGCGTGACGACGAAGGCGATCGCCAGCGACAGCAGCATGCCCATGCTGGCGTTGATCGGGATCGGGCCCATGTAGGGCCCCATCAGTCCGGTCACGAAGGCCATCGGCAGCAGCGCCGCGATGACGGTCAGCGTGGCAAGAATGGTCGGTCCGCCGACCTCGTCGACGGCGCCGGGGATGAGCTGCGCGAGCGTCTTGTCCGGATGCAGCGCCTGGTGGCGGTGGATGTTCTCCACCACGACGATGGCGTCGTCGACCAGGATGCCGATCGAGAAGATGAGCGCGAACAGCGAGACGCGGTTGAGCGTGAAGCCCCAGGCCCACGACGCGAAAAGGGTCGCCGCCAGCGTCAGCACGACGGCGGCGCCGACGATCGCCGCCTCGCGCCGGCCGAGCGCGAGGAAGACGAGGGCGACGACGGAGGCGGTGGCGAACAGCAGCTTCTGGATCAGCTTCCTGGCCTTTTCGTCGGCGGTCGCGCCGTAGTTGCGCGTCGTCGCGACCTCGACGCCGGCGGGGATCACGGTGTTGCGCAGCGTGTCGACGCGGCGCATCACGGCGTCGGCGACGTCGATCGCGTTCTGCCCCGGCTTCTTGGTCACGGCGATCGTCACGGCCGGGTATTCGCCGCCGTCGGGCCCGGCGACGCCGTGCCGCACCAGACGTGCCGCCGGCAGGGCACCGTCGCGCACCGCGGCGACGTCCTGCAGGAACACGGGCCGGCCGGCGTGCACGCCGACGACCAGCTCGCCGACCTCGCGCGCGTCGCGCAGGAACGGGCCCGCTTCGACCGCAACGGCACGGTTGGCGCCGAGCAGGTCGCCGACGCCCGATGCGAGATTGGCCGACTGCAGCGCGCGGCGCAGGTCGTCGACGGTGACGCCGGCGCCCGCCATGCGCGCCGGATCGATCTCGACGCGGATCGCACGACCCGGGCCGCCGATCGTCGTCACCTCGCGCGTGCCGGACACGCGCTTGAGATCGTTCTCGACGCTGTGGGCGACGCGCTCGAGGTCGAATGCGCCGGTCTCGGGCGCCTTCGTGTAGAGCGTCAGCGCGACGATCGGAACGTCGTCGATGCCCTTGGGTTTGATCAGCGGCGCGCCGACGCCCAGGCCCGGCGGCAGCCAGTCGGCATTCGCGTTGACGGTGTCGTAGAGGCGCACCAGCGCCTCGGTGCGCGGCACGCCGACCTGGTATTGCACCGTGACGACGGCGATGCCCGGGCGCGTCACCGACATCACGTGCTCGACGCCCGTGATCTGCGACAGCACCTGCTCGGCCGGCGTCGTCACCATCTGCTCGATGTCGGCCACCGACGCGCCGGGGAACGGGATCAGCACGTTGGCCATCGTCACGTCGATCTGCGGTTCTTCCTCGCGCGGCGTGACGAACACGGCGAACGCGCCGAGCAGCAGCCCGACGAGGGCCAGCAGCGGCGTGATCTGCGCCGCCTGGAAGAAGGCGGCGATGCGGCCGGCGATGCCCAGGATGGCAGGCTTGTCGCTCATCGCCATCTCTCAGCGCACCCGCGCCGCTGCCTGCGGATCGAGCGCGACGCGCTCGCCGGCCGACACGCCGGCCAGCACCTCGATGCGGTCGCCATCGGCGCGGCCGAGCCGCACCTGGCGCAGCAGCGGGCGGCTGTCGCTGCCGACGACGTAGACGCCCGTCATCTCGGCGCGCCGCACGACGGCACGGACCGGCACCCAGACGCGGGCGTCGGTGGCGGCGCCCGTCGCCGCAGCGCCCGGCAGCCAGGCGCGCGCGAACATGCCCGGCCTGACACCGTCGAGACCGGCGGGCAGGTCCAGGCGCAACTCGAGCGTGTGCGTCGCCGGGTCGAGCGAGGGCATCAACTGCGCTTTCGCCGGCTGCTGCCACGCGCGCTGCGCAGGCAGCGCCGGCAACTCGACGCGCAGCGGTGCGTCGGGCGCCAGCTTCGACGCCACGGTCTGCGGCAGCGCAACGGCGACGCGCAGCTGCCTCGGGTCGTAGACGGTGAGCAGCGGACGGCCAGGCATCGCCATGTCGCCGAGCACGACGGCGACGTCGGCGACGACGCCGTCGTAGGGGGCGCGCACGACATAGAAGCCCGACTGCGTCGAGGCCGCGCCGGCGTGGGCCTGCTGCGCCTGCAGTTCGGCCTGCGTTGCGCGGTGCTGCGCCTCGGCGCGGTCGAGCGCGGCCTGGCTGATGTAGTTCTTCTTGAACAGCTCCTGTTGGCGCTCGAACTCCCGCGTTGCGACCTGCTGGGCGGCGCGCGCCGCCTCGACCTGGGCGCGGCCGGCGGCCACCGTCTGCTCGGCGGCGCGCGCGTCCAGGCGCAGCAGCACCTGGCCGGCCTTGACGCCGTCGCCGGCCTTGACATCGAGCGCGACCACGGCGCCGGCCACCTGCGCCGCGATCACCGTCTGGCGCACCGCCTGCACCACGCCGTCGTAGGCGTCGGCGACGGCCGCACCGACGGTGCCGGCCGTCGCCGTGGCGAGCATGCCGTCGGACGCGCCGACCGCCGTGGGCGGCTTCGCTTGCGCGAGCGCGGCGGCGGCCGACACCAGGCCGATTGCCAGAGTCAGCGGCGCGAGCCAGGCGGCGCGGGGCCATGCGACGGGCGCTGCCGGGTCGGTGCGGTCTTGCGCTTTCGAGTTCATGGCGCTATTATTTAGCCACATAGTTAAATAGTCAAGTGAACAAGCAACCAACTTTCGAAGCAGCGCCCGCGTTCGGGCATCATTCGGGCTCGACCACGACGGGGTGCGCGCGCATGGAAGGCTTGCCGGCAGGGGCGCTCGAGCAGGTGGCGGCGTACTTCCGCGCGCTGTCCGAGCCGACGCGCCTGCGCATCCTCAACGAGCTGCGCGGCGGCGAGCGCAACGTCGGCGAGCTCGCGCAGCGCCTGGGCTGCACCGCGGCCAACGTGTCGCGGCACCTGTCGTACCTGACGCAGCAGGGTCTGCTGGCGCGCGAGAGCCGCGGCAACAGCGTTTATTACCGTATCGCCGACCCGTCGGTCTACGCGCTGTGCGACCTCGTCTGCGGCAACGTGGCGCGGCAGTACGAGCGGACAGCCGGCGAGCAGCGCGTCTTCCTGCGCGCGGCGCGGCGCGCCGCCGCGCCGCCGCGCACGCGCCGCGGCTGACCGACCCTCGTCGCGTCGCGGTTTTCGGGTTGGCGCGCCGACGCGATTCGGCCTACCCTGCACCCACTGCGGCGCCGCGCAAGCTGTACGGCGACAAAGAGGCGATGGAGACCACAGGCATAGACGCGCGATGGGTTCGAGACGCCGGCATCACTGACGAGCTCGACTGGACGCATGTCGCGCTCGCCGACGAAGCGATCGCCGCGCCGCGCCTGCGCGTCTGGCTGTACCGCGACGCGGCTGTCGTGCTCGGACGCGGCCAGTCGCTGCCCGCCGCTCCGACGCCCGGCCTGCCGCTGGTGCAGCGCCCGAGCGGCGGCGGCGCCGTCCTCGTCGGCCCCTGGATGATCGGCACGTCGCTGGTGTTGCCGGCGCGGCATGCGCTGGCCGGCACCATCCTCGACGCCTACCGCTGGTTCGGCACGGCGCACGCGCAATGGCTGCGCGAGCAGGGCATCGCCGCCGAAGCGCAGCGCGGCGGCGCAACGCGCCCGCACTGGGCCTGCTTCGCCGGGCGGGGGCCCTGGGAAGTGGTGGCCGGCGACCGCAAGATCGTCGGCCTGGCGCAGGCGCGCAAGCGTCATGCCGTGCTGCTGGTGGCCGGCACGCTGGTCGATGCCGTGCCGTGGCGGCGCCTGGCGGAGGCGCTGCAGCGCGCGCCGGGCGACGCCGCCGAACTCGAGCGCACGACGGTTTCGGCCGCCGAGTGCCTGGGCCGTCCGGTCGACGCGCCGGCGTGGGCGCGTGCCTTGCTGCAGACGCTGGAGCACCGCATCGTGGCCGCAGCGCCGGTGCGGGCGGCGAGCGTGAGCGAAGAAGGAGCAGTCCGATGAAGATCAGCAGCGCCCAGCAGGTTTGCAGTTTCCTGAAGGTGGAGCACTCGGTGCTGCGCCAGGCGCTCGGCGCGCTCGCCGACCTGGCCGACGGCGGCGCCGATGCGCTGCCGCTGCCGCGGGTGCGCCTGCTGATGGAGTTTGTCGACGAGTTCGACCGCCACGGCCGCGGCGCGAAGGAGGCGGCGCAACTCATCGAGGCGGTGCGCGACAAGTCGCCCGAGGCCGGCCGTCTGCTGCAGGCGCTGCAGCAGGTGCGCGACGGCTGCGACGAGGAGTTCGATCATGCCTACGACCTGCTGCGCGCTGCCGAGCACGGCGCGCCCGATGCGCTGGCCGCGCTCGCCGACCTGCTGCCGCACTACCGGGGCGTGATGCTGCGCCTGCTGCGCGCGGAGGAAGAGTTGCTGTACGAACTGGCGGGACGCCTGCTCGACGACGACGACTGGTCGCGCATCGCGGCGGCCCTGCTCGAAGAGGATCCGACCGACGCCCGACCGGCACGCGCAACGCCGCGCGTCGATGTGCACGCGCTGGCGTCTGCGCCGCGCGGAAGCTGAGAGAGAACCCCTCTGCCTCGCGGGAGAGGGTTCAATGCGACATGAGCACGGGGACCGTCATGTGCTCGAGCAGCCCGCGCGTCGCGCCGCCGAGCACGCGCTCGGACCAGCGCGAGTGGCCGTAGGCGCCCATCACGATCAGGTCGACGCCGAGGTCGGCGGCGCGCGACAGCAGCGCCTCGCCGACCGGCAGCTCGGTCACGTCGAGGTGCGGCGTCGCGTCGACGCCGTGCCACAGCAGCCACTGGCGAATCGGGTTCAGCCCCGCAGGATCCTTGCGCGCGGCGTCGGCCGATACCGGGCAGAAGCTCGTGATGTGCACTTCGTCGGCCTGCACCAGCAGCGGCAGCGCGTCGGAGACGGCGCGCGCCGCCTCGCGGCTGTCGTCCCAGGCGATCAGCACGCGCCGGCCGACGGTGTCGAAGCTGCCGGCATACGGCAGGCACAGCACCGGCCGCGCGCTGTAGAGCACGACCTGCTCCGCGAACGACATCGCCGCCGCATGCGAAGGCAGCGCCGGGTCGGGCTGGCCGATCAGCACCAGGTCGCTGCAGTGGCCGTGGCGCACCACGGAGGCGGCGGCGTCGGCCTCGTCGACATGCGCCTCGAATGACTTGAACCCGGCGCCGCGGCAGCGTTCGGCGAACTGCGCGGCGGCCTCGGCGGCGTGGCGCTGCATCGCCTCCCATGCGCCGGCCATGACGTCGATGTCGCCGACCAGCGTGCGGCCGACCTGCACCGGCATCTCGATCCAGCCGGTGGGCGCGAGGCCGACCAGATGGCCGTCGCGCTCGCGCGCGAGGCGGATCGCGAGGTCGACGCGCACGTCGCAACGCGGCGTGCGGTCGAGGTGGACGAGCAGGCTGCGATAGATCATCGAAGCTTCTCCTTCAATGTGCGCCGCGCACCAGCAGCACCGGCACGCGGCTCATGCGCAGCACGAGTTCGGCATCGCTGCCGAGCACCAGATGGTTGATGCCGCGGCGGCCGTGCGTGCCCATCACGATCAGGTCGGCGCCCCACTGGTTGGCCTCGGCGACGATGACGTGGGCGACGCGCCGCTCCGTGGTGTCGCGCAGGACCGTCTCGGCGGCGACGCCCTGGGCTGCCGCGACGCGCAGAGCGTCTTCGAGCACGCGCTCGCCGGCAGTGCGCCAGGCGCGCATCAACTCGTCGTAGGCAAGGAAGGCGGCCGGATCGATCATCGCGAGCGACGCGTCGAGCACGTGCAGCAGGCGCAGCTGCGACTGTTGCACCCGGGCGAGCGCGACGGCTTCGTCGAGGCCGCGGCGCGACACCTCGCTGCCGTCGACCGGCGCCAGGATCCGCTGGTACATGTGGGGTCCCCGGGGCGATGCGAACATTGCGTCGATTGTTCGCATCCGGCCGGGTGGCCGTTTTGACGCAGCGCAAGCATGTGCGCCCGCCGGCTTGCGCCCGCTGTCAGTGGCTCATCAGCACCGGGATCGTCATCGAGCGCAGCACGGTGCGCGTGACGCCGCCCAGCACCAGCTCGCGCGCGCGGCTGTGGCTGTAGCAGCCCATCACCAGCAGATCGGCGCCGACGTCGGTCGCCATCGACAGCAGCATTTCGCCGACCTGCGCCGGCTCGTCGGGGGCGGGGGCCAGCGGGGGCGGCCCGCGGCGCAGGCGCTGGCGGCGCGCGCCGGCGAGCGCCTCGCCGGTGGCGCGCGGCGGGGTCTTCGCGCGCCATTCGGCGACGTGCACCTGCGCCGCGCCGCGCAGCAGCGGCATGGCGGCGGCCAGCGCGCGCGCCGACTCGCGCGACGCCTTCCACGCGACGAGCACGTTGCTGCCGACCGCCGCGAAGCTGCCGGCATAAGGAACGATCAACGCCGGCTTGCCGCTCTCGATCAGCACCGTCTCGACGAATCCCGCCGGCAGTTCCTGGCCGACGGGCTCGGCCGGGTCGGCCTGCCCGAGCACCAGCAGGTCGGCGCACCAGGCCTGCTCGACGAAGCCCTGCACCAGCGGCTCGCCGCCGAGTTCGGCCCAGGCGACCGGAGCCGTGCCCGACGCGACCACCTGCTCGTAGGCAGCCTTGGCGCGCCCCAGCCACTGCGTGTGCAGTTCCTGCAGCAGGTTCACCGAGACGGCGCTGGCGGCGTAGGCGAACGGCAGCGTCTCGGGCGCCGGCGTGGTGGCGAACAGTGCGGTCAGCGTGGCCTGGTGTCGCGTGGCGAGATCACGGGCGAGCGCGAGGCGCGCCGCGACGCGCACCGAGCCGTCGATGTGCACGAGAAGGGAGCGCATCGGGTTCATGACCGGGTCGCCCGCTTCAGCGCACCAGCAGGATCGGCGTCTTGCACTGCGCGAGCGCGCGCGACGCGACCGAGCCGAGCACCAGACTGCCGAGCGTCGAGTGGCCGTGCGAGCCCATCACGAGCAACTCGAAGCCGCCCTGGGTCGCTGTCTCGGCGATCACCTCGCCGGCGTTGCCGACGAGGTGCTGCGACTTGAACTTCCAGCCCTGCTGCTTCGCGAAGGCCTCGATGGGCTCGAGCACCTTGCGCGCTTCGTCGGCGTAGTGGCCTTCGAGGTCTTCGCGGCTGATGTAGCGCTGCACGTGCGGCGGGATCGCGGGCACCACTGTGAGCGCGGTGAAATCGTTGGCCGGGCCGACGAACTCGTCGTGCGCCGCGATGTAGCCGAGCATGCGCTTGGTGTAGGGGCTGCCGTCGACGGCCAGCAGGATCTTCATGACGTGCCTCTTGCGTTGTCGTGGAACCGTTGTACGGCCGCGGCTACCTTATCACGGCGATGGCCCTGTCGCTGCGGGCGCCGCAGTCGTCAGCGCTGCAGGGCGCGCGCCTGCCGCTCTTCGGCAACCGTCTGGCAGGGGGTGCAGCGTGCCACCGCGGGCTGCACCGCCAGGCGCTGCGCGCCGATCGACGCGCCGCAGTCGATGCACACGTCGTACTGGCCGCTGTCGATGCGGCGCAGCGCGGCGTCGATCTGGCGCAACTCGTCGAGGTCGCGCTCGATCTCGGCGGCGGCCACTTCGCCCCTGTTGCGCGCCTCGGCCTGGTCTTTCTGGTCGGTCACGTCGGTCGCCGGCAGTGCGTCCGGCGCTCGCTTCGCGGCGATCTCGTCGTGCAGTTGCGCCTGGCGCTGCGCGAGCTGGCGCGCGAGCGCGTCATAGCGCGGCGGGGTCGTCTTGCTCATCGGGAACTCCCTTCGGGTGTGCGAACCAGCAGTACGGGCACCGGGCTCGTCTTCAGCACGGCCTCGGCGTCGCTGCCGAGCACCAGGTGGCTGGCGCCGCGCCGGCCGTGCGTGCCCATCACGATCAGGTCGCAGCCGGCGTCGCGCGCCGCGGCGACGATGGCGCTGGCCGCGCGGTTGTCGAGCGTCTCGCGCACTTCGGTGTCGGTCGCGACGCCGGCCTGCTTCGCTTCGGCGGCGGCCTGTGCAAGCAGCGCCTCGGCCGAATCCTTCAGGCCGCGGTTCAGGTCGGTCAGGTTCGGCCAGAACGCCGGATCGACCATCGGCATGAAAGAGTCGATGACGTGCACCAAGTGCAGCGTCGCGCGCTGGTCGAGCGCCAACCCGATCGCCTCGCGCAGACCGCGCTGCGAGGCGGCGCTGTCATCGACGGGCACGAGGATGCGTTGGTACATGGCGGTTTCCCGGTCTGGCGATCTCATTCTGCGAGCCTGCGTGTTCGCGCGAGTTGACACAACGCAAGGGCTGCTGCGTGCGCCGCCGGCCCGGCTTCAGCGCGGGGCGGCCGGCTTGGCGGCGCCCCGCTGCCGCCGCGGCGGCAGCGCGGGCCCGGCGAACAGCGTCGCCAGCTCGGCCTCGCCTTGCTCGAGCACGAAGTAGCGGAACGCCTCGGCCGCCGGCGACAGCGTCTTGGACAGGTTGTTGACGACGTGCCAGCGCCGCACCACGGGCAGGCCTTCGACCTCGGGCGCAACGATCAGCCCCTGGCGCAGCTCCAGGCCGATGGTGTGCAGCGACAGCAGGCTCACGCCCATGCCGGCCATCACGGCCTGCTTGATCGACTCGTTGCTCTCCATCTCCATCACGACGCGCAGGTCGAGGCGGTGCTCGTGCGCGTATTCCTCGAGCGCGGCGCGCGTTCCCGAGCCGGCCTCGCGCACGATGAAGCCTTCGCGCGACAGCACCTCGGCCGGCACATGCTCCATGCGCGCGAACGGATGGTCGGGCGCGGTGACGAGGACGTGCGGATGCATCGCGAACGGCTCGGCGCGCGTCGCCCACTCCTTGGGCGGGCGACCCATGATCGCGAGGTCGACGTCGTTGCGCTGCATCAGCGCGACGAGCTGCTCGCGGTTGTTGCCCAGGCGCATGCGCACGTCGACGGCCGGGTGTTCCTGGCGAAAGCGTGCCAGCAGCCGCGGCAGGAAGTATTCCGCCGTGCTGACCATGCCGATCGTGAGGCTGCCGCCCTGCAGGCCCTTGAAACGCGCGACCGCGTCTTCAGCGTCCTTCATCACGGCGAGGATGCGCCGCGCGTAGGCGAGCACGTATTCGCCCACCGTGGTCAGCGTGATCTGCCGGCCCCGGCGGTCGAACAGCGGCAGGCCGACATGCGATTCGAGCTCCTTGACCTGCATCGTGACGGCCGGCGGCGTCAGGTGCAGCGACTGCGCGGCGCGCGCGAAGCTGAGCTGGCGCGCAACTTCGGCGAAGACGCGCAACTGGCGAAAGGTGACGTTCTTCATTAAGTAATTGCTTAAGTCTAAGCCAATAACTTCTGAATTTCTCTTATTTCTGCAGAAACTTATATTGACTCCCAGCACGAAGGAGCCGAGATGAACAAACCGGTCGACGAAGGCGTCATCACCGACGCGAAGAAGCGCTACAGCGCGGGCGTCCTGAAGTACCGCCAGATGGGTTACTGGGACGCCGACTACGTCCCGAAGGACACCGACACGATCTGCCTGTTCCGCATCACGCCGCAGGAGGGCGTCGACCCGGTCGAGGCTGCCGCGGCGGTGGCGGGCGAGTCGAGCACGGCGACGTGGACCGTGGTCTGGACCGACCGGCTCACCGCCTGCGACAGCTACCGCGCCAAGGCCTACAAGGTCGAGCCGGTGCCGGGCACCCCCGGGCAGTTCTTTGCCTGGGTCGCCTACGACCTGATCCTCTTCGAGGAGGGCTCGATCGCCAACATGACGGCGAGCCTGATCGGCAACGTGTTCAGCTTCAAGCCGCTCAGGGCCTGCCGGCTCGAGGACATCCGCATCCCGGTGGCCTACGTCAAGACGTTCAAGGGCCCGCCGACCGGCCTGGTCGTCGAGCGCGAGCGCCTCGACAAGTTCGGCCGCCCCCTGCTCGGCGCGACGACCAAGCCCAAGCTGGGCCTCTCCGCGCGCAACTACGGCCGCGTGATCTACGAGGGCCTGAAGGGCGGGCTCGACTTCATGAAGGACGACGAGAACATCAACTCGCAGCCCTTCATGCACTGGCGCGACCGTTTCCTCTACGTGATGGACGGCGTCAACAAGGCCAGCGCCGCCACCGGCGAGGTCAAGGGCTCCTATCTCAACATCACGGCCGCGACGATGGAGGACATGTACGAGCGCGCCGAGTTCGCCAAGGAGCTCGGCTCCGTCGTGATCATGGTCGACCTCGTGATCGGCTGGACCGCGATCCAGTCGATGGCCAACTGGTGCCGCAAGCACGACATGATCATGCACATGCATCGTGCCGGCCACGGCACCTACACGCGGCAGAAGAACCACGGCGTCTCGTTCCGCGTGATCGCCAAGTGGCTGCGCCTCGCGGGCTGCGACCACCTGCACACCGGCACCGCGGTCGGCAAGCTCGAAGGCGACCCGATGACGGTGCAGGGCTACTACAACGTGTGCCGCGACAGCGTGACGAAGCAGGACCTGCCGCGCGGCCTGTTCTTCGACCAGGACTGGGCCGACCTGAAGAAGGTGATGCCGGTGGCATCGGGCGGCATCCACGCCGGCCAGATGCACCAGCTGATCGACCTGTTCGGCGACGACGTGATCCTGCAGTTCGGCGGCGGCACGATCGGCCATCCGGCGGGCATCCAGGCCGGCGCGGTCGCCAACCGCGTGGCGCTCGAGGCGATGGTCAAGGCGCGCAACGAGGGCCGCGACATCAGGAACGAGGGTCCTCAGATCCTGCAGGCCGCGGCGCGCTTCTGCACGCCGCTCGCGCAGGCGCTCGACACCTGGAAGGACGTGTCGTTCAACTACGCCTCGACCGACACCAGCGACTACGCCGTCACGCCGGCGGTGGCTTGAGGAGCACGCGACCATGATGACCAACCCCACCGGCCGCATCACGCAAGGCCAGTTCAGCTTCCTGCCCGACCTCACCGACGCCGAGATCGCGCTGCAGGTCGAGTACGGCCTCGGCAAGGGCTACGCCTGGAGCGTCGAGTACACCGACGACCCGCATCCTCGCAACACCTACTGGGAGATGCACGGCATGCCGATGTTCGACCTGAAGGACGCGGCCGGCGTCGTGGCCGAGTTGAACGAGTGCCGCAAGACGTTCCCGAACCACTACATCCGCCTGATGGCGTTCGACTCGACGCGCGGCGTCGAGACGGTGGCGATGAGCTTCATCGTCAACCGGCCGGCGAACGAGCCGGGCTTCGGGCTGGCGCGGCAGGAGGTCAACGGTCGGACGATGCGCTACACGGTGCATTCGTACGCGACGGACAAGCCCGAGACGCAACGCTACTGAGGCTGCCGTGCACCGCATCGCTCCCTCGATCCTGTCGGCCGACTTCGCACGCCTCGGCGACGAAGTGAAGGCGGTCATCGCCGCCGGCGCCGACTGGATTCACTTCGACGTGATGGACAACCACTACGTGCCGAATCTGACGATCGGCCCGATGGTGGCGCAGGCCATCCGGCCGCACTGCGCGCGCGCCGACGGCACGAAGCTGCCGCTCGACGTGCACCTGATGGTGCAGCCGGTCGACGCGCTGGCGCTGGCGTTCTGCAAGGCGGGCGCCGACCTGGTGAGCTTTCACCCCGACGCCAGCGCGCATGTCGACCGCACGCTGCAGCTCATCAAGGCCGAGGGCAGGCAGGCCGGGCTGGCGTTCAACCCGGCCGAGCCGCTGGACGTGCTGGAGTGGACGCTCGACAAGGTCGACCTGGTGCTGATCATGAGCGTCAACCCGGGCTTCGGCGGGCAGAGCTTCATCGACAGCGCGCTGCGCAAGATCGAGCAGGCGCGCCGCCTCATCGATGCGAGCGGGCGCGACATCCGGCTCGAGGTCGACGGCGGCATCAAGGCCGACAACATCCGCCGCGTGGCCGACGCCGGCGCCGACACATTCGTTGCCGGCAGCGCCATCTTCGGGCAGCGCGACTACAAGGTCGTGATCGAGGCGATGCGCGCGGAGCTGTCGGCGCCGATGGCGAAGGCGGCTTGAGCGATGGCCACGCCGCTGTACTCGATTCCTGGCGCGACGGCGAGCGTGCCCGCGCCCGCCGTCGCACCGCCGCCGGCGTCGACTCCGACCACCGTCGCCGACGTGCTGCGCGAGAGCCAGGTCGAGGCCGTGCTCGACGAGCTCGAGCGCGACCTTGTCGGCCTCGCGCCCGTCAAGCAGCGCATCCGCGACATCGCTGCGCTGCTCGTCATCGACAAGCTGCGCCTGAACCTCGGGCTGGCGGCCAACACGCCCAGCCTGCACATGAGCTTCACCGGCAACCCCGGCACCGGCAAGACGACGGTGGCGCTGCGCATGGCCGAGATCCTGCATCGGCTGGGCTACGTGAGGAAGGGCCACCTCGTCGCCGTGACGCGCGACGACCTCGTCGGCCAGTACATCGGCCACACGGCGCCCAAGACGAAGGAAGTGCTCAAGAAGGCGATGGGCGGCGTGCTCTTCATCGACGAGGCGTACTACCTCTTCCGCCCCGAGAACGAGCGCGACTACGGCCAGGAGGCGATCGAGATCCTGCTGCAGGTGATGGAGAACCAGCGCGACGACCTCGTCGTCATCCTCGCCGGCTACCAGGACCGCATGGAGCGATTCTTCCAGTCGAACCCGGGGCTGAGCTCGCGCATCGCGCACCACCTCGCGTTCCCCGACTATGCGCAAGGCGAACTGCTGCAGATCGCCGACTCGATGCTCGCGGCGCAGAACTATCGCTTCGCCCCCGGCGCGCGCGAGGCCTTCGACGACTACCTCGCGCTGCGCATCCGCCAGCCGCATTTCGCCAACGCGCGCAGCGTGCGCAACGCGCTCGACCGCGCGCGGCTGCGCCAGGCCAGCCGCCTGTTCGCCGACCGCGAGCGGGCGCTGACGCGCGACGACCTGACGACGATCGCCGCCGCCGACATCCGCGCCAGCCGCGTGTTCGGTGCGCTGTCCACGAACACGACCTGAAGGAGCCCGCCATGCACCTCGGCCGCACCACGCTGTCGAAGTTCCTGATCCAGCAGTTGAAGGGCATCGAAGGGGCCAGCGATCTCGGCGCGCTGCTCGTCGACGTCGCCGCTGCCATCAAGGCGATCGCCGCGATGACGGCCAAGGGCGCGCTCGGCGGCGCCCTCGGCGATGCCGGCGCGAGCAACGCGCAGGGCGAGGCGCAGAAGAAGCTCGACCTGCTCGCCGACGACACGCTCATCCGCAGCTGCGAGTGGGGCGGCCTCGTCGCCGGCATGGCGTCGGAGGAGCACGACGCGCCGATCGCGGTACCGGCCGAGTACGAGCGCGGGCGCTTCCTGCTCGTGTTCGACCCGCTCGACGGTTCGTCGAACATCGACGTCAACGTGTCGGTGGGCACCATCTTCTCGGTGCTGCGCCACGACATCGCCGAGCCGCCGAAGCTCGCCCACTACCTGCAGCCCGGGCACGCGCAGGTCGCGGCCGGCTATGCGATCTACGGCCCGGCGACGATGCTCGTGCTGTCGGTGGGCAAGGGCACGCACGGCTTCACGCTCGACCGCGAAATCGGCAACTTCATCCTGACGCACCCCGGCCTGCAGATCCCCGCCGAGACGGCCGAGTTCGCGATCAACACCAGCAACGCGCGCTTCTGGGAACCGCCGGTGCACCGCTACGTCACCGAATGCCAGGCTGGCCGCACCGGCGTGCGCGGGCGCGACTTCAACATGCGCTGGATCGCGTCGATGGTCGCCGAAGTGCACCGAATCCTGATGCGCGGCGGCGTCTTCATGTATCCGAAGGACACGAAGGACGCGGGCAAGCCCGGCCGGCTGCGCCTGATGTACGAGGCCGCGCCGATCGCGATGCTCGTCGAGCAGGCGGGCGGGCGCGCGACGACGGGCCGCCGGCGCCTGCTCGACGTGGCCCCGGAATCGCTGCACCAGCGCGTGCCCGTGATCCTCGGCTCGCGCGCCGAGGTCGAGCGCATCGAGCGCTATCACGCCGAGCACGAGGCCGGCACCGACCGGCCGTACACGTCGCCGCTGTTCAACGAGCGCTCGCTGTTCCGCCCCGAAGCCTTGACCTGAGGACCCCGCCATGTCGCAGAGACATCCCATCGTCGCCGTGACCGGATCGTCCGGCGCCGGCACCACGACCGTGATGAAGAGCTTCGCCCACATCTTCCGGCGCGAGAACGTCAAGGCGCAGGTCATCGAGGGCGATTCGTTCCACCGCTGGGACCGCGCCGAGATGCGCGAGCGCGTGCGCCGCGCCGACACCGGCGAGGGTCCGCAGATCAGCCACTTCGGACCCGAGTCGAACCTGCTCGCCGAGCTCGACCGCAGCTTCGGCGACTATGCCGAGACGGGCCGCGGCCAGGTGCGCCGCTACGTCCACGACGCCGCCGAGGCCAAGGAGCTCGGCGGCGACCCCGGCACCTTCACGCCGTGGCAGCCGATGGACGAGGGCAGCGACCTGCTGTTCTACGAAGGGCTGCACGGGGGCTGGGTCGGCCCCGACGCGAACGTCGCGCGCCACGTCGACCTGCTCGTCGGCGTCGTGCCGATCATCAACCTGGAGTGGATCCAGAAGCTGCACCGCGACCAGAACCTGCGCGGCTACAGCCAGCAGGCGGTGGTCGACACCATCCTGCGCCGCATGCCCGATTACGTGAACCACATCTGCCCGCAGTTCAGCCGCACGCACGTCAACTTCCAGCGCGTGCCCACGGTCGACACGAGCAATCCCTTCATCGCCAAGGACATCCCGAGCGCCGACGAGAGCATGGTCGTGATCCGCTTCGCCGACCCCAAGGGCATCGACTTCCAGTACCTGCTGTCGATGCTGCACGGCAGCTGGATGAGCCGGCCCAACAACATCGTCGTTCCCGGCGGAAAGATGGGGTTGGCGATGCAGTTCATCTTCACGCCGATGATCCTGCGCCTGATCGACCTCAAGCGCCGCGCGGCCTGACACCGAGAAAGAAGGAGACACCCGAGATGAACGCCCCGACGCGCGCCGACGCGCTGATGACCCCTTTCGCCGCCGCGCCGCGCCGCTGCGCCGACGCGCTGCGCATGCTCGCCGTCGACATGGTCGAGAAGGCCGCGAGCGGCCACCCCGGCGCGCCGCTGGGCATGGCCGACATCGCCGAGGCGCTGTGGCGGCGCCTGCTCAGGCACGATCCGGCGCACCCGCAGTGGCCCGACCGTGATCGCTTCGTGCTCTCGAACGGCCACGCGTCGGCGCTGCTCTATGCGCTGCTGCACCTCACCGGCTACGACCTGCCGATTGCCGAGCTGCAGCGCTTTCGCCAGCTGCACAGCAAGACGCCCGGCCATCCCGAGTTCGGCGTCACGCCCGGCGTCGAGACGACGACGGGCCCGCTCGGCCAGGGGCTGGCGAATGCAGTGGGCATGGCGCTGGCCGAACAACTGCTCGCCGACGAGTTCAATCGCCCCGGCCACACGATCGTCGACCACCGTACCTGGTGCTTCGTCGGCGACGGCTGCCTGATGGAGGGCATCAGCCACGAGGCGTGTTCGCTGGCCGGCACGCTGGGCCTGGGCAAGTTGATCGTCGTCTATGACGACAACGGCATCAGCATCGACGGCCGTGTGGGCGGCTGGTTCGCCGACGACACGCCGGCGCGTTTCGAGGCCTATGGCTGGCGCGTGATCCGCGGCGTCGACGGCCACGATGCGGCGTCGGTCGAGCAGGCGCTGCGCGTCGCGGCGGCGAGCGACGGCCGGCCGACGCTGGTGTGCTGCAAGACGGTGATCGGCCACGGCAGCCCCAACAAGGCCGGCACGCACGACGTGCACGGCGCCGCGCTCGGCGCGGCCGAAGTCGCCGCGACGCGCGCCGCGCTCCGCTGGGACGCGCCGCCGTTCGAGGTGCCGCCCGACGTGCGCGCGGCGTGGGACGCGCGCGCCGCCGGCGAGGCGTTGCACGCCGCGTGGCGCAAGCGCTTCGCCGCCTACCGCGCAGCCTTCCCGGAGCTCGCGGCCGAGTTCGAGCGCCGCGCTGTGCGGCGCGACCTGCCCGCCGACTGGGCGGCGCGCGCCGCCGAGGCCATCGAGCGAAGCGTCGCCGCGCGCGCGACGGTCGCCACGCGCAAGGCCTCGCAGCAGGCGCTCGACGTGCTCGTGCCGCTGCTGCCCGAACTGCTCGGTGGCTCGGCTGACCTGACAGGGTCGAACCTGACGATGGCCAAGGCCAGCACGCCGCTCGCGCGCGGCGTGCGCGGCAACCACATCCACTACGGCGTGCGCGAGTTCGGCATGAGCGCCGTGATGAACGGCCTGGCGCTGCACGGCGGGCACCGGCCCTATGGCGGCACCTTCCTCACCTTCAGCGACTACAGCCGCAACGCTGTGCGCATGTCGGCGCTGATGGGGCTGGGCGTGATCTACGTCTTCACGCACGACAGCATCGGCCTCGGCGAAGACGGGCCGACGCACCAGCCGATCGAGCACACGGCCAGCCTGCGCCTGATCCCCAACAACGCCGTCTGGCGGCCCTGCGACGCCGTCGAGACGATGGTCGCTTGGCAGGTGGCGGTCGAGCGTGCCGCCGGGCCGACCTGCCTCGTCCTCTCGCGCCAGAACCTGCCGCACGTCGAGCGCAGCGCCGGGCAGATCGCAGCGATCCGCCGCGGCGGCTACGTGCTCGCGGACGCGCCGGCACGCCACGACGTGACGCTGCTGGCCACCGGCTCCGAGGTCGCGCTCGCGCTCGACGCGCGTAACGCACTGGCCCCCGACGGCATCGGCGCGCGCGTCGTCTCGATGCCGAGCTGCAGCGACTTCGACGCGCAGGACGCGGCGTGGCGCGCCAGCGTGCTGCCGCGCGGCGTGCCGGTGCTCGCCGTCGAGGCGGGCATCACGAACTTCTGGCGCGCCTACACCGGCTTCGACGGCGACGTGATCGGCATCGACCGCTTCGGCGAGTCGGCGCCGGCGGCGCAGGCCGCCGAGGCGCTCGGGCTGACCGTGGCGCGCGTCGCCGAGCGGGCGCGGGCGCTGGCGGCCGCCACCGCTTCGACTGCTGGAGAACGCTGATGAGCACGCCACACTGGCTCGGCCGGCCGCTGCACGCGGTGCTGTTCGACCTCGACGGCACGCTGGTCGACACGGCGACCGACATCGCGCTCGCGCTCGGGCTCGCGCTGGCCGAGCAGCGGTTGCCTGCGCTGCCCGTCGCCGCAGTGCGCACGATGATCGGCCGCGGCGCGGCCGTGCTCGTCGAGCGCGCGCTCGACTCGTGCGGCGCGCAGCTCGCGGACGATGCGCAACGCGCGCTGCTGGCAAGCTATCACCACCACTACGCCGCGCTGCACGACGAGTTGCAGGGCGGCGGCTCGACGGCGCGCGCCTATGGCGGCGCCTCCGACGCGCTGGCTGCGCTGCACGAGTTCGGCCTGCGGCTGGCCGTCGTCACCAACAAGCCGCAGGCGGTTGCGCTGCGGCTGCTGCAGCGCCTGGGCCTGAGCCCGTGGTTCGACCTCGTCGTCGGCGGCGACAACGCCGACGCGGCCGGCCGCAAGCCGGGCGGCGAGCCGCTGCTGCACGCCTGCGACGCGATGGGCGTGGCGCCGCAGCACGCGCTGATGGTCGGCGACTCGGCGGTCGACGTTGCCGCGGCGCGCGCCGCCGGCATGCCGGTGCTGTGCGTGCCCTACGGATACAACGAGGGCACCGATGCGCGCGCACTCGAGGCCGACGGCTTCGTCGACACGCTGGCCGAGCTGCCCGGGCGGCTGACGCAGCGCGCGGGCATTGCTGCGGCTTCGGCCGCCGCCGTCGCGGTCGCGTGACGACGGCGGTGCTGGCCGCCATCGTCTGGGACGTCGACGGCACGCTCGCCGAGACCGAGCGCGACGGCCACCGCGTCGCGTTCAATCTCGCCTTCGAGGCCTTCGGCCTGCCGTGGCGCTGGGACGAGCGGCGCTACGGCGATCTGCTGCGCGTGACGGGCGGGCGCGAGCGGCTGCTCGCCGATATGGCGGCGCACGCCGACGCGCCGACCGGGGCCGGCGAGCGCGAGCGCCTCGCCGCCGCGCTGCACGCGCGCAAGAACGCGATCTACGCCGAGCGGCTGCGCAGCGAAGGCATCGCGCTGCGCGGCGGCGTCGCGGCGCTGATCGAGCAGGCGCGCGAACGCGGCCTGCGCCAGGCGATCGCCACGACGACCAGCCGCAGCAACCTCGACGCGCTGCTGCGCCTGCACTACGGCGCGCAGTGGCACCAGCGCTTCGACGCCGTCGTCTGCGGCGAGGACGTGCGGCGCAAGAAGCCCGACCCCGAGGCGCACCTGCAGTGCCTGCGGCTGCTGTCGCTCGATGCCGAGCCGCAGCGTGCCGTCGCGATCGAGGATTCGCCGATGGGTGCCGCGGCGGCGCATGCGGCGGGGATGCCGGTGGTGCTGGCGCGAAGCTTCTACTTCGCCGATGCGGAGGCCGGGCCTGCAGTGGCGGCAGGGCCGGGGCTGCACACGCGGTGCGGCTGGCAGCCGGCGGCGCGGCGTGGCGAGAGCGACGGGCCAATCGCGCTGGAGGACATCGAGGCCTGGTGCCTGACGAGAGGCCGTTGACGGGCCGGCGGCCGTGCGCCTCGCGGCACGCTCCGCCAAGCGGTGCAGCAAACGCCATCGCAGCATCTCTTGCCGTTTAACGTTAAGCGCCATTCTGGACGCGAGAGCTGTTCGAGACGGGCAAGTCGCGGCGGTTCCGGTTGTGTTTCGTGTGGACCGAACGCGGCCCCGACCGGGTCGAGATCGTCGGCTACCACTGACGAAGCGGTTCGATGTTCAAGAATGGCATGCGGCCGGTTCACCCCGGCGAAGTCCTGCGCGAAGACTACCTCGCCGAGCTCGGCATGAGCGCGAACGCGCTCGCCAAGGCGCTGGCGGTGCCCGCGCCGCGCATCGACGACATCGTCCGCGAGCGCCGAGGCATCAGCGCCGATACCGCCCTGCGGCTGGCGCGCTACTTCGACACCACGCCGCAGTTCTGGCTCGACTTGCAGACTACCTACGATCTGCGCGTCGCCGAGATCGAGAACGGCAGCCGCGTGAAGCGCGAGGTCGGGGTGATGCGCAAGGCCGCGTGATGCACGGGCGGCGCGCCGGATGAGCGTTCCGGCACGCACGGCAGCGCCGCACCGGCATGAAGACAGCGCTACGCTCGAGCAAGACTCAGCGGGGCCGTGCGAGATACGTGGCGGCTGCGAGTTCGCACGTACTCCCGATCGAGCCCGGGATCTGATACAGCCTGGGCGACGTGCGAAACGCGAACAGCCGGTAGAGCTGATAGCTGTGCGCCCGGACGTCCGAAGTCGCGACCTCGTTGCGCGTGACGAAGAAAGGCGTGTCGACGCCGTACTTCGTTGTCTTCACTTCGATCAAGCGCTCGGCTCCGGACTCCTCGTATGAAAGGATGTCGTAGCCCTCGTGGTCGCCGCGCTCTTGGGAGGTGTGTTCGATCTTCGCAGCCAGCCGGTCCTTGCCGGACCGGACGAGTCGGGCACGCTCGTAGTTCAGGACGAACAACTCGCCTGCCGAACCGAGGGAGCGGTTGCGAGCTTCGCGCTCGATGTAGTTCGTCGTCAACCTGACGATGGGTGCTTCGGCGGCGCGGACCGGCGCGCGCTCGGCCGGCTTGGGCCGCGCGACGAGCACGGCCAGAATGTCGTCGACTTCGGGCACGGCGATCAGCCGATCGGCGTCGGCTGCCGCAAGGTCATGCAGTCGCGCTGCGCCGGACATCCGCGCGGCCACGACCTCAGCGAGCAACGCCTGGTAGTTCGAGCGGGGCTTGTAGCCGTCGATGTACGGAAAGCCGGCTTCGACGAGCACGGCGCTGATGTTGGTGTGTTTGAACTCGATCGATTGTTCCGAGCGCCCGTCGAGTCGCGGCACAAGAGCACGCCGGTGTGCCGTCTTGTTGTAGGGCGTGCCGGCCAGCTCTGAAGCCAGCATCGACAAATAGTCGTCGACGATGACCTCGACTTCTCGGCGCGTCCACTCTTTCTTGTTCATGCGGGATAGGCAGCGAGTACTCTGGAGCTATTGTCTCCTTGGCCGGACCTTAACCCCGGTTCATGCAGTCGTGAGTTCGGCGCGCTGAGCGCGTTCTCGCGGGAGTGCTCGGCCGTTCCAGGTTTGCGTGATCCTCACTGGGCGGGCTGGGTGCAGCCCGCCCCTGCGACGTTCAGAACTTCCACCCCCACGCCGCCCCGAACGACACCTGCCGCATGCTAATCGTCTCGTTGCCGGCGGCGCCCGCGCCCATGACGCCGTTGAACAGGGACGGGCCGGTCACGCTCTTGCGCGGGGCGATCATCAGCGCGCCGGTCAGCTCGTTGTCCTTGCCCATCGCGCGCGTGAAGCCGAGCGTGAAGTGGTCCTTCATCACGCCGGGGGCGAGGATGTTGAAGGTCACGTCGGCCGGCGTGATCGGGTTGCCGCCGCGGTTGTAGCCGGCGCGCAGCGTCCAGTCGGGCGACATGCGCCACTGCGCGCCGAGCTTGACGACGGTGATGTCGCGCCAGCCGAAGCCCGGGCCGTTGGCTGCGCCCAGCGGCGCGACCGGCATGCTCACGTTGCCGACCGACGGCACGCCGCTGTAATTGATGCGGCCGACGTCGAGCGCGATCGTCCAGTCGCGCAGCGGCGTGACGGCGATGCCGATGCTGTAGTTCTCGGGGATGTCGAAGTCGCCGCCTCCGGCGAACAGGCCGCGGTACTTGTCGAAGGCCTTCATGCGCACCTTGCTCGAATAGCTGGCGCCGAGCGAGAACATGTCGTTGAAGCGGCCCATGTAGCCCACGCGCAGGCCGGCACCGGTCGACGTGTCGGCGCCGACGTTGGTCACGGCGCCCGGCGCGCCGGTGAAGGGCGGAAAGCCCGGCGCGTTGTCGAAGGCCTGCAGCCCGACAGCCTTGAAGCGCTGCCAGCCCAGCAGCAGCGACGCGCCCACCGAGTGCTGCGCGTTGAGCTTGTAGGCCACCGTCGGCGCGACGATGAGCTGCATCAGGTCCACGCCCAGCGACCCGCCGCCGCACAGCATGTTGGCCGGGCCGCCGCCGCAGTCGAAGGTGCCTTGCGGATAGCTCGTGTTCATGCCGCCGTTGCCGTAGACCGTGAGGCCGAGCGACAGGTTCGGGTTGATCATGCGGTTGTAGCCGAACTCGGGCACGAGGAAGGCCGTGCGTCCGCTCTCGACCGAGCCGTTGAGCGTGGCGAAGCCGGCGCCGCTGCGCGTCGCGTCGCGGTGCGGCATGAAGACGCCCGCGCCGAGGTCCAGGCGCGAGCCGGCCCAGACCATGCTCGCCGGGTTGTTGGCGCCGCCGAAGGCGTCCTGTGCCATGGCGGTGGCGGCGCCGCCCATGCCCTGCGCCTTCATGCCGTAGCCGTGGGTGAAGTAGCCGTTGGTCGCGAAGGCCGGCGCGGCGGCGGCGAGTGCCGCGGCGAGCGGGGCAAGCCGAAGGATGCGGATCGTCTTCATGGTCTGTCTCCTCTCTCTGGTTGTCGTCGTGGTGGTCGTGGGCAGGAATGCGAAGAAACGTTCACCAGCGCGCCATCAGGCGGCCGGCCTCGACCTTGCTCGGCCAGCGGCGCAGCGGGCTGTCGCCCTTGTCGATGCAGGCGCCGCTGCGGATGTCGAACTTCCACTCGTGCTTCGGGCAGGTCAGCGTCGTGCCGTCGAGCGCGAGGTGCGGGATGTCGGTCGTCTGGTGCGGGCAGCGGCTGTCCCAGACGCGGTATTCGTCGCCGGCGCGGTGCACGAAGACGCTGCGGCTGCCGCAGTCGATGCGTGTCGTCGCGCCCTCGGCGAGGTCGGCGGCGGCCATCACGTCGTGCCAGTCGCCCTCGGCGCTGAGCGCCTCGGGCTCGAAGCCGGGCAGCCCCATCGCGAGGATGATGTCGACCGCCCAGATGATCTTCGCCAGCCCGAGCGCCGGGAACGCCATCAGCAGCGCGTCGAGGATCTCCATCGGCGTGCAGCCCTCGCGCAACGCGCGCCCGAGGTACTGCCTGAAGCCGCGCTCGGTCTGCGCGTGCACCTTGGTGATGATCGAGATCAGGTTGCGCGTCTTCGGGTCGAGGTGCTTGCCGCACTCCTTGAGGAACTTGAAGTAGTGGCCGACGGCATCGGGCCGGGCCTTGAGCAGGTAGGTCAGTGCCTCACTCATGTCGCGCTCCTTCGGCAGCGTGCACCGCCACCAGCACCGGCCGGTCCGCCATGCCGATCACTTTCTGCGCCACGCCGCCGAGCCAGGCGCGCGCCAGCTTCTCGTCGCCGCGCCGGCCGATCACGACGAGGTCGGCGCCGGCCTGCTGCGCGGCGGCGAGGATCTGCTCGTGCGGACGGCCGATGCGCACGGCGGTGTCGATCGGCACGGCGTGCGCGTGCGCCGCCGACCCCGCGCGCTGCAGCGCCGCTTCGGCGCGCTGGATCGCGTCGGCGCCCGGGTCGCTGACGCACACGATCGACAGCGGCAGCGCGCACTCGGCGGCGATCGCCGCGGCCGCGGCCACCGGCGACAGATCACCGGCCAGCGGGTCGACCGCGACCAGCACGCGGCGCGACCACATCGTCGCCACGCGCGGCGCGACGAGCACGCTGCACGGCGCGTGTGCGACGACGTTGCGCACCATCTCGCCGACCAGCAGGTTCGCCAGCAGCCCGCGCTGGCCGCGGCGGCGGATCACGATCAGGTCGGCGCCGCGCTCGCGCGCTTCGGCGACGATCTCGGCGTAGGGTTCGGGGCCGCGTCGGGCGCGCAGCTCGACGGCGACACCTGCCGCGGCGGCGTCGGCGGCGAGGCCCTGCAGCCGCTCGGCAGCCTGCGCCTCGGCGCGCGCCGCGATCTGCGGCGCGACCGCCTCGTACTCCGGATTGCTGACGATCGGCAGCACGGCGGCCAGCGGTATGCCGCAGCGGCGCGCCAGCGCGAACGCCAGCGCCTCGGCGCCGCTGTCCTGCGCCGTATGTTCGGTGGCGAGCAGCGGGTGCCTGTAGATGAAGGCCACGTCGGTCCTCCTTCTCAGTGCCCGGCCGACAGCCGGCCCGACGCGGCGAGCAGCAGCACGATGACCTCGGCGACGACGATCGCCGCGTAGGCACGGTCGCCGCGCCGCAGGTACAGGGGCAAAACTGCCAGCAGCGCGAGTACGGAGCAGCCGGTCAGCAGCGCGATGCCGAGCAGGTTGGCGATGTCGGCGCGGTGGACGTGGCCGAGCCAGGCCCAGCCGGTGGGCATCCCCGTCGCGGCGAGGAACTCCGCCACCGGCAGGTTCCACACCTCGGGCAGCCGCGTGTGCGGCACGTGCGGCTCGGCGAAGCCGGCGCCGTAGGCGACGAACAGCACGACCAGCGCGACGAGCCCGATGCGCGAGCCCCAGTCGATCCAGCGTGCATAGCGCAGCTGCTCGGAGGATTGAAGATCGGGCGCCGTCATGGCCACACCCCCGTTCCCTTGAGCAGCGCGCGCACGCCCGCGAACAGCAGCACGGCGATCACCATGCGGCGCACGACGGAGCCCTTGAGCACGTGCAGCAGCCGCGCCCCGATCTTGGCGCCGAGCATCATGCCGACGACGGACGGCACGGCGATCATCGGCAGCACGGCGCCCTTGTTGACGTAGACCCAGGCGGCCGACGAGTCGACCAGCGACAGCACCAGCCCCGAGGTCCCGGCCGAGACCTTCAGCGGCGCGCCCATCAGGAGGTTCAGCGCAGGCACATTGGCCCACCCGGCGCCGATTCCGAACAAGCCGGCGAGCACGCCGATCACGAGAAACGTCGCCAGCCCGGCCGGCGTGCGGTGCACGAGCCAGTCGATGCGCCTGCCGGTCGCGCCGTCGACGAAGACGCCGTGCAGCGCGAGCGCGCGCGACAGCGGGTCGGGCGCCGCGACCTGGGGGAACTCCGACCGCTTCGAAACGAACATCAGCACCACGATCGCCAGCACCGTGACGCCGAGCGCTGTCTGCACGGCCGACACAGGCAGCGCCAGGCCGAGCAGCGCGCCGCCGATCGAGCTGATCGACGCAACCAGCGCCAGCGGTAGTGCCAGTCGCAGGTTGGCCAGCCCGCCGCGAAGCAGCATCGGCGCGGCCGCCAGCGCGCTGGCCAGCGCGACGAGCAATCCCGCGCCGCGCACGAAGTCGAGGTGGAACGGGAAGAAGCCGCCGACGATCGGCACGAACAGCGTGCCGCCGCCGATGCCCGCCGGCACGGCGACGATGCCCATCACGAAGCAGGCCGCGAACAGCGCCAACGGCCAGAACCACCACGGCATCGACGCCGCCGCCGCCACGCCGTCGGCCGCGTGCGCCGGCGCCGCCACGGCGCAGGCGACGAGCACGCCCACCACGGCAGCGCGGCGCACCGATGAAGCACAAGCACGGCGCTTGCGACCAGGCGGCTGCCGCGGATCCGGCTCGGCTGGTCCGCTGGCAGCGCTCCCCTGGGGGGGAGCGCCGAAGGCGCTGCGGAGGGGGGTCATGAAACTGCCTGGTAGTAGAGGTTCTGCGGGTGGTTCGCCTGCGCGAAGAAGAACCAGCGCTCGGCCAGCAGCCCGCTGAACTGCACGGCGAAGGCGGCGAACAGCCAGTCGCTGCGGGAGGGCCCGAAGGCCAGCATCGCCGCCGGCAGCGCGAACGCGGCCAGCATGAAGTAGCCCTTGACCGAGCGCAGCAGCGGCGCGCCGCGGCCGTGGAAGAACTCGCGCGTGTTGAACGAGCCGCCCATGAAGCCCTGCGAGCGCTGCACGATGTTCGGGTGCTTGACGCCGATCGCCGACTGCAGCGTCGAGCGCGGCTTGAGCCGCGCGTTGCGCCACAGCGAGGCCAGGCGGCCGGCGGCGGCCAGCAGCGTGAGCGCGATCGCCCAGCCGGCGAGAAAGCGCGCATGCGGCGGCGACGCCAGCGCGGCCCACGCGGCGGCCAGCGTGAAGCCCGACGCGCCGCCCATCAGCGTGTAGTTCAGCGGCGTCAGCGGCGTGTGCCACTCGGCGAGGAAGCGCAGGCAGGCGTAGATCATGCCGGTGCACACGTAGAGCGCGAACGCGAGCAGCGTCGCGGCGATGCCGACGACCAGGCTCAGCTCGATCGGCGTGCCCTGCGCCAGCGTGGCGAGCACCGGCGCCCGGCCGGTCGCGTGCAGCAGGCCCCACAGCGCCAGCGCACCCATGAAGGCGGGCAGCACGATCACTTCGCGCGACAGCCACGAGGTGCGCCACTGCGCGGCGGAGCGCCAGGCGCGCTCGGGTCGCCCGAGGTGGAAGAACGAAGCGACCAGGCCGCCGCCGGTCAGCGCCAGCGCCAGCGCGCTGCCGCCGGCGTAGAAGCCGCGGCCGTCGACCGGTGCCAGCAGGCCGACGAGAGAGTGGCTCTGCACCGTGAACAGCGCGAGGAACAGGCCCTGGCCGGCGCCGATCAGCGTCGTGAGCAGGATGACGGAGAAGGCGGGGTTCATGGCAGCGTGAATGTCGCTCGGCGGCTCGCTACCAGCTCGCGTCTTCGAGCGTCGCGGCGTCGGGCGCGGGGCGGGGCAGGTGGCCCTCGACGCGCAGCGGGTTGTCGGCGCGCACGAGTTCGTCGTCGTGGATGCGGATACGCGTCGTGCGGCGCGGCAGGTAGTGGTTGGCGGGCTTCGTGCCCCATTCGGGCATCAGCGCGTAGCCGCCGTTCTCGCGGATCGCGCGCGAGGCCTCGGAGTGCGGGTCGTGGATGTCGCCGAAGATGCGCGCCGAGGTCGGGCAGGCCATCACGCACGCGGGCCGGCGGTCGGCTTCGGGCAGCTTCGCGTCGTGGATGCGATCGACGCAGAGGGTGCACTTCTTCATCACCTTCTGCTCGGCGTCGAGCTCGCGCGCGCCGTAGGGGCAGGCCCAGCTGCAGTACTTGCAGCCGATGCACTTGTCGTAGTCGACGAGGACGATGCCGTCCTCCTCGCGCTTGTACGACGCGCCGGTCGGGCACACCGGCACGCAGGGCGGCTCTTCGCAGTGCAGGCACGACTTCGGGAAGTGCACCGTCTCGGTGTGCGGGAACCCGCCGATCTCGAAGGTCTGCACGCGGTTGAAGAAGGTGCCGCTCGGATCGGCGCCGTAGGGGCTCTGGTCCGTCATCGGCCCGGCGGCGCCGGCGCCGTTCCACTCCTTGCAACTGGTCACGCAGGCGTGGCAGCCGACGCAGACGTTGAGGTCGATGACGAGGGCGAGCTGCTTCCTGGTCATGACAGCTCCTCGGGCCGCTCGACCATGCCCGGATAGCGCCGCATCGCCGCGAACTGTGGCTCTGTCTGCGCCGGCTCGTCGGCCCCCGCCTTGACGACTCGCACGCGCACGTCGTACCACGCGGCCTGGCCGGTGATCGGGTCGGAGTTGGAGACGCGTGCATTGCCGTCGCCGCGCACCGGCAGCTCTTCCGAGATCAGGTGGTTGAGCAGGAAGCCTTCGCGCGACTCGTTGGCGTCGGGCGCGAGATTCCACGCGCCGGCGGCCTTGCCGATCGCGTTCCAGGTCCACACCGTCCCGGGCTCGACGGCCTGCGAGTGCGCCGCCTTGCAGCGCACGCGGCCCCACTGCGATTCGACCCAGACCCAGTCGCCGTCGTCGATGCCGGCGGTGCGTGCCGTCTGCGTGTTGATGTGCAGCAGGTTCCAGGTGTGGATCTGGCGCAGCCAGGCGTTCTGCGAATCCCACGAGTGGTACATCGCCATCGGCCGCTGCG
>CAYJLV010000015.1:0-74868 GCA_964371405.1 uncultured Burkholderiaceae bacterium
ATTGGAGCTGTTCGGGGGCATCACGCGGGCACGCTGGATTCGTTCACAGGTTCTCGGCCGATCGGGGCGGACGGAAGCGCGCGACGCGCGCGGCGCCCGACTGCGCGTGCGTGCGCACGCCCTGACGCTGCTTGTACCACTGCGGCGTCGCGCCGCGCTTGACGCGCCACTTCTTCTTAGGGTGGCGGTACTCGGGCACCGGCGGGCCGAGGCCCTCGTGCTGGCCGCTGCCGGGCGGCAGCGCGGTGGCGTCGTCGTTCCAGCCGGCGACGAGGTCGGCGTTGGTCTGCGCAATCCCGGTGTTGACGGTCTGCTCGAGGTCGCGCGCCGCGTCCTCGACCGTCGACTTCATCTTCTTGAGATCCTCGAGCTCGATCGAGCGGTTGACCTCGGCCTTCACGTCGGCGACGTAGCGCTGCGCCTTGCCGATCAGGTGGCCGACGGTGCGCGCGACGCGCGGCAGCTTCTCGGGGCCGATCACGATCAGCGCGACCGCGCCGATCAGCGCGAGCTTGTCGATGCCGAGGTCGATCATGGCGGGTCGGCGGCGGGCGTGGCGTTGCGAGCGTTGCCGGCTCAGGACTTCGACTTGGCCTCGACGTCGACCGTGTTCGGATCGCTCGTCTTGTTCGTGGTGCCGACCTGCTGCGGCGGCTCGGCCGGCGTGGCGGCGGAGCCGCCTTCCTTCATGCCGTCCTTGAAGCCCTTGACCGCGCCGCCGAGGTCGGTGCCCATGTTCTTGAGCTTCTTGGTGCCGAACACGAGCACGACGATCAGCAGCACGATGAGCCAATGCCAGATGCTGAACGAACCCATGAAAATTCTCCTGGTGGGAATGCTTCGATTCTAGGCGCCGGGGCTGCGGCCCCAAGGGCGCGGTCCGCCGATCACGTGCATGTGCAGGTGGTAGACCTCCTGCCCGCCGTCGGCGCCGGTGTTGATCAGCGTCTTGAAGCCGTTGCCCGCGCCGGCCTCGCGCGCCAGCCGCGGCGCCAACAACAGCATGCGCCCGAGCAGGCCTTCGTGCGCAGGTGTGGCGTCGCCCAGCGTCGCCACGTGCAACTTCGGAATGACCAGCAGGTGCACCGGCGCCGCCGGATGGATGTCGTGGAAGGCGAGAAGTTCCTCGTCCTCATAGATCTTATTCGACGGGATCTGCCCGGCGGCGATCTTGCAGAAGATGCAGTCGGCACTCATCACGCCTCCATCGGCTTGCCGGCGTTGAGGTTCATCCAGCCGCGCACGATGCGGTAGAGGAACCAGATCGAGACGATCGCCCAGGCGATCATGCCCGGCACGAGGAACAGCAGCCACAGCGGACCGGTCACCAGGTACAACGCCGCGGCCCACAGCACGGTGCGGATACGCCAGGCGAAGTGCGTCTCCTGCCAGGTGCCGACGGCGTCGTCCTTCTTGACCAGGTCGATCACGAAAGCGACCAGCAGCAGCGCGACGCTCGCCTGCACGCCGGGAATCACGGCGCCGACGGCGACGATGGTGTGCAGCAGATAGCTGATGTGGCCGACCGTCTTCAGCGACTTCTCGCGGTCGTCGGGCACGTCGATCACGTCGTTCATGGCTCGCCTCCTTCGCGCTGCCGCGCCTTGCGCGCAGCGAACTCCTCCAGCCCCGACAGGCCCTCGCGGCGCTGCAACTCGGCCAGCACGTCGGCCGGCGCGAGGCCGTGCTGCGCCAGCACGATCATGGTGTGGAACCACAGGTCGGCGACTTCGCCCGTCAGGCGCACCGCGTCACCGTCCTTGGCCGCCATCACGACTTCCGTCGCCTCTTCGCCCACCTTCTTGAGCATCGCGTCGCCGCCCTTGGCGAACAGGCGCGCGACGTAGCTCCGGTCGGGGTCGCCGCCGCGCCGCGACTCGATCACCTGCGCCAGGCGCGCCAGCACGTCCTGCGACAGCGCCCGCTTGTCGTCGTTCGTCATTTGTAGATGGTCTGCGGATCTTTCAAGACCGGGTCGACGGCCTGCCAGGCGCCGTCGCGATACAGCTGGAAGAAGCACGAGTGGCGGCCTGTGTGGCAGGCGATGCCCGGCTCGTGGCCGAGCTGCTCGACCTTGAGCAGCACGACGTCGTTGTCGCAGTCGAGCCGCATCTCATGCACCCGCTGCACATGGCCCGACTCCTCGCCCTTGTGCCACAACCGGTTGCGCGAACGGCTCCAGTAGACCGCCTCGCCCAGCTCGGCGGTGCGCGCCAGCGCCTCGCGATTCATGAACGCGAGCATCAGCACGTCGTTGCTGCCGACCTCCTGCGCGATCACCGGCACGAGGCCGGCGGCGTCCCACTTGACGGCATCGAGCCAGTTCATCGGTTCAGTGTAGCAATCACTCGCGATGCGTCGCACCGGAGAACCCGCGCTCGCGGGCGAACCATTGCAGCACCGGCACGGTGCCGGGCAGCACCGGCACGACCTCGACGGGCAGCGTCTGCCAGGCCATCTGCTGGCCTTCGCGCATCTCGAAGTCGCCGTGCCAGTCGTAGACCTTGCAGAAGTGCAGCCGCACGAGGGCGTGCGGGTAGTCGACGATCTCGACCTGCCACGGCTGCGCCGCGCCGATCGTGATGCCGAGCTCCTCGTGCAACTCGCGGCGCAGCGCCTGCTCGACGCTCTCGCCCGGCTCGAGCTTGCCGCCAGGGAACTCCCAGTAGCCGGCGTAGACCTTGCCGCCGGGGCGCGACGTGAGCAGGAAGCGGCCCTCGCGGCCGGCCGCGTCATGCTCGATCAGCACGCCCACCGCCACGTCGACGGGCTCGCGCGGTGCCGTCACGCCGCGTGCCGCGCCGACCAGTCGCGCGCGAACTGCATCGCGACGCGGCCTGAGCGCGAGCCGCGCTCCAGGGCCCAGATCAGCGCCTCACCGCGCGCCTCGGCGACCTCGCCCTCGGCGACGCCGAAGTTGCGCAGCCACTGCGCAACGATGGCGAGGTACTCGTCCTGGCTGAACGGGTAGAAGCTCACCCACAGACCGAAGCGCTCCGACAGCGAGATCTTCTCCTCGATCACTTCACCGGGATGGACCTCGCCGTCCTCGGTATGCGTATAGGACAGGTTGTCCTTCATGTACTCGGGCAGCAGGTGGCGGCGGTTGCTCGTCGCGCAGATCAGCACGTTGTCCGACGCCTGCGCGACCGAGCCGTCGAGCACCGACTTCAGCGCCTTGTAGCCCGGTTCGCCCTCGTCGAAGCTCAGGTCGTCGCAATAGACGAGGTAGCGCTCGGACCGCTCGGCCACCAAATCCACGAGATCGGGCAGATCGACCATGTCGGTCTTGTCGACTTCGATCAGGCGCAGGCCGCGCGGCGCGAACTCGTTGAGGCAGGCCTTGATCAGCGACGACTTGCCGGTGCCGCGCGCGCCGGTCAGCAGCACGTTGTTGGCGCGTTGGCCAGCGACGAACTGCACCGTGTTGCGCACCAGCCGTTCCTTCTGCGCATCGATCTCGCGCAGATCGGCCAGGCGGATCGTCGCGACATGGCGCACCGGTTCGAGCCGGCCTGAGCCGCCGCGCTTGCGGTAGCGGAACGCCGTGGATGCGCTCCAGTCGGGCGCGGCGAGCGGATGCGGCAGCACGGCTTCGAGGCGCGTCATCAGCGCCTCGGCGCGCGCGATCAGGTGCAACAGCGGTTCGGCGGAACTCGTCGTCATGAAGTTCGTTCGGCTCGTGCCGCTCGTCGTGCGAGTTGTCGATGCGGTCCGACGCCGCCGGGTGCCCTGCTCCGCTCATGTCCTCCGGACTGCGCTGCGCGCAGCCCTCCCCCTTTGCTTCGCTGCGCAGGGCACCCGACGCCCTCGGCCAAGCACCACGGAGGCATGCCTGCTGTGGACGTGCCCCCGTCGTTGCAAAAGCGGGCTGTCGAGGCGTCCTGTGGAGCAAAGTAAAGGAGGAGCGCCGGGCGCAGCCCGGTGCGGGGTACATGAGCGCAACAGGGCACCCCGGCAGCCCGCCCGCGCCGCGGCTCCAACGAAAGCAACGAGCCGCAAGCCGGCGCCGCGGGAAGCGCTTTCACTTCACCCGACCAGCAGCCGCAACGCCGCCTCCAGATGCTCCGTCGGGCTGCGCTTGAACCCCGACCGCGCAAATCGCTGCAACCGCCCGACGGCAAAACCCGTCAGCACCGAAGCCTGCGCGTTGGCGTCGACGGTGGGCGTCGTCGAGCCGGCGGCTTCGGCGGCCTGCCGCAGGCTCTGGCGCAGTTGCGACTCGATGCGGTCGAAGAACTGATTCATGCGCACCAGCAGCCGCTCGTGCTCGAAGACGAGGGCGTCGCCGACCATCACTCGCGTCATGCCCGGGTTCTTCTCGCAGAACTGCAGCAGCACCGTCAGCACCCTCTGCGCCTGCACCGTGCCTGAAAGCTCGCGCTCGGCGATCTGGTTGACGAGGGTGAACACGCTCTGCTCGATGAACTCGATCAGCCCCTCGAACATCTGCGCCTTGCTCGCGAAATGGCGGTACAGCGCGGCCTCGCTCACGTCGAGCCGCGCCGCGAGCGCCGCCGTCGTGATGCGCTCGGCGCCCGGCTGCTCGAGCATCGTCGCCAGCGTCTGCAGGATCTGCACGCGGCGTTCGCCGGGCTTGGGACGCTTGCGGCCACTGGCCGCGGGCGCGGCGCTTTCGGCGGCCTCAGTCGCGAGCGGGACGGCAGCCTCGGAAGGGGTCGAGTCGGTAGACATCACAGCCTTCTCAGAGCGTGGAGCGAACTGATTCTCGCACACACATAGGCTGGCTTGCGCGCATGGTGAACACCAACTTCGGGTCCGTGGGCAGCGCCGCGCAGATAGGCCTGCATCCAGACTGCACGCATGCCGACGCGGCGCGCAGCGCGCTGGTGCGCCAGCGTGTCCTCGACCAGCACGCAGCGCTCGGCCGGCAGCTTCAGCCGCGCCAGCACGAAGCGCAGCATGCGCGCGTCGGGCTTCGGGCGCAGCGCGCCGAACATGCGCATGCCCTCGATCGCGATCACGGCCTCGAAGTGCTGCGTCAAGCGCAGCTTCTCGAGCACCCGCTCGGCGTAGCGCGCCGGCGCATTCGTCAGGACGAACTTGCGCCCCGGCAGCCGCGCCAGCGCCGCGCGGTCGCGCCGGCTCGCGCGCAGGCTCGCCTCGAGGCCTTCGAGGCGATGCGTGTTCTCGAGGTAGTGCGCGGCGCGGATCGCGTGGTGGCGCTCCAGCCCGAGCAGCGTCGCGCCGTAGCGGCGCCAGTAGTGCAGCCGCAGCGCGTCGGCAGCGTCGCGGTCGAGCGCCAGTTCACGCTCGATGTAGTCGGTGATCGCGACGTTGATGCGGCCGAACACGGCCTGCGATGCATCGTGCAGCGTGTTGTCGAGGTCGAAGAACCAGACGGTGCGGGACGAGATCGCCACAGCGGCGCTCAATGCGAGCGGATCATCGTGCCGTAGGCTTGGTCGGTCAGCACCTCGAGCAGCATGGCGTGCGGGACGCGCCCGTCGATGATGTGCACGGCGTTGACGCCGTTCTTCGCCGCGTCGAGCGCCGATGCGATCTTGGGCAGCATGCCGCCCGAGATCGTGCCGTCGGCGAACAACTCGTCGATCTCGCGCGCCGACAGGTTGGTCAGCAGCTTGCCGGTCTTGTCGAGCACGCCGGGCGTGTTGGTCAGCAGCATCAGCTTCTCGGCCTTCAGTACCTCGGCGAGCTTGCCGGCAACGACGTCGGCGTTGATGTTGTAGTTCTCGTTGTGCGCGCCGAAGCCCAGCGGCGAGATCACGGGGATGAACTGGTCGTCCTGCAGCGCCTTCACGACCGAGGGATCGATCGACTCGATCTCGCCGACCGCTCCCATGTCGTGCTCCTTGGCCGGGTCGTCCTTGTCGAGCATCTTGAGTTTGCGCGCGCGGATCAGGCCGCCGTCGCGCCCGGTCAGGCCGACCGCCTTGCCGCCGGCGACGTTGATCAGGCCGACGATGTCCTGCTGGACCTGGCCCGCGAGCACCCACTCGACGACTTCCATCGTCTCCTCGTCGGTGACGCGCATGCCCTGGATGAAGGTGCCCTTCTTGCCGACCTTGGCCAGCGCCTCGTCGATCTGCGGCCCGCCGCCGTGAACGACGACGGGGTTCATGCCGACGAGCTTGAGCAGCACCACGTCTTCGGCGAAGTCCTGCTGCAGCGCCGGATCCGTCATCGCGTTGCCGCCGTACTTGATGACGATCGTCTTGCCGTGGAAGCGCCGGATGTAGGGCAGCGCCTGCGCGAGGATCTCGGCCTTGTCGCGCGGAGCGATCAGCGAGAGAGGGTCGGCGTCGGACGAGGCAGCGGGATCGGTGGGCATGGCGGGTCGAGCGGAGTTGCGGCCCGCATTGTAGGAAGGTCGGCGCCCGGTCGGGCCGCCGCGCCGGGCCGCCCCAAGCCAGGCCCGAACCCTCCCGGAGGGTCGCTCGCCGTACTCGGCGAGCGGGGTGCCGTCATTTTCAGCGATAAGCTTGGTACACCGATGCCGCGCCGCCGTTGCGCACCAGCAGCACGTCGTAGGGATCCTTGCGCCCGCCGTACTCGGGGCCGTCCATACCGGGCGCGCCGAGCGGCATCGCCGGCACGGCGAGGCCGACGACGGCCGCGGGCTTCTCCTTGAGCAGCCGGCGAATCTCGCGCGCCGGCACGTGGCCCTCGACCGCGTAGCCGCCGACCTGGGCCGTGTGGCACGAGCCGTAGCGCAGCGGCATGCCCAGCCGATTGCGCGCCTCGTCGTTGCCGTCGTCGTGCACGCGCACGGCGAAGCCTTCGGCCTGCAGATGCGCGATCCAGTCCTCGCAGCAACCGCAACTCGGCGACTTCCAGACCTCGACCAGCGGCTTCGCGCCCTGAGCAAAGGCGAAGTTCGCGCTCCATGCGCCGGCGAGTGCCGCCAGCATCAACATTCTTCGTTTCACCATGACATCGGCTCGTTGCTTGTTGCCGGCGGTAGAGTATGCCGCGCTGCGCAAAGTTCAACGGTGCGCGGCCCCGAAAGGACGAGGGATGAAACATTGGATCGCCGCGGCGGCGCTGCTGGCCGGCGCCCACGCTCACGCGCAAATGGTCGACGGCGAGGTGCAGAAGGTCGACGCGAGCGCCGGCAAGGTCACGCTCAAGCACGGCGCGATCAAGGCGCTCGACATGCCGGCGATGACGATGTCGTACCGCGTCGCCGATCCGGCTGCGCTGGCGCGCATCAAGCCCGGCGACAGGGTGCGCTTTTCGGCCGGCAAGGTCGGCGGCCAGTACACGGTGACGGCGATCGAGCCGGCGAAGTAGCGCGCCAGCCACCGCCGCGCTGCTGCTGCCTCAGCGGCTGTGCACGCCGCGCGCCGGCTTGGGCGTACGCGCGTCGGGCGCGCCGAGCGCGAGCACGATGCCGCACGCGGCGTGCGGCTCGGCGTCGCCGCAGGCCTGCTGCAGCAGCACCAGTTGCTTTTCGAGTTGGCGCAGCCCGCGGATGCGCTCGCGCACATGGCCCAGGTGCCCGGCCACGAGGGCGTCGACCGGCCGGCAGTCGCCGCCCGGCCGGTCGATGAAGCCGAGCAGCGTGCGCACCTCGTCCAGGCTCATGTCGAGCGCGCGGCAGTTGCGGATGAAGCGCAGCCGGTGCAGCGCCGCCGCGCCGTAGCGGCGGTAGTTGTTGTCGCGCCGCTCCGGCGGCGGCAGCAGCCCCGCCTTCTCCCAGTAGCGCACGGTCTCGACGTCGAGCCCCGCCGCCTGCGCCAATTCGCCGATCCGCATCCGCAGCCGCCCTTCGTGATCTCGTAGTCCCTGCCCACTGTAGCGGCTTGACTCCGTAGCGGCTCCGGGGTTTCCAATGAGCCGATCGCATCCCGGAGCCTTCGATGTCCGCCCACTGCTGCCCCCACGAAGCCGCCGACGGCGCGGCGCGCGACCCGCGCTACCGCCGCGTGCTGTGGATCGCCCTCGTCGTCAATGCCGCGATGTTCGCGGTCGAGGTCGCGGGCGGCCTGGCCTCCGGCTCGGTGTCGCTGCTCGCCGATGCCGTCGACTTCGCCGGCGATGCCGCCAACTACGGGCTGAGCCTGGCCGTGCTGAGCCTGTCGCTGGCATGGCGCGCACGCGCCGCGCTGGTCAAGGCAGCGTCGATGGGCCTGTTCGGATTCGCCGTGCTCGGCCGCGCCGGCTGGTCGGCGCTGCACGGCGTGTCGCCCGAGCCGCTGACGATGGGCGCGATCGGCGCCCTGGCGCTGGCGGCCAACGTCGGCGTCGCGATCGCGCTCTACGCCTGGCGTGACGGCGATGCCAACATGCGCTCGATCTGGCTGTGCACGCGCAACGACGCCATCGGCAACGTCGCCGTGATGGCGGCGGCGCTCGGCGTCTTCGGCACCGGCACGGCGTGGCCCGACCTCGCCGTCGCCGCGCTGATGGCCTCGCTCGCGCTGGCGGCGTCGTTGTCGGTGCTGCGGCAGGCGCGCGGCGAGCTGGCGCACGCGCACTGAAGCGGCGCCGCACCCGGACGCCGCCGCGCTGTCTTCAGGGCGCTGCCAGCACCTGCTCGAAGCAGCCGCCCGACAGCGCGCCGCAGATCAGAAGTGGATGCCGCGCATCATCTGCTGCAACGCGACGGCCTCGGCCGAGAGCTGCGGCTTGGCGCCCTTCTCGCCCTTGGAGGCCGACGAGTCGGGGAACATGCGGAAGCTTGAATTCATCGCGATCTGCGCCACGCGCGGCAGCAATGCGTGCAGGATCTCGCCGGCGATGCCCAGCCGCGTCGCGATGCGCACCGGCTTGTGGATGCAGGCCTGCGCGACGAGGTCGGCCGCCTCCTCGGGCGACAGCGTCGGCACGTTGTTGTAGAGCGCGGTCGGCGCGATCATCGGCGTGCGCACGAGCGGCATGTTGATCGTCGTGAAGCCGACGCCGACATCGGCGAACTCGCTGGCGGCGCAGCGCGTCCAGGCGTCGAGCGCCGCCTTGCTCGCCACATAGGCCGAGAAGCGCGGCGCGTTGGTCAGCACGCCGATCGAGCTGATGTTGACGACGTGGCCTTTCTTCTTCGCCGCCATGCCCGGCAGCAGCCCCGTCGTCAGGCGCAGCGCGCCGAAATAGTTGAGCTGCATCGTGCGCTCGTAGTCGTGGAAGCGGTCCCAGCTCGACTCGATGCCGCGTCGGATCGAGCGCCCGGCGTTGTTGATCAGGAAGTCGACGCCGCCGTGGTTCTCGATCACGAGCTTGACGAAGCGGTCGCAGTCGGCCATGTCGGCGACGTCGACCGCATAAGCGACGAAGCGGTGGCCGCGCGACTTGGCCTCGGCGCAGGCGGCGTCGAGCTTGTCCTGGTCGCGGCCGCAGATGATCGTCGTCGCGCCCGCCTCGGCGAACTTGTGCGCCGCGGCCAGCCCGATGCCCGACGAGCCGCCCGTGATCAGCACGACCTTGCCGCCGACCGTGCCGCGCAGCGAGCGGTCGATGAACAGGTCGGGGTCGAGGTGGCGCTCCCAATAGTCCCACAGCCGCCACGCGTAGTCGTGCAGGTTGGGGCACGCAATGCCGCTGCCCTCGAGCGCCTTGTCCGTCTCGCGCCGGTCGAAGCGCGTCGGATAGTTGACGAAGTTCATGATGTCCTCGGGCAGGCCGAGGTCCTTCAGCACGGCGCGGCGCAGCCGGCGCACCGGCGCGATCGCCATCAGCGCCTTGGTCACGCTCTTGGGGACGAAGCTGAACAGCGCGGCGTTGACGAACAGGTTCATCTTCGGCGCGTGCGCGGCCCGGGTGAAGATGTCGAGCACGTCGCCGACGCGGTAGCCCACCGGGTCGACGAGATGGAAGCACCTGCGGTTGAGGTTCGTCTTCAGATGGCTGATGTGGTCGAGTGCCGCGACGACGAAGTCGACCGGTACGATGTTGACGCGCCCGCCCTCCAGCCCGACCGACGGCATCCACGGCGGCAGGAACTGCCGCATGCGCTGGATCAGCTTGAAGAAGTAGTACGGCCCGTCGACCTTGTCCATCTCGCCGCTGCGCGAGTCGCCGACCACCATCGCCGGCCGGTACACCGTCCACGGCACCTTGCACTCGTTGCGCACGATCTTCTCGCTCTCGTGCTTGGTCATGAAGTAGGGGTGATCGAGCCCCTCGGCCTCGTCGAACATGTCCTCGCGGAACACGCCTTCGTAGAGTCCCGCCGCGGCGATGCTGCTGACGTGGTGGAAGTGCTTGGCGTCGATCGCCTTGGCGAACTCGACCGTGTTGCGCGTGCCGTCGATATTGGCGCGGACCTGGCTCTCCTCGTCGGCCGACAGGTCGTAGACGGCGGCCAGGTGGTAGACGTGGTCGATGTGGCCCTTAAGTCGCTTGATGTCGTCGGCCGCGACGCCGAGCTTCCTGCCCGTCAGGTCGCCGAACACGGGCACGGCGCGCGCCTTGCCGACGCCCCACCAGGCGAGCAGGTCGCCGACCTTGCCCTCGGACTCGTGGCGCAGCAGGAAATAGACGACGGAGCCGCGGCGCGCGAGCAGCGCCTTGACCAGTCGCTTGCCGATGAACCCCGTCGCGCCGGTGACGAAATACTGCATGCGGGCCTCCCTGGTGGCGATGAACTCGAGTCGTCGATGGCCGACGATTCTTGACCAATCCGCCCGCTCGGCGGGCGCGCGCTTACCCCAACCGCGCCGGCGGCGGCGGCGCCGGTGGCAGCGTCACGCCGAAGCTCGACCCGGCGCCGGGCGCGCTGCGCACGGCGATCGTGCCGCCCATCGCCTCGACCAGCCAGCGCGTGACGACAAGACCGATGCCCGTGCCCTCGATCGCCGACTGGCCGCGGCCGAGCCGGTTGAACGGCTCGAACAGGTGCGCGAGCTGCTCCTCGCTCATGCCCAGGCCGGTGTCGCTGACGCTGACACGGCAGCCCGCGTCGGCAGGCTCGACGGTGACGTCGACGCGGCCGCCCGGATGGTTGTACTTGATCGCATTGCTCAACAGGTTCACGAGCACCTGGCGCAGGCGCACCGGATCGGCCTCGACCACTGCCGCAGCGTCGACCGGTGCAACGGCCAGTTCGACCTGCGCCTCCTGCGCCTGGCGCACCACCATCGCCCGCGCCGCGTCGATCACGCCGCCCAGCGCGACCGCCTGCGGATGCAGCTCGAGCTGACCGGCCTCGATGCGCGTCAGGTCGAGCATGTCGTTGACCATTTCGAGCAGGTGCCAGCCGGCCTGCTCGATGTACTGGATCTGCTGGCGCTGCTCGGTCGCGGCCTGCGCGTCGGTGCGCGCGACGAGCAGCTGCGCGAAACCGAGGATGGCGTTGAGCGGCGTGCGCAGCTCGTGGCTCATTCGCGAGAGGAAATCCGTCTTGGCCCGGTTCGCCGCGTCGGCGAGGTCGCGCTCGCGGCGCAGCACCTCGGCTTCGCGGCGCTCGCTGACGTCGCTCTGCGTGCCGACGACGCGCACCGCCCGGCCGGCCGCGTCTCGCGCGAACACGCGGCCGCGGGTGAGCACCCATTTCCAGTTGCCGTCGGCGCAGCGCATGCGGTGCTCGGCGGCGTAGCGGTCGGCGCGGCCCTGCAGGTGCGCGTCGAGCGCGTGGCGCAGGGCCGGCAGGTCGTCGGGATGCACGCGCTCGAACCAGGCCGCGCCGGTCGCCCCGAAGTCGTGCCCGGCGTCGCCGAGCATCGCCTTCCACACCCGCGACTGGAACATCGCGTCGGTCTGCGGATTCCAGTCCCAGACGCCGACGCCCGAGCCTTCGAGTGCGAGCGCCCAGCACTGCTCGTTGTCGAGCACCGCCAGGCGCGCCGCTTCCTGCGCCTGCGACGCGCGACGTTCACCCCGATGCACGGCGCCGAGCCCGACGAAGGCCAGCGCCCCCGCCAGCAGGAACAGCGCGACGCCGAACGCTGCCTCGGCACGCCAGCGCGACAGTGCCGCCGCGGCATCGCGCGACAGCGCGACGACGAGGCCGTGGTCCGCCTCGGCGCCGGAAGGCCGCACATTGCGGTGGGCCAGCAGGCGCTCCTCGTCGGTGGCGGCGACGCGGCCCCAATAGGCCGTCTCGGCGAGGCCGCTGGCGACGTGGCGCGAGTACATGCTCCCCGGCTGCGCCAGGTCCATGCCATCGAGCGCGGGTCGCGGCGGCACCATCAGCAGCAGGCGTCCGCCGTCGTGCGCGACAGCGCCCCACATGTCGGCGGAATAGTGCGCCGGCGCCAGCAGCTCGGCGAAGAAGGTCGCGTCGAGCGTGGCCGCGACGACACCGGCGAAACGCCCGTCGGCGCCGCGCACCGTGCGCGCCAGATTCAGCACCCGGACGCCGCGCTGGGTGCGAAACGGCGACGAGACGTGCAGCAGGCCGGCATCGTTGTGCAGGCGCGCGGCGCGGAAGTAGTCGCGCTCGGCGAAGCTGTCGTCCTCCAGCTCGTCGCGACTCGATGCGCGCACGATGCCGTCGGCGTCGACGATGCTGAAGGTGCGCACGCCGGGCATCGCCGCCTCCATCGAGCGCAGCCGCGGCCGCACAGCGGCGGCGTGCTCACCGTGCAGCAGCGCCTGGGCCTCGTCGGTCAGGCCGACGAGCGCCACGTTCACCGCGTCGAGTTGGCGCGCCAGCACGTCGGCCACCAACCGCGCCTGCTGGCGCAGCTGCTGCTCCTGCAGCCAGCGCGCGTCGGCATGCCGCCACGCCGTCAGCAGCGCCAGCGCGGCACCCGTCAGCGCCAGCCCGACCGCCAGCCAGAAGGTCTGGCGCCGGTGCCGCCTGCGCTGCTGTGTTTCCGCGTCCGCCCTGACTGCCAATGCACACTCGCTGCCGTGTCGGGTGGACGGCACGCCGGATTCTGACTGCGCCGCCGGCGCGCGCCCACTCTCGGCAACCCTCAACGATAGAGCGCCCTCACTAGCCGGCGGGGCCCATTGCGCCGACGCGGCGCCTATAGTCGCAGCGACGTTCGGTTTCCATCAGCAGACAGCAGGAGCACGCATGGTCAAGAAGCTCAAGTCCCTCAGCGAGAAGCAGCAGGCATCGGGGGCGCGCCTGTTCGACAGCGAACTCGCCGGCACGGTGCGCGACTCGGCGCAGCAGATCTGGCTGGCCGGGCTCGGCGCATTCAGCAAGGCGCAGGCCGAAGGAGGCAAGGTGTTCGACGCGCTGGTCAAGGAAGGCGTCAGCCTTCAGCGCAAGACGCAGTCGGCCGCCGAGGAGCGCATCAGCGACGTGACGACGAAGATGTCGACGATGGCCGGCGACGTGTCGGCCAAGGCCGGCCAGCAATGGGACAAGCTCGAATCGATCTTCGAGGAGCGCACCGCACGCGCAATGAACAAGCTCGGAGTGCCGACGCACAAGGATCTCGATGCGCTGGCCGCACGCGTCGACGCGCTCACCGCAGCGCTCAAGGGCCGCGTGAAAGCGGCGGCCAAGCCCGCGGCGAAAGCGCCGCGCAAGGCGCCGGCCAAGCGCGCCGCGCGCAAGGCGGGCTGAGCGGCGGGCGGCGCTGCGCGGTCGTCCTACGGCGTGAACACGCCCGGGAACACCCACAGCAGCGCCGCCGTCATCGTGGCGTAGCGCGCGAACTTGCCGATCGCCATGTAGAGCACGCAGGGCCAGAAAGCCATGCGCAGCCAGCCGGCGACGGCGCATAGCGGGTCGCCCACGATCGGCAGCCAGGCGAGCAGGCAGGCGCGCGGCCCGAAACGCTCGAGCCAAGCCAGCGCGCGCGACTCGACGCGCCGGTGCGTCACGCGTTCGTAGGCACGCTCGGCGCCGCAGCCCATCCAGTACGAGATCGCGCCGCCCGCCGTGTTGCCCGCGGTGGCGACGAGCACGGCAGGCCAGAACATCGCCGGGTTGAGCTTGACCAAGCCGAACACGGCGGGCTCGGAGCCGACCGGCAGCAGCGTCGCCGACACCAGCGCGACGACGAACACGGTGCTCAGTCCGTAGCGCGGCAGCGCGAGCGCGACGAGCAACGCGGCGAACCCAGCCTCCATGGCGGCGATTATCGGAGCGCCTGCGCTGCAGCGAACGCGCCCGCACGGATCGCTATACTCCTGCCTCCTTTTCGGGCAGTCCACTTCGCTCTCGCGTTCGCCACGACCATGCGCCTCGGCCCCCACGAACTGACGAACACCCTGTTCGTCGCCCCGATGGCGGGCGTGACCGACCGGCCGTTTCGCAAGCTCTGCAGGCGCCTCGGCGCAGGCTATGCCGTCAGCGAGATGGTCACGTCGCGGCGCGACCTGTGGGCGAGCCTGAAGACTTCGCGCCGCGCGAACCACGAAGGCGAGGCCGCACCGATCGCGGTGCAGATCGCCGGCACCGACGCCGCGATGATGGCCGACGCCGCGCGCTACAACATCGACCGCGGCGCCCAGATCATCGACATCAACATGGGCTGCCCGGCCAAGAAGGTGTGCAGCAAATGGGCGGGTGCTGCGCTGATGCAGGACGAGCCGCTCGCGCTGGCGATCGTCGAGGCCGTCGTCGCCGCCTGCGCGCCGCAGGGCGTGCCGGTCACGCTGAAGATGCGCGCCGGCTGGTGTGCCGCCGAGCGCAACGCCGTGCGCATCGCGCGCGCCGCCGAGTCCGCCGGCGTCGCGATGGTCGCCGTGCATGGACGCACGCGCGAGCAGGGCTACGCCGGCAGCGCCGAATACGAAACGATCGCCGCGGTGAAGGCGGCGCTGGTGATCCCCGTCGTCGCCAACGGCGATATCGACACGCCCGCAAAGGCGCGCGACGTGCTCGCCGCCACCGGCGCCGACGCGCTGATGATCGGCCGCGCCGCGCAGGGCCGGCCGTGGATCTTCGGCGACATCGCGCACTTCCTCGCCACCGGCCGGCACCGTGCGCCGCCCGCGGTGCGCGACGTGCGCGCCTGGATGCTCGAACACCTGCTCGACCACTACGCGCTGTACGGCGAGGCCGCGGGCGTGCGCAGCGCGCGCAAGCACATCGGCTGGGCGGTGCACGCGCTGCCCGGCGGTGGGGCGTTTCGCGCACGCATGAATGCGATCGACGACGCCGGTGCGCAGTGGCGCGCCGTCGGCGACTGGTTCGATGCGCTTGCCGAGCGCCACGATCGGCTGCCGACCGCAGCCGCCAACGACGACCCGATGTCGGCCCCCAGGGCCGGGCTGCGCCCGCCCCGCCCCCCGCGGGGGTCAAGGAAACTTGGGGCGGCCCGGCGTTTCCTTGCGAGTCTCCAGGCATGAAGAAAGTGCACGTCGAGCAGTGCATCCGCGACAGCCTCGACAGCTATTTCAAGGACTTGCGCGGTGTCGAGCCGCACGCGATGTACGAGATGATGATGAACGTCGTCGAGCGCCCGCTGCTCGACATCGTCATGCGTCACGCCGAAGGCAACCAGTCGAAGGCCGCCGAGTGGCTCGGCATCAACCGCAACACGCTGCGACGCAAGCTCGTCGAGCACAAGCTGATCAAGTGAGGGCGCTGCCATGTCGTCGAAGTTGACCGCCCTGCTCTCCGTCTCCGACAAGACGGGGGTCGTCGAGCTGGCGCAGGCGCTCGCCGCGCTCGGCGTGCGCCTGGTGTCGACCGGCGGCACCGCCAAGCTGCTGGCCGACAACGGACTCGCCGTCACCGAGGTCGCCGAGCTGACCGGATTCCCCGAGATGCTCGACGGCCGCGTCAAGACGCTGCACCCCGTCGTGCACGGCGGCCTGCTGGCGCGGCGCGCGCTGCCCGAGCACCGCGCTGCGCTCGAGCAGCACGGCATCGGCACGATCGACCTGCTCGTCGTCAACCTCTATCCGTTCGAGGCCACCGTCGCCAAGCCCGGCTGCACGCTGGAGGACGCGATCGAGAACATCGATATCGGCGGCCCGGCGATGGTGCGCTCGGCGGCCAAGAACTGGCAGGACGTCGCCGTGCTGACCGACGCGTCGCAATACGCTGCAGTGCTCGCCGAGCTGCGCCAGGGCGGCAAGGTCGGCGACGCGACGCGCTTCGCGCTCGCCGTCGCCGCGTTCAACCGCATCAGCAACTACGACGCCGCGATCAGCGACTACCTGTCGTCGCTGCAGCCCGACGGCCAGCGCAGCGAGTTCCCGGCGCAGAGCAACGGCCGCTTCGTCAAGCTGCAGGACCTGCGCTACGGCGAGAACCCGCACCAGGCCGCCGCGTTCTACCGCGACCTGCACCCCGCGCCCGGCTCGCTGGTCGCGGCTCGCCAGTTGCAGGGCAAGGAGCTCTCGTACAACAACATCGCCGACGCCGATGCGGCCTGGGAGTGCGTCAAGTCGTTCGACACGCCGGCCTGCGTCATCGTCAAGCACGCCAACCCCTGCGGCGTCGCGCTCGGCGCGAACGCGGCCGAAGCCTACGACAAGGCATTCAAGACCGATCCGACCTCGGCCTTCGGCGGCATCATCGCGTTCAACGTCCCCGTCGACGGGGCCGCGGCGCAGTCGGTGGCCAAGCTGTTCGTCGAGGTGCTGATCGCGCCGGCCTACAGCGACGAGGCGCGCGCCATCTTTGCCGCCAAGGCCAACCTGCGCGTGCTCGAGATCGCGCTCGACGGCGTGCAACGCGGCGGCCCGACGGCGTGGCAGCAGGGCCGCAATGCGCACGACGTGAAGCGCGTCGGCTCGGGCCTGCTGATCCAGAGCGCCGACAACCGCGAAGTCGCCAAGGGCGAGTTGAAGGTCGTGACGAAGAAGGCGCCGACGCCGCAGCAGCTCGACGACCTGCTGTTCGCGTGGAAGGTGGCGAAGTACGTCAAGAGCAACGCCATCGTGTTCTGCGGCGGCGGCATGACGCTGGGCGTCGGCGCGGGGCAGATGAGCCGCATCGACTCGGCGCGCATCGCGTCGATCAAGGCGCAGAACGCGGGGCTGACGCTGGCCGGCTCGGCGGTGGCGAGCGACGCCTTCTTCCCGTTTCGCGACGGGCTCGACGTCGTCGTCGACAACGGAGCGGCCTGCGTGATCCAGCCCGGCGGCAGCGTGCGCGACGACGAAGTCGTCGCCGCTGCCGACGAGCGCGGCATCGCGATGGTGTTCACCGGCGTGCGCCACTTCCGCCACTGACGTAACCCCGGGGCTGGGACCGCACAGCGGCCCGCTACGATCGCCGCCATGACCCTGCCCCAGGCCGCCGGCCTGCTGCTCGCCTTCATCGCACGGCTGATCACCGGCGCGCAGGGCCACTGGCAGGGCAGCCCGCCGAAGGCCGAGCAGCGCATCTATTTCGCCAACCACCAGAGCCACTTCGACTGGGTGCTGATCTGGGCCGCGCTGCCGCGCGACCTGCGCGCCGCCACGCGGCCGATCGCCGCGCGCGACTACTGGACGGCGACGCGCTTCAAGCGCTGGCTGACGAGCGAGGTGTTCAACGCCGTCTACGTCAGCCGCCAGCGCGCGCAGGACGAAGACCCGCTCGAACCGCTGACCGAGGCGCTGCGCCACGGCGACTCGCTCGTCATCTTTCCCGAGGGCACGCGCAGCAGCAAGGGCGTGCCGCAGCCGTTCAAGGCCGGGCTCTTTCACCTGGCCGAGCAGTTCCCCGAGGTGACGCTGATCCCGACCTGGATCGACAACGTGCAGCGCGTGATGCCCAAGGGCGAGGTCGTTCCGGTGCCGATCCTGTGCTCCGTCACGTTCGGCGCGCCGGTCACGCTGCAGCCGGGCGAGGACAAGCAGGTTTTCCTGGAGCGCGCGCGTTCGGCGGTGCTGGCGCTGCACGGGGGGCCCTGACCGCCATGGGAGCCTTGCGCCGCTTGAGCGTCGAGCAGCAGGTGGGTCTGCTGTTCGTCACATTGTTCGGGCTGCTCGCGCTCGTGACCGCCGTCGCCGTGCTGCGCGCGCTGCGCGACGCCGACGCCGAGGCGGCGGCTGCGCGCCGCGCCTTCGGGCACGACCTGCGCGCCGTCTGGATCGGCGCCGTGCTGTTCTGGATCGCGTGGGCCTCGGGCGCGTTCGTCGCGACACTGTTGTTCGCGCTGGTGTCGTTCATCGCGCTGCGCGAGTTCATCACGCTGACGCACACGCGGCGCGGCGACCACCGCAGCCTGATCGCCGCCTTCTTCGTCGTGCTGCCGGTGCAGTACGTGCTGGCCGGCTCGCGCTCGTTCAACCTGTTCAGCGTGTTCATTCCGGTCTATGCGTTCGCTGCACTGCCGATCCTCGGCGCGCTCGGCAACGACCCGACGCGATTTCTCGAACGCACGGCCAAGATCCAGTGGGGGACGATGGTCTGCGTCTACGGCATGAGCCACGCGCCGGCGCTGTTGCTGCTCGACTTCCCGCGCTACGAGGGGCGGGGCGCCTTCCTCGTGCTGTTCCTCGTGCTCGTCGTCGCGGCGGCGCAGGTGGCGCAGCGCACGGCCGGCCGGCGCCTGCGCGCACTGCCCGCGGCGCGCCAGATCAGCCGCAGCTTCACCTGGCAGGCCTGGGCGCTCGGCGCGCTGGCCGGCGGCTTCGTCGGGCTGCTGCTCTACTGGGCGACGCCGTTCAAGGCCGGCCAGGCGCTGTTCATGGGCTTCGCGGCGGGCGGCGCCGGCACGCTGGGCGAACTGGTGATGAATGCCTTGAAGCGCGACGCCGGCGTGCGCCACTGGGGCGGCCGCCCCACCGTGACGGGCGCTGTCGGCCTGCTCGACCGCGTGGCGCCGCTGTGCTTCGCGGCGCCGGTGTTCTTTCATTCGGTGCGCTGGTACTTCGGAGTGTGAACTTGAGAATCCTCGGCATCGATCCCGGTCTGCGGACCACGGGCTTTGGCGTCATCGACGCCGACGGCGGCGAGCTGGCCTACGTCGTCAGCGGCACGATCGCGACCGACAGCATCGAAGGCGGCGCGCTGCCGGCGCGGCTGAAGGTCATCTTCGACGGCATCGCCGAGATCGTGCAGCGTTTCCAGCCCGACTGCGCGGCCGTCGAGATCGTGTTCGTCAACGTCAACCCGCAGAGCACATTGCTGCTCGGCCAGGCGCGCGGTGCCGCACTCACGGGGCTGGTGGCGCACGACGTGGCCGTCGTCGAATACACCGCGCTGCAGATGAAGAAGGCCATCGTCGGCCACGGCCAGGCGAAAAAGGAGCAGGTGCAGCAGATGGTCTCGAAGCTGCTGAAGTTGCCGGGCCTGCCCGGCAAGGACGCCGCCGACGCGCTCGGCCTCGCCGTCTGCCACGCCCACGCGGCGCGTTCGTTCGCCGCGATCGACAAGGCGGCCACGCGCGCCGGCGGCACGAAGTCGCAGTACCGCGCGGGGCGCAGCCGCTGACCCGCGACTCCACCGAGGTGAACCATGAGCATCGAACGATTCATGCACGGCTACAAGGCGGCCTGGGAACAGCGCGACGAGGCGCTCTTCTGCGCCCTTTTCACCGCCGAAGGCGAGTACCGCAACACGCCGTTCGCGGTGCAGCGCGGGCCGGCGGAACTGGCGGCGTACTGGCAGCGCGTCAAGCTGCAGCAAGACGTGCGTGTCGACTACGACATCCTCGCCTCGGCGCCGGACTCGGGTATCGCGCACTGGCGCGTCACCTACCAGGTGGCCTCGGAGGAGCTGTTTCGCGTCTGGGCGCAATCGACAGGTACGAATCTCGTCGCACGCAAGCCGGGCGACCCGCTGCCGCGCATGGCGCTCGACGGCGTGCTGCAGGCGCATTTCGATGCCGGCGGACTGTGCCGCTCGTGCCGCCTGTGGTGGCACAGCATGCCGCAGGACGCGACGTGATTCGGTCCCGCGCCGCGCGCACGGCAGGCGCGCGGCCGATGCGCGCATTGAGCCAGGTCAACTCCGGGGCGAGGTATCCCTAGAACGATCCTATCGCTAGCCCCGATTCCTGTGCGCCGGCGGCGCGCACAGAATCAGTGCCAATGCTCTCGCTGCCGTCGCGATGACACGAACGACAGTCACTTGGGAATCGTCATGTACCGTTTTCCGACCTCGCGCGCACGCGCCGTCGGGGCCTGTTGCGTGCTCGTCGCCGGTCTCGCGGCCGCGGCGGCGAGCCGCGCCGAGGACATGCCGGTACGCGTGCTGCTCGACGGCCGCTTCGAGGGGCCGGCGGCGCTGTTCGTCGTACCGCACGCCAGGGGCTACTTCAAGCAGGAGAAGCTGAACGTCGTCATAGACGCCGGCAGCGGCTCGACCGGCACCGTCGCGCGCGTCGCCGCCGGCGCCTACGACATCGGCTTTGCCGACCTGGCGGCGCTGATGGAGTTCCACGCCAACCAGCCCGCCGCGCCGAACAAGCCGGTGGCCGTGATGATGGTCTACAACAGCACGCCGGCGGCCGTGCTGGCGCTGAAGAAATCAGGCATCCGCACGCCCTCCGACCTCAACGGCAGGAAGCTCGGCGCGCCGCTGCTCGACGCCAGCCGACGCGCCTGGCCGGTGTTCGCCCAGGCCAACCAGATCGAGCACGTCGTCTGGACTGCGACCGGCGCCGGGCGCCGCGAAGCCATGCTGATCGACGGCGAGGTCGACGCCATCACCGGCCTGTGGTTCACGTTGCTGCTCGACCTCGAGGCACGCGGCGTGCAGACGGCCGACATCGTCGTGCTGCCCTACCACAGCCACGGCGTCAAGCTCTACGGCAACGCGATCGTCGTCGGCGAAGCCTTCCTGAAGCAGCACCCCGAGGCAGTGAAGGGCTTCCTGCGGGCGTTCACCAAGGGCGTGCACGACGTCGTCGCCGACCCGAAGTCGGCGATCACCGCGCTGAAGGCGCGCGACGCCCAGATCGACGAGGCGGTCGAGCTGCGCCGGCTGCAGCTCGCGCTCGCCGCGACAGTGCTCACCGCCGATGCGCGCGCCGAAGGCTTCGGCAGCGTCGTCGCGCCGCGGCTGAACCTGATGGCCAGCCAGGTGTCGGACGCCCTCGGCACCAAGGAGCGCGTCAATCCGAACGCCGTCTGGAACGGCTCGTTCCTGCCCGGGTTGACCGAGCGCAACGTCTTCCTGGCGCGCAAGTAGCTCCCTCTGCCGCCCTCACCCCCGCCCTCTCCCACGAGTGGGATAGGGCGTCACCCCGCCGTCGCGTCGGCGCGCGCGAGGCAGCGCTGGTGCCGCTCGTCGACGCGACGCGCGAACCACTCGGTCGTCAGCTTGCGCGTGATCTTCGGGCTCGCCAACGCGATGCGCGGCAGCACTGCGCGCGGCAACGCACGGCCGTTCGTGCGCTCGGCCAGCGCATAGACGCGCTCATGCAGCGTCGTGTGCTCGAAGCCGCGCTCGCCGCCGCGCTCGAGGTCGCGGCGGATCTCGCCCGCCGTCATGCCGAGGCGGCGCGCCAGAGTGCGCGTCGCCAGTTCGGTGGCGCCGGGCTCGCCGGCCGCCGCGGCGTGGCGGATCAGGTCGCCGTCGAGATCGAGCGGCACGCCCGACGCGACGGCAACGGCGTTCTGGAACGCGGCGTTGCGGCTGGCCCACCGGCCGGCATTGAAGTCGGCGAAGCGAAAGAGCGGCCGGTCGTACGGCGCCGCGTAGTCGAGCAGGTGCGCGATGCCGAAATAGAGGCCGCCGCGGCGCGTGAAAACTTCGTTGCGGATCGTGCCGGCGACCGGGTACGGGTAGCCCTTGGCCTGCGCCTGCGCCTGCGCGAACGCGACGCCGACCTGCATCGGCCCGCCGGTGCGCACCGGGTTGCGATTGGCAAAGAAGCTGCGGCCCAGCGGCACGATGCCGATGAAGTCGTCGAAGATGTCGCTGAGCTGCTTTTCCGTGCGCGCCGCGTCGATGCGCTCGGCATAGCTGCGCCCGTCAGGCGATGTCAGGCGCAGCGCGGTGCGCACGACGAGCCGCGGCACACCGGCGCGCTCGGCCTGCGCGTCGATCTCTTTCCACGCCATCGCGGCGAGCCCGGGCACCACCGGATCGACGCGGAATCCCGATTCCTGCTCGGTGACGGCAACGGCGGCGCACAGGCTCGCGGCATTGGCGGGCAGATCCATCGACGCAAAGGCGGCGTGGATGTCGGTCGCCCAGCCGGCGCGATCGGCGAGCGACGACGGCAACACGCGCGCGATCAGTGCGCGCGCTTCGGCCGGCGGCAGCGACGGTGCGGCCGGCGGCGGCGGCGTCGCGCAGCCTGCGGCGAGCAGGACGGCGGCGCTGGCGAGGAAGAGACGAAGTCGGGCGGCGGCGGGCATCGCGGCGGCATCTTGCCACCGCCGGCCGAAACGAGAAGCCCCGCTCGCGGCGACCCTGTCGAACCGCTCGCGCGAGGGCTTCGACACCTCAGCCCGAACGGGACCCGTGCTGCAGACGCGTGCGCAGATACGGGTGCAGATCCGCGTCAGGCGACGCGGAAGCGCTGCATCGCGGCCGCCAGGGTGTCGGCCTGCTGGCGCAGGCTTTCGGCGGCAGCACTCGACTCCTCGACGAGCGCGGCGTTCTGCTGCGTCGTCGTGTCGAGCGAGGTGAGCGCCTGATTGATCTGCGCGATCTCGCCGCTCTGCTCCACCGTCGCGGAGCGGATGCCCGACACCAGTTCGGCGACGTTGGCGACCTGCGCGACGAGTTCGTCGATCGACGTTCCGGCCTGCGCGACCAGGCGGCTGCCGGTCTCGACGCGCTCGGCCGAGGTCTGGATCAGGCCGGTGATCTCCTTGGCGGCGGCGGCCGAGCGCTGCGCCAGGCTGCGCACTTCGCCGGCGACCACGGCGAAGCCGCGGCCCTGCTCGCCGGCGCGCGCCGCTTCGACGGCGGCGTTCAACGCCAGGATGTTGGTCTGGAACGCAATGCCGTCGATCACGCTGGTGATCTCGGCGATGCGCTTGCTCGCGGTCGTGATCTCGCCCATCGTCTGCACGACGCGGGCGACGACTTCGCCACCCTCGCGGGCCGCATCGGCGGCGCGCGTCGCCGTCGCGCTGGCGCGGTCGGCCGAGCCGGCGTTGTCGTTGACGGCAGCGGTCAGCTGCTGCATCGACGACGAGGTCTGCTGCAGCGCCGACGAGGTGGCCTCGGTGCGCTGCCCGAGGTCGACGTTGCCGGTGGCGATCTCCGTTGCGGCAACGTGCACCGAATCGCTGGCGCGCTGCACCGACTGCATCGACTCGGCGAGCCGGCTGCGCACCGTCTCGGTGTCGTTGGTCAGCGCGCCGATCTCGTCGCGGCCGCCGCTGGCGATCGGCTGCGTCAGGTCGCCGCTGGCGAGGCGCCGCATCGCGTTCGACAGGCGGACGACGCGGCGCAGCACACCGCGGGCGACGAGCACGCTGAACAGGCCGGCCAGCGCGATCGCGAGCACGGCGGCGACGGCCAGCACGACCTGCATCTGGCGGCTCGCCGACTGCGCGGCCGTCACGTCGGCGCCGGCGAGTTCGAGTTCGCGGCTGCTGATCTCGGTGACAGCCTTGAGCAGCGTCGCGTACTCGCGCTGCGCCGTCGTCAGGAAGGTCGCGGCTGTCGCCAGGCCGGTGCTCTTGAGGTCGAGCGTGTCCTTGAGCGCCTGGCGGTAGGTCTTCAGCGACTTGGCGATCCTCTCGAGCGACGCGCGCTCCGCGGCGTCGGCAGAATCGAGGCGCGCCTGCAGGTTCTTGTCGATGGTGTCACCCAGCGCGACGATCGACTTGTCGACCGCGGCGACGGCCTGCTCGCTGTAGCCGACGGCCTCGAAGGCGATCGACTGGTTGATCAGGCCGTTGAGATCACGCAGATCGGACTCGAAGCGCGCGGCGAAGCCGTAGCTCGGCAGTCGCTCGGCGTAGAGCGACTGCAGCGCCGCGCCGAGACGCGACGAACCCCACAGCGTGATGCCGCACAGGCCCAGCAGCAGCGCCAGGCACAGCGCAGGCACGAGGGCGAGTTTGAACTTGAGCGACAGGTTGTCGAGCGCGCGCATGCTTTCTTCCTTGGTGTCTGGATCCCCCGGGAAGCGGTGGCCTCGAGGACCGCCGCAGTCCCGGTTCACTCGAAGTAGGTGACGCCGACGTAGGCGTCCTGGCCCGGCACGCGCTTGGCGACCATCTTGCCGTCGTCGATCTTCTTGGTCGTCGGGTTGGCCCAGCGGAACTCGATGTTCGTCTCGCCCTTGGCCTGCACCCCGGAGATCACTTCCTGCACGAAGGGCTTGCCGGCGGCGTCCTTGGCTTCGTACATGTTCTTGCCGACGATCTTCTCGTTGGCGGCATGCGCCAGCATGTTGCCCTTGAAGTCGGCGACGACGACATAGGCCTTCGTGCCCTTCCACTTGCCGCCGGCGTTGAACTCCTTGACGGCGCCCTCGACGCCCTTGCTCTTGAGCTCGGCATGCGCCGCATCGAGCAGCGCCTTCGCTTCGGCGACGCTTTCGGCTTGCGCCAGTGCGGCGGCGCTGCAGAACGCGATGGCGGCGGCAGCGCGGATCCAGGTCTTCATCGGACGACTCCTGTGGTCGGTTGAAAGGTCGGCACGGCAGGCCCGCCGCACCGAAGCGCGCCGGGTGATCGGCACAATGCAGACGATTCTTGAGAATTCCCGACAGGCGCGTGCGCCGATAAGCAGGGTGAAAACGGCGCAGATGCGCCCCGGGCGCCCTGCCGCCGGACCGGCACGGCCCGATTGGGCTCGCAACGCCCCGGCCTGGCGCCGGGGCGACGGATTTCGCCGCTGCGGAGCCCGCCCTCGCCCGTCAGCCGCTGGCGTAGTCGTACGGCCCGCCGCGCTCGAGCGCGCGGGCATAGGCCGGGCGGCGGTGGATGCGGTGCAGGAAATCGTGCAGCCGCGGCCGGCTTTCGTCGAGGCCGGCACGGGCCGCGGCCGCTTCGAGCGGGAAGCTCATCTGGATGTCGGCCGCGCTGAACTCGGGGCCGGCGAACCAGTCGCTGCGCACCAGCTCGGCTTCGAGGTAGTCGAGGTGCGCCTTCAACTGCGGCGTGACGAAGGTCGACATCACCTTGTGCACGATGCCGCGCACGACGGGCTTGACGATGAAGGGCGCCGGTGCCTTGGCAATGCGGTCGAACACCAGCTTGAGCAGCAGCGGCGGCATCGCCGAGCCCTCGGCATAGTGCAGCCAGTAGGTGTAGCGCAGCCGCTCGGGCGTCCCGTCCTTCGGCACGAGCCGGCCTTGCCCGAAGCGGTCGACCAGGTACTCGATGATCGCGCCCGACTCGGCCAGCGTCACCGCGCCGTCGACGACGACGGGCGACTTGCCCAACGGATGCACGCGCCGCAGCTCGGGCGGTGCGCGCATTGTCTTGGGATCACGCTTGTAGTGCCGGATCCCGTAGGGCACGCCGAGCTCTTCGAGCAGCCACAGCACGCGCTGCGAGCGCGAATTGTCGAGGTGGTGGACGGTCAGCATGCGGGCATTGTGCGACCGGCGCCCTCCGGTGCGCCCCTCGACTCGACAGACTGCGCCGTCAGGCGGCGACGCGGGCGCGGCTGCCGCCGCCGAGCATCAGCTCCTGGATCCACAGCGCCGACTGCGAGCAGCCCGCGCCATGGCGCTCGGGCTCGTGGCGCAAGCCGATGGCGACGCGCCCGGTCCACCAGATCTGGCGCCCGGTGCCGGGCAGCATCACCGGCCCGACGTGGCCGGGCGGGATCGCGACGGGCGGCGACACATCGTTCTGGCGGATCGAAGGGCTGGCGTCCATCGTGTCGTGTCGTTCCTGCATGGCGTCCTCCAAATGCAATCGAGGTTTGGATCATTGCGAAACCGGCACCGCGCGACACTGCCTCACCTCGGGGGCGCGGCGCGCGCGTGCTGTCACAGTGATTCGTGCCCATGCCGGCGCCTTCAAGGCAAACGCTGCGGCAAAGCGCGCCGGCGACTGGTATCGGTTGCCGCCCGAGGCGGCCTCCGCAGCGATGCCGGCAGCCTCTGCAAACCCGATGCCAGGCCGCCGGCGAAGTGGCCGATGCCGACCGGGTCGGCTGCTACAGTCGGCTCGACCCTTGAAGACCCGTCGCCGCATGACCACCGTCTTCCCTCCCGGCTTCCTCTGGGGCGCCGCCACGTCGGCATACCAGATCGAAGGCTCGCCGCTGGCCGACGGGGCCGGGCCGAGCATCTGGCACCGGTTCGCACACACGCCGGGGCGCATCGCCGGCAGCGACACCGGCGACTTGGCCTGCGACCACTACCGGCGCATGGAGAGCGACGTTGCATTGATGAAGTCGCTGGGCCTCACGGCCTACCGCTTCTCGATCGCCTGGGGGCGCGTGCTGCCTGAGGGGCGCGGCCGTGTCAACGCGGCCGGGCTCGCGTTCTACGAGCGCCTCGTCGACACGCTGCTGGCTGCCGGCATCCAGCCGATGGCGACGCTCTACCACTGGGACCTGCCGGCCGCGCTCGACGACCGCGGCGGCTGGCTCAACCCCGACATCGCCGAGTGGTTTTCCGACTACGCGCGCGTCGTCTGGCGCACGCTCGACGACCGCGTCGCGTTGTGGGCCACGCTCAACGAGCCTTGGGTCGTCGCCGACGGCGGCTACCTGACCGGCGTGCTTGCCCCCGGCCACAGCAGCCCCTGGGAGGCGCCGATCGCCGCGCACCACCTGCTGCGCGCGCACGGCAAGGCGGTGCAAGCCTATCGCGCCGAGGGCCGTCACCAGGTCGGGCTGGTCGTCAACATCGAGCCCAAGCACGCCGCGTCGGCGAGCGCGGCTGACACGGCAGCCACGGCGCGCGCTCATGCCTACATGAACCGCCAGTACCTCGACCCGGCGCTGCTCGGCCGATATCCGGACGAACTGCGCGACGTCTGGGGCGAAGCCTGGCCCGCGTGGCCCGACGCCGACCTGGCACTGATCCGCCAGCCGATCGACTTCGTCGGCATCAACTACTACACGCGCAGCGTCGTGCGCGACGACCCCGGCAACCTGCCGGTGCGCGCATCGGCGGTGCCGCAGCGCCACGCCACGCACACCGAGACGGCGTGGGAGGTGCACCCCGCGTCACTGACCGAGACGCTCACGTGGGTACGCCAGCGCTACGGCGACATCCCGCAATACGTGACGGAGAACGGCGCCGCGTTCCACGACCCGCCGACAGCCGGCGACGGCCGCATCGACGACCCGCTGCGCTGCGCCTACCTGCGCAGCCACCTCGGCGCCATCGCCGACGCCCTGCGCGCCGGCGTCGACCTGCGTGGCTATTTCGCCTGGTCGCTGTTCGACAACCTCGAGTGGGCGCACGGCTTTTCGAAGCGCTTCGGCATCGTCCACGTCGACTTCGCGACGCAGCAGCGCACGCCCAAGGCGAGCGCGCGCTGGTATGCCGACGCGATCGCGCGGCACGGCGCCGGGCTTTGAGACGCTGTGAACGGCAGATCGGCGGGATGAACCGGCGGCGCTTCCTCGAATCGGCGGGCCTGCTGTCGGCGCTCGGCAGCGGATGTGCCGTCGCACCGGCCCCGCCCGCACCCCCACCCGCCCCACCGGCCATCGACATGGGCATCCGCTACCTGTCGTCGCCCGACGCGCGGCGCCCCGGCATCGTCGAGGACCTCGCGCGGCGCACGTTCCGCTTCTTCTGGGAGACGAGCGACGCCGTCACGGGCCTCGCGCCCGACCGCTACCCGACGCCTTCGGCGTGCAGCATCGCGGCGATCGGCTTCGCGCTCACGGCGTATGCGATCGGCGTCGAGCGCGAATACGTGCAGCGCACCGAGGCCGCGCAGCGCACGCTCGTCACGCTGCGCTTCCTGCGCGATCTGCCGCAGGGACCGCAGGCCGGCGGCACGGCGGGCTACCGCGGCTTCTACTACCACTTCATCGAGATGTCGAACGGCCTGCGCGCCGGCACCTGCGAGCTGTCCACCGTGGACACCGCGCTGCTGATGTGCGGCGTGCTGCACATGCGCGAGTACTTCGACGCCGAGAACACCGCCGAGTCCGAGATCCGCCGCATCGCCGACGAACTGACCGGCCGCATCGACTGGCGCTGGGCGCAGCCGCGCCCGCCGACCATCGTGCTCGGCTGGACGCCCGAAGACGGCTTCCTGCCCTACGACTGGCGCGGCTACAACGAGGCCGCCGTGATGTACCTGCTGGCGCTCGGCAGCCCGACGCGCGCCGTCGAGCCCGCCGCGTGGCAGGCCTGGAGCAGCGCGTTCCAGCGCAGCTGGACCACGTTCAACGGCCAGCAGGGGCTGCACTTCGGGCCGCTGTTCGGCCACCAGTATTCAGCCGTGTGGGTCGACTTCCGCGGCATCCGCGACGCCTTCATGCGGCGCCAGAACAGCGACTACTTCGAGAACAGCCGCCGCGCCGCCTATGCGCAGCGCGCCTACGCGATCCTCAATCCGCGGCGCTGGAAGGGCTACGACGCCGACGTCTGGGGCCTCACCGCCTGCGACGGCCCGGCCGACATGATGGCGCGCTACGAGGGCGACCTGCGGCGCTTCCGCAGCTATGCGGCACGCGGCGCAGGCGGGCGCGACAGCTTCGACGACGGCACGATCGCGCCGACGGCGGCCGCCTCGTCGATCGCCTTCGCGCCCGACATCGCGATCGCCGCCATCGAGACGATGGTCGCGCGCTACGGCCAGCATATCTACTCGACCTACGGCTTCCTCGACGCGTTCAACCCGAGCTTCCGCTACGACGTGACGCTGCGCCACGGCCGCGTGATCCCCGACTTCGGCTGGGTCGCCGGCGACTACCTCGGCATCGACCAGGGGCCGATCCTCGCGATGATCGCCAACTTCACCGGCGGCACGGTGTGGCAATCGATGAGCCGCTCGACGCAACTGCGGCGCGGCCTGCAGCGCGCCGGCTTCACCGGCGGGTGGCTCGAGCAAGGCTGAAGATGAAGAGCGGCGCGCCGACCGGGCTCCTTCTCCCGCTTCCGGGAGAAGGCGGGGGATGAGGGTTGCGCGCACGGCGGTCACCCTCTCCCCGACCCTCTCCCGCGAGCGGGAGAGGGGGTGAGCCGCGCACAGACACGAGGGTGACGCGCCGCGCCTGCCTCGTCGCGCTCGGCGCCGCGTCGATCGGTGTCGCCGGCTGCGGCCGCCGCGGCGACGCCGACGCCCCGCTGCGCTTCTGGACAATGGGTCGGGAAGGCGAAGTCGCGGCCGAGCTGCTGGCCCCGCTCGCGCGCGACGGGCTGCGCGTGCAGATCGAGAAGCTGCCGTGGAGCGCGGCGCACGAGAAGCTGCTGACGGCATTCGCGGGCGACGTGACGCCTGACGTGGCGCAGCTCGGCAACACCTGGATCGCCGAGCTCGCAGCGCTCGGCGCGCTCGAGCCGCTGCAGCCGCGCCTGGCCTCGCTCGGCCTCGCGGCCGAAGACCATTTCGAAGGGATCTGGCGCACCAACGAGGTCGGCGGCGTGCTCTACGGCGTGCCGTGGTACGTCGACACGCGGCTGCTGTTCTATCGCCGCGACCTGCTCGAGCGCGCCGGCATTGCCGCGATGCCGGCCGACTGGCCCGGCTTCGTGCGCGCGCTCGACGCGCTGCAGCGCAACGGCGTGCCGCACCCGCTGCTGCTGCCGTTGAACGAGTTCGAGCCGCTGCTCGCCTTCGCGCTGCAACAGGAGGAGCCGCTGCTGCGCGACGGCGACCGCTGGGGCAACTTCCGCGGCGCGGGCTTCCGCCGCGCGCTGGCGTTCTACCTCGAGCGCTTCGCGCGCGGCCATGCGCCCTACCTGACGAACAACGTGATCGCCAACCTGTGGCAGGAGTTCGGCCGCGGCACGTTCGCCGCCTTCATCTCGGGCCCGTGGAACATCGGCGAGCTGGATCGCCGCCTGCCCGCCGCGCTGCGCGCGAGCTGGAGCACGGCACCGCTGCCGGGGCCGCAAGGCCCGGGCGCATCGACGGCGGGCGGGTCGAGCCTCGTCGTGTTCCGCCGCTCGCCGCGCAAGGAGCAGGCGATGAAGCTGCTCGCCTGGCTCGCGCGGCCCGCTGTGCAGCTGCGCTTTCACGCACTGACCGGCAACCTGCCGCCGCGCCGCGCGACCTGGCAGATGGCGCCGCTGCACAGCGAGCCGCGCGCCGCGGCATTCCTGGCCCAGCTCGACCGCGCGAAGGCGTCGCCCGCCGTGCCCGAGTGGGAGCGCATCGCGCAGGAGATGCAGCTCTTCGCAACGCGCGCGCATCGCTTCGGCACGCCGATCGACGCCGTGACGGCGGCGCTCGACGCGCGCGTCGACGGCTTTCTCGAAAAGCGCCGCTGGATGCTGGCGCGCGCCGCGCGCAAGGAGGCGTCGTGAAGCGCAGCCTCGCCGCGTGGATCTTCGTCGCGCCGGCGCTCGCGGTGTTGCTCGTCTTCTTCGTCGTGCCGGTGGCGGCCGGGCTGGCGCTGTCGTTCACCGACTTCGACCTCTACGCGCTGGCCGATCTCGCCAACCTGCGCTTCGCCGGGCTCGACAACTACGGCCAGGTGCTGACGCTGCCGCTGTTCTGGCGCTCGCTCGGCAACACGCTCTATTTCGTCGGCGCCGGCGTGCCGCTGTCGATCGCGCTGTCGCTCGGTTGCGCCGTGCTGCTGCAGTCGCCGCTGGCACGCTTCAAGCCGCTGTTTCGCACCGCCCTGTTCGCACCGGTGATCACGACGCTGGTGGCGGTGGCCGTGATCTGGCGCTACCTGTTCCACGTGCGCTACGGCCTGCTCAACGAATGGCTCGGCGCCTTCGGCATCGACCCGATCGACTGGCTCGGCGACCCGCACTGGGCGATGCCGTCGATCATCCTGTTCTCGGTGTGGAAGGGGTTCGGCGCGAACATGATCATCTTCGTCGCCGCGCTGCAGGCGATCCCCGAAGAGATGTACGAGGCGGCGCGCATCGACGGCGCGAGCCGCTGGCAGCAGTTCCGCCACATCACGCTGCCGATGCTGGGGCCGACACTGCTGCTGGTGAGCGTGCTGACGATGGCGGGCTACTTCCAGCTCTTCGCCGAGCCCTACGTGATGACGCAGGGCGGGCCGCTGGAGAGCACGGTGTCGGTGCTCTACCTGATGTACGAGGAAGGCTTTCGCTGGTGGAACCTGGGCCGCGCGTCGGCGGTCGCTTTCCTGCTGTTCGTGCTGATGCTGGTGATGACACGGGTGTTGTTGCGTCTCGGGCGGTTGGGCTCTCCTGCGGATGCGTCGACATGAACTCCCGAGTGCATGTGGAACGACTTCAGGCGGCTGTTGCGGCACACACTCTGAGCAGCAGCCCATGAAGCCTGCTGTTCCGCTCGCCTTCGCCATCAACGCCTTGCTCGCGCTGATGGCGGCGTTCGCGCTGTTCCCGCTGCTGTGGATGCTGTCGGTGTCGTTCATGCAGCCCGGCTCGGCGAGCAGCTACCCGGCACCGATCCTGCCGGCCGAGCCGACGCTGGGCAACTACCGCGAACTGTTCGCCACCGCCGGCATGGGCCGCTACATCGTCAACAGCCTCGCGATCGCGGCAGGGCTGACGCTGACTTCGGTGCTGTTCAACGTGATGGCGGGCTATGCCTTCGCCAAGCTGCGCTTCGCCGGCCGCGAGGGGCTGTTCCGCACGCTGCTCGGCGCACTCGTCATCCCGGGGCAGGTGGCGATGCTGCCGCTGTTCCTGATGCTCAAGCAGATGGGGCTGGTCAACACCTGGGCCGGCGTCGTCGTGCCCGGGATGGCGGGCGTGTTCGGCATCTTCCTCGTGCGCCAGTACGCGCTGACGCTGCCCGACGAGCTGCTCGAAGCCGCGCGCATCGACGGCGCCGGCGAATGGCGCATCTTCGCGACGATCGTGCTGCCGCTGCTGCAGCCCATCGTCGTCACGCTGGCGATGTTCGCCTTCCTCGGCAGCTGGAACGACTTCATGTGGCCGCTGATCGTGTTGACCGACGGCAACCTGCACACGTTGCCCGTCGCGCTGGCGTCGCTGTCGCGCGAGCACGTGCAGGACAGCGAGCTGATGATGGCCGGCTCCGTCGTCACCATCGTGCCGGCGCTCGCCCTGTTCCTCGCGCTGCAGCGCCACTATCTGGCCGGGCTGACGATGGGGAGCGTGAAATGACCCCCCCGAAGCGCCTTCGGCGCCCCCCCCGAGGGGGCGCCGCCAGCGGCCCGGCCGAGCCGGTTCCGCGGCGGCCGCTGGATCGCCGCGACGCGGAGGCCGTGCTGTGACGCGGCGCAAGTCACGCCTCGCCGCCGCGCTCGCCGTCGCGTCGGTAGCAGTCGCGCCGTTCGCCGCGACGGGCCAGGTGCGCGTGCTCGACGACTTCGCCGACACGTCGGCGTGGACGGCGACGGCTTCCGACGAAGTCAAGGCCGAGGCCGTGCGCGCGCCCGACGGCGCGCTGTGCCTGCGCTACGACTTCGGCCGCGTCTCGGGCTATGCCGTGCTGCGGCGGGCGCTCGCGATCGAGCTGCCGCCGCACTTTGCGCTGACGCTGACGCTGCGCGGCAACGGACCGCCCAACGCGCTGCAGGTGAAGCTCGTCGATGCGACGGGCGACAACGTGTGGTGGTTCCACCGCCCTGGCTGGGTCGCGCCCGAACGCAGCAGCGAACTCGTGATCCGCCAGCGCCAGATCGAGTTCGCCTGGGGGCCGACCAACGACCGCACGTTGCGCCGCGCCGCCGCCGTCGAGCTGGTCGTCGCCAGCGGCACGGGCGGGCGCGGCGAGCTGTGTTTCGAGCGGCTGGCACTGCGCGAGCTGCCGCCGCCCGCGCCGCCGACGCCGCCGGTGGCAAGCGCTTCGACAGCGCGCGCGCAGGCGGCGCTGGCGCTCGACGGCGACGCGGGGGGGGGGGGGCGCGCGCCGGCCGGCGCGCAGCACTGGCAGCTCGACTTCGGCGCGCCGCGCGAGCTCAACGGCGTGCTCGTTCGCTGGGCCGACGGCGCGCGCGCCAGCGACTTCGACCTGCAGTTCTCCGACGACGGCCGCGCCTGGCGCACCGTGCGCCGCGTGCGCGGCAGCGCGCGCGACGTGCTGCCGCTGTGGCTGCCCGACAGCGAGGCGCGCCACCTGCGCCTGGCACTGCGCGGCGGGCCTCATGCAGCGGGCTACGCGCTGGCCGAGATCAAGCCCATGTCGCCTGCCGAGTGGCCGACGCTCAATGCCGCGCTCGCCACGCTCGCGCAGGAGCTGCCGCGCGGACGCATGCCGCGCGCCTGGCTCGGCCAGCAGAACTACTGGACGCTGGTCGGAGTCGACCGCGGCGCAGCCGACTCCGCACTTGTCTCGGAAGACGGCGCGATCGAGCCGCGACGCGCCGGGCCGTCGCTCGAGCCCTTCGTCGTCGAGGAGAGCGGCCGCATCAGCGGCTGGGCCGACGCCGTCGCCGAACACGCGCTGCGCAACAACCACCTGCCGCTGCCGCAGGCGCGATTCGTCGCGCCGCGCCACACGCTGGCCGTCGAGGTCGGCGCAGAGGGCACGCCCGAGCGCGCGCAGCTGATCGCGCGCTACACACTGACCAACACGGCGGCGCAGCGCCGCACGCTGACACTGGCGCTGGGGCTGCGGCCCTGGCAGGTCAACCCGCCGCAGCAGTTTCTCAACACGGCGGGCGGCGTCGCGCCCGTGCGCAGCATCGAGTGGCAACGGGAGGCAGCGGGCGGTCGCGGCGGCGGCGTGCTGCGCGTCGACGGTCGCGACTGGCTGCACACGATGTCGCCGCCCAACGCCGTGACGGCCGCAGCCTTCGACCAAGGCGACCCGCTCGAGCTCGCGTCGCTGCCGCCGCTGACGCGCCTCGACGACGCGCAGGCGCTCGCCAGCGCCGTGCTGCGCTGGCGCATCGAGCTCGCACCCGGCGCGTCGCGCAGCGTCTACGTCGTGCTTCCGCTGGCCGGCGCCGCTTCGCTGCCGGCGGACCCGCGCGTCGCGCTCGACGCCGTCGCGCACGGCTGGCAGCAACGCCTCGGCCGCGTGACGTTGGCGCTTCCGCCGGCGGCGCGGCCGCTCGCCGACGCGCTGCGCAGCGCGCTCGCGCACATCCTGATGTCGCGCGACGGCGCGGCGCTGCAGCCCGGCACGCGCAGCTATGCGCGCGCCTGGGTGCGCGACGGCGCGATGATGGTCGCCGGCCTGCTGCGGCTGGGCGAGGTCGAGCCGGCGCGCGAGTTCGTGCAGTGGTATGCGCAGCAACTGTTCGCCAACGGCAAGGTGCCGTGCTGCGTCGACGCGCGCGGCGCCGACCCGGTGGCCGAGAACGACAGCCACGGCCAGTTCATCCACATGGTGGCCCTGCTGTGGAGCCACACGCGCGACACGAAGCTGATCGACCCGCTATGGCCCAAGGTCGACGCCGCCGCGCGCTACATGGAGCAACTGCGCCAGTCGCAGCGCACGCCCGCGCAGCAAGGCACGCCGTACTGGGGCCTGATGCCGGCGTCGATCAGCCACGAGGGCTACTCGGCCAAGCCGATGCATTCGTACTGGGACGACTTCTGGGCGCTCGCGGGTTACCGCGACGCGGCGCGGCTGGCGCAGATCTTCGGCCCGACGGCGCGCGCCGCCGGGCTGGCGCGCCAGCGCGACGAGTTCGGCAACGACCTCGCGGCCTCGCTCGCTGCCGCCGTCGCGCAGCACCGCATCGCCTTCCTGCCGGGCGCGGCCGAGCTGGGCGACTTCGACCCGAGTTCGAGCACGATGATCTTCAGCCCGGCCGGCTTCGAGAACCGGGTGCCTCGCGCGCTGCTCGAATCGACCTGGGAGCGCTACTGGCGCGAAGCCGTCGCGCGCCGCGACGGGCGGCGCGCCTGGACCGACTACACGCCCTACGAGCTGCGCTCGGTGTCGGCCTTCGTGCGGCTCGGCCAGCCCGAGCGCGCGCTGGCGCTGCTCGACCACTTCCTGCGCGACCGCCGCCCCGCGGGCTGGAACCAGTGGGCCGAAGTCGTCGGCCGTGAGCCGCGCGAGCCGAGGTTCGTCGGCGACATGCCGCACGCCTGGATCTCGTCGGACTACATCCGTTCGGTGCTCGACCTGCTGGCCTACGAGCGCGAGTCGGACGGCGCGCTCGTCATCGGCGCCGGCGTGCCGGCGAGCTGGTGGGCGAGCGGCCCGGTCGAAGTGCGCGGCCTGCGCACGCCGTGGGGGCCGCTGGCGTGGCGGCTGCAGCGCGATGCCGGCCGCGTGCTGCACCTCAGTGTTGCGCCCGGCCTCGAGCCGCCACCCGGCGGCGTGTGGTTCGCCTGGACGGGCCGTGGCGCGCCACCGGCGGCGACGGTGGACGGCGCCTTGCTGGCGTGGCAGGGGAAACTGCTGCGGCTGCCGCAAGGCGCGGTGGAACTGCGCATGACGCTGGCCGCCGGGACGCGCTGACGGCGGCGTCTTCGTCTGCCGATCAGCGGCGGCTGATTGCGGGGGGCCGCCTCCGCAGGCGCCGCGTCGAATCGTTCGACGTCCGCGATCTCGAGGAGAGCCTGAGCGTCCCCCGACGTGCCATGCAGCCAGCGCTCGACATCCTCGGCCTCGATCGGCACGACGCTGCGTCGATCCTGGCGCTCGGGCGGCGGCATCGGATCGGGCTTGTGCATGCGGCGCATCAGCGGGCGCGCGTCGGCATTGATCGTCAGCATCGTGCAGCTCTCGACGAGATCGCCGCTGGCCGGGTCGGCCCAGCGATTCCACAGGCCGGCAAGCGCCCACGGCTGCTTGTAGGCCGCCTTGCTCGCCAGCTCCTCGCTGCCGGCATTGTTGGTCGAGTACGCCAGCCGCGCCGACTTGGCGAACCACGGCACCAGCCCCCACTGACCGACGAGTTCGCGCTCGGCCGGATCTGCGGGGACATCACGCGCGCGCCGGCGAATGAAGGGCCCCGGCGCGAGCGGATAGACGCTGCCGCCGCGCCAGGGGATCGGCGCGTTGCGCGCGCCGAGGTTCGAGGCGCGCTCGATCGCGGCGGCGTCGGGCGAGACATAGCGGTTGCACATGGCGAGCGACTGTAGCGGCTCGGGCGCGGTGGGCTGGTGCGACGCTGCCGCGTTGGCGGCGCCCTACTTGCCGCTGATCGCAGCGCCGATTTCGCGGTACCTCTGCTGCAGCGCGGGCCAGTGGCGCACACCGAGGAAACGCTTCGATTCCTCGACGTAGTCGTCCTGGTAGAGAAACGCGAACAACCCGACCACGGCCGCTTCGGAATACGCGAGCTGGAGGTACTTGTCGGCCCGACCGACTCGCAAGGATGCTTGTGCCGGGTCGTGTCCCATCGCGTGGTGTAGGTCCACAGCCCGGACAGGCTGAGGCACCCGGTACTCGCGGGCAGCCAGATCGGGGGTACCGGTCGGGCACACAGGAACGTCCCACACGGCTTGGACCGGCGCACCCCCTCCGCCGGAACACGCCGCAAATCCGAGCGACAGCGCCACAACCAGACAGAGTGAACAGGCAGCTCGCTTCTTCGTCATCGGCGCCATCTTCTGGCTCGCATTCTTCTACTCGTCGGCAGTCGGCACAGCATCATCGCAGGCCCTGCAGCAGCGCGGCGTACTCGGGGCTTTCCGAGATCGCAATACACCCGGATATCGGAGTCCAGCGGTATGCTTGAAATCGGGGACGTTGCGCTGCATCAGGATGCAGGCGCGACGCGAAGCGCATAGTCGATTCGAGGTTGTTCCCCAGCCGTCCCACGAATGACTCACAAGAGGAGACACTCATGCGTATCGCATCGAAGGTGGTCGGCGTGATGCTGACCGTTCTCGCGGTTGGTTCGGTGTCGGCGCAGACGCGGCCCGAGCGACCCGATTTCGGCAAGCGCGAGTTCGAGGCCAACTGCGCCAGTTGCCACGGCGTCGACGGAAAGGGCAAAGGGGTCATCACCGACCTGTTGCGCAAGAGCCCGCCCGACCTGACGCAGCTGTCGAAGAAGAACGGCGGCGTGTTCCCGATGGCGCGCATGTACGAAGTGATCGAAGGCGGCAGCGTGCCCTCGCACGGCACGCGCGACATGCCGGTGTGGGGCCTGGACTATCGTGTCAGGGCAGCCGAGCACTACCAGGACTCGGTCTACGATCCGGAAGCCTACGTGCGCGCGCGCATCCTCGGCCTCGTCGAGTACCTGAACCGCCTGCAGGCGAAGTAGTACCGCCACTCGGGCGTCATGCGTCGAAGCGCCATCGCGCTGTGGGTGGCCGGCGCGATGGCTGTCGCGGTTCCGACCCTCCATGCCGAGGCGCCGAGGCAGTCGGCGACAACGGCGGTTTCCTGTGCGTTGCCGATGGTGCGAATCTCGGCAGCGCAGCCGCGCGACGCGGCCGATGCCTGCGTCGGCGCCTCAGCCGCGATCGACTTCCTCGCCTCCCACGGCACGGCAACGAGCGAGCCGATCGAGATCGCCGTCGTCGAGCGTCTGCCGGCGGTCGCCGGCACGACAGCCGCAGGCTGCTTCATCGCGAGCGAGCGGCGCGTCTACCTTCTGACCTACGAGGGCTTTCGCACGAACCGCACCTGGTTCGGCATGCCGATCGACCGTCACCTCTACCGCAGCCTCGCGGCGCACGAGGTGGCGCACGCACTCGCGTCGTGCGGGCGGCCCGGCGGCAGGCGGACGATCCAGGCCACCGAGTACGTCGCCTACGTTACGATGTTCGCGACGATGCACGACGGGCGGCGAGCGCGCGCTCTTGCCAACCTTCCCGGCCAAGGCTTCAGCGACGCGTCGCGCATCACACCAGTGTTCTACATGTTCGACCCGGCGCGATTCGGTGCCGAGGCGTACCGTCACTACCTGCGGCCGACCAACGGCGCCGGTTTCCTGCGCGCCGTGCTTGCGGGCGAGGCACTCGCCGAATAGCGACAGCGCATCGCAACGACGGGCCACCGGGGATCCTGCCTTCGTCGAATGCGAGCCCCTCAACGGGGCCCGCTCAGCAGCGAGACGTACCCGGGGCTTTCCGAGATCGTGTTGTGCCCCGCACCGGCGACGATGTGCAGCGTCGCGACGCCGGCGCGAAAGCGCGCCACGAGAGCCTCGGTGCCGGCGCGCGGGATCACCACGTCGTCCTCGGCGGCAACGACGAGCGTCGGCGCGTCGATCGCCGGCGCGTGGTGTACGGAATCGAAGCGGTCGAGCAGCAGCCAGCGCACCGGAAAGATCGGATAGAGCCGCGCCGCCAGCGCGGTGAGGCTGTCGTACGGTGTCACGAGCACGAGGCGCGAGACGCCGCCCGGCCGGTTCGCCGCGAGCTGCACGGCGACGCCGCTGCCGAGGCTGCGGCCGATGACGACGACTTCGGCGCGCTCGCCGTGCGCGGCGCGCACGTGGTCATGCAGCGCGAGCGCGTCGGCGACGAGCGCGGCTTCCGTGGGCCGCCCCGTGCTGCCGCCATAGCCGCGGTAGTGCATCAGGTAGAGCGCATGGTCGGGGAAGGCGGCGTCGAGTTCGGGCAGGCTCCACACGACGGCCTCGGCGTTGCCGCCGAAGTAAAGCACGGCCGGGGCTGAGGAAGCGGCGGAGGCCGCTTGCGCAGCAGCGGCAGCGCGCGGCCGCACGGTCACCTCGACGCGCTCACCGTCTCCGCCGCCGCCGGCGAGCATGAGCGCCGTCGTGCCGGGCACGGCGGGGCCGCGCGGCTGCGGGTGGTAGATCAGCAAGCGCTGCGTTGCGAACAGCAACGCGCACAGCGCGAGATAGGCGAACGCCGCCAGCGCGACGGAGCCCAGCAGCAGGCGGGCCACGGGGGTGCATCAGCGCGGCGGCGCGGCGTCGGCTGCCGCGGCGTGGCGCTCGATGAAGCCGGCGATCGCCTCGTTGACGAGGTCGGCGTGCGTGACCGGCGCCATGTGGCCGAGACCGTCGAACTCGACGACCTCGACGCGCGGCAGCGTGCGCGCCAGCACGCGCGCGACGGCGCGCGACGACGGCGGCGACGCGCTGCCCGCCATCAGCAGCACCGGCACGTCGAGCGCGGCGAAGGCGGCGCGCGGCGTGGGCTCGCGCATCAGCGCGTGGCCCCAGTGGGTGATCAGCGCCACCGATGCGCGGATCGGCGCGCGCCGCGGCTCGGGCATCGCGCCCCAGGCGCCCTCGCCCATCCAGTAGTCGATGAAGGCGCGCGCCGCGGCGTCGGCATCGCCGGCGTCGAGGGCCGCGGCGGCGCGCTCGGCCGTCTCGCGGATGCCGCGCGCGGCGTCGGGCGGCAAGGCGTCGTCCCCGGCACCGTCGAGCAGCGCGAACAGGGTCGGCTCGTACAACGCGAGCGCGCGAAAGCGCTGCGGCTGAGCGACGGCCGCGCGCAGGCAAACGGCGCCGCCGTAAGAATGACCGACCAGCGTCAAGGCGCTGCGCCCGCCGCCGGCGCGCGCCAGCACCGGCTCGATCAGCGCCACCTCGTCGGCCAGCGTGAGGGGCCGCGCTCCCGTCCACGGCGGGCTCTTGCCGCTGCCGTATGAATCGGGCGCCAGCACGTGAAAACGCGGCGCCAGCCGCTCGAGCAGCGCGCGCCACTGCGACGAGCTGGCGGCGTTGGAGTGCACGCAGACGACGCCGTCGCGCGCGCCGGCGCCGGCCTCGCGCACGTGGGGGATGGCGGCAGGGTGTTGCGTCGACATCGGGGCGGGCCTGCGCAGCACTGCGTGCCTACACGGTGAACAGCAGCCGCCACGCCCAGTAGAGCGCAATGCCGAGCTGCAGCACGAACGCCGCGAAGCGCAGGTTCACCGCGGCGACCGCGAGCGACGCGCAATGCACCGTCGACTGCACGATTCGCGCCGCGAGCAGGACCCAGGCCAGCGGGTCGGTGACCGCCGAACGACCCGCAATCACGGCGACGAGCATCAGGCCGCCGAACAGCGGCAGGCTCTCGACGCAGTTGGCATGCGCCCGCGCCAGGCGCTGCATGAAGCGCGAGAGGTTGGCGTTGTCGGGCACGAAGGCGTTCGGTGCGATGGCCCGCTTCGCGACGAGTCGCGCGCGCAGCACTTCCATCAGCAGCAACAGCAGCAGCGCCCAGGCGATGAAGGCGGTCAGCGCGAGCAGGGTCGGCGTCATGTGTGCGCTCCGTCAGTCGGCCCCGGGCTGGCGGCCGGACCAGGCCGCCGCACCCCCCGGGGACTGCAGAGCACTATCAGGATTCGCTACGACATTGACAACCCCGTCTTTCCCCTGCCGCGCCGCAACCCCGCAGCATCCTCGGGGCGCCACGACCGGGTTGCGCGTCACTTCGCGACGTTCACGATCGTCGCCTGCATTAGGGCCACAAGCTTGTGGGTACCCGGCGTGCCGGCGTATGCCCGGACCTCCCCGGTGCAGACGGTCAGCAGCTTGCCGGCGCTCTGCACCTTGCCGATGGCCAGGAAGCGCTCGCCGATCGCCGGGCGCATCAGGTTGATCTTGAACTCGGCCGTGACCACCTCGCATCCGGCGGGCGCCTGGGTCAAGGCGGCGTATCCGCAGGCGCTGTCGACGATGCTGGTGATCGCGCCGGCGTGGACGAAGCCGTGCTGCTGCGACAGGTGCCTGGAGAACGGCAGCGCGATATGGACTTCGCCCTCCTCGACGAGTTCGAGTTGGGCGCCGAGCGTGGCCATGAGACCCTGCAGCTCGAAGCTGCTGCTGATGCGTTGCCGAGCGTCGTTCAACACAAGCACCCCCAGCAACAGCGCGCGGCGCGCCCTACTGCCGCACCGCCTCGATCTGGACGGTGAGCCGCACGCTGTCGGGAATGCCCGGCAGGCCGAACGCCATGCCCCACTGGCTGCGCTGGATCGTCGTCTCGAAGTCGCCGCCGCACACTTCGCGCTGCCTGCGCGGGTGCTGATAGCAGTTGAAGTGCGCTGCGCGCAGCGTGACGGGCAGCGTCTTGCCCAGCAGCGTCAGCGCGCCCGGCACGCCCGAAACCTTGCCGTCGGCGTCGAACTCGAGGCGCTCGGCGACGAACTTCGCCGTCGGGTGCTTGGGCACGTCGAGGAAATCCTGGTTCTTGAGGTGCGCGTCGAAATCGGCGATGCCGCTGCTGATCGAAGTCGCATCGATCGTGACCTCGGCGCGGCCGCTGCGCGCGGCCTTGTCGAGCACGACGCTGCCTTGCGTGCGGTCGAAGCGGCCGCGCACGGTCGAAGTGCCGAAGTGGCGGACCTCGAACGTCACGAAGGTATGCGTCGGGTCGATTGCGTAGGTGGCGCTTTCGGCTTGAACGGACCCTGCGGCGGCGAACCAGCAGAGGGCAACGGCGGAGTACTTCTTCATCGGAATGGGTCTCGTCTTGCGACAGGGTAGCGCCGGCAACCGGCGCTGCCATTCTGGACGAGCAACGCCGCCGCTCGCGCGCGCAAATGCACGGCGCTTGACGACGCTCAAGCCGTGGCCCGGCTGCGCCCTGCGCGTCGTCAGCTTGCCCTACCGTTGAACCGAATCCACTTCCTCGGTGGCAAAGCCTGCAGGAAGCACGATCTCCAGCATCTCGATGTCGTCGCTGTGCCCGAGCTCGCGGTGGCGAATCTCGGGCGGTTGATGCACGCACGCGCCGGCTTCGAGGCGCACCACGCCCTGGCCCTCGTACTCGAAGTCGATCCAGCCCTTGAGGATGTAGACCATCTGGAACGCCGTCTTGTGCAAGTGCGGCTGGCTCGAGAACTCCTTGCCCGCCGCCGCCCGGATGACATGCGCGTCGACACGACCTTGCGTCGCCTCCTTGATCCCGAGATCGCGGTACTCGTAGAACGAGCGCAGGCCGCGCTCGAAGCGGGCATCCCTGGCGTGCGATGCGACGAAGCCTTGGGTGGTCATGGCGTTGCCTTTCGAGAGCCGCTGGACGGCTGCACTGTAGCTCCCGGCCAGAACCGGGCCCGACGCGCGACGCGAGGCGGCGACCACAGGCCAGCGGGCCTGCGGTCGTCACCTCGACGAAGGCTGTCAGCTCACTTCGGCAACGCGCGATGCGGGGGTCGCGAGGAAATAGAGGCAGCCGATGAGCAGCAGGCCGTAGAGAACAACGGCACTCCAGGCCATTTCGTTCTGCAGTCCGGTGGCGGCGGCCCATGCGGCGAGAGCCGCGCCGATCGCGTGGCCGACGCCCGATCCGATGAGCAGCGCCCGCGCGGAGGTCGAATCCCGCGTCGATCTCGCGAGCCACAGGATGAGGCCGACCGTGAGCAACGTGGCCCCGAAAAAGCGGGCCTGCATGAGGTTGTGCGGCTCGATCGGGACGCCGTACTGACTCAGTGCCATTGCCGGAAGCATCAGGAACCAGGCTCCGAACAGGACGGCGAGAACTCCGGTGACGGTGAGGAACGTAGACAGTTTCATGTGACTCTCCGATGGGTTCGCTCGTGGCGAATGAAGGGAAGCAACAACGACTACTGCCGAACTGCTGAACAACTCGATCTGCTGAAAGTGAACCAGGGCTGATCTGCTCTTCGGCGCCGCGACTGCCCCGGCGTCGGCGCCTCTCATCGTGCGGCCTCAGGCCGCCCTCCCCGGCGCGGACTGTGCACCGGCCCGCGCCTGCAGGCAACCGCCCGCCGCGGCGCTCAACCGCCGGCGATCCGCTTCACCAGCGCCTGCGTGAACTGCGCCGTGTTCGCCGTGCCGCCCAGATCCCCGGTGCGCACCTTGTCGATGTTGAGCGTATCGTCGATCGCCTGGCGCAGGCGCTGGGCCCTGTCGGTCATCCTGCAGTGGTCGAGCATCATCGCGGCGGCCAGCAGCAGCGCAATCGGGTTGGCGACGCCCTTGCCGGCGATGTCGGGCGCCGAGCCGTGCACCGCCTCGAAGATGGCTGCGTCGGCGCCGATGTTGGCGCCCGGCGCCATGCCCAGGCCGCCGACGAGGCCGGCGACCAGGTCGCTGAGGATGTCGCCGAACAGGTTGGTCGTGACGATCACGTCGAACTGCCAGGGGTTGAGCACCAGCTTCATCGCGCAGGCGTCGACGATCATCGTCTCGAGCGCGATGCGGTCCTTGTACTTTTGCTCGTGCAGCTGCACCGCCGTCTCGAGGAACAGGCCCGTCAGCGCCTTCATGATGTTGGCCTTGTGCACGACGGTGACCTTCTTGCGGCCCGTCGCGATGGCGTGCTCGAAGGCGTACTCGAGCAGCCGGCGCGAGCCTTGGCGCGTGTTGACGCCGGTGGCCATCGCCACGGCATGCGGGTCGCCGCCGATCGGGATGTAGTGCTCGTGACCGATGTAGAGGCCCTCGAGGTTCTCGCGCACCACCACGAGGTCGATCTTGTCGAAGCGCCCGCCCGGGATGATGGTGTGCGCCGGGCGCAGGTTGGCGTAGAGCTGGAACTCCTCGCGCAGCCGCACGTTGCTCGAGCGGTAGCCGCTGCCCGTCGGCGTTTCCAGCGGGCCCTTGAGCGCGAGCCGCGTGCGCCGGACGCTGTCGAGCGTGGCCTTGGGCAGCGGGTCGCCCGCCGTGCGCACGCCTTCGAGGCCCGCGACCTGGCGGTCCCACTGGAACGGCGCGCCCAGCGCGCCCAGCGCGGCCAGCGTGGCGTCGACGATCTCGGGGCCGATGCCGTCGCCGGGGATCAGGGTGGCGGGGACGGGTTGGGGCTGCTGCTGCTGCGGCTGCTGCGAAGACATGGCGTGTGCGGGCGGTTGGACGGGGGAGACAGACGCGGCGCCGCAGGGCGCCGGCGCATGGAGCCGCCGAGCATACTCAAGTTGCATGTCGCCACGCTGACGCCCCGGGCGGCATGCCCGCTCCGGCACCGGAGCCCGGCTTCAGGCCGCCGCCGACAACGGCGCGCTCGGCGCCAGCTGCTCGCGCAGCGCGACGACGCCCCCGATCACCAGCAGCGCCGGCGTGCGCACCGCGTGCGTGCGGGCCAGCGTCGGCAGCGTGCGCAGCGTACCCGCCACGGTGCGCTGCGTCGGCAGCGTCGCGTTCTCGACCAGCGCCGCCGGCGTGTCCACGGGCAGTCCGTGGCGCGCGAGCTGGGTGCAGACGACGCCCACCGTCGCCACGCCCATGTAGATGACGACGGTCTGGTGCGGCCGCGCAAGGCTGGGCCAGTCGAGCTCGAGCGTGCGGGTGCCGCCACCGTCCTCGCGCAGGTGGCCGGTCACGAAGACGACCTGCGTCGCGTGGTCGCGGTGCGTCAGCGGGATGCCGGCATACGCAGCCATGCCCTGTGCCGCGCTGACGCCGGGCACGACCTCGAATTCGATGCCGGCGGCGGCGAGCGCCTGCGCCTCCTCGCCGCCGCGGCCGAAGATGTACGGGTCGCCGCCCTTGAGGCGCAGCACGGCGCGACCGCTGCGCGCCAGGCGGATCATCAGCTCGATGATCTCCTCCTGCGGCATTGTGTGGTGGCCGCTCTGCTTGCCGACGTAGATCAGGTCGGCCTGCGGGTTCACCAGGCGCAGCACGTCCTTGGACACCAGCTTGTCGTAGAGCACGAGCCGCGCCGCGGCCAGCGCCTTGGCCGCCTTGACGGTCAGCAACTCGGGGTCGCCCGGGCCGGCGCCCACCAGCGTCACACGCGCAGGCAGTTCGCTGGCGTCGCTCGCCGTGGGCGAGAAATAGCGGGTTTCGTCGAGCGTGCTCATGTCGGTCCCGCCGGGCCGCCCCGCGCCGTTGCAGGGCCCTTCGTGGGGGCGTTCATCATGCCTGCATTGGAAGAGCGAACACCGGTGTCGTCCTTAATCTGCGTCAAGGACGATCGGGGCCCGAGCGCCGACGATCGCAACCGCTCGCGCCAGGGAAATTGCAGCCACCGGCGGGCCGCCGCCGCCTGGCGTCGCACGCGCTGCCTCACGGGCCGCCGCGGTCCGCACGACGGAGATTCATAAAATGTACCTGACACCGCTCGCAGCCCTGCTGGCCGCGGCCATTTCGCTCAGCGCGACGGCTCAAGACAAGAAGCCCGTCACCGAGTCCGAGCTGAAGTATCAGGCCGGATCCTCGCCGCTGGCCGGCGAGCCGATGTACCAGAGCACGAACCCGAAATCCCCGCCGATGACGCAGGCAGAGTTCGAGCGCGGGCGGCAGATCTACTTCGAGCGCTGCGCCGGTTGCCACGGCGTGCTGCGCAAGGGCGCGACGGGCAAGCCGCTGACGCCCGACATCACGCTCGGCAAGGGCACCGACTACCTGAAGGTGTTCATCGCCTACGGCTCGCCCGCCGGCATGCCGAACTGGCAGACCTCTGGCGAGATGGACGAGAAGACGGTCGACCTGATGGCGCGCTATGTCCAGCAGGATCCTCCCGTGCCGCCGGAGTGGGGCCTGGAGCAGATGAAGTCGACGTGGAAGGTCATCGTTCCTCCGGCGCAGCGGCCGAAGAAGAAGATGAACAACTACAACATCGCCAACATCTTCTCGACGACGCTGCGCGACACCGGCGAGGTGGCGCTGATCGACGGCGACAGCAAGAAGATCATCAACATCGTCAAGACGGGCTACGCGGTCCACATCTCGCGCGTCTCGGCGTCGGGGCGCTATCTGTTCGTGATCGGGCGCGACGCCAAGATCAACATGATCGACCTGTGGATGGCCAAGCCCGACAACGTGGCCGAGGTCCGCATCGGCCTGGAGGCGCGCTCGGTAGACACCAGCAAGTTCAAGGGCTACGAGGACAAGCTGGCGATCGCCGGCGCCTACTGGCCGCCGCAGTTCACGATCATGAAGGGCGACACGCTCGAGCCGCTGAAGATCGTCGCCACGCGCGGCATGACGGTCGGCTCGCAGGAGTACCACCCCGAGCCGCGCGTCGCGTCGATCGTCGCTTCGCACTACAAGCCCGAGTTCCTGGTCAACGTCAAGGAGACCGGCAAGACGCTGATGGTCGACTACTCCGACCTCGACGCGCTCAAGATCACCGAGATCGGCTCGGCACGCTTCCTGCACGACGGCGGCTGGGACTCGACCAAGCGCTACTTCATGGTCGCCGCCAACGAGAGCAACAAGATCGCCGCGATCGATTCCAAGACGGGCAAGCTCGCCGGCATCGCCGACGTCGGCCGCATCCCGCACCCGGGCCGCGGCGCCAACTTCGTGCACCCGAAGTTCGGTCCCGTCTGGGCCACCGGCCACCTCGGCGACGAGACGATCTCGCTGGTGGGCACCGACCCGGTGAAGCACAAGCAGTACGCCTTCAAGGAAGTCGCCAAGCTCACGGGCCCGGGCGGCGGCGCGCTGTTCATCAAGAGCCATCCGAAGTCCAGGCACGTGTACTCCGACGCGCCGCTGAACCCCGACCCGAAGGTGTCCCAGTCGATCGTCGTCTACGACATCCGCAATCTCGACAAGGGCTACACCGTGCTGCCGATCGCCGAGTGGGCGGACATCAAGGACGACGGCGCCAAGCGCGTCGTGCAGCCCGAGTTCAACAAGGCGGGCGACGAGGTCTGGTTCGCCGTCTGGTCGGCCAAGAACAAGCAGAGCGCGCTGGTCGTCGTCGACGACAAGACGCTCAAGCTCAAGGCCGTGATCAAGGATCCGAAGCTGATCACGCCGACCGGGCACTTCAACGTCCACAACACGCAGAACGACGTGTACTGAGAGAGCGAGACGCAACGATGAAAGTCATTCTCACTGCTGCGGCCACGCTCGCCTTCGCCGCCTCGCCGGCCCTCGCCGACCCGATGGCGGCGATGACCAAGGCCGGCTGCATGGCCTGCCACGCCAAGGACAAGAAGGTCATCGGCCCGGCGTTCAAGGACATCGCGGCCAAATACAAGGGCCAGGACGTCACCGCCAAACTGATGGAGAAGGTCCGCAAGGGCGGCGGCGGCGTCTGGGGGCCGGTGCCGATGTCGGCCACCGGTCCCGACAAGATCGACGATGCGACGCTCAAGACGGCGATCGAGTTCGTCCTGAAAAGCTGAGGAAGTCCGTGCGCGCGCTGCTGCTGACCCTGTGCACCCTGCTCAGCGCAGGCGCAGGCGCAGCACGTGCGCAGTCGGCGCCGGACGGGGGGTCGCCCGACGGCGCGCGCCGCGATGCGCTGGTGCGCATCGTGCGCCAGGATTGCGGCTCGTGCCACGGCATGCGCCTGACCGGAGGGCTCGGCCCCGCGCTGACGCGCGACGCGCTGGCCGACAAGCCGCTCGACTCGATGGCGGCGGCGATCTTCCACGGCCGCCCCGGCACGCCGATGCCGGGCTGGCGAACGATGCTCAGCGAGGCCGACGCGCTGTGGATCGCGCAACAGTTGCTGGCCGGCTTCCCGGAGGAAGCGAAGGCGGCCGCGCGATGAGAGCCGATCGCAGGCGCGCCGCGCTCGGGCTCGCGGCCGTCGCCCTCCTTCCCGCCCTCGCCGGATGCGCCGGCACGCCGCTCGCCGCGGCCACCGAGCCGGTAGGCAGCGGCGACCTCGGTCTCGTGATCGGCCGAGCCACCGGCACGCTGACCGTCGTCAACACCAGCACGAAGTCGGCGCTCGGCACGATCGAAGGGCTGGGCGACCTGTCGCATGCCTCCGTCGTCTATGCGCGCGACGGCGCGCGCGCTTTCGTGTTCGGCCGCGACGGGGCACTGACGCGCGTCAACCTGCTCGCGAGGCGCATCGAGGCGCGTGTCATGCAGGCCGGCAACAGCATCGGCGGCGCGATCTCGGCCGACGGCACGCTGGTCGCCGCGCAGAACTACCAGCCGGGCGGCGTCAAGGTGTTCGACGCGCGCACGCTCGAACTCGTCGCCGACATCCCGGCCACCTACGAGGTGTCCGGCCAGCCGACGCAGCGCTCGCGCGTCGTCGGCCTGGCCGACCTGCCGGGCCGGCGTTTCATCTTCTCGCTGTTCGACGCCGACCAGATCTGGATCACCGACCTGTCGCGGCCGGGCGCGCCGCGCATCACACGCTTCGAGGGCATCGGGCGCCAGCCCTACGACGCCCTCGTCACGCCCGACGGCCGCCACTACATCGCGGGCCTGTTCGGCGAGGACGGGCTGGCGATGATCGACCTGTGGGAGCGCGAGCCGCGCGTGCGCCGCATCCTCGCCGGCTATGGCCGCGGCGAGCAGCCGCTGCCGGTGTTCAAGATGCCGCACCTGCGCGGCTGGGCCGTGGCCGGGCGCCACGCCTACCTGCCCGCGATCGGTCGCCACGAGGTGCTGGTCGTCGACACGGAGAGCTGGCGCGAGGTCGGGCGCATCGCCGTCGCCGGCCAGCCCGTGTTCGTGATGGCGCAGCCCGACGGGCGCCAGGTGTGGGTCAACTTTGCCGTGCCCGACTACCACCGCGTGCAGGTGATCGACACGCAGCGGCGCGCCGTCGTCAAGACGCTCGAGCCCGGCGCCGCCGTGCTGCACATGGAGTTCACGCCGCGCGGCGAGGCGGTGTGGATCTCGTCGCGCGACGCGAACCGCGTCTCGGTGATCGACACCGGCGACTACTCGACGCTGGCGACGCTGCCGGTCGAGGCGCCGAGCGGCATCTTCTTCACCAGCCGCGCCGCGCGCGTGGGGTTGTAGATGGACACCGCCACCGTCTCGGCGCCGCCGCCGCTGGCCCTGTTCAACCGCTGGCAGCGCGATCTGCCGCTGGTGGCGCGGCCCTACGACGCGCTCGGCGCGGCGGCCGGCCTGAGCGGCGCCGAAGTGCGCGAGGCGCTGCGCGCCGGCTTGGCCGGCGGCGCGATCAGCCGCGTCGGCGGCGTATTCGGCGTCGGCGCCGGCGGCGCGGCCATGCTGTGCGCGATGGAGGTCGCGCCGCGCGAACTCGACGCCGTCGCCGCCCTCGTCAATGCCGAGCCGGGCGTCAACCACAACTATGCGCGCGAGCACCGCCTCAACCTGTGGTTCGTCGCGACGGCGATCGACGCCGGCGCGCTGGAGGCGACGGTCGAGCGCATCGAGCGCGCCTCCGGCGTCGCCGTGCTGCGCCTGCCGATGCGCCGCGCCTACCGTATCGACCTCGGCTTCGACATCGACGATCCGACGGCGGCGCAGCGCGCGGCCACGCCCGCGGTCGCGCCGCCGGTACCACCTGAGCAACGCGCACTCGCGGCCCGGCTCGAAGAGGGGCTGGCACTGGTCGAGCGGCCGTATGCTGCGCTCGGCGAACCGTTGGGGTGGCCGGAGGCCGACGTGATCGCCGCGCTGCGCGGCTGGTGCGAGCACGGCACCCTGCGCCGGCTCGGCGTCGTGCTGCGCCACCACGAGTTCGGCATCACTGCCAACGCGATGACGGTGTTCGACGTGCCGGCCGACGCGATCGACGCCGCCGGCGCCCGCCTCGCGGTGCAGCCCGGCGTCACGCTGTGCTACCGCCGCGACGCCGCGCCGGGCTGGCCTTACACGCTCTACTGCATGGTGCACGGCCGCGAGCGCGACGGCGTGAGCCGCCTCGTCGACGCTGCGACGCGCGCCGCCGGACTCGCCGAGCGGCCGCGCGAAGTGCTGTTCAGCACGCACCGCTACAAGCAGGTCGGCGGGCGCTACTTCACCGGGGCGGCGTGATGACGGCAGTTCCTCTGGACCCGGTCGATGCGCTGCTGATCCGCCGGCTGCACGGCGACTTCCCGCTCGCCGAGCGGCCGTATGCCGAGGTCGCCGAGCAGCTCGGGCTCGACGAGCATGAGGTGATCGCGCGACTGCAGCGCATGCTAGACGACGGCCTGCTCTCGCGTTTCGGGCCGCTGTTCCAGATCGAGCGCGCCGGCGGCCAGTTCGTGCTCGCCGCGATGCAGGTGCCCGAGGAGCGCTACGACGAAGTCGCCGCGCTCGTCAACGCGCTGCCCGAAGTGGCGCACAACTACCGGCGCGAGCACCGCTTCAACATGTGGTTCGTGATCGGCTGCGACTCGCCCGACGCGGCGCGCCAGGGCTGCGAACGCATCGAGGCGGCGACCGGGCTGCGCGTCTACCCGTTCCCGAAGGAGCGCGAGTTCTTCGTCGAACTGCGCCTTCCGTTGTGAAAGGCCTCTCGTGCTGACGGATTTCGATCGCCGGCTGATCGCCGCCACACAGGCCGGCCTGCCGCTGGTCGAGCGGCCCTACGACGTCGTCGGCGCACAGCTCGGCGTCAGCGGCGAGGCGGTGCGCGAGCGCCTCGACGGCATGCTGCGCGAGGGCCTGGTGCGGCGCATCGGCGCCGTGCCGAACCACTACCGGCTCGGCTACACGGCCAACGGCATGACGGTGTGGGACGTCGACGACGCCTCGGTCGACATGCTGGGCGAGAAGATCGGCGCGCTCGATTTCGTGTCGCACTGCTACCGGCGCCCGCGTGCGCTGCCCGAGTGGCCCTACAACCTGTTCGCGATGGTGCACGGCCACAGCCGCATCGAGGTCGAGCGCGGCGCGCTGCACATACACTGCCTGCTGGCCGACGCCTGCCGCAGTCACGATATCCTCTACAGCAGCCGCATCCTGAAGAAGACGGGGCTGCGCCTGCCGACCTGAACGCTGACAGCTGATCGATCATGTTTCGCATCTCGCAGTACATGCGCGAACTCGCCGCCGCCGAGCGCGACGGCCGCTACCCGCAGGTGGCGCAGCGCAAGCCGCCCGGCCCCGTCGTGATCTGGAACCTGACGCGGCGCTGCAACCTCACCTGCAAGCACTGCTACGCGCTGTCGGCCGACCACGCCTACCCGGGCGAGCTCGGCCTCGACGAATGCCGTACCGTGATCGACGATCTGCGCGGCTTTCGCGTGCCGGCGCTGATTCTCTCGGGGGGCGAGCCGCTGCTGCGCCCCGACCTGTTCGAGATCGCGACGCACGCCAAGGCGGCGGGAATGCACGTCTCGCTGTCGACCAACGGCACGCTGATCGACGCTCCGCTGGCCGACCGCATCGCGGAGCAGCGCTTCGACTACGTCGGCATCAGCATCGACGGCATGCGCGAGACGCACGACCGCTTCCGCCGCAAGCAGGGCGCCTACGACGCGTCGCTCGGCGCGCTGCGCCTGCTGCGCGACCGCGGCGTCAAGATCGGCCTGCGCTACACGATGACGGACATGAACGCCGCCGACCTGCCCGCGCTGCTGCAACTGATGCGCGACGAGGGTATCGACAAGTTCTACTTCTCGCACCTCAACTACGCCGGCCGCGGCAACATCCACCGCGCGCGCGACGCCCACTTCGCCGCCACGCGCGACGCGCTCGACCTGCTGTTCGCCACGGCCTGGGCCGCCGCGCAGCGCGGCGAGCCGCTCGAGTTCGTCACAGGCAACAACGACGCCGACGGCGTCTGGATGCTGCGCTGGGCCGAGCGCGAGCTGCCGCAGCACGCCGCCGCGCTGCGCGCGCGGCTCGAAGCCTGGGGCGGCAACGCGTCGGGGCTCTACGTCGCCAACATCGACAACCTCGGCCACGTCCACCCCGACACGATGTGGTGGCACCACGACCTGGGCAGCGTGCGCGAGCGCCCGTTCTCGCAGATCTGGATCGACACCACCGATCCGCTGATGGCGCGCCTGAAGCAGCAGCCGCGCGCAGTCGGCGGGCGCTGCGGCGCCTGCACCCACCTCGCGATCTGCGGCGGCAACACGCGCGTGCGCGCGCAGCAGGTGACAGGCGACGCCTGGGCCGAGGATCCCGGCTGCTACCTCGACGACGCCGAGATCGGTGTCGACGCCACGCAGTTCGCCCCGCGCGTGGCCGTGACGGCGCCGCGCGGCGGGGCGAAGAAGCGCATTCCGGTGCTGCCATGCTGATGCGGGCCTGGCGCGCGGCGCGCGCCGCGGCGCTGGCGTTGCTGGCCGTGGCCGGCGCGCAGGCCCAACCGGTCGCGGCCGATGTGCCGGCGCTCTACCGCCAGCATTGCGCGTCCTGCCACGGCGAGCAGCGCCTGGGCGGCATGGGCCCGGCGCTGCTGCCCGAGAGCTTGGAGCGGCTGCGTGCCGCCGAGGCGCTCAAGGTGATCACGCACGGCCGGCCGGCGACGCAGATGAACGGCTTCGCCGACCAGATCAGCGCCGACGAGATTGCCGCGCTGGCGCGCTATATCTATACGCCGGTCGAGCCGCGGCCGACCTGGGGCGACGCCGACATCCGCGCCTCGCGCGTCGAGACACCCGGCGCGAGCGCGCTGCCGGCGCGCCCCGTGTGGCGCGCCGATCCGATGAATCTGTTCGTCGTCGTCGAGGGTGGCGATCATCACGTCTCGCTGGTCGACGGCGACCGTTTCGAGCCGATCCACCGCTTCGCCAGCCGCTACGCGCTGCACGGCGGGCCGAAGTTCACGCCCGACGGCCGCTACGTCTACTTCGGCTCGCGCGACGGCTGGGTCACGAAGTACGACCTGTGGAACCTCACCATCGTCGCCGAGGTGCGCGCCGGGCTGAACATGCGCAACGTCGCCGTCAGCGGTGACGGCAAGTGGGTGATGGCGGCCAACTACCTGCCGCACACGCTGGCGCTGTTCGACGCCGAGCTGAACCTGGTGCAGACCTACGCTGCGGCGACGCTCGACGGCAAGGCGACGTCGCGCGTCTCGGCGGTCTACGACGCCGCGCCGCGGCGCAGCTTCATCGTCGCGCTCAAGGACATCCCGGAGCTGTGGGAGATCTCCTACGACCCGAAGGCCGAGCCGATCTTCGACGGCCTGGTGCACGACTACCGCATGGGCGAAGGCATTCCCAAGCGCGGCACCTTCGGCGTGCGGCGCACACGGCTGGCCGAGCCGCTCGACGACTTCTTCTTCGACCAGGGCTACATCCACGCGCTCGGCGCGACGCGGCCCAAGGGCGACGGCCAGCCGAGCGCGCAGGTCGTCAACCTCGACGTCCGGCGCAAGATCGCCGAGCTGCCGATCGCCGGCATGCCGCACCTCGGCTCGGGCATCACCTTCGCGTGGAACGGCACGACGGTGCTCGCCAGCCCGAACCTCAAGGGCGGCCAGATCGACGTGATCGACATGAAGACGTGGAAGCCGGTGAAGACGATTCCCGTGCCCGGCCCCGGCTTCTTCATGCGCAGCCACGAGAAGACGCCCTACGCCTGGACCGACTCGATGATGAGCCCGACGGCCAGGAACACGCTGACGCTGATCGACAAGCGCACGCTCGAGCCCGTCGCCAGCCTGAAGGCCGAGCCTGGCAAGACGCTGGCGCACATCGAGTTCACGCGCGACGGCCGCTACGCGCTGGCCAGCCTCTGGGAGATGGAGGGCGCGCTGATCGTCTACGACGCCCAGACGTTGAAGGAAGTCAAGCGCCTGCCGATGAGAAAGCCCGTCGGCAAGTACAACGTCTGGAACAAGATCACCCGCAGCGAGGGCACCTCGCACTGACGCCGCGAGGCCGCGGCGTCACAGGGCCTGCTGCGCCTGGTAGTTGGACAGGCGGCGCGTGTCGAGAATACGGATGTCGCGGCGGTCGATCTCGATCAGGCCCTCCGCCTCGAGTTCGCGCAGCACGCGCGAGAAGTACTCGGGCGTCAACGACAGGCGCGACGCGATCGTCGCCTTGCTGACCGGCAGCGAGACCGTGCATTCCTCGCCGACGTCGCAGCCTTCGAGCGCCTGGTCGCGCAGCAGGTAGCCGATCACGCGCTGCAGCCCCGAGTGCAGCGCATAGGCCTCGATGTCGTGCACCATGGCGTGCATGCGGCGCGACAGGCCGCCGAGCATGCGCAGCGCAAAGCGGTGGTCGCAGGCGATCTCGTCGATCACGGCCTGCTTGGAAACGGTGAGCAGCAGCGCGTCGGTCAGCGTCTGGGCGCTGAGGAAGTACGGCCGGTCGGTGAACATGATCGCCTCGGCGAAGCTCTGGCCGGCGCTGATCAGCTCGACCACCTTCTCCTGGCCGCTGGGCGACAGCACGAACAGCTTGACCTGGCCTGTGACGACGACGTGGAACTCGTTGCATGGGTCGCCGACGCGAAACACCATGTGGGCGCGCGGGCGCCGGTGCAGCGTCGTGCCGGCCGCGACGCAGCGCAACTCATCCGGGCTCAGGTCGCTGAACAGCGGCAGCACGGAGAGGTATCTGGCCACGTCGAACGTACGCGCCTCCATGGAAATCTCCTTCGTTCGTTCGGGCGCCATTGTGTTGCGTCGCACCAGCCCGGACGGTTGACGCATCTCAAATCAGACGCACGACGCCGGCCAGCAGTAGCGCTGCCGCGACGTTGTGGGCCAGCGCAGGGGCCGGCGGCAGGCCGGCGGCAGCCGTCAGCAGGCCCAGCCCGAACTGCAGCGCCAGCAGCAGAACCAGCGCCGCTGCGCTGCCGCGGGCGTCGACGCGCCAAGCAGCCCAGGCGAGCGGCAGCAGTACGGCAGCGACGAGCAGCGTGCCAAGGCGGTGCAGCGCCTGCAGCGCCGCGCCGGCGGGGCCGGCGGCGGCGTCGAAACGCGGCTCGCGCCAGGCGTCGAGCCCGTCCCACGGCCAGCCGGCGGCCGCGGCGTCGCGCAGGCAGTCGGCCATCGACGCGCAGGCCAGGCCCGAAAAAGAGGCACTGACCAGCGCACCGAGCGCGACCTGCGCCAGCAGCAGCGCGGCGCCAAGGCCGGCCCAGGCGCGCAGTGCCGGTGGCAGCGTCGCGGCGCCGGGCGGTACGGCGAGCCGCCAGGCGAGCGCGAACATGAGCATCCCGCCGAGCACGTTGCCGACCGCCACCGCCGGCACGCGCGCGCCTGCGCTCCAGCGGCCGAGCACGGCCAAGCCGAGCGCGAGGACCAGCAGCGCCAGCACCAGCGCGCCTTCGCGAGACAGGCGCGGGCGCCGCGCGGCCAGCACCAGCAGCACAATGACGACGCCCAGCGCCGACACCGCCGAGACGCGGTGCGCTGCGCGCGCCGTCGCCACCGCCGCTGGCGGCGCGGGCTCGGCGCTGCCGGCCTGCGCCTCGCGCAGCCGCTGGCCGTAGCAGGCGGGCCAGTCGGCGCAGCCGAGGCCGGCTTGGGCCAGCCGAATGTAGGCGCTCAGGGTCGTCACCGCCAGCACCAGCGCGGCGCACAAGAGCGCCGCGCGGCGCAGCCAGGCGCGGCGCGGGTTCAAGGGATTCATCGGTATTGCGGTGCGGAATTACCGCCATGGTACCGAAGTGCGGCGGGCCGCCCCCCGGCGGCTACATTGCGCTTTCTTGTTCCAGTTCAAGTCGCCCGCGGGGGGTGCACCAGAGAATCGGCGTCACCTGTGACTGAGGAGGCAATGCCATGAGCGATCTCAACGACCCGAACGAGCCGATTCCGCTGATGCAAAAGCTGCTCGACAACCCCTTCCTGCTGCTGTTCATCGGCGTGATGGTTCCGATGGTCGTCTACACGCTGTGGGGCGTCATCGACATCCTCACCATCCCGCTGGCCAAGTAATACAACAAGTCCGAAGACCGAGGAGAACGAACAAATGAGCGCCATCCTGCCCCCCGAGGACCGTCTGTGGTGGAAACACCCGCTCGACCGTGTCGAAGGTACGTGGATCGCCATCGCGCTGATCTGGTGCCTGATCATGTTCGCGATGATGGTCGGCTGGCATATCTACGGTAAGCAGAACCTCTCGACGGAGACGTACAAGACGACGCCCGAGAAGTTCACCGCGAAGGCGCAGGCCTTCGTCGACAAGTACACCGTGCGCACCGAGACCGACGACAAGACGCCCGTCGTCGCGCCGCCGGCCGGCAGCGACATCTACATGATCGCGCGCCTGTGGAGCTTCTGGCCGATCCTCGAGCTGGAGAAGGACAAGACGTATCGCCTGCACCTCTCGGCGATGGACTACAACCACGGCTTCTCGCTGCAGCCCGCGAACATCAACATCCAGGTCGTGCCCGGCTATGAGCACGTCGTGACGGTAACGCCCAACCGGTCGGGCACCTACTCCGTCGTCTGCAACGAATTCTGCGGCATCAACCATCACACGATGGTCGGCCGCATCTACGTCAAATAAGAGCGGAGGCCATACAAATGTCCGCGACAACCTATCGCACTTGCCCGCGCTCGGGCCTGCAGTTCGAGGCCAACGCCGAAAAACTGATGATCGCCAATGCCTTCATCGCCGTGGTGGCGCTGCTGGTGGGCGGCATTCTCGCCATCGGCGTCGTGCTGACGCGCTGGCCGGCGATCCACTGGCTCGAGGCCGACACCTTCTACATGGTCTTGACGGCGCACGGCCTCGACATGCTGATCTTCTGGATCATCTTCTTCGAGATCGCGGTGCTCTACTTCGCCTCGTCGACGCTGCTGCGATGCCGCATCGCGACGCCCAAGGTCGCCTGGCTGGCGTTCGCGCTGATGCTGATCGGCGCGGTCACCAACAACGTCGCCGTGTTCCAGGGCAGCTCGAGCGTCATGATGACGTCGTACGTGCCGATGATGGCCGCACCGTCGTTCTACCTCGGCCTGATCCTGTTCGCCGTCGGCGCGCTGATCGCGTGCTTCGTCTTCTTCGGCACGCTCGTCGTCGCCAAGCGCGACAAGACCTACCAGGGCTCGGTGCCGCTGGTCACGTTCGGCGCGATCACGGCGGCGATCATCGCCGTGTTCACGATCGCCTCGGGCGCGATCATCCTGATCCCGACCTGGCTGCAGTCGATCGGCGTGATCAAGGAGGTCGACCCGCTGATCTACCGCACGATCTGGTGGGCGTTCGGCCACTCGTCGCAGCAGATCAACGTCGCGGCGCACATCTCGATCTGGTACGCCGTCGCCGCCATAGCATTCGGCGCCAAGCCGATGAGCGAGCGCGTCAGCCGCGGTGCCTTCCTGCTCTACATCTTCTTCCTGCAACTCGCGAGCGCGCACCACCTGCTCGCCGACCCGGGCATGTCGACCAGCTGGAAGGTCGTCAACACGAGCTACTTCATGTACTTCGCAGTGCTCGCGTCGATGATCCACGGCCTGACGATCCCGGGCGCGATGGAAGTGGCGCAACGCGCCAAGGGCTACAACAAGGGCCTGTTCGAGTGGCTGCGCAAGGCGCCATGGGGCAACCCGGTGTTCTCTGGCGTGTTCATCTCGATCGTCGGCTTCGGCTTCCTGGGCGGCATCACGGGCGTCATGATGGGCACCGAGCAGCTCAACATGATCATCCACAACACGATCTACGTGCCGGGGCACTTCCACGCCACGGTCGTGATCGGAACGACGCTGTCGTTCATGGCGCTGACCTACTTCCTGATCCCGGTGCTGTTCCGTCGCGAGATGATCAACCCCGGGCTGGCGAAGTGGCAGCCGTACCTGTTCGGCCTGTCGATGTACTTCTTCACGCTGGTGATGATGGGCGCCGGCACGCTGGGCGTCTCGCGTCGCCACTGGGACATGGCGTTCAGCGGCGCGGCGCTGGCCTACGAATGGCCGGGTGCAGCCTACCTGATGATGGGTCTGGTGGGCATCTCGGGCATCGCGGCGATCGTCGGCGGCAGCATCTACGTCTACATCACCGTCGGCTCGCTGCTGTGGGGCAAGCGCCTCGACACGGGCAAGCAGAGCAGCACCTTCACGCCGATCCCGCCGGCCGCGCGCCAGGTCGCCGTGCAGAGCTACGGCTCGGCCGGCTTCGCGGCGCCGGGCACGTTCGTGCTCGCGATGGTGTTCCTGGTGGCCTTCGTGCTCTATTACTTCATCAACTGGAAGTACCTGTCCCAGGTGTGGGGCCTGAGCTGAGGAGGCGGCAATGAGCACGACCGCTGCACACCCGGCGCCCCGCGCCGCCGGGCGCCTCGCGCGCGAGGTGCTCGGTCTGTTCAAGCTGCGCATCGGCGTGATGATCATGATCACTGCGCTCGTCGGGCTGGCGGTCGCGCCGGGCCCGGCGCCCGGCGCGCTGCAGGTGATCGTGCTCGCGCTGTCGGTGCTCGCGTCGTCGGCCGCCGCCGGGGCGTTCAACCAGTACGTCGAGGTCGACAGCGACCGCCTGATGGCGCGCACGCGCGGCCGGGCCTTCGTCACCGGCGCGCTGCCGCACACGCCGGCCTGGCTGGTGTTGATCGGGCTGCTGCTGGCCGCCGCGGTGGCGTCGGCGTGGTGGGCGGCCAATGCGATGGCGGCACTGCACACCTTCCTCGGCGCCTTCTTCTACGGTGTCGTCTACACGCTGTGGCTCAAGCGCCGCAGTTGGCTCAACATCGTCATCGGCGGACTGGCCGGCAGCTTCGCCGTGCTGGCGGGAGCCGCAGCGGTCGACCCGCAGATCGGCGTGCTGCCGGGGCTGCTCGCGCTGGTGCTGTTCCTGTGGACGCCGCCGCACTTCTGGGCTCTGGCGATCGCCAATCGCGCAGACTACGCAGCCGCCGGCGTGCCGATGCTGCCCGTCGTCGTGGGCGATCAACGCGCCGCGACCATCGTCTGGTGGAGCACGGTCGCGCTGGCCGTCGCAACGCTGCTGCCGGCGGCGTTCGGCGCCGGTCCGATCTATATCGCCGGCGCGGCGATCGGCAGCGCGCACTTCCTGCACAAGGCGTGGCGGCTGGCGCGCCAGCCGAACCGCGCCACGGCGCTCGGCGCCTTCTTCGCCTCGCTCGTGCACCTGAGCCTCGTGCTCGCTTCCGCAACGATCGACGGACTGTTGCGATGAAGCTGCTGCTGCCTGCACTGCTGCTGGCCGTGCTCGCCGCACCGCCGGCAGCGGCGCAGGACGGCGGCGCCCCCGTCCCGGCACTCGACCCGCAAGTCGCGCTGCGCGACAGCCAGGCGGCGATCGGCCGCTCCGTCGGTGCACACACGCTGCTCGACGCGCAGGGCCGCCCCGTCCGGCTGGCCGACTACCGCGGCAAGCCGCTGCTCGTCTCCTTCATCTACACCGGCTGCTTCCAGATCTGCCCGACGACGACGCGCTCGCTGGCGGAGTCCGTCGAGCAGCTCGCCGAGACCTTCGGCGCCGACAAGTTCAACGTCGTCAGCGTCGGCTTCAACCAGCCGTTCGACTCGCCGACCGCGATGCGCGCGTTCGCCGCGCAGATGCGCATCGACGAGCCGAACTGGCACTTCCTGAGCCCACCGCCGGCAACCGTCGACGCGCTGACCCGCGACTTCGGCTTTCGCTACGTCGCCACGCCGGCCGGCTTCGACCATGTGCTCACCGTCTCCATCCTCGATGCGCAGGGCCGCATCGCAGCGCAGGTCTACGGCGAGCGGCTGACGCGCGAAAAACTCGGCGAGCCGCTGAAGCTGCTGCTGCGCGACGAGCCGGTGCCCAGCGGCAGCGCGCTCGGCGACCTGGTCGAGCGCGTGCGCATCCTGTGCACCGTCTACGACGCCGAAACCGGCGAGTACCGCACCGACTACGGCCTGATCCTCGAGATCGCCGGCGGCGTGACCTTCGCGCTGGCGATGCTGTGGTTCTTCTTCAACGAATGGCGCGCCCAGCGCCGCCTGCGCCGCACCAAGCCTCCTCTTGCGGCGCCGCAGGGCTGAGGCCGTGCAGCCGCTGCGGGCGTCGCGCCTGCTCGCGCTGGCCGGCTGGTTGCGCGTCGAGCGCGCACTCGACGCCCTCTGCGGCTCGGCGGTCAACCCGCTGCGCCAGCTCGGCGCGCTCGGCTTCCTGATGTTCTGGCTGCTCGCCGTCAGCGGCATCTACCTGTACGCCGTGATCGACACCTCGGTCACCGGTGCGTGGAGCTCGATCGACCGGCTGTCGCGCGAGCAGTGGTACCTCGGCGGCGTGCTGCGCAGCGTGCATCGCTACGCCGCAGACGCCTTCATCGTCGTGATGGGGCTGCACCTGCTGCGCGAGGCACTGCACGAACGCTACAGCGGCTTTCGCCGCTTTTCCTGGCTGACCGGCGTGCCGCTGGTGCTGCTCGCCTTCACCAGCGCGATCGGCGGCTTCTGGCTGAACTGGGATCAGCTCGGTCAGTTCTCGGCGACGGCCACGGCGGAGTGGCTCGACCGCCTGCCGCTGTTCGCGTCGCCGCTGACGCGCAACTTCCTGACCACGGCGGCCGTCAGCGACCGCCTGTTCTCGCTGTTCGTCTTCGTCCACCTGGGCGTGCCGCTGCTGCTCGTATTCGGCCTGTGGTTCCACATCCAGCGCATCGCGCGCGCCGCCGTGTTCCCGCCGCGGCGCATGACGCTGGCCGCGCTGGCCGCGCTGCTGGTGCTTTCGCTCGCCGCTCCGGTGGCCAGCCACGCGCCGGCCGACCTGTCGATCGTGCCGGCGGCGCTCGCCTACGACTGGCTGCTGCTGTTCGTGCACCCGCTGGTCTACGCCACATCGGCCGACTTCGTCTGGGTGCTGATCGCCGCCGCGCTGCTCGTGCTGTTCGCACTGCCGCTGCTGCCGCAGCCGGCCGCCGCGCCGGTCGCCGTGGTGGACGCCGCCAACTGCAACGGCTGCCGCCGCTGCTTCGACGACTGCCCCTACGCCGCGGTGACGATGGTGCCGCATCCGCTGCGCCGGGCGCGCCAGATGGCGCAGGTCGACGCCGACCTGTGCGCAAGCTGCGGCATCTGCGTCGGCGCCTGCCCGTCGTCGACGCCGTTCCGCAGCGCGGCTGAACTGGTCACCGGCATCGACATGCCGTCGGCGCCGATCGGCGCACTGCGCCGCGATCTGCGCGAGCGCCTGGCAGCGCTCGGTGACGCGCCGGATCGCATCGTCGTCTTCGGCTGCGCCCACGGCGCCGACGCGACGCGCGTCGCCGGCCCCGGTGTCGCCGCGTTCAACCTGATGTGCGCAGCGCAGCTGCCGCCTTCGTTCGTCGAATATGCACTGCGCGACGGCGCCGCCGGAGTCGTCGTCGCGGCCTGCGTCGAAGGCGGTTGCGAGTTCCGCCTCGGCGCGCGTTGGACGGCAGAGCGGCTCGCCGGCACGCGCGAGCCCCATCTGCGCGCCTCGGTGCCGCGCGAGCGCCTGGCGCTCGTGTCCGCCGGCGCTGGCGACGAAGCCGCACTGCGCGACGGGCTGCTCGGCCTGCGCCAGCGCCTCCCCGCCGTTCCCGATACGCTGACCTCTTTGCCCGCGCCGACCCATGGCTGACGACCCGCACAACAAGACGACCCCGCTGGCCTGGATCGGCCAGACGCTGCTCTATGGCCTGTTCGCGCTGATCATCGGCGTGTTCTCGGCCTGGCCGCCGTACCAGCACCTGCCGCCCGACCAGGCGCTGATCAAGGTCAGCGTGTCGCACCAGGCCAAGCCGGTGGGCGAATGCCGCAAGCTCACGCCCGAAGAGCTCGCCAAGCTGCCGCCCAACATGCGCAAGCCCATCGTCTGCCCGCGCGAGCGCTCGCCGATCAGCGTCGAGCTCGACGTCGACGGGCAACCGGCGCTGCGCCGCGTCGCACAGCCCTCGGGCCTTTCGAAGGACGGCGCGGCGGCGATGTACCACAGCATGCAGGTCGCAGCCGGCACGCACCGCGTCGCCGTGCGCCTGAAGGACGACGTGCGCTCGCCCGGCTTCGACTACCAGCGCGAGGCCGAGGTGACGCTGCGGCCGGCGCAGATCCTCGTCATCGATTTCGATCCCAACGACGGCGGGATCACGCTTCAATGAACACGCTCACCCGACCCCTTCGCGCCTCCGCCGCGCAGCGCGCGGCGCCGGCCCGCTCCGACGGCACGCTCTACGACCTCGCCGTGCCGCACGGCGCGCAGCGCCGGCTCGCACGCGCCTGGCTGGCGCTCGGCCTGGCGGCGCTGATCGGCTCCGGCCTCTTCTCGCTGCTGCTCGTGCTGTCGCGCACACCGGTCGTCAACCAGTGGCTGCCCGGCGTCGACTTCTTTCGCGTCGCGCTCGTCGTGCATGTCGACCTCTCGGTGCTGGTCTGGTTCGTCGCGCTCGGCGGCCTGCTGTGGAGCCTCGCCGGCTCGGCGCGCGGCCTCGCCTGGGGCTGGGCCGCGCTCGCGTTCTGCGGCGCCGGCGCGGCGGCGTTGGCGCTGTCCGCCTTCGTCGGCAGCGGCGCGGCGGTCATGGCGAACTACATCCCGGTCCTCGAGCGGCCGCTGTTCATGGCCGGCCTCGTCGTGTTCGGCATCGGCGCCGGCGTGCTCGTGCTGCGCAGCCTGGTCTCGGCGTCCAAGCCCGGCGCGCACTTCGGCGGCGACGGCGTGCTGCGCTTCGGCCTGAACGCCGCCGCCGTCTCGACCGCCGTCGCGCTGTTCGCCTTCGGTTGGTCGTGGCTCGTCGTGCCGGCGACCCTGGAGGGCCGGGCCTACTACGAGATCCTGTTCTGGGGCGGCGGCCACGCGCTGCAGTTCACCTGGACACTGTTGATGCTCGTCGCCTGGCTGTGGCTGGCCGGCGCCTGCGGCGCCCGGCTGCGCCTGTCGCCGCGCGTCGCGCTGCTGATGTTCGCGCTGGCGCTCGTGGCCGTCTTCGTCACGCCCTGGGCCTACCTCGCACACGACGTGGCCTCGGTCGAGCACCGCGAACTGCTGACCTGGGCGATGCGCCTGGGCGGCGGCGTCGCGATCGCGCCCGTGGCGCTGGCGATCGCGCTGGCGCTGCCGTCGCTGGCGCGCGCCCCGAGCGAGACGCGCGCGCTGCGCGCTGCGCTGGTTTGGTCGATCGCGCTGTTCGCCGCCGGCGGCGTGATCGGCATCTTCATCAACGGCGCCAACGTGCGCATTCCAGCGCACTACCACGGCTGCATCGTCGGCGTGACGCTGGCGCTGATGGGCCTGAGCTGGCACCTGCTGCCGCGGCTCGGCTACGCAACGCCGCGCGGGCGGCTCGCCGTGCTGCAGCCGGCGATCTATGGCGCGGGGCAACTGATGCACATCGCGGGACTGGTCTGGTCGGGCGGCTACGGCGTGCAGCGCAAGGTGGCCGGCGCCGAACAGGTGCTGCGCAGCGGCGGCGAGATCGCCGGCATGGGCCTGATGGGCCTGGGCGGCCTCGTCGCCATCATCGGCGGCCTGCTCTACATCGTCGTGACCATCGGCGCAATGCGCCGCTCGCCGGAGGGCCGCGCGTGATCCGTCGCCTGCAAGCCGCCCTGCGCTGGCTCTTCATGCGCGTCGAGGCGCTGTTCAACAGCGCCTTCGGCGACCGCCTCAATCCGCTCTACCACCTCGGCACGATCACCTTCTGGCTGTTCTGGCTGGTGGCGTTCAGCGGGCTGTATCTCTACGCCTTCTTCGAGACCGGCGTCGCCGACGCCTACGCCTCGGTCGAGTCGCTGACGCACGGCCAGTGGTTCGCCGGCGGCATCCTGCGCAGCGTGCACCGCTATGCGTCCGACGCGATGGTGCTGACGATGCTGCTGCACATGGTGCGCTACTTCGCGTTCGACCACATGCGGGGCTTCCGCTGGTTCTCGTGGGTCAGCGGCGTGGCGCTGATCTGGGGCGTCTACGTCTCGGGCATCAACGGCTACATGCTGCCGTGGGACAAGCTGGCGCAGTTCGTCATCGTCGCCTCGTTCGAATGGCTCGACTGGCTGCCCGGCTTCGGCGGCACGCTGGTGCGCAATTTCATCTACACGACCAGCGTCAACGACCGCTTCTTCTCGCTGCTGGCGTTCATGCACATCGGCATCCCGCTCGTCGTGCTGCTGCTGATGTGGATCCACGTCCAGCGGGTGCCGAAAGCGAAGACCAACCCGCCGCGGCCGATCGCCATCGCCGTGACGGTGACGCTGCTCGTGCTCTCCATCGCCTATCCGGCGCTGAGCCAGGGCGGTGCGGCGCAGCTCGACGTGGCACCCGCCACGCTGCATCTCGACTGGTTCTACCTCGCCGTGTTCCCGCTGCTCTACCTGTGGCCGCTGGGGCAGGTGTGGGCCCTGCTGGGCGCCGCCACGCTCGTGCTCGCGCTGGTGCCATGGCTGCCGCCGCGGCGTCGGCGCGCCGGCGCCGGCGAGTTCCACATGACGGTCGACAACGCGACGCAGCCGATCACGGTCCGCGCCGGCGAGACGCTGCTCGAAGCCGGGCTGCGCGAAGGCATCGCGATGCCCTACGCCTGCCGCAACGGCGGCTGCGGCATCTGCGTGTGCACCGTGGTGCACGGTCGCGTCGACCACGGCGCCTACCAGCCGAGCGCGCTGCCCGACGCGCTGCGCGCGCAGGGCCGCACCCTGTCGTGCTGCGCGACGCCGCTGTCCGACGTGGCGATCGAAGTCTCGCCGCACGCCGCCGCGGCACGCGCCTACGTGGGCCGCGTCGCCGCCCTCGAACCGCTCGGCCACGACGTCATGCGGCTCGCGATCGAGCTGCCGGCGGGCGAGCGCATCACCTGGGCCGCCGGTCAGTACATCAACATCATGCTCGACGACGACCAGCGCCGCGCCTATTCGTTCGCCGGCCCCCCGGGCGGCGACGGCCCGATCGAGCTGCACGTGCGGCTGATGCCGGGCGGGCGCTTCACCGGCCACGTGTTCACGACGATGAAGGTGGGCGACGAGATCCGCTTCGAGGGCCCGCTGGGCGACTTCACGCTGCGCGAGAGCGAGCGCCCGATCCTGTTCATCGCCGGCGCGACCGGCTTCGCACCGATCAAGAGCATCGTCGAAGACGCCTTCGCGCGCGGCCTGCGCCGTCCGATGTGGCTGTACTGGGGCGTGCGCCGCGCCGCCGACCTCTACATGGCCGGGCTGGCCGAGCGCTGGCAGCGCGAGCACGACAACTTCCGCTTCGTGCCGGTGCTGTCGAATGCCGAACCCGGCGATGCCTGGACCGGGCGGCAAGGGTTGGTGCACGAAGCGATGCTGGCGGACTTCCCGGACATGACGGGCTACGAGGTCTACGTCTGCGGCTCGGTGAAGATGGTGGAGGCTGCGGTGCCGGTGTTCCTCGAACACGGGCTCGGCGCCGACGCCTGCTTCTCCGACGCTTTCACGCCGCAGGCCGCCGCGCCGCCCTGATTGCGGCGTCGGGCCGGCGCTACAGCCACCCGGCGCGCTTGAAGCGCCAGTAGAGGAAGCCGCAGCTCGCGGCGATGACGCCGAGCGCCGCCGGGTAGCCCCAGCCCCACTTCAGCTCGGGCATGTGCTCGAAGTTCATGCCCCAGATCCCGGCGAACGCGGTCGCCGCGGCGAAGATGCCGGCCCAGGCGGCGAGTCGCTTGGTGACCTCGCTCTCCTCGATCGTCACCATCGAGAGGTTGACGGCGATCGCGGTGCCGATCGTCTCGCGCATCGTGTCGATCGAGGCATTGATGCGCCCGAGATGGTCGCTCACGTCGCGGAAGTACTCCTGCATGTGGGCGCACATCGACGGCGTGCGCCCGCCGTGCAGCCGCGCCGCGCCGTCGTGCAGCGGCGCGACGGCGTGGCGCAGCATCGTCAGCCTGCGCTTGAGTTCGTAGAGCCGCTCGATGTTGCTGCGCGCGGCGCCGCGCGCCTTCGAGAAGATCTGCTCCTCGATCGTCTCGAGCTCCGTCTCCAGCATGTCGATGATCGGGAAGTAGCGGTCGACGACGGCGTCCATCAACGCATACAGCACGAAGCCCGAGCCGAGGCGCAGCAGTTCGGGCTCGCGCTCGGTGCGCTCGCGCACGCCGAGGAAGCCTTGGCGGCTGCGGCTGCGCGCCGACAGCACGTAGTTCGGCCCGACGAAGACGTCGACCTCGCCGACCTCGAGCTCGGCTCCGGCTTGCTCGACCAGATGCAGCACGACGAACAGCGAGTCGCCGTACTCCTCGATCTTGGGGCGCTGATGACCGTGCCGCGCATCCTCGACGGCCAGCTCGTGCAGTCCGAACTCGCGCTGCATCTCGGCCAGCAGCTCGGGCGTCGCGTCGAGCAGCGCGACCCAGACGAAGCAGCCGGGCCGTTCGAGATAGTCGCTGATCTCCTCGATCGAGATGTCGGCGAGCTTGGCGCCGTCCTGGTAGGCGACGCAGTTCAGGACCTCGGGCCGCCGCATCGCGGACCCCGCGCCCGGCGAGTGCGCCGGTCGATCCTCGGGGGCCACAAGGGACACCTTCGCAGCCGTCGAGATTCGGGCCGGCTCAGGAGCGGCCCGGCGCTCGGCCCGCTCCCCTTCGATCGGGTTCTCGGCCAAAGGCGCGTTCTCAGCTTCCCGACCCGCCCATCTGCGACTGCAGGTAGTTCTGCTCGCCGACCTGCGCCAGCAGCCCGATCTGCGTCTCGAGGTGGTCGATGTGCTCCTCGGTGTCCTTCATGTTCTTCTCGAGCAACTCGCGCGTCACGTAGTCGCGCACCTTCTCGCAGTGCGCGATCGCCTCCTTCAGGTCGGCGTGCGACGTGCGCTCGGCCTTCAGGTCGCATTCGAGGATCTCGGGCACGGTCTCGCCGATCAGCAGCTTGCCGAGATCCTGCAGGTTGGGCAGCCCTTCGAGCAAGAGCACGCGCTCGACGATCTCGTCGGCGTGCTTCATCTCCTCGATCGACTCCTCGTACTCGTGCTTGGCCATGCGCTCGTAGCCCCAGTTCTTGAGCATGCGGGCATGCAGGAAGTACTGGTTGATGGCGGTCAGCTCGTTCTTGAGCTGGCGGTTCAGGTACTCCAGGACCTTGGCATCGCCTTTCATCGCAGCTCCTTCGTGTGCTTGTTGCCGTGTCAATGAACCGTCGCCGCGCCGCGCAGCGCGCGCACCGCGCCGGCGCCGATCGACGCACCGAGGCGCTTGGCCAGCCGCTCGGCGACGCTCTCCTTGGCGGTGTAGTCGATCACCTCCTCGGCCTTGACGACTTCGCGCGCCACGTAGTCGAGGTTGCCGAGCTTGTCCGCCAGGCCCAGCTCGACGGCCTTCTGGCCGCTCCAGAACAGGCCGGAGAAGGTCTCGGGCGTCTCTTTCAGGCGCTGGCCGCGGCCCTGACGCACGACGGCGATGAACTGCTGGTGGATCTGGTCGAGCATCGCCTGCACGTAGACGCGGTGCTTGTCCGACAGCGGCGAGAACGGGTCGAGGATGGCCTTGTTCTCGCCGGCCGTCATCAGGCGGCGTTCGACGCCGAGCTTTTCCATCGTGCCGGTAAAGCCGAAGCTGTCCATCAGCACGCCGACCGAGCCGACGATCGACGCCTTGTCGACGTAGATCTCGTCGGCAGCGACGGCGACGTAGTACGCCGCCGACGCGCAGGCCTCGTCGACGACGGCATAGACGCGCTTGTCGTGCTTGGCCTTGAGGCGCCGGATCTCCTCGTTGATGATGCCCGCCTGCACCGGGCTGCCGCCCGGCGAGTTGATGCGCAGCACGACGGCGCGCGAACTGGCGTCCTCGAAAGCCGACTTCAGCGAGGCGATCATGTTCTCGGCGCTCGCATCGGATTCCGACGCGATCTCGCCGCGCAACTCGACCAGCGCCGTGTGCGGGCCGTGCGGTGCCGCCCCGCCGACGCGCTGCGCATAGAGGCCCCAGGCGATGAGCACGAAGACCAGCAGCCACGCCAGCCGGAAGAAGACGCGCCAGCGGCGCTCGCTGCGCCGGTCGCGCAGGTAGTCGCGCGCGAACTGCTCGAACGCGCCGTCCCACGTTGCACGAGACGCAGCCGCCGGTGCGGCAGGCGGCAGCGTGGCCGAGAAGCGGGGTTCGGTGGGGGGCGAATCGGAGGGCGTCATGAGAGCGGTCCCGGTGGCGGCGCGCTCGCTGCAGCGAGCGGCTGGATATCGCGGGAAGGATACCAACAGACGCGGCCGTCGCGTTCGACGACTTCGACGGCCGTGAGCCGGCTGCGGCCGCAGGGCCCGCCGGCGCAGCGGCCGCTGCCCGGCTCGTAGCTCGCGCCGTGCATCGCGCAAACGATGAAATCGCGCTCGGCATCGAGGAATTCGCCCGGCTGCCAGTCCATCTCGACCTGGAGGTGCGCACAGCGGTTCAGGTAGGCAACGACGCGGCCCTCGAAGCGCAGTGCGAAGGCGCGCGCCGGCGCACCGGCAAAGCGCACGTCGAACAGCACGGCGCGGCCCTTCTCGGCCAGCGCGTCGGACGCGCATAGCGGCTGCGCCCCGAGCACCGCTTCAGGCATGGTGGTCGAGCCAGGCGTGCAGTTCGGCCGTCGAGTGCACGACGGCCAGCGGCGCGTGGTCGGCGAACGCCAGCGGCTTGTGCGCGCCGTACGCGACGGCGACGCTGGCGGTGCCGGCGTTGTCGGCCATCTGCAGGTCGTGCGTCGTGTCGCCGATCATCAGCGTGCGCGCCGGATCGGCGCCGAGCTCGGCGATCAGCTCGTTGAGCATCAGCGGGTCGGGCTTGGAGGCCGTCTCGTCGGCGGTGCGCGTCGCGTCGAACAGGCCCTTGAGCTGCACCGTGTCGAGCACGTCGTCGAGGCCGCGCCGGCTCTTGCCGGTTGCGACAGCGAGCCAATGGTTGCGCGACTTCAGCGCGTGCAGTATCGGCAGCGCGCCCGTGAACAGGCTCAGCTCATGCTGGCTCGCCAGGTAGTGGTGGCGGTAGCGCCGCGCCAGTTCCGGGTAGCGCTCGCGCGGCAGGCCCGGCACGGCGCTGCGCAGCGCGTCTTCGAGGCCCAGACCGATCACGTAGGCGGCCTGCCGGTCGTCGGGCACGCCGACGCCGAGGTCGCGGCACGAGTTCTGGATGCTGCGCACGATCAGTGCGGTGGAATCGAACAGCGTGCCGTCCCAGTCGAAGACGACGAGATCGTAGCGGCGGGAGCGGAAGATCATGGCCTGAGCATGCGCAGCAAAGCCGCGCATTCTGCCGGCAATGGTGCCTCAAGCTCGACGGCCTCGCCGGTCGCAGGGTGGGCGAAGGCGAGCGACTTCGCATGCAGGAACATGCGCTCGAAGCGCGTGCCCGGCGCGCAGCCCTCGACCGGCAGCCCGCGCGCCAGCGCCTTGTTGAGCGCGAAGTCGCCGTACTTCGCGTCGCCGACGATCGGGTGGCCCTCGCCCTGCAGGTGCACGCGGATCTGGTGCGTGCGCCCGGTCTTGATCGTCACGTCGACGAGCGTGAACGCTGCGAACGCCTGCGCGATCTGGACCAGCGTGATCGCACGGCGCCCCTCGTCGGCCTCGGCCGCCACGGCGCGCACGCGGCGTTCGCCGTCGGCGGTGAGGAAGCGCTGCAGCGCCACATCGATCACCTTGCGCGAACGCGGCCAGGCACCGATGACCAGCGCGGCATAGGTCTTGCGCAGCGCCTTGTCGCCCGATCGGCCGCGGAACTGTTCCTGCAGCGCCGTCAGCGCCGAGCGCTTCTTGGCGATCAGCAGCAGGCCGGAGGTTTCCTTGTCGAGCCGGTGCACCAGTTCGAGAAAGCGCGCCTGTGGCCGCGCCTTGCGCAACTGCTCGATGACGCCCGAGCTGACGCCGCTGCCGCCGTGCACTGCGACGCCGGCCGGCTTGTCGATCGCAACCAAGTGTTCGTCCTCGTGGACAACGGGAAACTCGCGCGGCGGCGCGGGCGGCGCGCTGCGCTGCGCGACGCGCACCGGCGGCACGCGCACCTCGTCGCCCGCCTCGAGGCGCGTGTCGGCCTGCGCGCGGCCGCTGTTGACGCGCACCTCGCCCGAGCGGATGACGCGGTAGACGTGCGCCTTGGGCACGCCCTTCAGCACCCGCACGAGGAAGTTGTCGAGGCGCTGACCGGCGCTTTCATCGTCGATGCGCAGTCGCTGCACCGCGGGCGCCGAGGAACTCATGCCTGCCCCTTGGCCGACGGGTGCGTCGGCCAGCGCGGGGCGGTCCGGCGCTCGGCCCTGACTCAAGCCGGCACCCGCCGGCAAGGACGTTTGCCCCGTATAATCGCCCGCACCACGCTCGCGCCGTCCGTGTTTGAATTCGCGGAGTTTACCCGCGCACCTCGGCAGTCCGTGGCGACCGCGCGCAGGCGCGGTCGAAGGTGATGCAGCGCACGCGCCTGCGGCAGGCCCTGCCCCCAAGTGGCAGCGCGGCCGGCAGTCTCGGGCGGCAGAAGAAACGTAGAACGAACCCCTGAGATTCAGGAAGACAAGGTTTCAGGCCCCAGGCCATGAACCGAAGGCGCACCCCGCTCCCGCGGGGGCCCCGCCAGCGCTTCAAGCCTGGAGCCCAGCGTCCAGCGACCCCACGGATGTCGTCCCCGGCCCACCCCAACCCGATGCACTCGTTGCACGCGCCCTGCCGGCCACCCGCCGGCCCAGCGGCGCGCGGGTCGGCGTGGGCTCGCGACAGCGCCGCCCTGCCGGTTCGGCAGGCGCGGCGCCAGGCATCCGGCAGGCCCGCGAAGACGCACGCGCCAACGCCGCACTGCTGATCGCCGCTCGGCGATCGATCCGCGGTCCAGGGCGATTCCTTTACGGTTCCTCGTCGTTTCTCTTGCATCGATCGGTCGCCCGGCGGCTCGCCGGCGGCGACGTGTGAGCGAGCGCCGCCCCAGTGCGGCGCGAGGAGTGCAGATGAAACGCATGCTGATCAACGCGACGCAGCAAGAAGAGCGTCGCCTGGCGATCGTCGACGGGCAGAAGCTGCTCGACTTCGAGACCGAGATCGAGGGGCGCGAGCAGCGCAAGGGCAACATCTACAAAGCAGTGGTGACGCGCGTCGAGCCGTCGCTCGAAGCCTGCTTCGTCGACTACGGCGAGGACCGCCACGGCTTCCTGCCGTTCAAGGAGATCTCGAAGAACTACTTCCGCGAAGGCGTCGACGCGCGCAGCGCGCGCATCCAGGACGCCATCAAGGACGGCGACCAGTTGCTGGTGCAAGTCGAGAAAGAGGAGCGCGGCAACAAGGGCGCGGCGCTGACGACCTTCGTCTCGCTGGCCGGCCGCTACCTGGTGCTGATGCCCAACAACCCGCGCGGCGGCGGCGTCAGCCGGCGCATCGAGGGCGAAGACCGCGAGGAGCTCAAGGAAAACCTCGACCAGCTCGACTACCCCAAGGGCATGAGCCTGATCGCGCGCACCGCCGGCATCGGCCGCACCGCGCCCGAGCTGCAGTGGGACCTGAACTACATGCTCAAGCTGTGGGACGCCATCGACGGCGCCGCCAAGGCCGGCAAGGGCGCGTTCCTCATCTACCAGGAGTCGTCGCTCGTGATCCGCGCGATTCGCGACTACTTCACCGCCGACGTCGGCGAGATCCTGATCGACACCGACGATATCTACGACCAGGCGCTGCAGTTCATGACGCACGTGATGCCGGACACGGCCAATCGCGTCAAGCGCTACCGTGACGACGCGCCGCTGTTCAGCCGCTTCCAGATCGAGCACCAGATCGAAACGGCGTTCTCGCGCACCGTCACGCTGCCCGCCGGCGGCGCGATCGTGATCGACCACACCGAGGCGCTGGTCTCGGTCGACGTGAACTCGGCTCGCGCCACGCGCGGCGGCGACATCGAGGAAACGGCGACGCGAACCAACCTCGAAGCCGCCGACGAAATCGCGCGCCAGATGCGACTGCGCGACCTCGGCGGCCTGATCGTCGTCGACTTCATCGACATGGAGGAGAGCAAGAACCGCCGCGAGGTCGAGCAGCGCCTGCGCGACGCGCTGCGCCAAGACCGTGCGCGCGTGCAGTTCAGCTCGATCTCCAAATTCGGGCTGCTCGAGATGAGCCGCCAGCGACTGCGCCCGGCGCTCAGCGAAGGCAGCCACATCACCTGCCCGCGCTGCAACGGCACCGGCCACATCCGCGACACCGAATCGTCGGCGCTGCAGATCCTGCGCATGGTGCAGGAAGAGGCGATGAAGGAGAACACCGCCGCCGTGCACGTGCAGGTGCCGGTCGAAGTGACATCCTTCCTGCTCAACGAGAAGCGCACCGAGATCACGAAGATCGAACTCAAGCAGCGCGTCACCGTGCTGCTCGTTCCCAACAAGCACCTCGACACGCCGAACTACAAGCTCGAGCGGCTGCGCCACGACGACCCGCGGCTCGAGAACCTGCAGGCCAGCTACTCGATGATCGAGGAGCCCGACGATGAGGTCGGCATCACGCGCCGCGAGAAGGCCGGCAAGGCCAAGCAGGAGCCGGTGATCAAGGGCATCCTGCCCGACCAGCCGCCCGCGCCTCTGCCCGAAGTGCGACCCGCGCCGGTGGCGGCGGCGCCCGCGGCGTCTGCCGCGCGCGCGCCCGTCGCAGCGGCGCCGGTGCGATCCGGTCAGGGCTTCTTCGGCTGGGTCCGCAACCTGTTCGCTGGCGAGCCGGCCCCGACACCCAAGGCGGCGACGCCGCAGCAGCCCGCAGCTGCAGCGGGTGCGGCGACCGGCGGCGAGCGCCGCGACTCGCGCACCGGTCGCGGTGAACGCGGTGAACGCGGTGAACGCGGCGGTCGTGGCGAGCGCAGTGAACGTGGCGGCGAGCGCAGTGAGCGTTCGGGTCGCGGCGGCCGTGGTGGTGAACGTGGTGGTGAACGTGGTGGTGAGCGCGGCGGTGAGCGCCGTGAAGGCCGCGGTGGCCGGCGCGACGAGCGCGGCGACGCCGCCGCGACGCCGACGCCCCCCAATGGCGAAACCCGTGGCATCGAAACGCGGGGCGAGCCGCGCGGCGAAGGCCGGCGCGGCCCGCGCCCGGAGCGCGCACCGCGCACGGAAGTAGCTGACACAGCCGCCGTCGCAGAGGCCGCGGCGACCGCCTTCGTTGACACGGTACCGGGCGAAGCCGGCGCCGAGGCCGGCGCAGCGCGCGGCGAACGCGACGGCGGTCGCCGGCGCCGCCGGCGCGGTGGCCGTGGCCGCGACGAGGCCGGCCGCGAGACAGCCGGCGCCGAGGCGAGCGAACTCGTGATCGCCGACGCCGAGCAGCCTGCTGCCGCCGCCACCGAGTCGCAGACCGAAGCGGGCAGCGAGTCCGCCGCGGCGCCGGAAGGCGAAGCGAGCGAAGGCCGCGGCCGTCGCGGTGGGCGGGGCGGGCGCGATCGCGGCCGCCGTGACGAGCGAGCCGCTGCCGAGGGGACTGTCGAAGCGCCGCCCGCGACGCAAGGCGACAGCGGTGCAGCGCCTTGGTGGAACGCCGAGGGTGCGACTGAAGCAGCGCCGGCGTCCGCGCCGGTTCCCACTGCGGCGACGGTGCCGGCCGACGCGCCGCTGGCCGCCATTGCGCCGATCGCGCCGCTGGCCGCCATTGCGCCGATCGCGCCGCCGGTCGCGCCTTTGGCCGAGAAGTCCGTCGTCGCGCCGCGCCGACCCTTCGATCTGGAGGTCGAACGCCCTGTGACGGCAGCGCCGTCCGAGCCTGCCACGCCGCCGACAGCGGCTGCGGCGCTCGCCGCCCCGGCGCCTGCAGCAGTGCCGGCAGTCGGGCCCTATGTGCTGCCGACCGATGAACTGGTCGGTGTCGCGCAAGGCGCAGGGCTCGAATGGGTCAGCTCCGACGCCGACAAGGTGCGCGCCGCGCAGACGGCGATCGCTGCCGAGCCGGCGCCGCCGCGCGTGTCGCGCGAGCGCAAGCCGGTTGTCGCCGTCGACGAAGGCCCGCTGGTGCTGGTCGAGACGCGCAAGGACCTGTCGCAGGTCCGCCTGCCGTTCGAGAGCGGCGCGGCACCGCCGCAGGGCTGACGCCCGGGTTCCTCCGCGGGGCCACCCGCTCCTGCCCGAGGGAGCGGGTGGAGCCGCGCGCAGCCCGCCCTCCAGGTGCGGTCGCAGACTGTCAGGGCAGCCGCTCGAGCGCGTGCTGGTAGGCCGGGTCGTGCATCAGCTCATCCCAGGCGAGCGGCGCGCTGCGCGGCAGCAGCGCGATGCGGCGCGCTTCGCTGTCGGGATCGGGCCGCCAGAGGCCGCGCTGCTGCGCGTCGGCCAGGCCGTCGAGCAGCGCGTCGATCGGCGCGCCGCCGCCCGGCGACTGATTGCACAGCAGCACCAGGTCGCAGCCGGCGTTGAGCGCGGCGAGCGCGCCGTCGAGGTGGCTGCCGGCGACCTTGGCGCCTTCCATGCTGAGATCGTCGCTGAAGACGGCGCCGTTGAACTCGAGCTCGTTACGCAGGATGCCGCGCAGCCAGCGCGCCGAGAAGCCGGCCGGCTGGCCATCGACCTTGGGATAGATCACATGCGCCGGCATCACGCTGGCCAGCACGGTCGAGAGCCACTCGTAAGGCCGCGCGTCGTCGGCGAGGATCGCCCTGAGCGTGCGCCGGTCGACCGGCACCTCGTGGTGCGAGTCGCCGCGCACGTGCCCATGACCGGGGAAGTGCTTGCCGCAGTTGGCCATGCCGGCCTGCAGCAGGCCCAGCATCAGGCTGCGCGCCAGCGCCGCGACGACGCGCGGGTCGCGGTGGAACGCGCGGTCGCCGATCACGCCGCTCGGGCCGTGGTCGAGGTCGAGCACCGGCGCAAAGCTGAGGTCGACGCCGCAGGCGCGCAACTCGGCGCCGAGCACGTGGCCGGCGGCCGTCGCCGCGTCGAGCGCCTGCATCGCGCCCGCGCCCGTGCCGCGCCGGCCGTCGTTCATCCACATCTCGCCCAGCACGCGCATCGGCGGCAGGTGCGTGAAGCCGTCGGTGCGAAAGCGCTGAACGCGGCCGCCCTCATGATCGACGCAGACGAGGATGTCGGGGCGGATCGACTTGATCTCGGCCACGAGCTCGGTGAGCTGGCGCCGGTCCCGCCAGTTGCGGCCGAACAGGATCAGGCCGCCCGTCAGCGGGTGGCGCAGGCGGCGGCGATCGTCGGCGTCGAGCGCGAGGCCGGCGACGTCGAGAACAAGAGGAGCGAGAGGGTGCTGATGGCTCATGGTGTATCCCGGCATTCAACCACCACGAAGGCGGTCGCGTAGTCGGTTTCGTCGCTGACGCTGACCTGCGCGGCGAGGCCGCGCGCGTCGCACCACGCCGCGAGCGCACCGTGCAAGCGAATCCCGGGCCGGCCGCCCGGCGCGTTGACGATTTCGCAGGAGCGCCATGTCATCGGCATGCGCATGCCCAGGCCGATCGCCTTCGAGAAGGCTTCCTTTGCGGCGAAACGCGTCGCGAGGTAGGACAGACCGCGCGCAGCCGATCGCACGCGCCGTGCGCGATAGACCTCGAGCTCCTGCGGCCCGAGCACGCGCGCTGCGAAGCGCTCGCCATGGCGCTCGACGGCGCGGGCGATGCGCCGGATGTCGCAGATGTCGGTGCCGACTCCATAAATCATGCGGCCGGCTCCGGGGCATACGCGCGAGCGATGCAGCGCAAGTAGCCGCGCACCGTCCCGGCGTAACCCAGCTCCAGCGCGTCGGCAATCAACGCATGGCCGATCGACACTTCGGCGACGCCGGGCACGGCGCGCAGGAAGTCGGTGAGATTGAGCTGGTTCAGGTCGTGCCCGGCATTCACGCCGAGACCGGCGGCGAGCGCCGCCTCGGCGGCGCTCGCGTAGCGCGCGAGCACCTCGCCCTGACTCGGCGTGCCGTGCGCGGCGGCATAAGGCTCGGTATAGAGCTCGACGCGGTCGGGGGCCCCCCCCCCCGCCCCCCGCCAGCCACCCCCGCGGGGGGCCCCGGGAAAACGGACCCCCCCCCCCCCCCCCCCCCCCCCCC
>CAYJLV010000016.1:0-73427 GCA_964371405.1 uncultured Burkholderiaceae bacterium
TACCTCCGGCTCCACAGGCACTCCAAAGGGCGTCGCCGTCCCGCAGCGCGCGGTGGTGCGCCTCGTGGTCAACACCGACTATGTGCAGCTCGGCCCGGACGACGGCATCGCGCAAGCCTCCAACAGCTCGTTCGACGCGGCCACGTTCGAGATCTGGGGCGCCCTGCTCAACGGCGCGCGCCTCGTCTTCGTTTCGACGGACACGCTGCTGTCGCCCGCCGCGCTGGCCCGCGCGATCGACGCCCAGCGCATCACGACGATGTTCGTCACGACAGCGCTGTTCAATGAGCATGCGGCCAGCGCGCCCGCAGCGTTTGCCGGGCTGCGCACGCTGCTGTTCGGCGGCGAGGCGGTCGATCCGCAGGCCGTGCGGCGCATCGTCGAGAGCACGCCGCCGCAGCGCCTGCTGCACGTCTACGGCCCGACCGAGACGACGACGTTCGCGACCTGGCACGAAGTCGCGCTGCGCGGCGGCTACGCCGAGCGCCGCACCGTGCCGATCGGGAAGCCGATCGCCAACACGCATTGCCGCATCCTCGACGCGTCCCTCGAACCGGTGCCCGTCGGCGCGATCGGCGAACTCTACGTCGGCGGCCCGGGCCTGGCGCGCGGCTACCTGCACCGCCCCGAACTCACGGCCGAGCGCTTCGTCGCCGACCCGTTGCAGCCCGGCGAGCGGCTGTACCGCACCGGCGACCTGGCGCGCTACCGCGCCGACGGCAATATCGACTACGCCGGACGCATCGATCGCCAAGTCAAGCTGCGCGGCTTTCGCATCGAGCTCGGCGAGATCGAGGCAGCCATCGCCAGCGAGCCCGGCGTGACGCAATGCATCGTCGTCGTGCGCGAGGATCGCCCCGGCAACCGCCGCCTGGTCGCCTACGCCGTTGCTGCCGTCGCTGCCGACGCCGCCGTCGCGCCGTCTCCCGCGGGGCTGTGCCACAGCCTCGCAGCGCGGCTGCCGGCGTACATGGTGCCGTCGTCCGTCGTCATGCTCGACGCGCTGCCGCTCACGCCCAACGGCAAGGTCGACCGCGCGGCGCTGCCCGCCCCGGTGCAGGGCAGCGGCGGCGACGCTGCACACCAGGACACCGCGCCCGCCGACGACCTCGAGCAGCAACTGCGCGCGATCTGGGAAGACGTGCTCGGCGTGGCGCCCGTCCACGCGCACCACGACTTTTTCGAGCTGGGCGGTCATTCGCTGCTGGCGATCAAGCTGCTCGACCGCATCGACAAGCAGTTCGGCCGCGCGCTCGGTCTGGCGACGCTGTTCCAAGCGCCGACGCTCGGTGCACAGGCTGCGCTGCTGCGCCGCGAGGACTGGCAGGCGCCCAGCCACTGCGCCGTCGCCGTGCGGGCCGAGGGTCGCAGGCCGCCGCTGTTCTTCGTCTCGGGCTACGGCGGAGCGATCCTTCCGTTCCACGCGCTGGCGAGGGAGCTCGACGCCGAGCAGCCGCTGTATGTGCTCGACGTCAACTCCATCACCGGACTCGACGGCAGCCCCGTCGTGCTCGAAGCGTTGGCCGCCGACATGATCCGCGACTTGCGCAGCGTGCAGCCGCGCGGGCCCTACCACCTCGCCGGCTTCTCGCTCGGCGGCAAGATCGTCTACGAAATGGCGCAACAACTGCAGCATGCCGGAGAGACGGTCGGCCTGCTCGCGCTGCTCGACTGCGCAGCGCCGGGCGCCGAGCGCTTGCTGTCGTTCCCCGTGCGCGTGTGGCTGCATGTGAAACACGCGCTCAGGCACGATCCGCGGGAAGCAGTCGCCTATCTGATCGAACGAGTGCGCCGCCTGAAGAAGTACGTCGGCCTCGCCGATCGCGTCGAGCCGAAGGTTTTCAAGAGCCATGAGGCCATCGATCCGACGACCATCGTGCGCAGCATCGAGGCGCGCGCCCGGCCGCTCTATGACGCCTGGCTCGCCTACCAGCCGAGGCCCTATGCGGGCAGCCTGCTGCTGATTCGCGCCGAGGTGCGCGACTACATGCCCGGCGTCGTCGCCGACGACCGCTCGATGGGCTGGGGCCGCCTGATCACCCGGGGCGTCGACATCGTCAGCCTGCACGACGCGCGCCACGAAGACATGCTGGACGCACAGCACTCGCGCGCACTGGCGGCGTTGCTCGACGACGCGATCGCGCGCAGCGCCAGCCGCCGATGACGAGAGCAGCCGCGACGCCCGTGCGCCGGCCGTCGCTGTGGTTCGCGCGGATCGACGCCGAGGCGGCGCACTTCGACGCGTACTGGCAATACCTCGACGGGAGCGAGCGCGCTCGCGCCCTGCGCTTTCGCCGCGACGTCGACCGTCTGCGCTTCGTCGTCGCGCGCGGCAGCCTGCGCCGCCTGCTCGGCGAGCGCCTCGGCATGGCGCCCGCAGCCCTCACATTCGCCACCAATGCCTGGGGCAAACCGATGCTGCAGGTGCCGGTGCGCGGCCTGCACTTCAACACCAGCCACGCCGGCGACTGGGTCGTACACGCCGTCGATGACGCCGCGCCGTTGGGCATCGACATCGAGCGGGTGCGCAGCGATCTGGCCGACGTCGACGCGCTGCGCCACGCCTTCGCCGAACCGGAGCTTGCGCGGCTGCGCGCCGTGGAGCCCGCGGCGCAGCGCGCGCGCGCCGTGGCCGTGCAGTGGGTGCGCAAGGAGGCCTACGTCAAGGCCGTCGGCGAGGGTCTGAGCCGGCCGCCGCAGGGGATCGAGATCGATACCGATGCATCGCACCGCCCGCGGCTGCGGCACGACCTCGGCGCGCTGCCCGGCGAGTGCGACTGGCGCTTCGACGACCTCGCGCCGGACGACAACCACGTCGGCTGCCTGGTCTGGCGCAGCAGCGACGACAACCGCGACGATCGCGACGACCATGGCTGAGCCGTCGTCGCCTTCCGTCTCGCTGCAGTTCTTCGAGGGCGCCCTGTGGTCGGCGGCGCGCAACCTGCTGCAGGCCGCGCTCAACCTCGTCGCGCTGGCCGTCGTGGCGCGCGAGCTCGGCCCGCAGTCCTATGGCGTCTTCGGCGTCGCGATGATCGTGATCTCGATCGCCGAGATGGTGGTCGGCGGCGCGTTCACCGAGTCGATCATTCAGCGCAAGGGCCTGCACGACGGCCACGTCGACGCGACGTTCTGGCTGACGACGGGCGCGTCGCTCGGAGCCGGCGCTCTTGTCGCAGCGCTGGCCGCGCCGCTGGCGCGGCTGGCCGGCAACGAGCAGGCGGCCGACGTGCTGGTCGCGCTCGCGTGCCTGCTGCCGGTCACCGTGGCGTCGCGCGTGCCGATGGCGCTGCTGGCGCGCGAGCTGCGCTTTCGCAGCAGCTCGCAGATCGGCGCACTGGCATCGATCCTGAGTTGCGCGACGGGCATCGTGCTGGCACTGCGCGGCACCGGTGTGTGGACGCTCGTGGCGATGGAAGCCGTGCGCTCGATCGTCAACACCGTCGGCGCCTTCATCGCCGTGACGTGGCGCCCGGCGCGACGCGGCCGCTGGTCGCACCTGCGCGAGCTGTCGCGCTTCAACGCCGGCACGCTGGCGACCTATGCCGTCGGCTACGCCGACCTGCTGCTGCCGCGCCTGCTCGTCTCGCACCTGCTGGGCACCCAGACGCTCGGCCTGTTCATGCTGGCGACGCGCGTCGCCTCGGAGCTGTCGCATCTGCTGACAGAGCCGCTGCACGGCGTGTCGATGGCGGCCTGCGCGCGCGTCCAGCAGGCACGCGACGAACTGCAGCGCATCGTGACGGGCCTGTACGCCACGTCGCGCCTGCTCGTCTACCCGGCCTATCTCGGCATGGCGGCGCTCGCGCCCGCCCTCGTCCCGTGGATCTTCGGGCCGAAGTGGCAGCCGGCCGTCGTCGCGATCCAGTTGCTGATGCTCGGCGGCCTGCCGCTGGCGCACACCGCGTACAACGCGGCGATCCTGTTCGGCGTCGGTCGTCCGCACTGGATGGCGCTGCTGTTCGGCGCCGGGTGCCTGCTGCATGCGGCCCTCTTTCCAGCGCTGGCGCCGTGGGGTCTCACTGGCGCCGCCATCGCGACGCTGGGGCGCCAGTATGGCAACTGGCCGCTCTCCGCGCTGCTCGTGTCGCGCGCCACCGGGTTGCCGGTGCGCCGCCAGTTCGACGGCAGTGCACCGGTGCTGCTGTCGGCGCTCGCGATGGCCTCGGTCATGGCAGCGCTCAGCCATGTGCTCGCCGCCGCCGCATGGCCGGCCGCCATCGTCGTGCTCGCCAGCTCGACGATAGGCATCGTGACCTATGCGCTGGCTCTACGCCTGCTCGCCCCGGCGACGCTGCGCAAGGCGCTGGACCTCATGGCGGCCTTCGCGCGGCGCGACCGCATGCGACTCACTGCACTGCTGTCGCAGCCGCGTTGACGCAGGCAACGAAGCGCCGCCTCGGGACCGCGAGGGGGCCGGCGCAATGGCAGCAAGCCGCGCTCGCCCCGCGAACCGGGGAAGTTCAGTTCGCTTGTGAACCTGCGTTCACGGTCGCGCATAAGTAGAAACGCCGTTGATTTGCACCGCCCGGCGTTGCCGAATTCGCGAGTCGATGCAGCATCAAGCGTGAAGAGGGAGAGCGATCGTGATCGTCACTGGATTGCACGTGGCCCGCCTTGTGCGCGCTGGCCTTCTTGCCTTCTGCGCATCTCTCATGTTGCCAGCTTGGGCGCAAACACCTGCGACGACGCGCGTGGACTTGGCCGCCCCCGCGACATACACCGCCAGCCCTGGCGGCACGGTGGCGATCACGCTCAACTGGTATCGCGTCCCGATGGAGGCGAACTACCTCCAGTTCATGCATCTTCAGAACGCGGCAGGACAGACTTGGTCGATCGACGACCACTGGACCACCTCGGCCACGTGGACCCCAGGGCCTCTCGCGCAGACCCGCACGATCACGGTGCCGTCGGCGCTTGCCGTGGGCGCCTACGATATCCGCGTCGGCCTCTCGGGAGGCAATCCGTGGGCCGATCAAGCGCTCGTTGCCGGATCAGGAGTCACCGATCCAGGCAACGATCATCGCTACAAAGTCGGAACGATCACAGTCTCCAGCGCAACGAACGTCGCGCCGCAGATCACCTCCGCGCCGGTGACGAGCGCGACGGTCGGCGCGGCCTACAGCTACGACGTCAACGCCACCGATGCGAACGGCGACGCGCTGAGCTATTCGCTGACGCAGGCTCCAGCCGGGATGACGATCAACGCCGGCACCGGCCTGATCGCCTGGACGCCAACCTCCGCGCAGACCGGCAGCCAGTCAGTGACCGCGCGCGTGGCCGATGCTGGCGGCTTGGCTGTCACGCAGTCGTTCGCCATCACCGTGGCCGGCGCGGCGAATGTCGCGCCGCAGATCACCTCCACGCCGGTGACCAGCGCGATGGTGGGGACGGCCTACAGCTACGACGTCAACGCGACTGATGCGAACGGCGGCACGCTGCGCTATTCGCTGACCAAGAAGCCTGCCGGGATGACGATCAACACCAGCACCGGCCTGATCGCCTGGACGCCCACGTCCGCGCAGACCGGCAGCAGGGCCGTGACCGCGCGCGTGGTCGATCCGGGCGGCCTGGCCGCCACACAGTCGTTCACCATCGCCGTGGCCGGCGCAGCGAACGTGGCGCCGCAGATCACCTCCACGCCGGTAACCAGCGCGATGGTGGGGGCGACCTACAGCTACGACGTCAATGCCACTGATGCGAACGGCGACACGCTGAGCTATTCGCTGACGCAGGCCCCAGCCGGGATGACGATCAACGCCAGCACCGGCCTGATTGCCTGGACGCCCACGTCCGCGCAGACCGGCAGCCAGGCCGTGACCGCGCGTGTGGCTGATCCGGGCGGCCTGGCTGCCACGCAGTCGTTCACGATCGGCGTGGCCGGCGCAGCGAACGTGGCACCGCAGGTCACATCGACGCCGGTGACCACTGCGATAGTGGGAGCGGTCTACAGCTACGACGTCAACGCCACCGATGCGAACGGCGACACGCTGAGCTATTCGCTGACGCAGGCTCCGTCCGGGATGACGATCAACGCCGCCACCGGTCAGATCGCCTGGACACCCACGTCCGCGCAGACCGGCAGCCAGGCCGTGACCGCGCGCGTGGCCGATCCGGGCGGGCTGGCCGTGACGCAATCGTTCGCCGTCACGGTGGCCGGCGCCATCGGGGGGCCGCAGATCGGCAACTCCTGGCGAATCATGCCGATCGGTGACTCGAACACCGAGAACCTCGCGACGTTCCCCGGCTACCAGGTCATCACTCAAGCATTGAGCGCGATCGGCAAGAACTCCGCCATCTTCGGCTACGTCAACCCGGGTGAACCCAACATCGTCAAGCAAGTCACCACGCCGCAAATCGGCCGCAGCGGGTGGAGCACGACGGATGTCATTTCCCAGATCAACGGCTGGGTCGACCAGGTCACTCCCGACATTGCGCTCCTCAACATCGGCGTCAACGACGGGTACTTTCCGAACGATCCTGCCGCGCAGGACGCCGTCGTGGCCCGCATCGCCACGATCATCGACATGATCCATGGGCGCAACCCGCGCACCGCAGTGTTCGTCTCGAACTTCGAGCGTGCATCGGACCCGATGCCCACCCTGTACACCAAGATTCAGGACATGGTGCTCGCGAAGACGGCCGGCATCGGAAACAGCATCTACTACAGAGCCTACTTCGTCCCATCGCTCACCGGAGTCCTGAGTTCGATGTACGTCAGCGACGGACTCCATCCGAACGATTCCGCGCGTCTGTTGATCATGAACAACTGGATGAGTGCGGTACGCAGCTATGTGCAGACCGGCACGGTGCCCCCTCCTGCAGTCTCGACCGTGCCAGTCACGACGCGCGTCGACCTCGCGACCCCTTCTGCCTATTTCGCGCTTCCGGGCAGCAGGGTGAACATCAACCTGAACTGGTACCGCATGCCGATGTCGGCGAACCTGCTCCAGTTCATGCACCTCGGTCTCAACGGAAACCTCGCCGCATCGGTCGATGATCACACCACGACCTCCGCGACGTGGACTCCGGGATCGTTCACGGAGACTCGCGCGATCACGGCACCGACGACTCCCGGCACCTACGATATCCGCGTCGGACTGTCAGGCGGCAATCCATGGACGGATTTCGCGCTCGTCACCGGTGCCGGAGTGCTCGACGAAACCAATTCCAGAACCTACAAGGTCGGAACCCTTACGGTGACGAATGTTCTTCCTTGAGGGCTTCGAGTCGCCATCCGACGAAATATCAGACGGGCGTCGACACTGATCCTTCTTGGCCTCTCGCGAATCGCTTCGGCGACGAGCCAGACGCGGGCAGAAATGACAACGGGCCGAAAAGGCCCGTGTCTTCTGACTTGTTGGCGGAAAGGGAGGGATTCGAACCCTCGATACGGAGATACCGTATACCGGATTTCGAGTCCGGCGCATTCGACCACTCTGCCACCTTTCCGGGATCGGTCTCGTCGAATGAGGGGCGCATTCTACTGCACCGCGCCCCGCCGAGCCGGGCGCGATCGTCAAGGCGCGAGCCGCTGCGCGCCTGCCATGTACGGGCGCAGCGCCTCGGGCACGTCGATGCCGCCATCGGCGCGCTGATAGTTCTCGAGCACGGCGACGAGCGTGCGACCGACGGCGAGGCCCGAGCCGTTGAGCGTGTGCACGAACTCGTTGCGGCCTTGCGCCGGCTTGTAGCGCGTCTGCATGCGCCGCGCCTGGAACGCCTCGCAGTTCGAGCACGAGCTGATCTCGCGATAGGCCTGTTGCGCCGGCAGCCAGACCTCGAGGTCGTAGGTCCTGGCGGCGCCGAAGCCCATGTCGCCGGTCGACAGCAGCATCACGCGATACGGCAGTCCGAGCTTGCGGAGGATGTTCTCGGCATGGCCCGTCATCTCTTCCAGTGCGGCGTCGCTGCGCTCCGGGTGGACGATCTGCACCATCTCGACCTTGTCGAACTGGTGCTGGCGGATCATGCCGCGCGTGTCGCGCCCCGCGCTGCCGGCTTCGGAGCGAAAGCACGGGCTGTGCGCTGTCAGCCGGATCGGCAGCGCGCTCTCGGCGAGCACCTGCTCGCGCACGCTGTTGGTCAACGAGATTTCCGAGGTGGAGATCAGGTACTGCTCGGGCTGGTCTTCGCTGCCGCCGCGGCTGACCCAGAACATGTCGTCCCTGAACTTGGGCAATTGCCCCGTACCTTCCAGCACTTCGCGGTTGACGATGTAGGGTGTGTAGCACTCGGTGTAGCCGTGCTCGCCGGTCTGCACGTCGAGCATGAAGGCGGCCAGCGCACGGTGCAGCCGCGCCACCGGCCCGCGCATGAAGGTAAAGCGCGCACCCGACAGCCTGGCGCCGGTCTCGAAGTCGAGACCGAGCTCCGCGCCGACGTCGACATGGTCGCGCGGCGTGAAATCGAAGCGCCGCGGCTCTCCCCAGCGCCGCACCTCGACGTTGGCCGTCTCGTCGGCGCCCACCGGCACGCTCGGCTGCGGCAGGTTCGGCACCGACATCAGCATCACACCAAGCTCGGCCTGAATTGCGTCAAGCCGCTCGGCCGAGGTCTTCAGCGCGTCGCCGATGCCGCCCACCTCGGCCATCGCGGTCGCGGCGTCTTCGCCGCGGCCCTTGGCCTGACCGATCTGCTTCGAGAGCTGGTTGCGTCGCGCCTGCAGCTCCTCGGTGCGTGTCTGGATCGACTTGCGTTCGGCTTCGAGCGCGGTGTAGCGCACCACGTCGAGGAACGGCTGCGGCGACTTGCGCGTCTCGAGCCGCGCGACGACGCCGGAGAGGTCCTTGCGCAGCAGGTTGATGTCGAGCATGGAGTCTTTCTCGTCAATCGCGGGTCGCCGGCGGCTCGGCCATCGACTTGTCGCCCAGCCCCTTGGGCAGCGGGAAATGCACCGTCTCGGCGACGCCCTCGAGGCGCCGCACCGAGACCGCGCCGAGCGCGCGCAGCCGTGCGATGACCTGCTGCACCAGGATCTCGGGCGCCGAAGCACCGGCCGTCACGCCGACGCGCGTCTTGCCTTCGAACCATTCAGGCTTCAGATCGGTCGGCTGGTCGACCATCCAGGCGTGCGCGCCCAGCCGCTCGGCCAGTTCGCGCAGGCGGTTGCTGTTCGAGCTGGTCGGGCTGCCGACGACGACGACGACATCGACCGTCGGCGCGAGCACCTTGACGGCGTCCTGCCGGTTCTGCGTCGCATAGCAGATGTCCTGCTGCTTGGGCTCGCGCACCTGCGGGAAGCGCCGCTTCACCGCGGCAAGGATCTCGGCCGCGTCGTCGACCGACAGCGTCGTCTGCGTCACGACGGCGAGCCGCGCCGCATCGCGCACCGGCGCGTGCTCGACATCGGCCACCGTCTCGACGAGATGGATGCCCTGCGAGAGCTGGCCCATCGTGCCTTCCACCTCGGGGTGGCCCTTGTGGCCGATCATGATGAACTCGTAGCCTTCGCGCGCCAGCTTGGCGACCTCGACGTGCACTTTCGAGACCAGCGGGCAGGTCGCGTCGAAGATGCGAAAGCCGCGCTCGGCGGCTTCGCGGCGCACGGCCTGGCTGACGCCGTGCGCGCTGAACACGAGCGTCGCACCGGGCGGCACCTCGGCCAGATCCTCGATGAAGATCGCGCCCTTGGCCTTCAGGTCGGCGACGACATAAGTGTTGTGCACGATCTCGTGGCGCACGTAGATCGGCGCGCCGAACTTCCTGAGCGCGCGCTCGACGATCTCGATCGCGCGGTCGACGCCCGCACAGAAGCCCCGCGGCTCGGCCAGCACGATCTCTTCGAGGGCAGCCGCCATCACAGCACTCCGATCAGCTGCACTTCGAAGACGACCGGCCGGCCCGCGAGCGGGTGGTTGAAGTCGAGCAGCACCCAACCCTCGCCCGTCTCGCGCACGATGCCGGAGAAGCTGCCCTCGCCACCGGGTGTCGGCAGGCGCACCAGGTCGCCGACCGCAGGGTCGGCGGCGGCGTCGCCGTGCTCGCGCAGCACCGCCAGCGACACGCGCTGCAGCATGTCGGCGTTGCGCTCGCCGAAGGCTTCGCCCGGCGCCAGCTCGAAGCTCGCGCGCGCCCCTTCGTGCAGGCCGACGAGGCGCGCCTCGAGCGCCGGCGCGAGCTCGCCGGTGCCGAGCGACAGCGTGGCCGGATTGCCGTCGAACGTGTTCACCAGGGCGGCTCCGTCGGGGGCCGAAAGGCGGTAGTGCAGGGTCAGGAACGACCCCGGTTGGACTGGGTTCAAAACGTGGGATCGGCGGTGCGGCCGATGCGCAATAGACTCGCCCGCAATTCTAGGCGCCCGGGCGCCGGGAGCCGCCGATGCCGCTCAAAGACCTCCCCGCCGCGCTGCGGCCGCGAGAAAAGCTGCTGTCCCATGGCCCCACCGCGCTGGCCGACGCCGAGCTGCTCGCCTTGCTGCTGCGCACCGGGCTGCCCGGGCTCGGCGTCCTGCAGTTCGCCGAGCGGCTGCTCGACGAGTTCGACGGCCTGCCCGGCCTGCTGCACGCCGGCGCCGACGACCTGCGGCGCGTCAAGGGGCTCGGGCCGGCCAAGCGCGCCGAACTCGCCGCCGTGCTGGAAATCGTGCGCCGCTCGCTCGGCCAGCAGTTGCGCGAGCAGCCGGTGTTCGACTCGCCGCTGCGCGTCAAGGACTTCCTGCGCCTGCACCTCGGCCAGCTCGGCCACGAAGTGTTCGGCGTGGTCTACCTCGACGCGCAGCACCGCATGATCCGCTTCGAGGAGCTGTTTCGCGGCACGCTGTCGCAGACCAGCGTCTACCCGCGCGAAGTCGTCAGGCAGGCACTGGCCTGCCACGCGGCGGCCGTGATCCTGGCGCACAACCATCCGTCCGGCGTGGCCGAACCGTCGCGCGCCGATGAGTACCTCACCACCACGCTGAAATCGGCGCTGCAACTCGTCGACGTGCGCGTACTCGACCACCTCGTCGTCGGTCAGGCCGACGTGGTGTCGTTCGCCGAGCGCGGGCTGTTGTAGGCTAGCGGGGGGTTACCCGCCCAAGAGCACGTCGGCTTGTAGCTCGTATCGCCGGCCGCGAAGTGGACGGCTCGGCGTCCACGCCAAACGAGGGAACATATGGGTCGAGTGTCACACCGGCTTCGCACCGAGCATTCAATGAAGAGCGAAGCGAAAGCACTCCGCTGGCACCGGCGCATTATTGAACTTGGCAGCGGGGCTCAGTTGCTCGCAACGGTGGTAGCTCTCGTCGCTCTCTACCCTTTGTACGAAAAAGCAGGGCTCGAACGACAGATCGATGAGCTGACCAAGACTGTCGAGACCGTGAAAGGTGAAACGTCCGTTGCATTGCAGGAAAAGGAACGGCTGCACAGCGAAGTAGTTCGATTGGCGCAAGAGTCCGAGCTGCGGAAGCACGATTCACTGCAAGCGGAGGAGCAACTTTCACGGAAGCTGGCAGCGACAAACAGTGCTCTCGAAGACACAATGAAGGCCTTGGAGAAGGCAAGGAGCGAGCTGGAGGGACGCAGGCGCGATCTCGACCATCTGCAGCGCGAACTGAAAGACACCAAGCGGTTCTTAGGCGAGGCACGCCGCGATGCATATAGGTTTCAGCGCCTGCTATTCGCCGAAGGCCTTACTGTCCGCCTAAATTCGTGCGTGAGCGGAGACAGGGTTGACTTCAGCGCGGACATTCGAGAATGCTTTCAGCGTGCTCTCGATAGTCAGACGGCGCGAATGTCGACCCGCAACATTCAACTGGAGACGCCAGACAGACTCAGACTCGTGACGTCGCTAGAGAGTCAAGCAGCGGATCTCGACGCTCTTCGTCTGACCGCGCTCAAACAGCTGAGAGATCTTTCCGCGATTGTTCCGACCGCCACCGAAGGCGACCAACTCAAGCACCAGCACCAAGTCGCTGCCGCCAAGTCTCCTCTATTGAGGTTAGGAGTGCTGCGAATCGACAAGTTGATGCTGGACTTCGTCGAATCTGACGGTCGCTAGCCACACGGGATCCAGCGGCTGTGAGCGCAAGCAACGCGATCACCAACGATTGGTGCGTTGTTTGGGACCGTGCTGGTGCACTGCTGCCCCAATCTACGATTTGACGATGAGGCTCCGCTCGCTCACCGACCTCGCCGCGCTTCGCAAGGTGCTCGCCGAGGAGGCGCGTGCCGAGGCGGAGCGCATCTCCCGCGAGCGCGCCGAAGCCGAGCGCATCGAGCGCGAACGCACGCTGTTCGCGCGCAGCGTCGGTCGCGTCGAGACGCTGCAGACCGCGCCCCGCGCGCGCGTCGAAGGGCAACGACCCACGCCTGAGCCGCGCCAGCGCACACTCGACGAGCAGGCCGTGCTGCGCGAATCGCTGTCCGACGAGATCGACGTCGAGACGCTGCTCGAGACCGACGAGGCGCTGTCCTACCGCCGCCCCGACATCGGGCCCGACATCGTGCGCAAACTGCGCCGCGGCGAGTGGGCAATCCAGGCCCATCTCGACCTGCATGGGCTGCGCCGCGACGAGGCGCGTGAACGTCTGGCAGGTTTCCTGCGCGAGGCCGCGCAGCAAGGCCTGCGCTGCGTGCGCGTCGTGCACGGCAAGGGCCACGGCTCGCCCGGGCGCGAGCCGGTGCTCAAGGCCAAGGTGCGCGGCTGGCTGGTGCAGACAGCCGCCGTGCTCGCCTTCGTGTCGGCGCGCGCCGGCGACGGCGGCCACGGTGCGCTGATCGTGCTGCTGCGGCCCGGTGGTGCAGCGACGGGCGCCTGATTCCTGGCGTCAGCGAGTCAGTCGGGCAGCTTGGCGGCAAGCGCCGCCACGGCGAGCGCGGCTTCCGAACCGGGGTACAGCTCGAGCAGCAGGCGGCGGCGCTGCACCGCCTGGCGCACTGCGGGGTCGGTGCGCACGTCGCCGACGAACTGGAGCTTGAGCGCTGCGTCGCTGCCCGCCGTCACGTAGCGGTCGACGACCTGCTGCAGCTGGCCGCGGATCGTGCGACCCTCGCCGAGCAGCGTGGTCTGGTTCACCACGAGGTGCAGCACGCGGCGCTGCTGCTGCAGAGCGAGCACCTTGATGATGGCGTAGGCATCGGTCAGCGAGGTCGGCTCGGGCGTCGCGACGACGAGCACGTCGTCGGCCAGCGATACGGTGTAGAGAACCACTTCCGAGATGCCGGCGCCGGTATCGAGCAGCACGCGGTCGTAGCGCGGGCGCAGCGCCTCGATCACCTCGGCCAGCTTGTCGCGCAGCTCGGGCGTCAGCCGCGAGTACTCGACCAGCCCCGAGCCGGCGAGCAGCACGGAAAAACCGCCCGGCGCGGCGACGATGGCGTCGTCGAGCGCGGCCTTGCCGGTGAACACGTCGTGCAGCGTCACCTTGGGCTGCAGGTTCAGCACGACGTCGAGGTTGGCCAGACCGAGATCGGCGTCGAGCACGAGCACGCGCTCGCCGCGGCGCGCCAACGCCGCGGCCAGGTTGGCGGCGAGGAAGGTCTTGCCGACGCCGCCCTTGCCGCTGGTGACGGCGAGCACGCGCGTGCGGCTGCGTTCTGGGGCGTTGGGTGCTTCGCTCATTCGAGGGCCTGGAATTGGGAGGTGCCGAACAGCATGCTTTTCTCTTCGGCGCTGACCAGCGAGATCGGCGCCTGCTCCAGGCAGGCGCGGTTGCGCCCGGTCGCCTTGGCGCGATAGAGCTGTTGATCGGCGCGAGCGAGCCACAGCCCGGACGACGAACGCACCCACTGCGGCGCGAACGCGCCGCCGATGCTCACCGTGACCTGCAGCGCCTGCTGCGGCGCGACCTCGATGCGCATGCGCTCGATGCGGCGCAGCACGCGCTCGGCCACCGTCTGGCCGAAAGTCGGCGGACAGTTCGGCAGGATGATCGCGAACTCCTCGCCGCCGACGCGCGCCACCGTGTCCATCGGGCGCACCGTCTCCTGCAGCGCACGCGCGACGGCGCACAAGACGCGGTCGCCCGCGGCGTGGCCCCAGGTGTCGTTGACACGCTTGAAGTGGTCGATGTCGAGCGCCAGCACCAGCGCCGGCTCGCCGGCGCGCGCCACGCGGTCGATCTCGCGACCGAGCGCCAGCTCGAAGGTGCGGCGGTTCGCCAGCCCGGTCAGCGGGTCGCGGCTCGAAAGCTCGCACAAGCCGTCGATCACGGACTGCAGCCAGCTCCCCGAAGCCGCGTCGTCGGCCGGCAAGGTTTGACCGGCGTGCGCCAGCAACTGCAGTGCCGCGTCCAGCTTGAGCTGCTGCACGTCGACGGCGGCGGTCGGTGTCGGGCGGTCCATGCGAAGGCGGGGTTCGGAGCAGTCTACAGCCGCGCCCCGCCGCAATCGGCGCGTAACAGCGATGCGCTTGCCCGTCAGTTCGCGGCTTCGCGGCGCGCTCAAGACAACGAGACTGGCGACCGATAACCCGGCGTCGGATGGACCCCCGCTCGCATCGACGCACCGACCCTTTCGCAGTCCATGGAAGCCACGCTGACCGCTCCCGCCGCTCCATCCTCCGCCGAGTTCAGCTTCGGCGCGGCCGATTTCGACCGCATCCGCGCGCTCATCTACCAGCGCGCCGGGATCAGCCTGCACGCGGGCAAGCAGGCGATGGTCTACAGCCGGCTGTCGCGGCGCCTGCGAGACACCGGCCACGCCTCGTTCACCGGTTACCTGCGCTGGCTCGAACAGCTCGCCGGCGACGCCGCCGGGCGCGAATGGCAGGAGTTCGTCAACTGCCTCACGACCAACCTGACGGCCTTCTTCCGCGAGGAGCACCACTTTGAGGTGCTGCTCGCGGAGCTGAAGGCGCGCGGCAGCGGCACACAGCCGCTGCGCATCTGGTGCAATGCCGCCTCGACCGGCGAGGAGCCCTACTCGATCGCGATGACGGTGCACGAGGCGCTCGGCGCGCACACCGGCGCCGAGATCGTCGCCAGCGACATCGACACCAAGGTGCTGGCCAGCGCGAGCCGCGGCATCTACCCCGCCGATGCGCGCGGCCTCTGCCCCGAGCGGTTGCGCGCGCACTTCCTGCGCGGCAAGGGCGCCAACAGCGGCTCGATCCGCGTCAAGCCCGAGCTGGCGCGCCGCATCTCGTTTCGCGCGCTGAACCTGATGGATGCGCACTACGCGCTCGGCGCACCGTTCGACATCGTTTTCTGCCGCAACGTGATGATCTACTTCGACGCGGCGACGCAGCGCAAGGTGCTCGAGCGCATCCACGCCGTCGTCAAGCCCTCCGGCCTGCTGTTCGTCGGCCATTCCGAGAACTTCACCGAGTCGCGCGACCTGTTCCGGCTGCGCGGCAAGACGGTGTACGAACGCGCCTGAACGCAAGCCCGCGAAGCAGCCCACGATGACGACGACCCTCGCTCCGCCCGCCGCCGCCGGCAAGACCCGCCTCGAGCGGCTCAAGACCGAGTCGCGCAAACCCGGCGAGGCTTCGTTCTTCTACTACGACGCCCACTTCCGCAACGACGCGGTGAAGATCCTGCCGGGCGAGTACTTCGTGTACCACGAAGACATGCTCATCATGACGACGCTGGGCTCGTGCATCGCCGCCTGCCTGTGGGACCGCAACGCCCGCGTCGGCGGCATGAACCACTTCATGCTGCCCGAGGGCGACGGCGGTCGCTACGGCTCCTATGCGATGGAGCTGCTGATCAACGAGTTGATGAAGCGCGGCGCCGCGCGCGGCTCGCTGGAGGCCAAGGTGTTCGGCGGCGGCCAGGTGATCAGCGGCATGAACACGATGAACGTCGGCGAGCGCAACACGCAGTTCGTGCTCGACTACCTGAAGACGGAGCACATCCCCGTCGTCTCGAAAGACGTGCTCGACGTGCATCCGCGCAAGGTCTGCTTTCTGCCCGCCAGCGGCAAGGCGATGGTCAAGCGCCTGGCGTCGACCAACAATGCCAACGTCGCCGCGCAGGAACGCGCGGCCGCGCAGCGCGCGACGCCGGCGGCGTCGGCGGGCGGCTCGATCGACCTGTTCTGAGCAAGGGGCAACGCAGCATGGCCAAGACGCGCGTGGTGGTGGTCGACGACTCGGCGCTGGTGCGCAGCCTGCTCGCCGAAATCATCAACCGCCAGCCCGACATGCAGTGTGTCGGCACGGCGAGCGACCCGCTCGTCGCGCGCGAGACGATCCGCACCCTCGACCCCGACGTCATCACGCTCGACGTCGAGATGCCGCGCATGGACGGCATCGACTTCCTGGCGCGCTTGATGCGGCTGCGCCCGACCCCCGTCGTGATGGTGTCGACGCTGACCGAGCGCGGCGCCGAGGTGACGCTGCGCGCGCTGGAACTCGGCGCGGTCGACTTCGTCGCCAAGCCGAAAATCGGCATCGCCGATGGCCTGCAGGCCCTGGCGCACGACATCACCGACAAGATCCGCATCGCGGCGCGCGCGCGCGTGCATCGGGCAGCGGCGCCGTCTGCCGCCCGTGCCGACGGCGCGCCGCCGCTGCCGCCCGTCGCGGCATCGATCGGGCGGCTGTCGACCGAGAAGATCATCTTCATCGGCGCTTCGACCGGCGGCACCGAGGCGACCAAGGAAGTGCTGATCAACCTGCCGGCCGATTCGCCCGCCGTGATGATCACGCAGCACATGCCGCCCGGGTTCACGAAAAGCTATGCCGCGCGCCTCGACGGCCTGTGCCGCATCGGCGTGAAGGAAGCTCAGGACGGCGAGCGCGTGCTGCCGGGTCACGCCTACATCGCGCCGGGCGGGCTGCACCTGTCGGTCGAGCGCTCGGGCGCGAACTACATCGCGCGCGTGAAGGACGGCGAGCCCGTCAACCGCCACAAGCCGTCGGTCGAGGTGCTGTTCCAGTCGGCGGCGCGCGTCGTCGGCCCGAACGCGCTGGCGATCATGCTGACCGGCATGGGCGCCGACGGCGCGAAGGCGATGAAGGAGATGCGCGACGCCGGCAGCCACAATCTCGCGCAGGACGAGGCGAGCTGCGTCGTCTTCGGCATGCCGCGCGAGGCGATCGCCGCCGGCGCGGTGCACGAAGTCCTGCCGCTGACGCAAATCGCGCCGCGGCTCATCGAGAAACTGCGCAGCGCCACCGGCGGCATCGGTCACCGCGTCTGACGCCGACGGGCCGCTCCCAAGCAAGGCCCGACCCGCCCGGCGGGTCGCTCGCCATACCCGGCGAGCGGGGTGCCCCATCACCTCTCCGGAAGAAACAGCGCCTGCAGGTCCGACAGGAAGTCGAAGCCGCGCGGCGTCGGCCGCACGCGCTGCAGGTCACGCTCGATCAGCCCGCGGCGCTCGGCTTCGTCGAGCGGGCGCTGCAGCACGGTCGGCGCCAGCGCGGTGCGCTCGCCGAACAGCGACAGCTCGAAGCCCTCGCGCAGGCGCAGCACATTGAGCATGAACTCGAACGGCAGTTGGGCGAGAGCCACCTCGTCGTGCTGCGCGATGGCGTTGCCTTCGAGCGCGCCTGCCATGTAGCGCGCCGGGTCGCGCCAGCGGACCTGGCGCACGACGCGGTGCGGGAAAGTCAGCTTGCCGTGCGCGCCGGCGCCGATGCCGAGGTAGTCGCCGTAGCGCCAGTAGTTCAGGTTGTGCGCGCAGGCGTGGCCGGCGCGCGCAAACGCCGACACCTCGTAGCGCTGCAGCCCGGCGTCGGCCGTGCGCGCCGTGACCGCGTCGAGCATCGCCGCGGCCGTGTCGTCGTCGGGCACGGCGGGCGGCCGCACCGCGAACAGCGTGTTGGGCTCTATCGTCAGGTGGTAGACGCTCAGGTGCGGCGGCTCGAAGGCGAGCGCCTGCGCCAGGTCGGCTTCGAGTTGCGCCGGCGTCTGGCCGGGCAGCGCATACATCAGGTCGAGGTTGAAGGTATCGAAGGCGGCTGCAGCCTCTTCGACTGCGGCGCGGGCCTGCGCGGCGTCGTGCACGCGGCCGAGCGCACGCAGCTTCGCGTCGTCGAAGCTCTGCACACCGATCGACAGCCGGGTCACGCCCGCAGCGCGAAAGCCGCGGAAGCGGTCGCGCTCGAAGGTGCCGGGGTTGGCTTCGAGGGTGACTTCGCAACCCGCCTCGAGCGGCAGCAGCGAGCGGATGGCGGCGAGCAGGCGGTCGATGTGCTCGGGCGCGAACAGGCTCGGCGTGCCGCCGCCGATGAAGACGCTGTGGAAGCGACGGCCCCACACGAAGGGCAGCGCCGCCTCCAGGTCGGCAAGCAGCGCATCGAGGTAGCGCGCGTGCGGCGGCTCGCCCTTGCTCTCGTGCGAGTTGAAGTCGCAGTACGGGCACTTCTTCAGGCACCACGGCAGGTGCACATACAGCGCCAGCGGCGGCAGCGCCGCGAAGTGCAGCGCGCCCGGCCGCATGCACTGCTCGAGCGTCGGCGGCTCCGCGGCGGTCAGAGGGTCCACGCTTGTCTCATCGCGTCGCACATCCGCGCGGCGGCGATCGCGCGATGGCTGAGCGCGTTCTTCTCGGCCTGCGCCAGTTCGGCGACGCTGCGACCGAGCGCCGGGATGAACATCAGCGGGTCGTAGCCGAAGCCGCCCGTGCCGCGCGGCGCGTGCAGGATCTCGCCCTCCCAGCGGCCCGTCGCGACGAGCGGCTCGGGGTCGTCGGCGCTGCGCAGCGCGACGAGCACGGCGACGAAGCGCGCGCGCCGATCCGCCATACCCTGCATGCGCTCGAGCAGCACGCGGTTGTTCTCGGCATCGCCCGTCGCGCCGCCGAGCAGCGCCGCGTAGCGCGCCGACCGCACGCCCGGCGCGCCGCCGAGCGCGTCGACGACGAGGCCCGAGTCGTCGGCTATCGCGGCGCAGCCGGCGGCGCGCGACGCGTGGCGCGCCTTGGCCAGCGCGTTCTCGACGAATGTGGCGTGCGGCTCGTCGGCCTCGGCGATGCCGAGCGAGCCTTGCGCAACGATCTCCAGCCCGAGCCGCGACAGCAGCTCGCGCAGTTCGGCGAGCTTCTTCGCGTTGTTCGACGCCAGCACCAGCCTCATGCAGCGAGTGCAGCGCGCTGCGCCGTGACCAGCTCGCGGATGCCCTTGTCGGCGAGCGCGAGCAACTGCGCCATCTCGGCGTGCGAGAACGGCGCGCCCTCGGCCGTGCCCTGCACTTCGACGTAGCCGCCCGCGCCCGTCATCACGACATTCATGTCGGTGCCGCAGGCGGCATCCTCGACGTACTCGAGGTCTAGCAGCGGTGTGCCCCCGACGATGCCCACCGACACGGCGGCGACGGCGTCGCGGATCGGCGATGCGCCGAGCTTGCCCTGCGCGAGCAGCCACGTCACGGCATCGTGCGCCGCCACCCAGGCGCCGGTGATCGCCGCGGTGCGCGTGCCGCCGTCGGCCTGGATCACGTCGCAGTCGAGCGAGATCGTGCGCTCGCCGAGCGCGCGCAGGTCGAACACGGCGCGCAGCGCGCGGCCGATCAGGCGCTGGATTTCGTGCGTGCGGCCGCTCTGCTTGCCGCGCGCGGCCTCACGGTCGCTGCGCGTGTGCGTGGCGCGCGGCAGCATGCCGTATTCCGCCGTGACCCAGCCCTCGCCGCTGCCGCGCTTGTGCGGCGGCACCTTGTCCTCGACCGACGCGGTGCACAGCACGCGCGTCTCGCCGAACTCGATCAGCACCGAGCCCTCGGCGTGGCGCGTGTAGCCGCGCGTGATCTTCACCGGGCGCAATGCATCCGCGGCACGGCCCTGCGTGCGTTTGTAGTCCATCGTGGACCTTTCAGGTTTTCTTGTGTTGCGACGAGCGCTTGATCGCCTCGTTGATCTCGCGGATCGACCGCTCGATCTCGGCCTCGTCGAGCTCGTCGGGCGGATCCTGGCCCATCATGCTGGCCTGGATCGTCGAGGCGAACACTTCTTCGCCGAGCGATTGCGTCGAGATGCCGTGCGTGCTGTCGCTGTCCTCGGCGGCCTCGAACTCGACGGCGAGGATCGTCACGTTGTCGCACTTCGGGCCGCCGTTGCGCAGCGCCTGCTCGACCAGCTCGGGCACGGCGTCGGAGATCGGCCGCGACGCGAGCTGCTCCGTGATGACGGCATCGGCGACCGTACCCCACAGGCCGTCGGAGCACAGCAGGATGCGGTCGCCCGGTTGCATCAGCAGCGGTCCGACGGTGTCGACGACCGGCTTGCCCGGGCTGCCGAGGCAGGTGAACAACACGTTGCGGTTGAAGCGCTCGGGCATCGGCACGACCTGCGAAAGCGTCTGCTGCAGCTCGGTGTAGGAATGGTCGCGCGTGCGCGCGACGAGCTTGTCGCCGCGCACCAGGTACAGCCGCGAATCGCCGCAGTGCGCCCAGTAGGCCGCGTTGCCCTGCATCACGCAGGCCACGACCGTGGTGCGCGGCGTGTCGATCAGCGCCTTCTCCGTCGCATAGCGCAGCAGCTGATGGTGGCCCGCCATGATGGCGTCGTGCAGGAAGCGCTGAGGATCCGGCAGCACGGGCTTGGCGTCGCGCTGGAACATCGCCGCCAGCGTCTGCAGCGCGAGCTGCGAGGCAACCTCGCCCTCGGGGTGGCCGCCCATGCCGTCGGCGAGCGCGAACAGGCCCGAATCACGCGTGTAGCAGTAGCCCATGCGGTCTTCGTTCATCTCGCGGCCGCCCTTGCGGCTGAGCTGGTACACGGAAAAACGCATGGTGCCGACCGGTCAGGCCTTCACGCCGCCGGTCTTCAGATTTTCGAGCTGCAGCTTGAGCCGCTCGCTGAAGCTGAGCTTGGTGTAGCGGCGCTCGGTCTCGCGCGCCAGCTCCTTTTGCAGCGCGAACACGCTTTGCGGGCGCGACAGCGGATCGAGCGACATGCACCACTCCGTCACCTCGATCAGGTTGTCGGAGTAGATGTTGCGCAGCCGCGAGAGGCTCAGCGCCAAGCGGTCCTTCTCGATGCGCTGCGGCGCGTCGTTGGGCGGGTACCCCTGCATGCAGGCATAGATGCAGGCGCCGATCGCGTAGATGTCGGTCCAGGGTCCGAGCGTGCCGTCTCTGCGGTACATCTCGGGCGCGGCAAAGCCGGGCGTGTACATCGGGCGGATGAAGTTGCCTTCCTTGCTCAGCACCTCGCGCGCCGCGCCGAAGTCGAGCAGCACGGCCTTGTTGTCGTTGGTGATGAAGATGTTGGCCGGCTTGATGTCCAGGTGCAGCATCTTGTGCTGATGCACGATGCGCAGGCCCCTGAGGATTTCGTCGAACAGCGAGCGGATCGTCGACTCGCGGAACACCTTGTCGCGCTTCAAGTCGCGCGCCGTGACGATGAAATCCTGCAGGGTGTCGCCCTGCAGGTAGTTCATCACCATGTAGACGGTTTCGTTCTCGCGGAAGAAGTTCAGCACCGAAACGACGCTGGGGTGCGCGATCTGGGCGAGCGAGCGGCCTTCTTCGAAGAAGCTCTTGAGGCCGAGGCGGTAGAGCGGCTGCTTCTCGGGCTTGACGCGCGGCGTCAACTCGCCCGGCGAACGCTCGGCGAGCGACGATGGCAGGTACTCCTTGAGTGCGACGAGGTGGCGCTCGTTGTCCTCGGCGAGATAGACGACGCCGAAGCCGCCGGCCGCGAGCTTCTTGACGATCTGGTAGCCGCCGACCACGGTCCCTGCGGGCAACGGAGCGGGCTTGGGCTTCGACATAATCCAGTCTTCTCAACGGCGGATCGCTCAATGTCAGTTTACAGTATGACCGGCTATGCGAGCGCCTCGTCGGGCGCTGCCGACGCTGCGGCGCCGGGCAACGTCAGCGTCGAGTTGCGCTCCGTCAACGGACGCTTTCTCGACCTCTCGCTGCGCTTGCCCGACGAATTGCGTGCGCTCGAGCCGGCGTTGCGCGAACTCGTCGCACAGCGCTTGCGGCGCGGCAAGATCGAGATGCGCGTCACGACGCAGCGCGACGCTGACGCCGCCTGGCCGAGCCCGCAGCCCGAACAGCTGAGCCGGCTCGCGCGCCTCGAAGGCACGGTGCAGGGTTGGCTGTCCAGCGCGCAGCCGCTGTCGGTGCACGAGGCATTGCAGTGGTGCCGCGGCGGCGGCGCCGTCGAGCGGCTCGACGAGCCCGCGCTCGACACGGCGCGGCGCTGCATCGAAGGCCTGGCGGACGCTCGCCGGCGCGAGGGCGAACGCCTCGTCGTTGTGCTTGCCGGGCGCATCGAGCGGCTGCGCGCCCTCGCCGACCAGGCCGAGCCGCTCGTGCCCGCCGTCGTGCAGCGCCAGCAACAGCGCTTCGTCGAGCGCTGGAACGAAGCGCTGGCGGCGACCGGCGCCGCGCAGAGCGTGCCGCGCGAGGCGCTGCAGGAACGCGCGCTCAACGAAGCGGCCGCCTATGCGATCCGCATCGACGTCGCCGAGGAACTCGCGCGCCTGCGCGCCCACCTCGACGAGCTGGCGCGGCTGCTGAAGGCGGGCGGCGAAATCGGCAAGCGCCTCGACTTCCTGATCCAGGAACTTCAGCGCGAAGCCAACACGCTGGGCTCGAAGTCGGCTGCGCTCGAGCTGACCAACATCTCGGTCGAGATGAAGGTGCTCGTCGAGCAGTTGCGCGAGCAGGTGCAGAACATCGAATAGCGCGCCGCGTCTCGTCGGACTTCGGGCCGCGCCCCGGGCAAGCGGTTTCCGTCCCGGGTCGGGCACCAGCCGCATGCCGATCCGCGGCCGGCGCGGGCGGCACTTCGGTGCAGAATAACGCCGCACAGCGACGCTCCCCGCACTGCATGGACTCCCCCGGCAACCTGTTCGTCGTCGCCGCGCCCAGCGGCGCCGGCAAGTCGAGCCTCGTGAAGGCGCTGCTCGAGCTCGATTCGCACCTCGTCGTCTCGGTCTCGCACACAACGCGCCCGCCGCGCGGCCAGGAACAGCCGGGGCGCGAATACCACTTCGTCGACGATGCCGCTTTCTCCGCCATGGTCGAGCGCGGCGAGTTCTTCGAATGGGCAGAGGTGCACGGCAAGCGCTACGGCACGTCGAAGTCGGCAATCGGGCAGCGTATCGGCTCGGGCGAGGACGTCGTGCTCGAGATCGACTGGCAGGGCGCGCTGCAGATCAAGCGGCTGTTCCCGGACGCCGTGCTCGTCTTCGTGCTGCCGCCGAGCTGGGACGAGTTGCGCGAGCGGCTGCTGCGTCGCGGCGAGGACGGCGCCGACTCGATCGCCCAGCGCCTGGCCAATGCGCGCGTCGAGGTGGCGCAGGCCCGCCACTTCGACTTCGTTATAATCAATGCCCTGTTCGAGACGGCGCTGTTCGACTTGAAGGCGATCGTCCATTCCCAGCGGCTCAAGTACGCCGCGCTGCGCAGAAGCAAACCCGCCGTCTTCGCCGCGCTCGGCCTCGATTGAACCGCCCCGCCGCCCGACCGGAGCACCCCCGCATGGCCCGCATCACCGTCGAAGACTGCCTGACGAAGATCCCGAACCGCTTCCAGCTCGTACTGGCGGCGACTTACCGCGCGCGCATGCTCAGCCAGGGCCACGCGCCCAAGGTCGAGACCAAGAACAAGCCCGGCGTCACGGCACTGCGCGAGATCGCCGCCGGCGAGATCGGCGTCGAGATGCTGCGCAAGGTTCCGATCTGACGCGCGGCGCCCGCCCGCACTCCGTTCCCCCACGAGGACACGCCGCACCCGTTCCGGGATAAATTCCGGGCATGGGTGAGCGCACCTTCACCGCACTGCGTGACCGTTTCGTGTCGAAGCGGCCGCGCGCGGCCGCGCCGCCCGCCGACGCCAGTGTCGGCTCGTTCGCCGCTCTGACGGCGCGGCTCGACTACCTCGGCACCGCCGACATCAAGCGCGTTCGCGAGGCCTACCGCTTCGCCGACGAAGTCCACCTCGGCCAGTTCCGCGCCAGCGGCGAGCCTTACATCACGCACCCGATCGCCGTCGCGGGCCTGTGCGCCGACTGGAAGCTCGACGCGCAGGCCATCATGGCCGCGCTGATGCACGATGCCATGGAGGACTGCGGCACCGCCAAGAGCGAGCTGATCGAGCACTTCGGCGCGCCGACCGCCGAGCTCGTCGACGGCCTCACCAAGCTCGACAAGCTGCAGTTCTCGACGCGCGAGGAGTCGCAGGCCGAATCGTTTCGCAAGATGTTCCTGGCGATGGCGCGCGACGTGCGCGTCATCCTGATCAAGCTCGCCGACCGGCTGCACAACATGCGCACGATGGACGCGATGGCCGCCGACAAGCGCGTGCGCATCGCGCGCGAGACGCTCGACATCTACGCCCCGATCGCGCACCGCCTGGGCCTGAACCAGACCTACCGCGAGCTGCAGGAGCTCTCGTTCGCGCACCTCAAGCCCTGGCGCCACGCGGCGCTGTCGAAGGCCGTGCAGCGCGCGCGCGGCTACCGCCGCGACGTCGTCGACCGCGTGCAGCGCGAGGTCGAGAAGGCGTTCAAGGACGCGAAGATCGGCGTCCAGGTCTACGGCCGCGAGAAGACGCTGTTCTCGATCTACCGCAAGATGCGCGAGAAGCACCTGTCGTTCGCGCAGGTGAGCGACATCTTCGGCTTTCGCATCGTCGTCGGCACGCTGTCCCAGTGCTACATGGCGCTGGGCGTGCTGCACCAGATCTACAAGCCGGTGCCCGGCCGCTTCAAGGACTACATCGCGATCCCCAAGGCCAACGGCTACCAGTCGCTGCACACCACGCTCGTGAGCCCGCTCGGCACCGCGGTCGAGTTCCAGATCCGCACCGAGCACATGCACGCCGTGGCCGAGAAGGGCATCGCCGCGCACTGGATGTACAAGGTCAACGAGTCGGGCATCAGCGAGGCGCAGCGCCTGGGGTCGCTCTGGCTGCAGTCGCTGATCGACATCCAGGACGACACGCGCGACGCGACGGAGTTTCTCGAGCACGTCAAGATCGACCTGTTCCCCGACGCGGTCTACGTCTTCACGCCCAAGTCGAAGATCCTCGCGCTGCCGCGCGGCGCGACGCCGGTCGACTTCGCCTACGCGATCCACTCCGACGTCGGCGACCGCACGGTGGCAGCAAAGATCAACGGCGAGCCGGTCGCGCTGCGTGCCGAGCTGCGCAGCGGCGACGTCGTCGAAGTCCTCACCGCGCCGAACGCGCGCCCGAACCCGGCCTGGCTCAACTTCGTGCGCACCGGCCGCGCGCGCTCGAAGATCCGCCACTACCTCAAGAACATGGAGCAGGAGGAGTCGCGCGAGCTCGGCCACAAGCTGCTGGCGCAGGCGCTGCGCGCCGAAGGCCTGGCGATACCCGACATCACGGCTCCGGCCGAAGGCGCCGAGGCCGCCGTCTGGCAGCAGCTCGTGCGCTGGAGCGGCAACCGCACGCGCGACGACCTGCTCGTCGACATCGGCCTCGGGCGCAAGATCGCGAGCATCGTCGCCAAGCGCCTGACGCGCCTGCTCATCGACCAGGGCTCGCGCCCCGACGCGCTGATGCTGACGATGGGCCGCTACGGCGCCGACGACGCGACGCCCGCGCAGGGCACCGTCGTGATCGACGGCACCGAGGGCGCCACGGTGCAGCTCGCCACCTGCTGTCGCCCGATTCCCGGCGACTCGATCGTCGGCTACCTCGGCCGCGGCGAGGGCCTCGTCGTGCACACCGCCGAATGCGCCGTCGGCCGCAAGCTGTTCGACCGCGACAGCGAGCGCTGGATCGCCGTCGAATGGGCCGAGGAGCCGACACGCGCCTTCGAGTCGGCCGTCAACGTGCTGGTGAAGAACGCCAAGGGTGTGCTCGCGCAGGTCGCTGCCGCGATCAGCGCCGCCGAGGCCGACATCACCTACATCGACATGGGCAACGAACACGGCAACGAGACCGCCGAGCTGCGCCTGCTGCTGGGCGTGCGCGACCGCGTGCACCTCGCCGACGTGATCCGCACGCTGCACCGCTCGCCGGCCGTCATGCGGGTCGCACGAGCAAAGCCGTAGCGCTCACTCCGGCGCCGGGTACCTCACCTCGATCACCTCGATGCGCTCGACGCCGCCGGGCGTCGCGAGCTGCACCTCGTCGCCTTCGCGCGCCTTGAGCAGCGCGCGCGCGATCGGCGCGATCCAGCTCACTTCCCCGGCCAGGCTGTCGGCCTCGTCGATGCCCTTGATCGTGACGGTGCGGCGCTCGCCGCGCTGGTTCTCGTAGGTCACCGTCGCGCCGAAGAAGATCTGGTCGCTGCCGTGATGCGCCGACGGGTCGGCCACTTCGGCGATGTCGAGGCGCCGGGTCAGGAATCGGATGCGGCGGTCGATCTCGCGCAGCCTCTTCTTGCCGTAGAGGTAGTCGCCGTTCTCGGAGCGGTCGCCGTTCTTCGCCGCCCACGACACCGTCTCGACGACCTTCGGCCGCTCGACGTCGAGCAGCTCCATCAGCTCGGCGCGCAGGCGGCGCCAGCCTTCGGGCGTCAGGTAGTTGCGCGTGCCCGCGGGCAGCGCGGCGGCGGCATCGAGGCCATCATCGTCGCCGTCTTCGCCGGCGTCGGCGGCGTCGTTCTCGCGGGTGAAGGCCTTGCTCATCGTCGTCGTTGCGTCCGATCCGTTTATATACGGAACCTCGCCCGGCACCTGCCGCCGAGGCGTCATACCGACGCGCCCGACGAGGATGCATATTCTCGACGAGACCGACCTCGGGCTACAGTCGAGCTGACGCAACCGAGTCGGATCGAACGATGTCCCTGATGCAGATCGAAGAATCCCCCCGGCCCGCCGGCCGCGGCTGGGCACTGTGGGCGCTCGGCTTTCGCCCCTTCTACATCGTCGCCAGCATCTACGCCGCGCTGTCGATCGCGCTGTGGGCGGCGCAGGTCTCGGGCTGGCTCGGCCGCTCCTACCTCGATGCCTCGGCCTGGCACGCCCACGAGATGCTGTTCGGCTACACGCTGGCCGTGATCGTCGGCTTCCTGCTCACCGCCGGGCGCAACTGGACCGGCCAGCCGACGCCGACGGGCCGATCGCTGCAGGCGTTGGTCGCGCTGTGGATCGCCGGGCGCGTGCTGGTGCTCACGCCCTGGGTCTGGCCGTCGGCCCTCGTCAACGCCGCCTTCCCGCTCGCCGCGGCGGCGGCGTTCGCCGTGCCGCTGGCGCGCTCGGCCAACAAGCGCAACTATTTCTTCGTCGCGCTGCTCGTGCTGCTGGGCATCGCGCAGTTCGGCGTGCACATGGCGCAGGCCGGCACGGTCGCGCTGCCGTCGTGGCTGGGCCTGCGCATCGGCCTCGACGTGGTGATGTTCATCATGGCCGTGATGGCCGGACGCGTGGTCCCGATGTTCACCAACAACGGCATTCCCGGCGCCGGCGCGCGCCGCGACGAGCGCGTCGAGAAGGCAGCGCTCGGCAGCATCCTGGCGCTGCTCGCCGCCGACCTGCTGCAGCTGCAGGGCCCGCTGCTCGCGCTGCTGCTGGCGGTGTGCGGCGTCGCGCAGCTCGCGCGCTGGGCGCTGTGGAACCCCTGGCGCACGCTGCGCACGCCGCTGGTGTGGGTGCTGCACGCAGCCTACCTGTGGATCGTCGTGCACCTGGCGATGCGCGCGCTGGCCGAGATCGGCTTGGCGCCCGCGCACCTGGCGACGCACGCGCTGACGATCGGCGCGATCGGCGGCCTGACCATCGGCATGATGACGCGCACCGCGCGCGGCCACACCGGCTTGCCGCTGGTCGCCGAGGGCATCGAGGTCGCCTGCTACCTCGCCGTGCTGGCGGCCGCCGTCGTGCGCGTGTTCGGCCCGCTCGTCGCGCCGCAGGCTTACATGGCCAGCGTCGTCGTCTCGGCCGCGCTGTGGTCGGGCGGCTTCGCGCTCTACGCGCTGCGCTACGTGCCGATCCTCGCGCGCCCGCGCATCGACGGCCGGCCGGGCTGAACCCCCTTCAGCCGCGGCGCCGGCCGCGGCGGCGTTGCAGGCGTCGCGCCGTCGAGCGCCGGGTCGACGCGCTTGATCTGCGCGTCGTCGATGCCGAGGAAGTCCTCCAGCGCCTTTTCGAGCGTCGCCAACGCCTTCTTGGTGTAGACCGCCTCGAGGTTGCGGTACTGCTGCTCGATGTAAGGCGCCATCTCCTCGACCAGGCGTTCACCGTGCGGCGCCAGGCTCACCAGCACGCGCCGCAGGTCGCCGGGGTCGCGCCGGCGCTGCACGCAACCCATCGCGGCGAGCCGATCGAGCACACCGGGCATGTTGGAGCTCAGGATCTGGCACGCCTCGCACAGCTCGCGCGGTTCCGCCGTCTCGCGCTCGTCGAGCACGCGCAGGATGCGCCATTGCTGCTCGGTCAGGCCAAAGTGATTGAGGAGCGGCCTGAAGTGCCCCATCAGCCGCTCGCGCACGGCCAGCAAGCGCTGTGGAAGGTTGCGATGGCCGATGCGGTGCTTCATCGCGCCATTCTCGCAAACCCCGATGCATCGCTATGATCATAGTGATTCAATGCGAATCCGTGAGGGGGCCGGCGTGTATCGAACGGTGCCGCCGGCCTCGCGCCCTTCTCGGGATGCGTCGCGCAACCCTGCCGTCGGGAGACGGCCCGGAGCCTCAGGCCGCCTGATCGGCGACAAACCTCGGCATGCGCACACCTGTCCGTTCGGGCGGACTCTTCGACAAGCTCAGCGCCCTGCTCAGGGCGAACGGCTGAGGTGGGTCGCCAATCAAGTCATGCCATGTTCAGCGCGGCCGCTCCGCAAGGGCGCGGGAACCGAACACAGACGGGCGCTCCGGCCGGCGCTCGAAAGGCCGGGTAATTCCCGGTCTCCTGCCCGCCGCGCCGGCGCGGCGCCGAGCGATGATTGCTCCTGTGCGAGGCGCTGCCGCCAGAGCCGGCGCCCGGGAGAGCAGTTGGGTATGCAGGCATGGGGAGCACCGCAAGTCCCGGTCGGGAGGCAGCGATGAGGCTGCGCGCCGGCGGGCTGGCCATCCTCGTCGGCGTGCTGACGCTCTTGGCGATCACGCTGTCGGCGTGGCAGAGCCATCGCTCGCGCACCGTGTTGCGCGAGCAGCTGCTCGCGCAGGCCGACCAGCGCAGTCTGCAGATCGCCGACGCGATGTCGGGCCAGGTCGAGAGCCTGCTCGGGCGCATCGATCACAGCCTGCTGTACCTGCGCAGCGATTGGAGCGGCGACGTCACCCGCTTCGATGCGCGCGTGCGCGCCGAGTTGGCTGCGCTGCCTGCCGGCGCCGTATCGCACGTGACCGTGGTCGACACCAGCGACTACACCGTCTACAACTCGCTCGACCTCTCCGAGCGCATCTACGTCGGCGACCGCAAGCACATCGTCGCCCACAAGTCGGGCGGCGACCGTCTCGTCATCGGCGAACCGGTGCAGTCGCGACTCGCGCACACCTGGACCGTGGTACTGACGCGCCCGCTGCTGCGCGATGGGCGCTACGCCGGCGCCATCGCTGCGTCGGTAAAGGTGAGCTACCTCACTGAGCGGCTGGCCGCGCTGCGGGGATCGTCGCCCCGCGACATCGTCACGCTGCTCGACGCCGAGCGCCGCATCCTCGCGCGCAGCTACAACCCGGCGCAGGCGATGGGCCAGATCGTCCCGGCCGACCGTCCCTACTACGCCGATCGCAGCATCGCCTTCGGCAGCTATCGCGGCCCGAGCTCGATCGACGGCGTTTCCCGTCTCTATGCGTGGCGGCGCCTGCCGGGCACCGGCGTGATCACGCTCGTCGGATTGACGGAAGCCGAGGTGCTTGCGCCGCTCGACGAGGCGCTGGCAAACGACCGCGTGGTCGGCGGCGCCGTCGCGATACTGCTGGCCTTGTTCGGCATCGGCATCGCGCTGCTGGTGCTGCGGCTGGCGCGCGAGCAGCGCGCCACGGCGGCGAGCCAGGCGTTTCGCCAGCGCCTGTTCGAGAGTTCGCACGTCGCCATCGCCGTCGTCGATGAACGCGCTCGCTTCATCGACTGCAACCCGGCCGCCGCGGCGCTCTACGGCTGGGGCAGCGCCGCCGAACTGATCGGCAAGCACGGCCTCGTCGTGTCGGCGCCGGTGCAGGCCGACGACACGCCGTCGGCGCAGGCGCAGCACGCGGCGCAGGCGCTGGCTGAGGGTTCGGCCTCCTTCGAATGGCGGCATCGCCGGCCCGACGGCGAGATCTGGGACGGCGAGGTGCACATGATGCGCTTCGAGTCCGAAGGCCGGCTGCTGCTGCAGTGCACGCTGAAAGACATCACCGAGCGCAAGCGCGCGCAGCAGGCGCTGCGCACTGTCGAACAGCGCTACGCGCTGGCCGCGCGCATCGGCCGCTCGGCGGCCTGGGAGATCTGGCCCGCTGAGCGGCGCATCTTCTTCGACGCCAACCTGCCGCGGCTGGTCGGGTATGCCGAAGGCGAACTCTCGGAGAACCTCGACGACTGGTTCCGCCTCGTGCCCAAGGCCGACCGTGCGCGCGTCGCCGACGCGCTGCTGGCCGTCGCCGAGGGCCGCAGCGAACACTACGCCGTCGAGCACACGGTGCAGCGCAAGGACGGCACGATCGGCTGGATCTTCATGCAGGGCGAGCGCGTCAGCGCGCCGGGCGAGACGCCGATGCGCATGGTCGGCTCGTCGGTCGACATCACCGAACGCAAGACCGCCGATCGCGCGCTGCGCCTGCTGCAGTTCGCCATCGACAACGCGCGTGACGAGGTCGTCTCGATGGACGGCACGGGTCGGATCACGGGCGTCAACAAGCAGATGTGCGCCAACCTCGGCATGACGAGCGAAGAGATCCTCGCCGGCAACGTCTGGAACTTCGACCCCGACTTCGGCCCCGAGCAGCTCGCCGAGTTGCGCAGCAAGCTGCGCGAGGACGGCTGGGCGGTGTTCGAGAGCCGCCATCGGCGCAAGGACGGCAGCTTCTATCCGGTCGAGGTCTCGACCAGCTGCGTCCACTTCGACGGCCAGGACTACACGGTCGGCTTCTCGCGCGACATCACCGAGCGCAAGCGCGCCGAGCAGGAACTGCGCCACCTGAACGAAGAGCTCGAGCTGCGCGTGCAGCAGCGCACCGCCGAGTTGCTGGCCGCCAAGACGGAAGCCGAGCGCGCCAATCACGCCAAGAGCGAGTTCCTCTCGCGCATGAGCCATGAGCTGCGCACGCCGCTCAACGCCATCCTCGGCTTCGGCCAGCTGATGGCGCTCGAGAAGCGCGACGCGCGCTCGACGCTGCACGTGCGCGAGATCCTGAACGCCGGCCGGCACCTCCTCGAGCTGATCAACGAAGTGCTCGACCTGGCGCGGGTCGAATCGGGCAGCCTGAGCGTCAGCCCCGAGCCCGTCGCGCTGCTGCCGACGATGGCCGAGTGCGTGGCGCTGTTGCGTCCGCAGGCCCAGGCGCGCGGTGTGCAGTTGCCCGAACCCGTCCCGGGCTGCGACGCGGTCCACGTACGCGCGGACCGCACGCGGCTCAAGCAGGTGCTGCTCAACCTGCTCTCCAACGCCGTCAAGTACAACCGCCCGCAGGGCCGCGTCGAGGTCGCATGCACGATCGAGGCGCAGGGAAATGCCGGTGCCCGGGAGGTTCGCATCGACGTGCGCGACAACGGCCCCGGGCTGACCGCGCAGCAGTGCGCGCGCCTGTTCGTCGCGTTCGAGCGCCTCGACGCCGATGAACGCCGCGTCGAGGGCACGGGCATCGGGCTGGCGCTGAGCAAGCGCCTGGTCGAGTTGATGGGCGGCACGATCGGCGTCGACAGCACGCCGGGTACGGGCAGCACGTTCTGGCTGCGCCTGCCGCTGAGCGATGCCGTGCCGGCGCCCGGGTCGGACGGCCCGGATGCGGCGCCGCCGCCGGCGCAGCCCGCGGCCGGCGACCCCGCACGCCGCGAGGTGCTGTGCATCGAGGACAACCCGGCCAATCTGCGCCTGATCGAAAGCGTGCTGGCGTCGCGCCGCGACCTGCGGCTGCTGAGTGCCATCGCCCCCGGCCTCGGGCTCGAGCTGGCGCGCACGCGGCAGCCGGCGCTGATCCTGCTCGACATCAACCTGCCCGACATGGACGGCTGGGCCGTGCTGCGCTGCCTGCTCGAACACCCGGCGACGCGCGACATCCCCGTCGTCGCCGTCAGCGCCAACGCCATGCCGGCCGATATCGAGCGCGGCAAGGCTGCCGGCTTCGCCGCCTACCTCACCAAACCGCTCGACGTTCGAAGGCTGATGGAAGTGGTCGACCGGCTGCTCGCGCAGCCGTCGGCCGGCGGCGGCCCGGGTTCGCTGCTTCAGCGATAGATGCCGACGCCGACAAAGGTTTCGCTGCCCGGCAACGCGCGCACGAAGGTCGCCTTGGCGGCGAGCTTCTTGGTTTCCGGATGCACCCAGCTGTATTCGACCCAGCCGGAGCCGTCCTTGCGGGCGGTGGCGCTCATCTCCTGGATGAACAGCTTGCCGTCCTGGTCCTTCAGCATCGACATGTCCTTGCCCTGCAGCTTCGCGTTCGCGCCATGGGCCAGCGTCGTGCCGTCGAAGCGGTTGACGAACACATACATGTCCTTCTTGTGCCATTCGGCGGCTGACGCGTCGCCGAAGTCCTTGTAGGCCCGCTCCGGTCCGACTTTCTGCACGTGCGCCACGGCGGCGCTCACCATGGCAACGGCTTCTTCCTTCGTGCCCCTTGCATCCTGGGCCACGGCGGCCGAGGCGGCGGCGGCAAAGGACAGGGCAATCACGGCGGACTTGAACGACTTCACGGGTTTTCCTTTCGGTGGATCGGGACGGCGACCTGCAGTCCGTGCGACAGCGGGTCGGGCTATGGCCGGATATCGGTCGCCGGCGCCGGGTTCTTGAGGCGACCGAAGGCATCCGCGGTACGCTGCTCGTCGCTCTCGCGACGCGCTGTTGCGCTGGATCAATCCATGGCGCGGTCGCCCTGCTTACATTAGGTGCATGTCAAATGCCGCTTATAGTACGGTCCGCACCCAGGAGTTGCCATGACGAACACCGCCACCGCCGCCTTCACCGCCACCGTCGACGTGCGCAGCATCGCGCCGCGTGATCGCCACCCGCTGATCTTTTCGACCTTCACCGGCCTCGTCGCCGGACAGACGATGGAACTGGTCAACGACCACGACCCGAAGCCGCTGTACTACCAGTTCGAGGCCGAGCTGTCGGGCCGCTTCGGCTGGGAGTACCTCGAATCGGGCCCCGAGACCTGGCGCGTCGCGATCAAGAAGCTGCCGCACTCCGACGGCCGGTGCTGCGGCTCGTGCGGCGGCTCCTGAACAACCGCACTCTCTCGCCTGCGTCGTCCCCGCTCCCGACCGACACCGTCTTCATGAACTCCGCTCGACGGCTGTGGCGCCGGCTCGGTCTTGCCTTCGTGCTGCCGGGACGATGAAGCTCACCGCCTTCACCGACTACAGCCTGCGCGTGCTGATCTACCTCGCCGCCGAGCCCGGGCGGCGGGCGACGATCGCCGAAGTCGCCGCCTCGTTCGGGATTTCCGAGAACCACCTGACGAAGGTGGTTCATTTTCTCGGCGCGCAGGGCTGGCTCGCCAACGTGCGCGGCCGCGGCGGCGGCATGGAGCTGGCGCTCGCGCCCGAGCGCATCGTCGTCGGCGAAGTGGTGCGCGCCGCCGAGGGCGCCGACCTGCCGGCCGAGTGCTTCTCGGATCAACCGGGCTGCTGCTCCATCATGGCCGTGTGCCGCCTGCGCGGCGTGCTCGCCGAAGCCCTCAGGGCCTTCCACGGCGTGCTCGACCGCTACACGCTGGCCGATCTCGTGGCCGGCAACAGTGCGCGAGAACTGAGGAAGATCCTGAACATCGCGGCGCGCTGAACCCGCGCTGGCTGCGCCGGCTCTGCCGCCCCATCCCCAATATCGCGCTTGACCCGCAGCACCGCGCGGGCGGATGCTGCGACGCATGCAGGGGCTCCTCAGCGGCAAGCTGCTCTTCATCGTCATGCTCGCGACGGCGCTGGCGGCCATCGCGTCTCTGCTGATCGCGCATCGCTACCGCGCCACGATGAAGCGGCTGATGAGCCTGCCGGCGCCTGCCGGCGTCGCGCCGGCCGCGCCAGTGACTCCTGCGCCAACGCTCGGGCGTCCAGCAGCCGCGGCGCAGGTCACGCTGGCCGACAACCGCCGCGCGGGTTGGCGTGTGGCCGCGCTGCTGGTGCTGCTGTCGATGCTGATCTCGGCGAGCAGTTCGGCGCTGTTCCTCGGCCTGACGATGGCGCGCGAGGCGATGCTCACGCCGTCGCGGCTCGCCGCCTTCGCGGTGCTCAACCTGTGGCCCGTGATCCCGGCGCTCGGGCTGCTGTGGCGCTGGTCGCGCCGGCGCGTCGTCGGCGCGCTGGCGCTGTGGTTCGTGGGCGCGACGGCGCTGATCGCCTGGCGCTCGATCGAGGCGCGCCCGCTGGCCGAGGTGTTCGCCTTCCTCGCCTTCGAGATCGGCGGCCCGATGCTGCTGATCGGCGCGCTGTGCCTCGGCAACGCAAGCCGCGCGATCGCGCCCTGGCTGCTGCCGCTGCTCGTCGTGCTGGTGGGCGCGTCGATCGGCGGCACCGATGCGCTGGCGTGGATCGTCGAGGCCCACCCGCAATGGCTGGCGGCGCTGCCGCAGTCGATCCCGGCAGAGCCGGTGATGCTCTTCTTCGTGCTCGCGCCGTGGCTCGTCGCCTGGTGGCCGGCCAGGCGGTTGGGCCGCGCGCTGGCCACGGCCTATGCGCGGCGCTGGCTGTCGGAGCTGATGGTGCTGTTCACCGCCGTGTGGGGCATCGTGCTGCTGCTGCAGGCGATCGGCGCGCTGCATCAGCTTGGGCTGGCCGCCGCGGTGCTGCTGCTGCCGCTGGCGTGGATCCCTGTTGCGACGCTGCTCGCCCAACGCCTGCGCCGCCGCGCCGGCCGGCCACCCACGCTGCTGGTGCTGCGCGTGTTCCAGCGCGACGCCCACGTGCAGGCGCTGTTCGACGGCGTCATCGAGCGCTGGCGCGCCACCGGCAACACGGTGCTGATCGCCGGCACCGATCTGGTCGAGCGCACCGTCGATGCCGGCGACATCTTCGACTTCCTCGACGGGCGGCTCGGCGAGCGCTTCGTGCGCCAGTCGGCCGACGTGGCGCCGCGCGTCGCCGCCCTCGAGTTCGGCGCCGATGCGGAGGGGCGGCACCGCATCAACGAGGTCTACTGCCACGACAGCACCTGGCAGCAGGCGCTCGACGCGCTGGTGGGCATCAGCGACGTGGTGCTGATGGACCTGCGCAGCTTCCGCGCGCACAACCGCGGCTGCCGCTACGAGCTGGGCGTGCTGGCGCAGGCGCCACGGCTGGCGCGCGTCGTGGTGCTCATCGATGGCGACACGGCGCTGGCCGAGGCGCGTGAAGCCGCTGCGGGCGCACCGGCGGACCGCTTCGTCTGGATCGACAGCGCGCGCATCGACGGCGCCAAGCGGCGCGAGGTGCTGAGGTCGTTGTTCGTGGGCGAGGCGGCGGCGCCGGGCCGCGCTCCGGAGTCCCGCTGACCGGTCGGGCGGGTGGGAACGATCGGCCGGCTGCGGTCACGCTGCAAGCGGCGCTGGCGCAGCAACCGACTTCGTGCAGCAACCCGGCTTCGGCCTGCGGCGGCCCTTGCTTGTCACCGCCGCGTCGCAAAGTGAATGCTCGGCAGGATGAGCAGCGCGCCGACGCCGTGATACCACTGCGGCGCTTCGCCGAGGATCCACCACGCGAGGCCGGCGCCGTAGACAGGCGCGAGATAGAGCACGAGGCCGGCGCGCGCGACGCCGAGTTCGCGCTGCATGAATCCATAGGCAAGGTATGACACCAGCCCGGGCAGCAGCGCGGCCAGCGCGATCAGTTGTGCGGCGCGCACGTCGAGCGGGCGGGCCAGGGTCGCCAGCTCCCAGGCGGCGAAGGGCGCCATCACGACGAGGCCGCCTGCGGCCATGCAACACAGGCGCTCCATCGCGGTCAGGCGCGACCGCCAGTGCTGCAGCAGCAGCGAGTAGGCGATCCACGACAGCGTCGCGGCGACGATCCACAAGTCTCCGGCCGTGAAGCGCACCGCCAGCAGCGAGGCCGGGTCGCCGCGCGCGACGACGAACAGCACGCCGGCCAGCGCCAGCGGCATTGCGATGCGCTGCGCCGTCGTCAGCCGCTCGCCCAGCAGGTGCGCGCCGCCGAGCGCGATGCCCACCGGCGCTGCCGCATAGATCAAGGCGATGTTGGTCGCCGTCGTCGTGTGACCCCCGAGGTAGACCCAGGCACCGCAGATCCACATGCCGAACGCGCCCAGCACCAGCGAGCGGCGCCATTCGGCGACCAGGCGCCGCGGGTCGGCGGCGATCGTGCGCGCGCTCACCGCGAGCAGCAGCACGCACACGATGCCCCAGCGGCCGAACGCCAGCACGTGCGGCGGCACGTGCGGCCCGGCGCTGCGCGCGATCAGGTAGTTCGACGACCAGACGGCCGGCACGAGCCACAGCAGCGCGAGTGCGGCACGATGACGGCGGTGCCGGCGCGCCGCCGCGTCGTCCGCACCGGCCTCGGGTGGCGGCGGCGGAGCCGCATTGGCGTTCGACGGCATGGGCGCCGAGGATAGCGCGGGAACAACGCTTGCCCTTGTGCCGGCACCCTTCGATAGGCATCCCACGACGTGGCTCCCCGCGGTCCCCGACGCCGACCACCTGCGACGCGACGCAGCCGTCAATCCGCATGAGGGTTGACCCTGACGAACGCTCGCGCGGCGGCTTGACCTGCTCCAAGGCGCCCGGCGTCGCCCGCGGCCAGACTCGCGCGATGAACGCCGCCGCCGACGCCCCGACCACGCTGACGCAGCGCCTGCTGCAGGCCCTCGCCGCGCGCGGCGCGACCGAGATCTTCGGCATCCCCGGCGACTTCGCGCTGCCGCTGTTTCGCGAGTTCGAGCGCGCGGCGCTGCTGCCGGTGCACACGCTGTCGCACGAGCCGGCGGTGGGCTTCGCCGCCGACGCCGCGGCACGCTCGCGCGGCGGGCTCGGCGTGGCCACCGTGACCTACGGCGCCGGCGCGTTCAACCTCGTCAACGCGGTCGCTGCCGCGTATGCCGAGCGCGTGCCCCTCGTCGTGCTGTCGGGCGCGCCCGCGGCACACGAGGCCGCCAGCGGCTACTTGCTGCACCATCAGGTCAAGACGCTCGACTCGCAGTGGCGCGTGTTCGAGGAACTGACCGTCGACCGCGCGCGGCTCGACGACGCGCAGCGCGCGCCGGAGCAGATCGCGCGCGTGCTCGACGCCGCGCTCGAGCACGCGCGGCCGGTCTACCTCGAGATCCCGCGCGACATGCCGGCCGTCGCCTGCGGCGCGGTGCCCGATCGCGTGTCGCCCGCGGTCGACGCCGAGCGCCTCGCCGCCTGCGCCGACGAGCTGCTGCAGCGGCTGGCCCGCGCCGCACGGCCGGTGCTGATGGTCGGCGTCGAGGTGCGCCGCTATGCGCTGGAGGCCAAGGTCGCCGAGCTGGCGCGGCGGCTCGCGATTCCCGTCGTCACCAACATCATGGGCCAGGGCCTGCTGGCCGAGGAGGACGTGCCGATGGCCGGCACCTACCTCGGCCTGGCCGGCGACCCGCGCGTCGGCGAACTGGTCGAGCACTCCGACGGCCTGCTGCTGCTGGGCGTGATCGTCTCCGACACCGACTTCGCGGTGTCGGCCAAGCGCATCGACATCCGCCACGCGATGCACGTCTTCGACGGCGACGTGGCGATGGGGCACCACGTCTACCACCGGCTGCCGATCGCGGCGCTGATCGATGCGCTGTTGCAGCGGCTGCCGGCGCGTCCGGTCGGCGCGGTGCAGCCAGTCGCGGCCGCGCCGGTCCGCGCCGAGGCCACGGCGCGCGACGACGGCGCCGCCGTCACGCCGGGCGACATCGCCGCCGCGGTGAACGCCCTGATGGATGCGCACGGCCCGATGCCGCTGGCCTGCGACGTCGGCGACTGCCTGTTCACGGCGCTCGAGATCCGGCGCACGGCGCTGATCGCGCCGGGCTACTACGCCGGCATGGGCTACGGCGTGCCGGCCGGCCTCGGCCTGCAGGTCGCGACGAGGCGGCGCCCCATCATCCTGGTCGGCGACGGCGCGTTCGAGATGACGGGCTGGGAGCTCGGCAACGCGCAACGCCTCGGCTGCGATCCGATCGTGATCGTCTTCAACAACGCGAGCTGGGAGATGCTGCGCGCCTTCGACCCGCGCTCGCGCTTCAACGACCTCGACCGCTGGGACTTCGCCGCGATGGCTGCCGGCATGGGCGGCGACGGCTGCGCCGTGTCGACGCGCGCCGAACTCGCCGCCGCGCTGGCGCGCGCGCACGCGACGCGCGGGCGCTTCCAGCTCATCGACGTGCAGCTGGAGCGCGGTAAGCTGTCGCCGACGCTGCAGCGCTTCGTGACGGCGGTGAAGCGGCTGTCGATGCCGGAGTGAAAGGCGCGCAGCAGCACACCCCGCGCGGCGGCGGCGACCAACGCAGCTGCACTTCCACGCAAGGCGAAGCCCAGGAGACCCGATGACGCAAACCATGACCGGCGGCGAAGCGATCGTCGACGCACTGCTGCGCCACGGCGTGCGGCACCTGTTCGGCATCCCCGGGGTGCAGACCTACGGCCTGTTCGACGCGCTGCAGCGCGCGGGCGAGCGCATCCGCACGATCGGCGCACGCCACGAGCAGACCGCGGCCTACATGGCGTTCGGCTACGCCAAGTCGTCGGGGCGCGAAGGCGTCTATTCCGTCGTGCCGGGCCCGGGCGTGCTCAACACCGCCGCCGCGCTGTGCTCGGCCTACGGCGCGAGCGCGCCGGTGCTGTGCGTCACCGGCCAGGTACCGTCGGAGTTCATCGGCCGGGGCCTGGGCCACCTGCACGAGCTGCCCGACCAGCTCGGCACGCTGCGCACCATCGTCAAGTGGGCCGCGCGCATCGCGCACCCGGCCGAGGCGCCGCGCCTCGTCGCCGACGCCTTCGCGCAGATGCGCACCGGCCGGCCGCAGCCCGTCGCGCTCGAGATGCCGTGGGAGGTGTTCTCGCAGTCCGCGCCGGTGCAGCCGATCGAGCCGCCCGCCGCCTGGCCGAGGCCCGAGCCCGACCCCGACGCCATCGCGCGCGCCGCCGAGCTGCTGGCCAACGCGCGCAACCCGATGATCATGACGGGCAGCGGCGCGCAGCACGCCGCGGCCGAAGTGCGTGCGCTCGCCGAGCTGCTGCAGGCGCCCGCCGTGCCGTGGCGCGGCGGGCGCGGCGTCGTCGCCGAGGACACGCCGCTCGGGCTGACCTGCGCGTCGGGCTTCCAGCGCTGGGCCGACACCGACGTCGTCGTCGGCATCGGCTCGCGCCTGGAGCTGCAGTGGTCGCGCTGGCCGGCGCCGGCGCGCGGCCTGCCCAGGCTCGTGCTGATCGACATCGACCCGGCGCAGATGGCGCGGCTCAAGCCGGGCATCGGCATCGTCGCCGATGCACGCGACGCGACCGCCGCGCTCGTCGCCGAGCTCGAGCGGCGCGGCCACCGCGCGGCGTCGCGCAGCGACGAGTTCGAGGCGCTCAAGCGCCGCATGGCCGAGACGACGCAGGACATCCGGCCGCACCTCGACCATCTCGCCGCGATCCGCGCCGCGCTGCCGCGCGACGGCTTCTTCGTCGAGGAGATCTGCCAGGCGGGCTTCAGCTCCTACTTCGGCTTTCCGGTCTACGAGCCGCGCAGCTTCGTGACCTGCGGCTACCAGGGCACGCTCGGCTTCGGCTACCCGACGGCGCTCGGCGTCAAGGTCGCCAACCCCGGCAAGGCCGTGGTGTCGATCGCCGGCGACGGCGGCTTCATGTTCGGCGTGCAGGAGCTCGCGACCGCGGTGCAGTACGGCATCAACGTCGTCTCGATCGTGTTCGACAACGGCGCCTTCGGCAACGTCAGGCGCGACCAGGAGCAGCGCTTCGGCGGGCGCGTCATCGGCTCGGAGCTGCGCAACCCCGACTTCGTGAAGCTCGCCGAGAGCTTCGGCGTCACCGGCTGGCGCGCGCACTCGGCGGCCGAGCTGGGCGCGCTGACGAAGAAGGCGATCGAGCTCGACCGGCCGGTGCTGATCCACGTGCCGGTCGACCGCGCCACCGAGGTGTCGCCGTGGAAGTACCTGATGCCGGCGCCGGCGAAGTGAACTCCGAAACCCCGCACCACGAACAACGAGGCAAGGGCGCGAGAGGGCGACGAGGATGCGCCGTTGCCGACCCCGCGCCAGGAAGCACACAGGCCGCGCATCAAGCCCGGGGCTTCGCAGGACCGACTACTGCGGCCGCAACTCGACCCCCGTGCCGGCAACTCGCATCGCGCCGTCGCGCCCTATCTCGACGAGTCGTCCGTCGTCGAGCCGGTATTCCGAGATGCCGGTCGGCTCCCAGTGCTCGCGGCCGTCGGTCGTGATCGTCTCGTCGCGAACCATCTGCTCGTAGGCGCAGACCTTGTAGCTCGCGCCGTCGGAGCCGCGCGCGTTGAACGATTCGAGCAAGTGCAGCGTGCGTTGCATGGGGTGTTCCTCCTTCGCTGGATCGGCAGCGGCCAGCGTAGAGCGTCCGCGCGACGCCGGCAAGCCACCGCATCGCGGGCAGGGGCATCGCGACGGGGCATTGCGCGTGCTTCGTCGGCGGCCATGCAGGCGGCTGCCGTCATCGAGGCGCCGGGCCGGCACGACGCGCGACCTGCCGGCGCTGCGGAGACCCGATGCGCAGTGTGAGCAGGCCCTAGGAACGAGCCGGCGCTTCGTGCGGTGCCGAGCCGCGGGCCGCGACGGTGCGCAGCGTCTCGAGGAACGTCTTGCACAGCGGCGGCATCTCCTGCTGCGCGCGGTAGACGATGGCGACGTTCCACGAGGGCATGTCGGACTGCATGTCGATCGGCGACAGGCTGCGCCGCAGCGTCGGGTCGAGCAGCATCCGGTGGGGCAGCAGCGTCACGTAGTCGCCGCGCTCGATGAGCGAGCGCAGGCAGGTGAACGACGAGCACTCGATCGTGCTGCGCGGCGGCTCCAGGCCGGCGGTGATGAAGGTCTGCTCGAAGACGTCGCGACCGCTGCGCCCGCGCCGGTAGATCACCCAGTCGGCCGACAGCAGCTCGGCCAGCGTCATGCGCCGCCGCTCGAGCGGATGGCCGGCGCGCACGGCGGGCACGACACGGTCCTTGACGAGAATCTCGAACGACACCGTCTCGTCCTCGATCCAGTCGGCGACGAGGCAGACGGCGAAGTCGAAGTCGCCCTTGCGCACCTTCAGCAGCACTTCCGGGTAGACGCCCTCGAAGAGCTGCAGCGTCGCCTTCGGCCGGAGCTTCTTGAACTCGATCACGGCGCGCGGCAACAGCGAGGTTGCGACGGTGGGCGACGCGGCGATGCGCACTTCGCCGCTGCCCAGGCCGAGCAGGTCGTCGATGTCGTTGCGCGCCTCGCGCAGCTCGCTCTCGATCGTCATCGCGCGTGCGATCAGCGCGCGGCCCGCGTTCGTCGGCACCACGCCTTGCGCCGTGCGCTGCAGCAGCTCGACGCCGATCGACTGCTCGAGCTGCTGGATGCTCTTGGTGATCGACGACTGCGACAGGAACAGCTGCCGCGCCGCCTGTCGCAGGCTGCCGGCCTCGGTCACGGCGACGAGGTGGCGCAACTGGCTGAGCTTCAACGGCGCCGTCATGACCCTGCTCCGGTTCGGTCAGGCCGGCTGCGGCTCCACCCGAGCGATGCGGCACAGCAGGCCGCGCAGATGATACGTCCCCATCGCCGGGTCGTAGGGCGGGCCGTTGCGCGTCAGCACGTTGGCGTTGGAGCGCCAGACGCCGTGGTCGGGGCTCTTGTCCTCGGGGAACCACCAGCCGTGCTCGACGTGGATGACGCGCGGATCGATCCCCGGCGTGATCTTGGCCTTCTGCTCGATGCGTCCGCGCAGCGTCTCGATCCACACCCAGTCGCCATTGGCGATGCCGTGCGCCTTGGCGGTGTCGGGGTGCAGCTCGACCAGCGGGTTCGGATGCGCGCGGCGCAACGCGCGCAGCTGCCGGTGCTCCGAGTTGAAGAAGAACGGTATGCGCGCGCCCGACGTGAGCACGAGCGGAAAGTCCTCGGCCACTTCGGGCGTGGCCAGCGGGCTCTCGGGCGGCTCCTCGTAGTAGGGCAGCGGGTCGTAGCCCATCTCCTCGAGGCGCGTCGAATAGAGCTCGATCTTGCCGGTCGGCGTCTTGAAGCCCTTGTCCTTGTACTTGTGAAAGCGCATCGGCATCGAATGGAAACCCTGCTTGCGCAGCGTGTCGAGGTCGATGCCGCAGCCGCGCTCGAGCAGGTCCTGCAGCACGACGTCGACGTCTTCCGTGCCCACCGGCAGCTTCATGCGCCGCGCCAGGTCGACGAAGATCTCTTCGTCGGAGCGGCACTCGCCGATGCGCACCGACTTGCGCTGCGCCAGCACGACGTTGCCGGCGATCGTCGGCAGCCCGGCGAGCTGGTCGAGCTCGGGCCACGACGCGGCGGGCAGCACGATGTCGGCGAGCTCGCAGGTCGGCGTCATGAACAGGTCGGCGACGACGAGCAGATCGAGCTTCATCAGCGCTTCATGGGCTTCCTTGGCGTTGCCGAAGGTCGTCAGCGTGTTGTTGCCGAACACCATGAACGCCTTGACGGGGTACGGCACGCCTTCGCGCATCGCCTGCACCAGCGTCGGGATGTGCGCCGCCGGCAGGTCGGCACCCTCGCCCGAGAGCATCTTGAAGCGGTCGGCGCCGAGGCGCTTGGCGTTCATCTCAGGCGCCAGGTTCTCGATCAGGCTCGGGAAGCGCCCCAGCCCCTTCATGCCGAAGACCCATCCGCCGGGCACGTCGACGTTGCCCGTCAGCGCCGGCAGCATCGAGATTGCGCGGATGGTCTGGATGCAGTTGGGCGTGTGCTCGATGGCGCAGCCCCACTCCATCATCGACGGCTTCGTCGCCGCATAGAGGCGCGCCGCCTCGCGAATCTTGGCCGCCGGCACCCAGGTGATCGGCTCGGCCCACTCGGGCGTATGCGGGCGCACGCGCTCGGCGAGCGCGTCCAGGCCGTGCGTCCAGTCGCGCACGAAGTCTTCGTCGTAGAGCTTCTCCTCGATGACGACATTGAGCATCGCCAGCGCCAGCGCATCGTCGGTGCCGGGGCGAAGCTGCAGCCAGACGTCGGCCTCGGCGGCGAGTTGCGTGCGGCGCGGGTCGACGACGATCGTCTTGGGCTTGCCGGCCAGCGAGTCGCGCACCACGAAGCGCGTCTCGCCGTCGGGCCCCGAGTTCAGCGGGTTGTGGCCCCAGTAGAGGATGCACTCGGGCTTGGTGCCGCTGGTGAAGTCGTTGACCGCGAATTCGCCGAAGGTCAGCAGCATCGTGTTGATGCGCGGATGGAAGCACTGCGCGAAGCCCGGCTCGCACCAGTTCGGCGTGCCCAGCGCGTGGCCGAAGCGCGACACCCAGCGGATGTGGTGGCGGCCGGTGCCGGTGCCCATCGCGATCGCCTCGGCGCCGTGCTCGTCCTTGATCTTCTGCAGCTTGACGGCGATCTCGTCGAGCGCCTCGTCCCACGTGATGCGTTCCCACTGGCCGCTGCCGCGCGGGCCGGTGCGGCGCATCGGGTACTGGAGCCGGTCGGGGTGGTAGACGAGGTCGAGCGTCGACGTGCCGATCGGGCAGAGACGCCCCTTGTTGAGCGGCGACGCGCGGTCACCCTCGACCTTGATCAGCCGGCCTTCGCTCACGTGCAGGTTGACGCCGCAGCCGCCGTGGCAGCTGCGGCACACGCTCTTGATGATCTCGACGGGCGCGCCGGGCGCGGCGCCGTCCTGCGTCGCGGCGTCGATCGTCGCTTCGGTGGTGGTCATGCTCGTACGTTCCTTCGAATGGGGTGACTGGGGCGCGGCTAGCCGGCGCCGATCGGCGGGTGGACGATCACGCGATCGCCGTTGCTGACGCAGGCATCGAACAGCGACACCAGCTCGCCGTTGACGGCGGCAATCGCAACCTCACCCGTGGGCACGTCGAGACGGTGCAGCACCGTCGCCAGCGGCGTCGATTCCGGCACGTCGATCTCGACGGTCGGGCGGCGCCCGGGGACGTACCAGCTCAGATGGGCTCCGAGGTGGATGCGCACGGCTCAGGCTCCCGCCAGGTCGGCGACCCACTCGATGTCGAGCGCGCGCAGGCGCGCGCGCGTCGGCTCGCCGGTGCGCTGATCCCAGCCCTTGATGCGGTACAGCTCGGCGATCGTGCGCTCGAACTCGGTGCGGTCGATGCCGACGCCGGCCATCGGCCCGGCGGGCAGCGGCTCGAAGATCCGCTCGGGCAGCCGGTCCTCGGCGGCGCCGATGCCTTCGCGCAGGTTGAAGGCGCGCGCCAGGTTGGTCGCGCGCTCGCCGATCTGCAGCAGGTCGTCGAGCGTCAGATCCCAGCCGGTGGCGGCGCGCGTCGCGGCGAGCACTTCGTCGATCTGGATGAACGAGCGCGGCGCCGGGCCGAAGAAGCACAGGCCGATGACCTTGCCGACGCTCGACCAGTTCTCGAGGATGGCGTAGTTGCGCGCCTTGCGCGGCCCCAGCTCGCGCGAAGGCAGGCACTCGACGCCCAGCGGCGCCGCAGCCTTGAACGACACCGACTCGGGGTTGGCGAGCATCGTGTCGTGCACCGCATAGAGGTGGTCGGCACCGGCCTCGCCGATCGCATAGCCGAGCCCGACGCTGACCTTGCCGCGCGGGTCGTGCATCGGCAGCTCCTGGCCCTTGACGTGGATCGCGTAGCGCTCGGCGCCGCGGCCGATGCGCGCCGCCGCCGCGCGCGTGCCGAGCGCGAGCAGTTCGCCCAGGCCGGGCGCGCGGCGCGCGATCAGGTCGATCGCCTGCAGCATTGCGTCGGCGTTGCCGAAGCGCAGCTCGAGGCCGCCGGTGTCGTGCAGCCCGATCAGCCCGTGCTCGAAGCATTCCATTGCGAAGGCGATCGTCGACGCCGTCGAGATCGTGTCGAGCACGTGGCGGTTGCACAGCTCGTTGGCCTTGGCCACGGCCTTCAGGTCGTCGATGCCGCAATAGCCGCCGAAGCCCTGCAGCGTCTCGTACTCGGGGCCGCCGTAGACCTTGTCGACGCGGCGGCTCTCGTCGGGCGAGTCGACTGCGACCTCGCGCTTGCACTTGATCGCGCAGGCCTGGCAGGTGCCGCGGCCGACCAGGATGTCGCGCTCGTAGGCGGCCCAGTTGACGCTCTCGACGCCCTCGAACACGCCTTCGCGGAAGTTGCGCGTCGGCAGCATGCCGGCCGTGTTGAGCACATCGACCAGCCCCGGCGTGCCCTTGTCCTGCAGGTCCCAGGCCTGCGGGTGGTCCTTGACGCGGCGCGTCAGCGTCTTGCCGATCTCCGACAGCGCCGGCGCATCGTGCGCGTCCTTGACGTAGCGGCGCTTGCCGCGCACAGCGATCGCGCGCAGGTTCTTCGAGCCCATCACGGCGCCCATGCCGGTGCGGCCGTTGAAGTGGCGCAGCTCGTTGGTGAGCGCGGCGTAGCGCACGCCGTTCTCGCCGGCGCGGCCGATCTGCAGCACGCGCACGTATGGATCGCCGAGCCCGGCGCGGATCGCGTCCTGCACTTCGTGCGCGTCGCGGCCCCACAGCGCCGCCGCGTCGCGCAGTTCGACCTGGTCGTCGCGGATCCACAGCCACTGCGGGCGCGCGGCCCGGCCGGTGACGACGATGGCGTCCCAGCCTGCGGACTTCAGCTCGGGGCCCCAGTAGCCGCCCGCTTCCGACTCGCCGTAGCCGCCGGTCAGCGGCGAGCGCGCGGCGACGGTGAAGCGGCTCGCCGTCGACATCGGTGCGCCGGTCAGCAGGCCGTTGGCGAACACGAGCACGTTGTCGGGGGCGAGCGCGTCAGTGCCGGGCGGCAACTCGCGCAACAACAGGTAGGCCGCCAGCGCCTTGCCGCCGGGGTAGAGGCGACAGGTCCGGGCATCGAGCGTCTCGACGCCGACGCTGCCGCTCGAGAGGTCGACGCGCAGGATCCGGGCCTGATTGCCGTGGGCCATGGCGAGTCGACCTCGCTGCCTTGCGGGTCAGGCCTGGTCGGCGACTTCGGGCACGACGAGATGGAACAGCTTGAGCTCGCTGCCCGCGTCGGGGACGATGGCGGCCAGCTCGTCCGGGCCGACGTAGACGCCGGCGCCCTTGGCGACCGGGTAGGTCTTGCCGTTGAGCGCGACGACGCCGCGCCCTTCCATCAGGTAGACCAGTTCATGCGTCTTGCCCCGCGGCGCGGCTTCGAGGCTGTCGCCGGCCTTGAGCCAGCGCAGCGTCGCCAGCACGTTCTTGGCGCCGCACAGCGCGGGGTTCAGCACTTCGGCGGCTTCGCCCTGGCCGGGGATGCGGACGCGGGCGCAGTCGCCCGTCTTGATGAAGGTGGTGGACATGGAGATTTCCTCGGGTTCGTGGGTCGGGCGCGGCGGGTCAGCTCTGGACCCAGATCTTTCCGTCGACCTTCTCCCACAGCAGGTCGTCGGGCGTGCCGTCGAGGATCGTGGTCTGGAAGCGGTTGGGCGCCTGGAACTCGAAGTAGAAGAGCGGCGTCTTCGAACGCAGGCGGTGCTTCTCCTCGGCCGGGATGAACACCATGTCGCCGGGGCCGACGTCGCGGATGCCCTCGGACGTCTCGACGGTGGCGTCGCCTTCCATGATGAAGTAGAAGTGCTCGCAGTTCTTGTGGAAGTGGTACGGCGACGCCGCGCCCTTCGCATAGCGCATGATCCCGGCGAGCATGTGGTTGACGTCGCTCAGCTCCTTGCTGACGAAGAAGACGCGCTCGCGACCGGGGACGGTCGACACGAGCTTGGGCAGTTCGTTCTCGTTGAAGATGTAGGCCATGGTGGACTCCTCCTTCGCTTTCAGTTGACGGGCAGGGGATCGATCGCAGGGCGATCGGCGGACTTGGGCGCGACGCCGTCGCGCGCCTTCAGTTCGATGGCGCCGAGCACGACGCTGTCGCGGCGCAGCTCGACCTGGCGGGTTTCGGGCTCGCAGCCGTCGGCGCTGACGACGACGCTGTAGGTGCCGCTGTCGACAGCGAGGCGCGCGAAGCGGAAGTCGCCATAGGCGTCGGTGGCGAGCGTGGCGACCGTCTTGCCGGCCTGCTTGAGCTCGACGCGCGCGCCCGCGACGCAGTCGTCGAAGCCGTTGCGCGTCGCCGCGACCGAGCCGCCGATGAACACTGTGCGCCAGCGCGCGAGGTTGCGGTAGTAGACGCGCGGCTGCGTGCCGTATTCGGGGTGCAGCACCTCGAGGCCCTGCTCTTGGACCATGCGGCGCATCTCGTCGTCCTCGACGCAGACCGCTTCCATCGCGCGCGTCGGGCAGGCCTGCGCGCCGCGCGTGCGCTTCCAGCCGGCGTCGAGCAGATGGGCGTCGAACGGCCAGGCCTGCGGCAGCTGGCGCTCCTCGTTCCAGTACACCGCGCCGTAGGGGCAGGCGTCGACGATCTGCTTCTGGCCGCGCGCCTTCTCGGGCACGATGACGACGATGCCGTCGGCGCGCTTGACGACGGCGCCGTCACGCGCGACTTCCATGCAGCGCGGCTTGTCGCAGTGGTTGCACGTCGTCGGCAGGTAGCTCACCTCGACCATCGGCACGGCGCCGGTCTCGCGCTGCTGGACCTTGATCCAGCTGCCGCCGTGCTTGGGCATGCCGTGAGCGATACCCGGAAAGACGTTGTCGTGATACTCGTCGTGGCACGACAACGTGCAGTTGTTGCAGTTGAAGCACTTCTCGACGTCGATCACCAGGTTCCACTTTTTCATGCCGTGGCCTCCTCTTGCTTCATGCCCGGCGCCGGGCGAAGTTCACCCGAGCCGTCCCAGCGCTCGACCTGCACCAGGCACGAGTTGGCTGCCGTGCCGGTCACCTTCTTCGCGATCGAGCGCTTGGGCGTGAGCTGGTTGACGCAGCCGCCGCGGTCGACCGAGTAGCCGGGCTCGCCGATCGGGTCGTAGACGGCCGACGACTCGTAGGCATGCACCGCACCGTGCGGCAGGCGCTGCGTCGGACGCACCGCGCAGACGACGGCGCCACGGTCGTTGTAGACGCGCACCAGGTCGTGCAGCGCGAGGCCGCGCGCCGCGGCGTCGTCGGCGTTCATGCGCAGGACCCAGTAGTAGTAGCCGTCGACGAGGACGCGGTGCTCCTCGATGTCGTTGACCGAGCTGTCCTTGCCGTCGCACATCGTGTGGTACGAGAAGCGCGAGTGCGGCGAGATCAGCTGCAGCGGGTAGCGCGCATAACCCTCGGAGCGCGGCCCTTCCCACGACGGCACGTACTTGACGATCGGCGGACGCTCGGGGTCGTCGGGATCGAAGCGCTTCAGGCTCGAGCACTCGAACTCGAACTTGCCCGACTGCGTCTGCAGGCCTTCGCCGTAGCGCTCGGTGTATTCGGCCGGCAGCGGGTGCGGCTCGGGCACGTTCTTCTTCTTGCCCTCGTAGAACCAGCGCAGCGACGGCGGGTCGCGCTGTTCCTCGGCCGGCGGAGGCACGACGAAGTAGCCCTTCTTGATGAACTCCTTCCACGAGATGTGCTTGGGCAGGTCCGACGCGTCGAACATGCGCTTGACCCAGTCGAGGTCCGTCATGCCCTCGGAGAAGTAGGTGCCGAGGCCGAGGCGCGCCGCCAGCTCGGTGAAGATCTGGTAGTCCGCCTTGGACTCGCCGAGCGGCTCGATGCACTTGTGCTGCATCAGCACGACGCGGTGGTTCATCTGCGTCTGGCCGTGCAGCGCATAGCCGCCGGTGCCGCCGAACTCGCTGATGTCCCAGCGCTCGAAGCTCGAGCAGGCGGGCAGCAGGATGTCGGCGAACTTGGCCTCCCCCTCGAGCCAGATCGACTGATTGACGACGAACGGCAGCTTGTCGGTGCGGTACGCCTTCACGTAGCGGTTGCTGTCGTTCATCGTGCCGATCGACGCGCCGCCGTACTTGTAGAGCATCTGCACCGTCGAGTGGCCCGTCTTCGGGTAGCTGAACTTCTGGAACTGGCCCTCGATCGTCTTGCCGTCCCAGGGGTAGCCTTCGGCCTTGCCCTCGAGGATGGCCTCGGGGATGCGCAGGCGCGGGATCTTCTGCGTCGGCGTGTTGAACGACGGCAGCTGCGGCATGCGCTGGTAGTAGCTGATCGACAGGCCCGTGCTCTCGATGTCGCCCGACATGCCGCCGTCGGCGTAGCCGGGGAACGAGAACGACAGGTCGATCGGCGTGCCCCACTGCAGCAGGCCGTAGTTGACGCCCGGCTTGCCCATGCCCTGCATCGCCATCAGGCAGGCCAGCGTGCGCGCCCACTGGATGCCGGTGGCCGAGCGGCAGGCGCCGCCGTGGCCGTTGCCCCAGCCGCCGGCGCCCAGGTACGTCTTCTTCGACGCCCAGCGCCGCGCCAGCGCGCGCACGTCCTTGGCCGGGATGCCGGTTTCGGCCTCCTGCCACTCGGGCGTCTTGGGCACGCCGTCCTCCTTGCCCAGGAGGTACTCGCGCCAGGGCTCGAAGCCGATGCTGCGGTTCTCGACGAACTGCTTGTCGTAGGTGCCGTCGACGATCCACTGGTAGGCGATCGCCATCGCCATCGCGGCGTCGGTGCCGGGCTTGGGCGCGAACCACTTGCCGCCGTGCAGCGCGGCGCTGTGGTTGTAATAGGGATCGATGTGCACGACCTCGATGCCCAGCTCCTTGAGCCACATGCGCCGCGGCGTCCCCTCGTAGGCCGAGTACGAGCCGCTGGTGCACTCCGGGTCGGCCGACCAGAAGACGACCATCTCGGCCTCCTTCATCAGGTCCTCGACCAGGCCGTAGGTCTCGGTCTGGCCCAGCCGCATGCTGTGGCCGAAGTGGTGCATCGCGCCCCAGTACCAGCCTTCCCAGCTGTCGGGGTTGTGCATGACCTTCGTCGTGCCGATCGCGTTGAAGAACTTGTAGGCCGCGCTGATGTAGTAGCCGACGTTGCCCCAGGTGTGGTGCGAGCCGTGGTTGCACATGATCGCGCCGGGGCCGAAGTCGCGCTTCACGCGCTGGATCTCCTTGGCCACGATGTCGAGTGCCTCGTCCCAGCTGATGCGTTCGTAGCCCGAGATGCCGCGGTTCTCGCAGTTGCGCTCGCCGTTCGGGTCGAAGTCGACGCGCTTCATCGGATAGAGCAGGCGCGACGGCGAGTACACCGTCGACTTCGAGCACATCGAGTGCGGCGCCAGGCTGGTCTGGCGCGGCGGCGTGAACGTCTTGCCGCGCGCCTTGATCGACCACGTCGGCGCGTCGTCGGGGCCGAACTCGATCGGCGTGACGCGCACGATCTTGTCGTCCTTCACGTACACGTGCATCGGCCCGCCGTTGGTGTTGCTGGTGTAGCGGCGCACGCCGCCGCCGACGTCGGTGCCGAACTCCCAGCCGAGCGTGAACACCTGGCCGAGGCTCTGCATGAACCACACCATCAGCTCGTCGGGCCCGTCGGCGAGGAGCTGGAAGTTCTTGATCGCCTCGATGCGCTCGAGGTGGTCGACCTTGAGCTTGAACAGGTTCAGGCCGACCGCGGCGTTCTGCACCGTGACGGTGATGTCGCGCTCGGCATGCACGCCGCGGCGCGACTCGAGGCGTCCGCCCTTGAGGATGAACAGCCGTCCGACCTTGTTGTCGCCGGTGCGAATCTGGGCGCGCAGGTCGCGCTCGGCGAGGCGGCTCGCGAAGCTCGGATGGCGACTCGCCATGAATCGCAAGGTCTGGGCCATGCCGTAGAGGACGATGGCAAATCGGGTTTCGGCGGAGATCACTTTGGCTCCCGTGCTTGATGCATGGACGTGTCGTGCCGCCGCGCGGCGGATGCGATCACGCGTGTGGCGATCACTGTAGGGATCGAGATGCCCATTCTGTGATTCCGTGTTGATCTGGTGCGATCGCACTCCGGCATCGCCAGAAGGTCGCCGGAAGCGATCGACGCGTGCAGAGGCCGGGGCACAGCCGAGTGCGGTGCAGCGAATCGGCGCTGTGCTGCGGTCATGGGCTCTCGTCTCCTTGCATTGCGCGCCACGTCGGCGCGACCTGGGTCCGGGCGCCGCATCGCGATTCGCTGTCGTTGCCGCACAGTCTAGGAAAAGCGATCACCCGCTTGAAGATGTCGGCTTCGTAGAGGCGATACCGCCTCGTTATCATCCCTGCCTCAGCAGCCGGGACGCCGCTCTCGATGAAACTCTCCGCACTCAAGGCCTTCATGGCTGCCATCGACGAGGGCAGCCTGCGCGCGGCGGCGCGGCGGCTGAAGGTCTCGCAGCCGGCGCTGACGAAGATGGTGCGCGAGCTCGAGCGCGAGCTCGCGGCCTCGCTGCTGGCGCGCTCGACCACCGGGGTCGTCGCCACGGCACAGGGCAAGGTGCTCTACGAGAGCGCCTGCGCCACCGAGCGCGAGCTCGGCCGCGCCGTCGACCAGATCCGCCAGCTCAGCGGCCGCATGATCGGCGAGCTCAACATCGCGGCCGTCCCGGTGGCCGTGATGCTGCTCGTGCCGGAGGCGCTGCGCACCTTCGGCCGCGAGTTCCCCGACATCCAGCTGCGCGTGAGCGAAGAGCTCTACATCGAGCAGCTCGGCCGCCTGCGCAAGGGCGAAGTCGATGTCGCGATCGGCCCGACGCCCGAGAACCTGCCGCACGGCGACGTCGTCATCGAGCCGCTGATGCAGGTGTCGATGGCCGTGGTGGTGCGCAAGGGCCATCCCCTTGCCGGCGCGCGCTCGCTCGCCGAGCTGACCGAAGCGCGTTGGGTCTTCACCGGCGCCGCAGCCGACGCCGGCTATGCGAGCAAGCTTTTCACGCAGCACGGCCTGCCCGCGCCGCGCACCGGAGCGCTGGTCAACTCGACGCTCGGCCTGGTGTCGATCGTCGCCAGCGGCGACCTCGTCGGCCTGCTGCCGACGCCGATCGCGTCGCATCCGCTGGCCGCCGCGTTCCTGAGCATCGTGCCCAACCGCGAGGGGCCGCTCGAGTCGACGATCGCGGCGATGGTCAAGCCCGACGCGATGCTCAAGCCGGCAACGCGCCACTTCATCGCGCACCTGCACCGCGCGGCGCACCAGCTGATGCACAGCGGCTGAGCGGCGTCCGCTCTCGGCGCCGATGCGCGCGCCGATCGCCCAGCACGATCGCTCCACGCGAAGACGGCATCGCTCAGGGTGATGCCGTCTTCCTATCATCGCCCGGCGCGCGGCCTCATTTCCGAGCCGCCGTGAAGTACGGAGACCCTCCCCCATGACCTCGATCTCACGCGGCCGGCGCGCCGTGCTCAAGAGCGGCGCCGCCGCGTCGCTCGCCCTGCTGTGGCCGCTCGCCGGTCGTGCGCAGCAGGACTTCCCGTCCAAGCCGGTGCGCCTGATCACCGCCTTCCCGCCGGGCAGCGGCCCCGACGCCGCGCTGCGCCTCGTCGCCGACGGCCTCGGCAAGCTGTGGAAGCAGCAGGTGATCGTCGACAACAAGCCCGGCGGCGCCGGCTTCATCGCGATCGAAGCCTTCCGCTCGGCCGCACCCGACGGCCACACGATGCTGCAGCTCGACAGCAACCACCTGACGACGCACCCGCACGTCTACAGCAAGCTGCCCTACGACCCGCAGCGCGACCTCGAGCCGGTGCGCGCGCTGCTGCGCAACTATTTCTTCGTCGCCGTCTCGTCGGCCAGCCCGTATCAGTCCCTCGAGGATCTGGTGGCGGCGGCGAAGAAGTCGCCCGGCAAGCTGAACTACGGCTCGTGGTTCATCGGCAGTCCCGGCCACCTCGGCGGGCTGGTGCTGCAGTCGCAGCGCGGCATCGAGATGACGCATGTGCCCTACAAGGAGATGACGCAGCTCTACGCCGCCGTCGCCACGCAGGAAGTCGACTGGGCGCTCGGCAGCGCGGGCAGCGCCGGGCCGCTGGTCAAGGCGGGGCGGCTGCGCTTTCTCGCCTTCACCGGGCCGCAGCGCCTCGAGACCTACCCGCAGGTGCCGTCGGTGGACGAGACCGCGGCCAGCCGCGGCTACGACGTGAGCGCCTGGACCGGTCTGTTCGCGCCGCGCGGCACGCCGCTGGCGCTGCGCAACCGCATCGCCGCCGACATCGCGCGCGTGCTCGCCGCGCCCGAGGCCGGCGAGCGCTATCGCGACTGGGGCTATTCGCAGTTCGACGTCGCGACCGACGCCTATGCGCAAGTCATCGCGCGCGAGACGGCGAACTGGGCCGGAGTGATCCGCAAGGCCGGTCTGCGCCTGGATTGACCCGAGCTGACCCGGTGGCGACGGCGCACGCCGTCGCCGCAAGGCGCACATCAGCCCTGCCGCCCGGCGTCCCATGCCGGTACGCCGGCCTCCTGCGCATCCTTGTCGGAAGCAGAAACAGAGACCGGGCCTCGAGGCCCGGTCATCAGAAGTGCGGCGCCCTGCGCGCCGCATTGAGCGCGGCGCCTTACTTGGCCGCGCCGTGCTTGGCGATCAGCCCCTTGGCGTCTTCGACCATCTTCGCGCCGTTCAGGCCCTTGCCTTCCATTTCCTTGGCCCAGTCGGCGGCGAGCCTGTTGCCCAGCGTCTTCCACTGTGCCAGCTCCGACGCCGGGATCACGTTGGTCGTGTTCTTCGTCGTCAACTTCTTGCCTTCCATGTCGGCCTGAAGGAAGGCCTTGCCGGCTACGCCCGACGCCGCGGGACCGCTGTTGGCGTCGATCACCTTCTTGAGGTCGGCGGGCAGCGACTCGTACTTGGCCTTGTTCATCGCCCAGATGAAGGTCGCCGTGTAGAACGCCGGCTCCGACGGCTCGGTCTCGGAGTGGTACTTGACCAGTTCCTGGATCTTGACCGCGGGCACCACTTCGTAGGGCACGACGGCGCCGTCGATCACTCCCTTGGCCAGCGCGTCGCCGACCTGCGGCACCGGCATGCCCACCGGCGTGGCGCCGAGCATGGCGATGAACTTGTTGGTCATGCGCGTCGGCGCGCGCAGCTTGAGGCCGCGCAGATCGGCCATCGTGCGCACCGGCTTGCTCGTCATGTGGAACACGCCGTCGCCGTGCACGTGCGTCACGAGCAGCTTGACGTCCTTGAACTCGTTCTGGCCGTGGATCTGCACGTAGTCCCACAACGCCTTGCTGGTCGCCTCGGGGCTCTGCATCATGAACGGCAGCTCGAAGGCCTCGACCGAGGGGAAGCGGCCGGCGGTGTAGCCGGGCAGCGTCCAGATGATGTCGGCAACGCCGTCGCGCACCTGGTCGAACAGCTGCGGCGGCGTGCCACCGAGCTGCATCGACGTGTAGAACTGGCACTTCATCCGGTTGTTCGATTCCTTGGCGATCTTGTCGCACCACGGCTGCATGAACAACGTGTGGGCGAACGAGCTTGCCGGCAGGAAGTGATGCACCTTGAGCGTGACCTCCTGGGCCTGAGCAGGGGCGACGGCTGCGACAAGGCCGGCGACGGCCAGTGCAAGACGGAACTTCATGAAAGCGTCTCCTCGGGTTGTTGGGACTGCGCGTCCCGGTTCAGGTCAAACGATGCACGAGCCACAAGGCCAGCACGGGGAAGGTGATCAGCAACGCCAGTCGGATGAAATCCCAGACGAGGAACGGCACCACGCCCTTGTACGTCTCGATCATCGGCACGTCGCGCGCCAGGCCGTTCATGATGTAGACGTTGAGCCCCACCGGCGGAAAGATCATGCCGATCTCGCACACCGTCAGGATCAGGATGCCGAACCACAGCGCCTTGTCGGTGGCGCCGAGGCCGAAGAAGTCCATGCCGAGAATCACCGGGAACAGCGTCGGCACGGTCAGCAGGATCATGCTCATCTCGTCCATCACGCAGCCCAGCACGACGTAGAAGATCATGATCAGCGCCATCACGAGCAGCGGCGAGATCTCCATGTGGCCGACGATGCCGGCCAGTTCCACGGGCAGCTGCGACAGCGCCAGCGACGCGTTGATCATGTCGGCGCCGATGAAGATCAGGAAGATCATGCCGCTGGTCTGCGCCGTCGTGCGCACGGCGCTGACGAACTTGCTCCAGTTCAGCTCGCGGCGCATCAGGGTGATCACGACGACCATGATGCAGCCGAACGAAGCTCCTTCGGTGGCGGTGAACAGGCCGCCGTAGATGCCGCCGAACACCACCAGGAAGATCGCCAGGATCGGCCACACCCGGCCCGCGGCGTGCAGCAGTTCGCTGCGCGAGGCCGCCCCGGCCGCCGGCGCGTGCTCGGGGTGGATGCGCACGATGACGGCGATCGCGACGAGGTAGCCGAGCGCGGCCAGCAGCGCCGGCACGTAGGCGGCGAGGAACATCTTGGTGATGTTCTGCTCGGTCAGGATGGCGTAGACCATCAGCGTCACCGACGGCGGCAGCAGCACGCCCATCGTTCCGCCCGTGGCCAGCGCCGCGGTCGCCAGCCGGCCCGAATAGCCGATGCGCCGCATCTGCGGATAGGCGACCTGCGCGATCGTCGCCGTGGTCGCCACCGTCGAGCCGGAGATCGAGCCGAAGGCCGCGCACGCCAGCACCCCGGCCATCGCCATGCCGCCGCGGAAGCGCCCGAGCACTGCATTGGCGAAGTCGAACAGCGCCTTCGCCAGGCCGCCCTGTACGGCAATCGCGCCCATCAGCATGAACAGCGGGATCACCGACAGGTCGTACACCGAGACGCGGCCGTAGACGGCGCCCTTGAGGTGCGACAGCAGCGGCGTCCAACCCGACAGCACGACGTAGCCGATCGCGCCCGGCACGAACATCGAGATGGCGATCGGCACCCGAATCGCCATCAGCACCAGCATGCCGGCGAACAACAGCAGCCCGATTTGCAGCGTGCTCATTGCGCCGCCTCCCCGTGCGGCGCGCGCATCTGGCGCGTGGCCTGGACCACGCCGATCACGATGCACAACATCAGCCCCGGCAGCATCAGCGCATAGGCGATCCACAGCGGCAGGCCCATCAGCATCGAGCGCTCGCCGGCGTCGTGGATATCGATGCTGCCGACGGCCACGCGCCACGCCACCAGCGCCAGCACGGCCGTGTAGAGCAGCGTTCCCATCGCATCGAGGCGCCGCTGGGTGGACGCGCGCGCGCCGGTGGTGAAGAAGTCGACGATGATGTTGGCGCGCCGGAACTGCGTGTACGGCAGGAACGACGCGACGACGACGGCGCAGCCGAGTTGCACCAGCTCGACGTCGCCCAGGATCGGGTGCGAGAAGAAGGCGCGGCCGATGACGCTCACTGTCGTCATGCAGGCGATGCCGATCAGCACCAGCGCGCCGATCGCCGCGCTGATATCGCATAGGCGCTCGAGCCAGCGCAGCCCGTGCGCGGACTCGGGGTTTGTGGACTCCACTATTTTGTCTCCTCGTGTGGGGTGCGCTGCAATGGCGCCGTCCTGATTATTGATTCAGGTCAAAACGCAGGCGCGCAGTCTAGAAAGACGGCCGTCCCACGCACAGATGACGCGATTCGGCCCGCGATAACGCCTCGCTATCATAAACTGCAAGAAGCTGCCCAAAGCGATCCGCGAGCTCGAGCGCGCGGCCGTTGCCCGGCCAGCAAGCGATCGAGCAGCGGCCGGTCGGCGCCGCCGCCGTGGGGTCTCAGCGGCCCGCCAGCGTCTCGCTCAGACGCAGCGACTCGCTGCGCAGCAGTGCCGCGACCTCGTCGCGTCGCGCGCCGGCCAGTCGTTGGCTGACGGCGACGACGCTCAGCGCCGCATAGGGCATGCCCAGGCGCGTCGGGATCGCGACGCCGATGCCGGTGACTCCGGGGATCAGGTCGCCGTCGTTGAGCGCATAGCCGAGGCGGCGCGCGCGGCCGATCATGTCGCGCAACACCTTCTCGGAGAGCTTGCCGTAGCGACCGAGACGCGGCCGGTTCCTGGCGATCAGGTCGTCGGCCTCGTCGTCGGGCAACGCGGCGATCAGCGCGACGCCGGCGACCGTGCTGCCCAGCGGGCGGCGCTCGCCGACCATCTGCGTCAGCACCTTGATCGGGTAGCTGCCCTCCATGCGTTCGATCACGACGCTGTCGCGATCGTTGCGCGTGGTCAGAAAGACGGTGTCTCCGGTCGCCCGTGCCAGCCGCACCAGCACCGGGCGGCACAGCCGGCGCAGGTCGAACTGGCTGTCGGCGGCGAGGCCGAGTTCGTAGGCAAGCTGCCCCAGGAAGTACAGCTTGTGCGCGCCCTGCTGCATCAACAACCCGTGCTCGCACAGCGACGCCAGGATGCGATGCGCCGTCGGTGCCTTCAGGCCGCTGTCGCGAACCGCCTGCGCCAGCGTGAGACCGGCCGAGTTATGCGTCGCCACATGCTTGAGCAACTGGACCGCGCGGTCGATGCTCTGCGTGCCTGTCGGAGATCGCGCTTCCATAATGTGGAGCCTTGTTGACACTGGTTTGCACTGCTGAATACAGTGGCTGCATCCGCCCGTATCGGAACCTGCAGTCTACATTGTGGAAGCTTGCAGGCGATGACAGCGTCCAAGGAGATCGTCCAGATGGCACAGAGCCTCAACCATGCGCATTTCGACGTCGTCGTGCTCGGCGGCGGCGCCTCCGGCATCGCCGCGTCCGCAGCGGCAGCGAAGAACGGCCGCAAGACGCTCATCGTCGAGTCGGGCACGATGCTCGGCGGCGAACTGCTCAGCGGCATGTCGCTCGACGGCGTGCTCAACGCGCGCGGCGAATACGTCGTCGGCGGCATCTCCGACGAGCTGTTCGCCGAGTGCCGCGAAATGGGCGGGTTCATCGGCCCGCTGCATGACCATCGGCTGATCTGCTACGTCTGCGTCGACCCCGAAATCATGAAGATCGCCGTCATGCGCGTGCTCGAGCGCCACGGCGTCACGCCGTGGCTGCAGACCTTCGCCGAGGACGTCGTCGTGCGCGACGGCGTCGTCAGCGGCCTCGTCGTCGTCAACAAGAGCGGGCGCACGCTGGTCAGCGCCGACTGGTTCATCGACTGCTCGGGCGACGGCGACCTCGCCGTGCGCGCCGGCGCGCCCTTCGAGCTGAGCGACGCCAGCGGCGACCTGCAGCCGCTGTCGCTGATGTTCCGCATGAGCAATGTCGACACGCCGGCGCTGCTGCGCTTCGCACAGGCCAACGTCGAGTCGCTGGCGCTCGGCGAGAGCGACTACATCCGCGGCAACCTGAGCGACCGCCAGCTCGTCGACAAGCTCGTCGAGCAGGGCGAGCCGTCGGTGTTCTTCAAGAGCGAAGGACCGTTCCTCGGCGACGCGATCCGCCGCGGCGATCTGGCGCCGACCGCGCTGATCATGATCCAGCCGACCTCGAAGGCGCGGCGCGAGGTCTGCGTCAACGCCACACGCATCGGCGGCAACATCGACGGCACCGACACGGCCGCCGTCAGCGCCACCGTCGGAGCGCTGATGGAGCAGGTGTGGAAGACGGCCGGCTTCCTCAGGAAGCACCTGCCTGGTTTCGAGCAGTCGACGTTCGCCGGCCTGGCGCCGCGCGTCGGCGTGCGCGAGACGCGCCGCGTCATGGGCGACTACGTGCTGACCCGGGACGACGTCGTCAGCGGGCGCAAGTTCCCCGACAGCGCCGTCGCCAAGGGCGCGCAGCACGTCGACATCCACCAGTCGGGCACGACGCAGATCCGCATCCCGATCGCCAACGGCGGCTCGTACGACATTCCGTTCGGCTGCCTGCTGCCGCTCGGCCTGAAGAACGTGATGGTCGCCGGCCGCTGCCTGTCGGCCACGCGCGAGGGCATGGGCACGGCGCGCACGATGGGCCCGTGCATGGCGATGGGCGAGGCGACCGGCACGGCGGCTGCGCTGTGCGCCGAACGCGGTCACACTGAGGTGCGGCAGCTCGCCGTGCGCGATCTGCAGCAGCGGCTGAGGCACAACGGCGCCGTGATCGACGGCGTGTACTGAACTGTCGAGCTGCGAGACGCTCGCGAAGCCGCATCGCGTCGCAGCGTTGCAGGGCGGGTTGCTTGGTCGAGGAGACACACATGCGAAGAACGGTTCTGAAGTTTCTGGGGTTGGCGGCTGCGGCTGCGACCATGGCGATGGCCGCGCAGGCGCAGGACTTTCCGGCGCGTCCGATGAAGATCGTCGTCCCGTTCGCGCCGGGCGGCTCGACGGACGTGATGGCGCGCCTCGTCGCCGAGGGCTTGACGTCGCGGCTGCACCAGCAGGTCGTCGTCGAGAACAAGGCCGGCGCGGGCGGCAACCTCGGCGCCGACCTCGTCGCCAAGGCGGCGCCCGACGGTCACACGCTCGTCATGGGCTCGATCGGCACGCACGCGACGAACAGCCTGATCTACCCGCAGATGCCGTACGACACGCTCAAGGACTTCGAGCCGGTGACGCAGGTGGCGGCCGTGACGCTGGTGCTGGTGACGCATCCGTCGCTGGGCGTCGGCTCCGTCAAGGAACTGGTCGCGCTGCTCGAGAAGCAGCCGGATCGCTACAACTATGCGTCGGGCGGCATCGGCGCGTCGCAGCACCTGGCGGGCGAGCTGTTCAAGTACATGACGAAGACGCGCATGCTGCATGTGCCGTACAAGGGCAGCGCCAGTGCTCTCAACGACCTGCTCGCGGGTCGCGTGCCGATCATGTTCGCCGACCTTCCGCTCGTGCTCGCCCACGTGCAGAGCGGCAGCCTGAAGGCGCTCGCCGTCGGCGACGCGCGACGCAGCCTGGCGCTGCCCGACGTGCCGACCGTGGCCGAGGCGGGGATTCCCGGCTACACGGCAGCCGCGTGGTACGGCCTGTTCGCGCCGGCACGCACCGCCGCGCCCGTCATCGCGAAGCTGCAGGCCGAAGTCGCGGCCATCCTGCAACAGCCCGATGTGCGCAAGCGCATGACGGATCTCGGCGCGACGCCGATCGGCAGCAAGCCGTCGGAGTTTCGCGAGTTCCAGCGCAGCGAGATGAAGCGCTGGAAGGAAGTGGTCGACAGCGCGGCGATCCGCATGGAATGATCGCGCGCCGCCTGGCGCTGGCCGGCGCCGCGTCGTTCGCAACGATGGCCGCGCTGCGCGTCTGCGACCCGCTGCTGCCGCGCCTGGCGAGCGAGTTCGCCGTCGGCACCGGACGCGCCGGCCACACCGTCTCGGCGTTCGCCATCGCCTACGGCGTCGCGCTGCTGGCCTACGGGCCGCTGGCCGACCGCATCGGCAAGTTCACCGTCGTCACGCTGGCCACGCTGGCCTGCGCGGCGGGGGCGCTGGCCTGCTCCGTGGCGCCGTCGTTCGAGTCGCTGGTCGCCGCGCGCGCGCTGTCGGGCGCGGCGGCGGCCGGCGTCACGCCGCTGGCGATGGCGTGGATCGGCGACAGCGTGCCCTACGAGCGCCGCCAGGCAGTGCTGGCGCGGCTGATCGGCGCGACGACGCTGGGCATGATCGCGGCGCAGGTGTTGGGCGGCGTGCTCGCCGACACGATCGGCTGGCGCAGCGCCTTCGCGCTGCTGGCGCTGCTGTTCGCCTTCGTCGGCGCGTTCATGGCGCTCGAGCTGCGCCGCGGCGGCGATGCGGTCGCAGAGCCGTCGCCGGCCGCGCCCTCGACGCTCGACGCCATGCGCAGCGTGCTCGGCGGCGCGTGGCCGCGTCGCGTGCTGCTGTTCGCCTTCGTCGAAGGCATGTTCGTGTTCGGCGGGCTCGCGTTCCTGCCGGCGCATCTGCACCAGACCTTCGGGCTGTCGATGGGTGCAGCGGGCAGCGTCGTCGTGCTCTATGCAGCCGGGGGTCTGCTCTACAGCCGCCACGCGAGCACGCTACTGCGCCGCTGCGGCGAAGCCGGCCTGGCCCGTGTCGGCGGCGGGCTCATGTGCATCTACTTCGCGCTGCTCGCCGTGCTGCCGTCGTGGCCCTGGGCGCTCGCCGCCTGCCTGGCGGGCGGGCTCGGCTTCTACATGCTGCACAACACGCTGCAGACGCACGCGACGCAGATGGCGCCTACGCTGCGTGCCACGGCGGTGACGACGTTCTCGTCGTCGCTGTTCCTCGGTCACTCGCTGGGCGTGGCAGCGGCCGCCGCCGTCGTCGACCGGCACTCGGCGATTCCCGTGTTCGCCGTGTCGGCGTTGGCGCTGCCGGTGCTGGCGTGGTGCTTTGCGGCGGCGGTGCAGCGGCGACAGGCGCAGTCGCACAGCTCGTGAAAGCCGCGACGGAATTCGACTTGGGAGCGGCCCGGCAGCTTCATGACGGGTGCTTCCGGTACCCCCTGCCCGACATGTGCGAGGTGCTGGCCGTGAGCATCAGCGGCTACCGCGCCTGGCGCCGTGGCGGCAAGCCCGACCGTACGCGTCCGACGGACCCGCAGGCCGTGACCTTGATCAAGGCCATCCACGCCGCGGTCAGGGCCGCCTACGGCTCGCGGCGCATGCACCGCGAGCTGCAGGGCCGAGACCATTGCATCGGCCTGCGCCGCGTGGAGCGGCTGATGCGCGAGCACGGCATCCGGGCGCGCCACAAGCGGCGCTACAAGGCGACGACGGACTCCAGGCACTCGATGCCGGTGGCCGAGAACCTGCTGGCGCGCAACTTCACGCCCGAGGCGCCGAACCGGGTCTGGACGGGCGACATCACGTACATCCAGACCGGCGAAGGCTGGCTGTACCTGGCCATCGTGCTGGACCTGTTCAACCGCGAGATCGTCGGCTGGTCGATCAAGCCGCGGATGACCGCCGACATCGTCACCGACGCGCTGACCATGGCCTGGTTCCGGCGCAAGCCCGGTGCAGGCGTGATCTTCCACAGCGACCGCGGCAGCCAGTACGCCAGCCAGGCCATGACCACCAAGCTCACCGAGTACGGCATGACCGCCTCGATGAGCCGCAAGGGCAACTGCTGGGACAACGCGCCCACCGAGAGCTTCTTCAACAGCCTGAAGAACGAGCGCGTGCACGGCACGACCTACGCGACCAGAGCCGATGCGCAGGCCGACCTGTTCGACTACATCGAGGTGTTCTACAACCGGAGTCGCCGCCACTCCACGCTGGGCTACAGCTCGCCAGTTCGGTTCCTCGAGAACTGGATCAGCAAGCATGCTGCTCAGCAATCCCTGGCGGCATAAGTGCGACCCGCTGGAAGACGAAATTCGATGGGCACCTCAGCCTTCCCGGACATGAAGGGCTTCTCGCGCGCCAACTTGATGTACATGCGCGCCTTTGCCGAGGCCTGGCCGGAGCCGCCAATCGTCCAACAGCTTGTTGGACGATTGCCATGGGGGCACAACCTGGTGCTGCTGACACGCCTGAAAGACAGTGCGCAGCGCGTGGCCTACGCCCGCGCCGCCATCGACCACGGCTGGTCGCGCAACGTGCTGAACATCCACATCGAAACCCGCCTGCTGGAACGCACCGGCGCCTGTACGCGGTGCGTTTGGATCACCTTCGCAAGCTGCCCGAGGCGCACGCACTGCTGGCCGGGCTGGACAAGCCTGGTTTGCTGTCGGAAGCACCAGCAACGCCGGCCGACGTGGATGCATTGGACGGAGATGAATTGCTCGCCGAGCTGGGTGTCGGCAGCGACTCATCCAACCATGCAGACATCACCGTGCTCCGCCATGTTCGCTCCCACGCCGAGAGACAGGCCGCGGAGGAGATCGCCGAGCGCACGCCGTGCGAGGACTTCGACAAGTTCCAGCCGCTGTTCGAGCGCGTGGAGCGCGAACTCAACGATGGCCTGCGCAAGGCGATTCCGTTCAAGGGCGAAGCCAGCATCAAGCAGGGGAGCTTCTTCGTCGTCGGCGGGCAGTTCGCCTACGTGGCGGAGAAGGCCGAAGAGTTCCAGACCAGCAGCGGACAGCCCGATGCGAGGCTGCGGCTCATCTACGGCAACGGGACCGAAAGCAATCTGCTGATGCGGTCGCTGCAGAAGGCGCTGACGCAGGACGGCAATGGGCGGCGACTCAGCGACCCGTATGCCGGCCCGCTATTCGGTGATACAGCCGAGCCGGACGACATCGAGACCGGCACGATCTACGTGCTGCGCAGCCTATCCAAGCACCCGTTCGTTTCCGAGCACCGAATGCTGATTCACAAGATCGGCGTCACGGGCGGCAAGGTCGAGACGCGCATCGCCGACGCCGAGAACGATGCGACGTACCTGCTGGCTCCCGTCGAGATCGTGGCCGCGTACAAGCTGCATAACCTCAGCCGAAGCAAGATGGAGAACATCTTTCATCGCCTGTTCGGCGCCGTGCAGCTCGACCTGACCATCGAGGATCGATTCGGCAAGCCGGTGAAGCCGAGGGAGTGGTTCGTCGTGCCGCTGCACGTGATCGACGAGGCGGTCGAGCGCATTCGAGACGGGACGATCACCGAGCTTGTCTACCACCCGCAGACGGCCAGGCTCGTCGGATAGCCCTCCTGGCCGTTCTCAGCTCGCGACGCGCGCGCGAAAGGCGCGCGGCGACACGCCGAGCGCGCGCGTGAACACGCGGCTGAAGTAGGCCGGATCGGCGAAACCGAGCGTGTAGGCGATCGTCGTCACGCTCATGTTGGTGTATGCCAGGCTGCGCCGCGCCTCGCGCATGACGCGTGCGTCGATCAGCCGCGACGCCGACTCGCCGCCGGCAGCGCGTGCGACGCGGCTCAGGTGCGTCGGCGTGACGGCGAGAGCGCGCGCATAGTCGGCCACGCGCCAGTGCTCGAGATAGTGCGCCTCGAGCAGCGCCTCGAAGCGGCGCAGCAGGTCCGACTCCGGCGGCGGCCCGGCCACCGGGTCGGCCTCGGCCGCCGTGCGCGCCGTCTGGCCGAGCAGGCAGGCGCACAGGCCACGCAACAGCAGCGCGCGCGCGGCGGCGCGGCCGTTGAACTCGCGCCAGATCTGCCGCATCGTGGCGACGATCGATTCGTCGGCCTCGAGCACGAGCGGGCGCGCCAGCGCGCGCCGCACGTCGCCGGCCTGCGACAGCAGTTCGTTGCGCATCTCCTCGGCCAGCGTCGCGACGAAGCCCTGCGTGCCGGGCCGGAACGAGAAGCCGTGCACGTCGCCCGGCGGCACGTTGACGAGCGACATCGGCCCGAGCGCAACGTCGCGCCCTTCGAACCGGGCCTGGCCGCCGCCGGTCTCGACCAGCAGCACCTGGTGCAGCCGCGCGTGGCGGTGCGGCTCGAACTCCCAGTCGTGCAGCACGGAGCGCTCGGCGATCGTCTCGCAGTGCATCACGTCGGGCAGGCCCGAGGACTCACCGAACAGGTTGTACGACGCGATCCTGCGGCTCTGGGCTGGCATGTCCGAATCGTACAAGCACTGGTCCGATCCGACCCTTCCGCCGGGCGGCCGGCGGGCATACGCTGCGCCATCGCGCCCAATCATTCCAGGAGGCATCCATGCAAACCCGCGTCTGCATCGTCGGCGGCGGCCCGTCCGGGCTGCTGCTGTCCCAGCTGCTGCACCTCAAGGGCATCGACAACATCGTGCTCGAGAAGCACAGCCGCGACTACGTGCTCGCGCGCATCCGCGCCGGCGTGCTCGAGCACGGCTTCGCCGCGCTGATGCGCGAGGCCCAGTGCGGCGAGCGCATGGACCGCGAGGGCGAGATCCACGAGGGCTTTTTCATCGCCAGCGAGGGCAAGCTCAATCGCGTCGACCTGCACAAGCACAGCGGCGGCAGCTCCGTCGTCGTCTACGGCCAGACCGAGCTGACGCGCGACCTCTACGACGCGCGCGACCGCATGAAGGGCGCGGTGATCCACAACGCCGAGGACGTGGCGCTGCACGACCTGACGACCCCCAAGCCCTGGGTCACCTACCGCGCCGGCGACGAGATCGTGCGCGTCGACTGCGACTTCGTGATCGGCGCCGACGGCTTTCACGGCGTGAGCCGCAAGTCGATCCCGAAGACGGTGCTCAAGGAGTACGAGAAGGTCTATCCGTTCGGCTGGCTCGGCGTGCTCTCGCGCACCAAGCCGGTCTCGCCCGAGCTGATCTATGCGCGCAACGAACGCGGCTTCGCGCTGTGCTCGCTGCGCTCGCAGGTATTGAGCCGCTACTACATCCAGGTGCCGCTGACGGATCGCGTCGAGGACTGGTCCGACGACGCCTTCTGGGGCGAGCTCAAGCGCCGCCTGCCTGCCGAGGTGGGTGCGCGCATGGTCACCGGGCCGTCGATCGAGAAGTCGATCGCGCCGCTGCGCTCCTTCGTCGCCGAGCCGATGCGCTGGGGCAACCTGTTCCTCGCCGGCGACGCGGCGCACATCGTGCCGCCGACCGGCGCACGCGGCTTGAACAGCGCAGCGTCCGACATCTACTACCTCTACCACGCGATGCTGGCGCACTACGAGCGCGGCGACAGCTCGGGGCTCGAAGGCTACTCGGCCAAGGCGCTGGCGCGGGTGTGGAAGGCGCAGCGCTTCTCGTGGTGGATGACGAGCCTGCTGCACACCTTCCCCGACAGCATCGACTACGACAAGAAGCTCCAGCAGACCGACATGGAATACCTGTTCTCGTCGGAAGCCGCGCAGCGCTCGCTGGCCGAGAACTACGTCGGGCTGCCGTTCTGACGATCGGGCGCGCGGGCCCTAGACCCGCGCCGCCACCGCCTCGGCGATCGCCAGCGAGGCCGTGAGCCCCGGCGACTCGATGCCGAACAGATTCACCAGCCCGCGCACGCCGTGCTCGGCCTCGCCCTGGATCATGAAGTCGGCCGCCGCGGCGCCGGGCCCGCTCAGCTTCGGCCGGACGCCGGCGTAGCCCGGCTGCAGCGCGCCGTCGGCGAGGCCCGGCCAGTAGCGCCGGATCGACGCATAGAAGGCGTCCGCTCGCGCCGGGTCAACGTGGTAGTCGAGACGGTCGACCCATTCGACGTCGGGGCCGAAGCGCGCCTGGCCGCCGAGGTCGAGCGTCAGGTGCACGCCCAGCCCGCCGGGCTCGGGCACCGGATAGATCAGGCGCGAGAACGGTGCGCGGCCGGCGAGGCCGTAGTAATTGCCCTTGGCGAGGTGCAGGGCAGGCACCCGATCCGGCGGCATGCCGCGCAGCGCAGCGGCCAGCGCCTGCGCCTGCAGGCCGGCGCTGTTGACGAGCATGCCGGCGCGCAGCTGCATCGGCTGTTCGCCGCCCACGTCGAGGACGATGCCGTCGGCGCCGCACTCGCCCGCCAGCACCGGCGCGCCGTAGGCCAGCATGCCGCCGGCGTTCTCGAAGTCGCCCTGCAGCGCCAGCATCAGGCCGTGGCTGTCGACGATGCCGGTGCTGGCGCTCTGCAGCGCCGCCACGCAGCGCAACTGCGGCTCGGCTCGGCGCGCCGCATCGGCGCCGATCAGCTCGAGCTCGCCGACGGCGTTGGCGCGCCCCGCCGCCTGCAGCCGCTCCAGCACGGCGCACTGGTCGGGCTCGGTCGCGACGATCAGCTTGCCGCAACGGCGGTGCGCCACGCCGTGCACAGCGCAGTACTCGTAGAGCAGTTCCTTGCCTCGCACGCACAGCACCGCCTTCAGCGAGCCGGCGGGGTAGTAGATGCCGGCATGGATCACCTCGCTGTTGCGCGAGCTGGTGCCGCTGCCGATACAGCGCTCGCGCTCCAGCACGATGGTCTCGTGACCGCGCAGCGCCAGCGCGCGCGCGACGGCCAGGCCGACGACACCGGCGCCGACGACAATGCAATCGACATGTTCCATCGGAGACGATCCGGCCTGTCAGCCCATGATGTAGCGGGTCTTGCCGGCAGTGTAGAACTCGACCGCCGCCCGCCCCTGCTCGCGCGGCCCGCAGCCCGACTCCTTGCGGCCGCCGAACGGCGCGTGATCGTCGTAGCGCGCCGCGCCGTGTGATACGGTCGGACGCGCGCCCGCCGCGGGTGCGCTTTGCCGACCGATGGACGACGACAACAACGACAACAACGACGCAGCCGCGCGTCGGCAGCAGCGACCCTCAGAGCCGCTGCTGATCCTCAACATCGTCGCCCAGATGGCCTTCGGCCTGCTGGCGATGACGATCTGCCTGCCTTCGATGCAGGAGTGGGACACGCTGTTCGGCGTCGACGCCGCGAGCGTGCAGCTCACGTTCAGCGGCTACGTCGTCTCTTACGGAGCGCTGCAGCTGCTCTATGGCCCGCTGTCGGACCGGCACGGGCGCCGGAGCGTCCTGCTCGTCGGGCTGGCGATCGGCGGCGCCGCGTCGCTCGCCGCCGCTCTCGCCGGCACGCTGAGCGCGCTGGTGGCGGCGCGCGTCATGCAGGGCGCGGGCTGCGCAGCCTGCATGGTCGTCGGCCGCGCGCTGGTGCAGGACCACTTCGACGGGCCGCAGCGCACGCGCGTGATGGCCTACATCGGCATGGCGATGGGCGTGTGCCCGCCGCTGGGCACCGTGATCGGCGGGCAGCTGCATGCGCTGCTGGGCTGGCAGGCCAACTTCGTGCTGCTGGCCGGGCTGGCGCTCGCGCTGATGGTTGCCGCGTGGCGCGGACTGCCGGCGGGCCGCGCGCCGGCGGCCGCGGCCGATCTCGAAGCGCACTGGCTGCGCGCAATGGGTCGCGCCTACGCACGCCTGGTGCGCGAGCCGTCGTTCCTGCTCTACGCGACGATCCCGGCGGCGGTCGCCGCCGCGTTCTACGCCTTTCTCGGCGGCGCGCCGTTCGTGCTGCGCAGCTACGGCGTCGGACCGGCCAGCGTGGGCTGGTACATCATGATCCCGCCGACGTTCTACATCGGCGGCAACTACCTGGCGAGCCGGCTGACCCATCGCTACGGCGAGCAGCGGATGATGGCGATCGGCCAGGCGTTCAGCCTCGCCGGCGTCGGGCTGGTGCTGGCGCTGTCGGGACTCTCCACGCCGCTTGCCTTCGTGCTGCCGCTGGCGCTGCTGTGCATCGGCCACGGCCTGCTGATCCCGCCCGCGTTGGCCGCGACGATCGGCCTCGTGCCGGCGCTCGCCGGCTCGGCCGCGGCGCTGGCGGGCGTGCTGCAGCAGCTGACGGGCGCGCTCGGCGGCTACGCCGTCGGCTGGGTGTCGCACGAAGGCCCGTTCCAGGTCGCGCTGGTGATGCTGTTCTTCATGCTGTGCGTCGGTGCGGCGCAGTTGCTGCTTTGGCGGCGCGCGCCGCGGTAGGGCCGGCTATTGCGGCCCCCCGGCAACCGCCGGCAGCCGCGCGCGGTCATGCGCCGCGGCGAAGTCCGGCAACGGCCCCTTCGGCACGATGCGGCTCGGGTTCAGGTGCGGATGGCTCATGTAGTAGTGCCGCTTGATGTGGCCGAAGTCGACCGTGTCGGCAACACCCGGCCACTGATAGAGCTCGCGCACGTAATTGGACAGGTGGTGAAAATCGGCGATGCGGTGGCGGTTGCACTTGAAGTGCCCGTGGTAGACGGCATCGAAGCGCACGAGCGTGGTGAACAGCCGCCAGTCCGCTTCCGTGATCCGGTCGCCGAGGAGGTATCGGCTCGAAGCCAGGCGGGCTTCGAGTTCATCCAGCGCGGCGAAGAGCCGGTCGAACGCCGCCTCGTAGGCCCGCTGCGTCGAGGCGAAGCCGCAGCGGTAGACGCCGTTGTTGACGTTGTCGTACACGAACGCATTCATCGCGTCGATGGCCTCGAGCCGCGACGGCGGGCGGTATTGCGCGTCGTCGTCGAGCAGGCGGACGATCTCCGCCGACTCGTTGTTCACGATCGAGCGCGCGTGCGAATCCCACAGCACGGGAACGGTCACCCGGCCGCTGTAGGCAGGTCGTGCGGCCGTGTACAGCTCGTGCAGGTGCGCGAAGCCGTTGGCGCGATCAGGATGCACGGCGCTGAAAACCCATCCCTGCTCGTCCATCACCGGCTCCACCACGTGCAGCGGCAGCGCATCGTGCAAGCCCTTCAGCGCGCGGAAGATGATCGTGCGGTGCGCCCACGGGCATGCCAGCGAGACGTAGAGGTGATAGCGCCCCGGCTGCCCGCGGATCGCCCCGCGATCGAGCTGTTCGCGAAAGCCGGCCTGCGGACGAACGAACTCGCCTGCCGTGCCGCGGGTGTCGTACCAGCCGTTCCGCCAGGAACCGTTTTCCAGGTAGCCGCTCATTGCGATGCGTTTGGTTGAAGCAGTCGCCCAATGGTGAGGGCTGCGGCCTGCCGGACCCACCGTCGGAATTCGAACCCGGCGTTCACCCGGTTCGCACGATGCCTCGCTCGATGAGTCTGGTGGTGCACGGCCGGCGCGAACTCACCGCTCGAGCCAGCGCCCGAGCAACGGCTCCAGCCGCACCAAGGGCTGATATCCGATCGTCAATGCCGCGAGGCCGCGCTCATCGCGCAGCACGACGGTGGGGAAGCTGTCGACGCCGACGCTGCGCGCCCAGCGAAAGTCACCCTGCGTGGCCTCGCGCGCCTCGTCGCCGAGATAGTTGCGCAGGAAGCTCTGCCGGTCGATGCCGAAGCCTTCGGCCAGCCGCGCGAACGATTCGGGATCGTTCGGGTCGTGGTTGTCGCGGTAGAAGGCCGTCTGCGCCGCGACGAAGTAGGCCCACTCGCTGCCGGGCTGCATGAGCCGCAGCGTGACCGCTGCGCGGCAGGCCTTCTCGGTGTCGTAGATCCAGCCGATGTTGTCGAGGATCTTCAGGCTGAAAGGCTGGCCGGTGCGCTCGCCGATCTCCTGCCAGTGGCCCTTGAGGAAATCGCTGTATCGCTGATCGACGACATGGGTCCCGTCGGGCCGCAGACCGCCCATCACGAGAGAGAACTTCGCCCGATCCTGGTACTTCGCCCGCAACTCACCGATCACTTGGGTGAAGCCGTAGCACCACGAACACATCGGGTCACCGACGTAGATGACTTCCTTTTCCATGCCGACTGCTCCAAAGAATTGCCAGACCGATCATTGCAGCGCCAAAAAAAAAAGACGCGACAACCTTGATGCGAACCTGAAGCTCACGCGCGCGCTTCAGAAACGCTCGAATTCCTCCGCGATATGGTCGATGAAGGTGCGGATTCGCAGCGGCAGATGCCGCTTGCTGACAAAGATCGCATAGAGCTCGATGACGTCGCACCAGCAGTCCTTCAGACATTCCTGCAGCTTACCGGTTCGCAGGGCGTCGCCGATGTCCCACGCTGCCAGCAGTGCCAAACCCTTGCCGTCGAGAGCCCAATCTACCAAGACCTCGCTGCTGTTCGAGCTGAGCGTGCCGGCGACACGCACTTCGCGCGGCTGCCCATCGACCTCGAACTGCCATTTGTCGAAGACTCCGCGCCGTCGAACCAGGCAGATGCAGTTGTGACGGATCAGATCCTCCGGGATCCTCGGCACGCCGAACCGGTCGAAGTATGCCGGCGACCCGCAAACGATCCTGCGCTGCGACAGCAACTTTCGCGCAACGACACCGGTATCCAGCGGCAGGCCGACGCGTATCGCAATGTCGAGCGAGTCGTCGACGACATCCAGACCCGCATCCGAAAGAACCAGTTGAACGCGGACGTCGGGATACCGGTCGCTGAAGCGCTGGATCATCGCCGCGACATGCCGTCGGCCCAGACCCATCGGCGCGCTGATCTTCAGATCTCCACTCGGGGTTGTGCTTCTCGAGGTCGCCTCCGCTTCAGCCTTGCCGATTTCCCTGAGGATGCTCGTGCAACGCTCGTAGAACAACCGCCCTTCATCGGTCGGCTCGAAGTGGCGCGAAGTCCTGGTGATCAACCGGACGCCGAGTCGAGCCTCGAGGCGAGCCAGGCGCCGGCTGACTGCGGCTGGCGAGGACTTCAACACCTGGGCTGCAGCGGAAATGGTGCCGGCTTCGATCAATCGAGCAAACAGGCGCAAGTCGCTGACTTCGTCCATCACTTCTCCATCTGCCGCGCCTCCTGTGCGCGTCCTTCATCGAGCCCTTTGTCGAGCCCTTTGTCGAGCCCTTTGTCGAGCCCTTTGTCGAGCCCTTTGTCGAGCACGATTATCGTGACGAAGAATAGTGCGACCAGCGGAGAAACGAGTGGGTGACTGCGAAGCTCGACTCAGCTCACTGCTGAAGCAGTGCTCTTGCCTCCTGCAGCAATCGGTTGCCGTCGTGTCCCTTTTCCGCAACTTCCTTGATCCAGGAGGTGCTCACCGGCTCGGCGGCCTTCTGCCATTCAGCGAGTTCGGAAGCTGGAACTTTATAGAAGGAATTCTTCCGGTCGACTGCCAGCTTTCGGGCAGGCTCCCTCGCCTCGTCCCAAACCTTGCCCACCCATGCGGATGCATCTGCACCGCTGTTGGCGTCGATGACGCGCTTCAGATCGGCAGGCAGACTTTCGTACTTGGCCGGATTCATTGCCAGAACGAAGACGTTGTTTGAGATGTTCGGCACGCCCGCATCCAACTCGGAGTGGTGTTTCACAATCTCGTGAACCTTCAGCGAAGGCAGCACCTCCCATGGCAGAAGCGCTCCATCGATGACTCCCTTGGAAAGCGACTCACCCACCTGCGGAACCGGCATCGCGACGGGCACGCCACCAAGCGCACCAATCAGCTTGCTGGCCAGCCGAGTGGGTGCGCGCAGTTTCAGACCCTTGAAGTCGGCCAGGGTCCGAATAGGTTTGGAGTTTGTATGAAAGATCGCCCCCTCGCCAACGTGAAAGATGAGCGGCCGTACACCCCGGAACTCGTTGGTCGCATTCTTCGTCGCGTAGTGCCATAGCGCACGACTCGACTTCTGGCTCTCGGCTGCCGTCATGAAGGGCAACTCGAACGCCTCAATCACCATGAAGCGTCCCGCCTGATACCCGGGAAGTGTCCAGACGATATCGGCAACGCCGTCCTTGACCTGGTCGAACAACTGCGGCGGTGTACCTCCGAGTTGCATGGACGGGTAGATCTGGCACTTCAGCTGCCCGCCGGAGTCACTTTGAATCTTGGCGCACCACGGTGCGATGAACTTCACATGGGCGGTCGACGAAGCTGGCAGGAAGTGGTGCACGCGCAGCGTCACCACCTCGGCAGCCTGGACAGCACCGGTCATGCTCGCCACAAGTGCGGCAGCCCACCATTTGCGCAAGTACGTCATCACAGTCTCCTGGCAAGCCTATGGTTGTGCTCCGCCTGGCCACCGCACTGGAGGACCCGGTAGAGCGTTATCGACGGGGAAAACAGCAACGGCACGATCCGGATGAAATCGGACGTCGGGAATGGCATCACACCCTTCCCTCTACCGTGTCTCCTTCTTCTTCTCTGGCGAGGATGCAGTCAGCATAGGCCTGCCCTCCCGGTCTTGAGAAGACGGGTGGCCGGATGGCAGCTTTCCGTCTTGCGCAAAGAAGCGAACCGCCGCGATGCAACCCGTCGTCCGACCGGGCCGTCGGTACCATGTCGCGACTAGATTAGCGACGAACCTGAGCAGGCTCACGTGGTGAGTCACCGAGGGTCCATGCGGCGACCTGATCGCCCGTGAGGACTGGGGCGTGTCGGTGCTTCCGCCGTGATCGGCCTCAAAGATTCGAACCTCGCGCTCGATGCCGCGCAGGCTGCCGGCGTTGCGTTGCCCAGCGCGTCCATCTGGAAAGCCGCCCTGGAATTCGCCATCTCGCGGGGTGAAGCCCCTCTCGACTGGTTCGTCATGGCGCGCGAGCAGTTTCGCGCCAGCGGCCTTGAACGGGAGTGAAGTCTCGATGCTCGCGAAAGCGCTTGCCACCGCCGAGCCCAATATGCGCGCGAGGTTTCAGGCGGCTACACCATCCCAGATCAACTTGAGCCCGGTCGCCAACAGCAGCCAGGCAACGATCAGGTTGAACTGGCGCATGTCGATCGCCTTCATCAACCGGTAGCCGAGCCAGAAGCCGACAGGCACCGCAGGCAGCAGGAGCACCGACACCGCGAGGTTGGAAAGATCGAGCAGTCCGAGCTGCGCATACGGCGCGAGCTTGGCGAAGTTGACGATCGAGAAGAAGATCGTCGCCGTACCGACGAGCTGCATCTTGTCCAGTTTCTGCGGCAGGAGGTAATGCATCAGCGGCGGCCCGCCGGCGTGCGAGATGAAGCTGGTGAAGCCGGCCAGGGCGCCCCAGCCCATCCCGCGCGATGCGGTGGGCGGCGGGGGAGCGCGATGCGATGCCGGCCCGAACGCCTCGCGCAGCCGATCGATCGCGAAGGCGATCGCCTCGATGCCGATCAGCACGCGGATCCAGCGCGGATCGACGCGATCGAAGAGCAGCCAGCCCGCCAACACGCCGACCAGCGCGCCGGGCAGCAGCCGCGCGAGGTTGCGCCGGTCGAAGCTGCCGCGGAACACGACCAGGCCGATGGCATCGAGCGCAAGCAGGATCGGCAGCAGCACCGCCGCGGCGAAAGGAGGTGTCGCCGCGAGCGCGATCAGCGGCACGCCCAGGTTGGTGGCCGTGCCGCCGAAGCCTGCCTTGGCCATGCCGACGAGCAGCGTGGCGGCCACGGCCAAGGCCCAGAAGGCCGGAGGAAGCGTCAGGGCTTGATCGAACATGCTGCGGCTCGCATCGCCGCCTCGATTCAGATGCCGGCCATGCCGTACTCGAGTGCGTCGGCTACCCGCACGAGTCGGCCGACGTCATGTCGGGCGCCTCGCTTCAGAACACTTCGCAGCCCGGCGTGCCGCAGGAGATGAGGCGGTCCGAGGGGAAGTTGGTGATGACCTGGCAGCCGTCCTTGGTGACGACGACTT
>CAYJLV010000017.1:0-72187 GCA_964371405.1 uncultured Burkholderiaceae bacterium
GGATGAACAGGATCGCGACGAGGTAGTAGCGCACGTCGAACTTCATGCGCGCGTCTTCGAAGGCTTCGAAGCCGCACTCGTAGGGGCTGTTCTTCTCGGCGTCCGGCCGGTTCGGGCCGAAGACGAAGCCGAGCAATTGGGGCGCCACGCCGACCGCCACGCCGACCAGGATGAACAGGATGACGCTCAGGTACTGCTCGAGGAACATGATCGGCTGCTGAATCCTGGTGCGCGTTGATCTGGTGCCGACGGCGAGACTCGAACTCGCACAGCTTTCGCCACTACCCCCTCAAGATAGCGTGTCTACCAATTTCACCACGTCGGCGCAGCTTTGAATTCTAGCGTGGAAAGGGCACGCGACTTTCCCCTGCAGCGCTGCGCGCAACACCGCGCGCATGACGCGGATCAAGCCGCGCGCATCAGCGCGTGGGGATCGTCGCGGGGCCGGAGGCCGCCGGGGCCGCGGGCGCCGCAGCAGGCACCGCGACCGGTGCGGCAGGCGCCGTCGCCGGTGCAGCGCCGGCGGGGATCTGCGCCGGTGCGCTCGCGGGCTCGCTCGCCGCAGGCCCGCTCGTCGTCGCACGGTCGAGCACGCTCTCGCTCGCCGCGCCGGGCTGGGCGCGCTCGTGCGAGAAGTAGGCCAGCGTCAGCGTCGCGACGAAGAACACCGCGGCGCAAACCGCCGTCGATCGGGACAGGAAATTGGCGCTGCCGGTGGCGCCGAACAGGCTGCCCGACGCGCCGCTGCCGAACGACGCGCCCATGTCGGCCCCCTTGCCGTGCTGAATCAGCACCAGGCCGATCATGACCAGCGCCGACAGCAGCTGGACTGCCACCACGAGGTTGAGTAGCGACTGCATCGTCGAAGTCTCCAGGGTCTCGTCAGCCCGCCGCGCGACAGATCGCGGCGAACTCGGTTGCTTTGAGCGACGCGCCGCCGATCAGGCCGCCGTCGATGTCGGGTTGAGCGAACAGCGTCGCCGCGTTGTCGGGCTTGACGCTGCCGCCGTAGAGCAGTCGCATCGCGCCGGCGTGCGGCGACGCCGCGGCAAGCAGCGCGCGCAGCAGTGCGTGCACCTGCTGCGCCTGCTCGGGCGTGGCGGTGCGGCCGGTGCCGATGGCCCACACCGGCTCGTAGGCGACGACGATTTCGCCGACGCAATGCGTCAGCGTGTGAATCACGGCCGAGAGCTGGCGCTTGACGACCTGCTCCGTCTCGCCGCCTTCGCGCTGCGCGAGCGATTCGCCCACACACACGATCGGCGTCACGCCGCGCGCCAGCGCTGCCTTGGCCTTGTCGGCGACGAGCTGGTCGCTCTCGGCGTGGAAGGCGCGGCGCTCCGAGTGGCCGACAATGACATAGCGGCAGCCGAATTCGGCGAGCATCGGCACCGACACCTCGCCGGTGTAGGCGCCGTGCTCGTGCGCCGAGCAGTCCTGCGCGCCCCAGGCGATGCCGCTGGCGGCCAGCGTCACGGCCACTTCCGACAGATAGGGAAACGGCGCGCACACGGCAACGTCGGCCATGAACGGCCGCGCCGCCAGCAGGCCAGCCAGCAGTTCGGCGTTGGCCGCATGGCTGCCGTGCATCTTCCAGTTGCCGACCACGAGTTTGCGTCGCATGGGACCTCCGTCTGCCGTCTTGTGGATCACCAGGTCAGCACCAGCTTGCCGACGTGGGTGCTCGATTCCATCATCGCGTGCGCCTGCGCCGCGTCGGCGGCCGGGAACACCTGATGGATCACCGGACGCACGTCGCCGGCAACGAGCCTGGGCCACACCCGCTCGCGCAGCGCGCGCGCGATCGCCGCCTTGAAGGCGACCGGCCGCGGGCGCAGCGTCGAGCCGGTGATGGTGAGCCGGCGGCGCAAGACCGCGCCGGCGTCGATCTGCGACTTCGTGCCGCCCTGCACCGCGATGATGACGACGCGGCCGTCGTCGGCCAGGCACTGCAGGTCGCGCGCGAGGTAGTCGCCGGCGACCATGTCGAGGATCACGTCGGCGCCGCGCCCATTCGTCAGCCGCTGCACTTCGGCAACGAAGTCGTGCGTCTTGTAGTTGATCGCATGGTCGGCGCCCAGCGAGGTGCAGGCGGCGGACTTGTCGTCGCTGCCCGCCGTCGCGATCACCGTCGCGCCGAACGCCTTGCCGAGCTGGATCGCCGTGACGCCGATGCCGCTGGTGCCGCCGTGCACCAGCAGCGTCTCGCCTGGCTGCAGGCGACCGCGCTCGAACACGTTGGACCAGACGGTGAAGAAGGTCTCGGGCAGGCTCGCCGCCTCGACGTCGCTCAGCTCCCCGGGCACCGGCAGGCATTGTTCGACCGGCGCCGCGCACAGCTCGGCATAGCCGCCGCCCGCGACCAGCGCGCAGACCCTGTCGCCGAGCGCGAATCCGGCCGCCGCCATCGCAGCGCGGTCGCCTTCGACGATCGTGCCGGCGACTTCGAGGCCGGGAATGTCGGACGCGCCGGGCGGCACCGGATAAAGGCCCTTGCGCTGCAGCACGTCAGGCCGGTTGACGCCGGCCGCCGCGACCTTGATCAGCAGCTCGCCCGCGCCGATCTGCGGCGCCGACCGGTCCGCGAGGCGCAGAACCTCGGGCTTGCCGGGCGCCGTGATCTCGATGGCCTTCATCGCGACGCCGTCACTGCGACTGCGCGGGCTGCTGTTCGCGCTCGAGCAGCGCCTTCATCGACAGCTTGACGCGGCCCTTCTCGTCGGTCTCGAGCACCTTGACCTTGACGATCTGGCCTTCCTTTAGGAAGTCGGTCACCTTCTCGACGCGCTGGTGCGCGATCTGGCTGATGTGCAGCAGGCCGTCCTTGCCGGGCAGCAGGTTCACGAGCGCGCCGAACTCGAGGATCTTGGTGATCGGGCCCTCGTAGATCTTGCCGACCTCGACCTCGGCCGTGATCTCCTCGATGCGCTTCTTCGCGTGCGCGGCCTTGTCGGCGTCGGTCGACGCGATCGTGATCGTGCCGTCCTCGCCGATGTCGATCGTCGTGCCGGTCTCTTCGGTCAGCGCACGGATCGTCGCGCCGCCCTTGCCGATCACGTCGCGGATCTTCTCGGGGTTGATCTTCATCGTGTAGAGGCGTGGCGCGAACTGCGAGACCTCGGTCTTGGCCCCGCCCATCGCCTCGACCATCTTGCCCAGGATGTGCAGTCGCGCCTCCTTGGCCTGCGCCAGCGCAACCTGCATGATCTCCTTCGTGATGCCCTGGATCTTGATGTCCATCTGCAGCGCGGTCACGCCGGCGGTCGTGCCGGCGACCTTGAAGTCCATGTCGCCCAGGTGATCCTCGTCGCCCAGGATGTCGGTCAGCACGGCGAAGCGGTTGGCGTCCTTGATCAGGCCCATCGCGATGCCGGCGACGTGAGCCTTCATCGGCACGCCGGCGTCCATCAGCGCGAGGCAGCCGCCGCACACCGAGGCCATCGACGACGAGCCGTTGCTCTCCGTGATCTCGGAGACGACGCGGATCGAATACGGGAAGTCTTCCTTGCTCGGCAGCGCGGCGACGAGCGCGCGCTTGGCCAGGCGGCCGTGGCCGATCTCGCGGCGCTTGGGCGTGCCGACGCGGCCCGTCTCGCCGGTGGCGAACGGCGGCATGTTGTAGTGGAGCATGAAGCGCTCGGTGAACTCGCCGGCCAGCGCGTCGATGCGCTGCGCGTCGCGCTCGGTGCCGAGCGTCGCGGCGACCAGCGCCTGCGTCTCGCCGCGCGTGAACAGCGCCGAGCCGTGGGCACGCGGCAGCACACCCGAGCGGATCTCGATCGGGCGCACCGTGCGCGTGTCGCGGCCGTCGATGCGCGGCTCGCCGGCGAGGATCTGGCTGCGCACGATCTTCGCCTCGATGTCGAACAGCAGGCCCTCGGCCTTGACGGTGTCGAACGTCACGCCGTCCTCGACCAGCTGGCCGAGCGTCGACGCGTAGGCTTCGCGCACGGCCTGCGTGCGCGCCTGCTTCGAGCGGATCTGGTAGGCAGCGCGCAGCTTCTCCTCGGCCAACGCCGTCAGGCGCGTGATGAACGCTTCATCCTTGGGCGGCGCGGTCCAGTTCCAGGCCGGCTTGCCGGCGTCGCGCACCAGGTCGTGGATCGCATTGACCGCGATGCGGCTCTGTTCGTGACCGAACACGACGCCGCCGAGCATGACTTCCTCGCTCAACTGGTCGGCTTCGGACTCGACCATCAGCACCGCCGCTTCCGTACCCGCGACCACGAGGTTGAGCTTGGACTGCGCCAGGCGCGTCTGGCCCGGGTTCAGCACGTACTCGCCGTCGATGTAGCCGACACGCGCGGCGCCGATCGGGCCGTTGAACGGGATGCCCGAGATCGCCAGCGCGGCGCTTGCGCCGATCAGCGCCGGGATGTCGGCCTGCACCTCGGGGTTGAGCGACAGCACATGGATGACGACCTGCACCTCGTTGAAGAAGCCGTCCGGGAACAGCGGGCGCAGCGGCCGGTCGATCAGGCGCGAGGTCAGCGTCTCGAGCTCGCTCGGACGGCCTTCGCGCTTGAAGAAGGAGCCCGGGATCTTGCCGGCGGCGTAGGTCTTCTCGATGTAGTCGACGGTCAGCGGGAAGAAGTCCTGGCCGGGCTTGGCATTCTTGGCGGCGACGACGGTCGCCAGCACGACGGTGTCCTCGATGCTGACCAGCACCGCGCCGGAGGCCTGGCGCGCGATCTCGCCGGTTTCCATCGTGACGACGTGCTGGCCCCACTGGAAGGACTTGTTGGTCTTGTTGAACATGCTCATGGAATGACTCCTGCGTGGCGGGGCGCGATGGGTGGGCGGCGCCTCAGCAGCCCGGAGCCCGCGTCACCGCGGCAACAATGCCATTCCAGCGCGCCACGGCGCGGCAGCGCGCGGTGGCGCGCTGGAATGACACAGCAGTTGCCGAGGTCATGGGGCTCCAGAACGACGCAGCCCGCGGAACGATCCGGCAGGCGCGCGTTCCAGTGTGAAGTTACTTGCGCAGCCCGAGCTTCTGGATCAGCGCGGTGTAGCGGTCGGCGTCCTTGTCCTTCAGGTAGGCCAGGAGGCTCTTGCGCTGGTTGACCATCTTCAGCAGGCCGCGGCGACCGTGATGGTCCTTCGCGTGCGTCTTGAAGTGCGGGGTCAGATCGTTGATGCGTGCGGTGAGCAGCGCCACCTGGACTTCGGGAGAGCCCGTGTCGGCGGTGCCGCGGGCGTTGGCCTTGATGATGTCGGCCTTGTCGATTGCCATGGAATCCGTTCCTGCAATGAGACGCGACCGGCACCTTCCGGGTGCGGGCGGTCTCGGGTTGACGACTTGCGAACGCAGGTGAAACCGACCCGCGCCGTGCTGTGCACGCTCGGCAGCCGCTCTTGCGGTGCTGTGCGCGAAACCGGCGAATTATAGCCCGCCGGCACGCTCAGACCTCGGCCAACGGCCAGCGCGGACGAACCTCGAAGCGCAGCTCGCGGCTCGGCGTCTCGCAGCCCGCGTGCAGCCGCAACGCGGCGGCGAGCGCGATCATCGCGCCGTTGTCGGTGCACAGGCGCAGCTCCGGATAGTGGACGCGCGCGCCGATGCCTTGCGCGCCGGCGCTCAGCCGGCGCCGCAGCTCGGCGTTGGCTCCGACACCTCCGGCGACTACGAGACGCGCGAGCCCGGTCTCGCGCAACGCGCGCAGCGACTTGGCGACGAGCACGTCGACGATCGCCTCCTGCGTTGCCGCCGCGAGGTTGGCGCGGTCCTGCTCACAGACGTTGGACAGCCGGCGCAGTTGCGTCGCGACGGCCGTCTTCAGTCCTGCGAACGAGAAGTCGAGGGTTGCGCTGCGCAGCAGCGGCCGCGGCAGCGCGAATGCCGTCGCGTCGCCGAACTCGGCCAGCCGCGCCAGCGCCGGTCCGCCGGGATAGCCCAGGCCCATCATCTTGGCCGTCTTGTCGAAGGCCTCGCCGGCGGCGTCGTCGATCGTTTCGCCCAGCAGCACGTAGCGGCCGATCGCGTCGACGCGCATCAGCTGCGTGTGACCGCCCGAGACGAGCAGCGCGACGAACGGCAGCCCGGGCGGGTCGTCCGACAGGAACGGCGACAAGAGGTGGCCTTCGAGGTGGTGCACGCCCAGCGTCGGGCACTGCAGCGCAGCGGCGAGCGCCGTCGCGACACCGGCGCCGACCAGCAGTGCGCCCGCCAGTCCGGGCCCGCGCGTGTAGGCGACGACATCGACCTGCGCCGGCTCGCAGCCCGCCTGCGCCATGACGTCGCGCAACAGCGGCACGACGCGGCGGATGTGGTCGCGCGACGCCAACTCGGGCACAACGCCGCCGTAGGCGCGGTGCATCTCGGCCTGGCTGTGCAGCGCGTCGCCGAGCAGCCGCGGCACGCCGGCGGCGCCCAGTTCGAGCAGCGCCACGCCGGTTTCGTCACAGGAGGATTCGATGCCCAGAACCTTCATCGCAACCAGTGTATCGGTGCCCCCTGCGGGTGGTTCCGCAGGCCTCGGCCCACAGCATTTGCAACAAGGCCCTTGCAACTGGACACACCTGCCGCCGCGCGGATGCGCAGAATGACCCGCAAGAGCCCTGCATGGGCGTGCCGGTTGCGGTCCAGCCGGCAACTGCACCCGAGGCGCCGCGCCGACGGGCACTACAAGGAAGGTCGTGGGACATGAAAGAATTCAAGCTCGCCAACTGGCCTGACCTGCCCCCCACCTATCAGCGCACCGCCTATCGGCGCATGCTCAGCGACATGTCGCACCGTTTCGTGGCGGCGAGCGAACTCGCCGACCGCAGCGGCCTCAGCCGCTTCGAGGTGCGCCAGTTCGTCGAAATGCTCGACGCGCGCCAGGCGCTGATCGAGCGTGACCGCCACGCCCCCGACTCCATCTTCGACACGCTGCGGCCGCTCGGCGGCTGGCTGCGTCGCGCGCTCACCGCGGAAGTCTGAGCGCCCCTCCGGTCATTGCGACTGCCTCCTCCTCTTTCGGCCCGCCGCGTGCGGGCCTCTTTATGCCCGCGCCGCCACCGGCACGAACGCTGCTCCCGCAGCCCGACGTTCAGTGCTTCTCTTTGGCGTAGTTGATCGAGTACTTCGGGATCTCGACCGTCACGTCGGCCTGCGCGAGGATGGCCTGGCACGACAGGCGCGAGGTGGGCTCGAGCCCCCAGGCTCGGTCGAGCAGGTCCTCCTCGCCCTCGTCCATATCACCCAACGACTCGAAGCCCTGGCGCACGACGACGTGGCACGTCGTACAGGCGCAGCTCAGCTCGCAGGCGTGCTCGATCTCGATGCCGTGCTCGAGCAGCGCCTCGCAAATCGATGTGCCGGCCGGCGCCTGCACCTCGGCGCCGTCGGGGCAGTACTCGGGGTGCGGCAGGACGCGGATGAGCGGCATCAGACTTCCTCGATATTGCGTCCCGACAGCGCCTGCCGGATGCCGCGGTTCATCCGCTCGGCGGCGAACGCCTCGGTGCCGCGCGCCAGCGCCTCGACGGCGGCGTCGATCGCGCGGTGGTCGCTGCCCTCGGCAGAGTGCTGCAAGGCGGCGAGCAGCGCGCCGATGGCAGCCCGGTCGGGGGCACCGAGCAGGTCTCCGTCGGCCGCGAGCGCCGAGTGCGTCGCGAGGATCATGCGCTCGGCCTCGACGCGCGACTCGCGCAGCGACCGCGCGCGCATGTCTTCCTCGGCCGCCGCAAAGCCCGACTGCAGCATCGCCGCGATCTGTTCGTCCGACAGCCCGTAGCTCGGTTTGACGGCGATCGACGCCTCGACGCCCGAGCTTTCCTCGCGCGCCGACACCGACAGCAGGCCGTCGGCGTCGACCTGGAACACGACGTGGATGCGCGCCGCGCCGGCGACCATCGGCGGGATGCCGCGCAACTCGAAGCGCGCCAGCGAGCGGCAGTCGGCGACCAGCTCGCGTTCGCCCTGCACCACGTGCAGCGCCATCGCCGTCTGGCCGTCCTTGAAAGTGGTGAACTCCTGCGCGCGCGCCGTCGGGATCGTGCTGTTGCGCGGGATGATGCGCTCGACCAGCCCGCCCATCGTCTCGAGGCCGAGCGACAGCGGGATCACGTCGAGCAGCAGCAACTGCTCGGCGCCGGCGTTGCCGGCGAGTTGCTCGGCCTGGATCGCCGCGCCGAGCGCGACGACCTGGTCGGGATCGAGATCGGTCAGCGGCTCGCGGCCGAAGAAGGCGCCGACCGCGGAGCGCACCGCCGGCATGCGCGTCGAACCGCCGACCATCACGACGCCCTGCACGTCGTCGCGGCCGACCTTGGCGTCACGCAAGACCTTGCGCACTGCGCCGAGCGTGCGCTCGACGAGGTGCGCCGTCACGCGGTCGAGCTCGGCGTGAGTCAGATCGATCTGCAGGGTACCGCCCGAGAGCTCGCAGCGCATCGTGACGGTGTCCTGCTGCGACAACGCTTCCTTGGCGCGGCGTGCCGCCGCCAGCACGACGCTCTTGTCGCGCGGCGTCTCGGCCTGCAACTCGGCGCGGTCGAGCGCCCAGTCGGCGAGCGTGCGGTCGAAATCGTCGCCGCCGAGCGCCGAATCGCCGCCCGTCGCGACCACTTCGAACACGCCGCGCGCGAGCCGCAGCAGCGAAATGTCGAAGGTGCCGCCGCCGAGGTCGTAGACAGCGTAGAGCCCTTCGCTGCCGCGCTCGAGGCCGTAGGCGATCGCCGCCGCTGTCGGCTCGTTGATCAGGCGCAGCACGTTGAGCCCGGCCAGCAGCGCCGCGTCCTTCGTCGCCTGGCGCTGCGCATCGTCGAAATAGGCCGGTACCGTGATCACGGCGCCGAAGATGTCGTCGCCGAGGAAGCTGTCTTCGGCGCGCTGGCGCAGCACGGCGAGGATCTCGGCCGACACCTCGACCGGCGACTTCGGCCCGGCCACGGTGTCGAGTTGCAGCATGCCCGGCGCGTCGACGAAGCGGTACGGAAGCTTCTCGCGGTGCGCGATATCGGTCAGCCCGCGGCCCATGAAGCGCTTGACCGAAACGATCGTGTTCTGCGGGTCGAGCGCCGCCTCGGCGAGCGCGTCGTGGCCGATGCGCCGGCCGCCGCCTTCGAGGTAGCGCACGGCCGACGGCAGCAGCACGCGGCCCCGCGCGTCGGCCAGGCATTCGGCGACGCTGTGGCGCATCGCGGCGACGAGCGAATGCGTCGTGCCCAGGTCGATGCCGATCGCCAGCCTGCGCTGGTGCGGGTCCGGCGTTTCGCCGGGTTCGGAGATCTGCAACAGTGCCATTGCGTACCGTAGTCGTCAGCCTTGCGGCCTCATTGTCCCAGCGCCTCGAGCCGGTGATCGATGTCTTCGCGAAAGCGCTTGACGAACATCAGGGCTCTGACGCGCTCCACCGCGGCATGCGCGTCGTCGCGCTCGTCGAGCAGCACGCGCAGCTCGTCGTACAGCGCGCGCTCGGCCTGCGCCGTCTCATCGTCGATGCGCTGCACGGCCGCGGCGCCATCGGCCTCGTCGAGCGCCTCGCGCCACGCCATCTGCTGCATCAGGAAGGCCGCTGGCATCGCCGTGTTGTCGTGCGCGCCCACCCGGGCGCCGAGCAGTTCGCACAACACGACAGCGCGCTGCAGCGGATCGCGCAGCCGCCGGTAGCCTTCGTTGACGCGCACCGCCCACTGCATCGCGACACGCTGCGCCGCAGGGCCGGCGGCGGCATGGCGGTCGGGATGGACCTCGGACTGAAGCGCCTTCCAGCGCGCATCGAGATCGGCCATGCCGAGCGCGTACCGGCGCGGCAGGCCGAACACCTCGAAATCGTCGCTGTCGAGCTTCATGGCGGCGCAACTTTCCATCGACGCCGCCACGGCGGCAGGCTCGGCGTCAGGAACCCCGCTCTAGACGCGGAACGACTCGCCGCAGCCGCAGCGGTCCTTCTCGCGCGGATTGTGGAACTTGAAGCCTTCGTTGAGGCCTTCTCGGACGAAGTCGAGTTCGGTGCCGTCGAGGTAGGGCAGGCTCTTCGGATCGATCAGGATCTTCGCGCCGTGCCCCTCGAAGACGATGTCCTCTGGCGCGATCTCGTCGGCGTACTCGAGCTTGTAGGCCAAGCCCGAGCAGCCCGTCGTCTTGACGCCCAGACGCACACCCACGCCCCTGCCCCGCTTGGCCAGGTAGCGCTGGACATGCCGTGCCGCGGCTTCGGTCAGCGTGACGGTCATGGGTTCAGTGCGTCTGCGCAGCAGACGCGGGCTGCTGCTCGATGCCTGACTTGGCCTTGTAGTCGCTGACGGCGGCCTTGATGGCGTCTTCGGCGAGGATCGAACAGTGGATCTTCACAGGCGGCAGCGCCAGTTCCTCGGCGATCTGCGTGTTCTTGATCGTCATCGCCTCGTCGAGGGACTTGCCCTTGACCCACTCGGTGACCAGCGAGCTCGACGCGATTGCCGAGCCGCAGCCGTAGGTCTTGAACTTCGCGTCCTCGATCAGGCCGGTCTGCGGGTTGACCTTGATCTGCAGCTTCATCACGTCGCCGCAGGCCGGCGCGCCAACCATGCCGGTGCCCACCGTGTCGTCGCCCTTGGCGAACGTGCCGACGTTGCGCGGATTCTCGTAGTGATCTACGACCTTGTCGCTGTATGCCATGTTCTATCTCCGGTACTGCCTTGCCTCAATGCGCGGCCCATTGGATCGTGCTCAGGTCGACGCCGTCCTGGTACATCTCCCACAGCGGGGACAGCTCGCGCAGCTTGGCCACGTTGTGGCGGATCGTCGAGACGGCGTAGTCGATCTCGTCGACCGTCGTGAAGCGGCCGATCGTCATGCGCAGGCTCGAGTGCGCGAGCTCGTCGCTGCGGCCGAGCGCGCGCAACACGTAGCTCGGCTCCAGGCTCGCCGACGTGCACGCCGACCCCGACGACACGGCGAGACCCTTGATGCCCATGATCAGCGACTCGCCCTCGACGTAGTTGAAGCTCATGTTGACGTTGTGCGGAACGCGCTTGTCGGCGTGCCCGTTGAGGAACGTCTGCTCGATGTCGCCGAGCCCCGCGATCAGGCGCTGCTGCAGCATGCGGATGCGCTCGCTCTCGGCGCCCATCTCATCGCGCGCGATGCGGAACGCCTCGCCCATGCCGACGATCTGGTGCGTCGGCAGCGTGCCCGAGCGCATGCCGCGCTCGTGGCCGCCGCCGTGCATCTGCGCCTCGATGCGCACGCGCGGCTTGCGCCGCACGTAGAGCGCGCCGATGCCCTTCGGGCCGTAGGTCTTGTGCGACGCCAGGCTCATCAGGTCGACCGGCAGCGTCTTGAGGTCGATCGCCACCTTGCCGGTGGCCTGCGCGGCGTCGACGTGGAAGATGATGCCGCGCTCGCGGCAGATCGCGCCGATCGCCGGGATGTCCTGGATCACGCCGATCTCGTTGTTGACCAGCATCACCGAAGCGAAGATCGTGTCCGGCCGCAGCGCTGCCTTGAACCGGTCGAGGTCGACCAGCCCGTCTTCCTGCACCTCGAGGTAGGTCACCTCGAAGCCCTGGCGTTCGAGCTCGCGCATCGGGTCGAGCACGGCCTTGTGCTCCGTCTTCACTGAAATCAGGTGCTTGCCGCGCGTCTTGTAGAACTGCGCAGCACCCTTGATGGCGAGATTGTTCGACTCCGTCGCACCGGAGGTCCACACGATCTCGCGCAGATCGGCGCCGACCAGATCGGCCACTTGGGCGCGCGCCTTCTCGACCGCCGCCTCGGCCTCCCAGCCCCAGGCATGACTGCGCGAGGCCGGGTTGCCGAAGTGCTCGCGCAGCCACGGGATCATGGCGTCGACGACGCGCGGATCGACCGGCGTCGTCGCGCCGTAGTCCATGTAGATCGGGAAGTGCGGGGTGGTGTCCATGAGGGGGCTGCGAGGCCGCTCCTCACGGCCCCGGCATTCGCTTCGCTGGTCTGGCTCGGTTCCTACTTGGTGAATGCTCCGCCGAGAGCGAACACGGAGTTCGGCGCATTGATCTTGATCGGTTTGACAACCGGCTGCGACGAAATCGCGCGCTTGACCGGCTGCTCCTCGACCGAGACGCCCTTGGCAATCTGCTCTTCGACCAGCTTGCGCAGCGAAATCGAATCGAGGTACTCGATCATCTTCGAATTCAGGCTCGACCACAGATCGTGCGTCATGCAGCGGCCGGTGTCCTCGCCCATGCAGTTTTCCTTGCCGCCGCAACCGGTGGCGTCGATCGGCTCATCGACGGCGACGATGATATCGGCGACGGTGATCTCGTCGGCCTTGCGCCCGAGCGAATAGCCGCCGCCGGGGCCGCGCGTGCTCTCGACGAGCTCGTGGCGGCGCAACTTGCCGAACAGCTGCTCCAGATACGACAGCGAGATCTGCTGCCGCCCGCTGATAGCCGCCAGAGCCACCGGCCCCGAGTGCTCGCGCAATGCGAGGTCGATCATGGCGGTGACGGCGAAACGACCCTTGGTGGTCAGGCGCATGGTGATGACTCCTTCAAGCTCAAGCCGCGAGACGCTTCGATGGCAATGCACGAGCCTGAACAGCCTTGCGGCCGGGTTTCCACTCACGTCAGCGACCGCTAACCCGAGTGTTTCAGTCGATTATGCCTGAAGCCGACTGATTTGGTCGGCATTACGGCCAGAAGTTCCCGGTCAGCAGTGGGGTTGTCCGCCGAGGCCGTTCAGGCGCCGCCTTTGGGCTCGCCGACGCTGTCGTGCACCGCCGCGCCGAACGCCTGTTCGCGCAGCAGCGCGAGCTGGTCGCGCACCCGCGCCGCCTGCTCGAACTCGAGGTTGCGCGCGTGCTCGAGCATCTGGCGTTCGAGCAGCTTGATGCGTTTGCCGAGGTCCTTCTCCGACAGCGCCTCGACGGGCACCGCGCCCGGTGGCAGCTTCTTCGCATCGTCGTGCGGGCTGTAGACGCCGTCGATCAGTTCCTTGACCTGCTTGCGGATCGTCTGCGGCGTGATGCCGTGCTCCGCGTTCCAGGCGATCTGCCTGGCGCGCCGGCGCTCGGTCTCGCCGATCGCCTTCTTCATCGACTCGGTGATGCGGTCGGCGTACAGGATGGCCTTGCCGTTGACGTTGCGCGCGGCGCGGCCGATGGTCTGGATCAGGCTGCGCTCGGCGCGCAGGAAGCCTTCCTTGTCGGCGTCCAGGATCGCGACCAGCGACACCTCGGGGATGTCGAGCCCCTCGCGCAGCAGGTTGATGCCCACCAGCACGTCGAAGCTGCCGAGGCGCAGGTCGCGCAGGATCTCGACGCGCTCCACCGTGTCGATGTCGCTGTGCAGGTAGCGCACCTTGACGCCGTTGTCGGCGAGGTAGTCGGTGAGCTGCTCGGCCATGCGCTTGGTCAGCGTCGTGATCAGCACGCGGTCGCCGGCCTCGACGCGCTCGCGGATCTCCTGCAGCACATCGTCGACCTGCGTCGTCGCCGGCCGGACCTCGAGCTGCGGATCGACCAGCCCGGTCGGCCGCACCAGTTGCTCGACCACCTGGCCGGTCGTGCGCTTTTCGTAGTCGGCCGGCGTCGCCGAGACGAAGATGGCCTGGCGCATCTTGCGTTCGAACTCGGCGAACTTGAGCGGCCGGTTGTCCAGCGCGCTCGGCAGCCGGAAGCCGTATTCGACGAGCACCTCTTTGCGCGCGCGGTCGCCGTTGTACATGCCGCCGAGCTGGCCGATCATCACGTGACTCTCGTCGAGGAACATCAGCGCGTCGGGCGGCAGGTAGTCGACGAGCGTCGGCGGCGGATCGCCCGGCGCCGCACCCGACAGGTGGCGCGTGTAGTTCTCGATGCCCTTGCAGTGGCCCACTTCCTGAAGCATCTCGAGGTCGAAGCGCGTGCGCTGCTCGAGGCGCTGCGCCTCGACCAGCTTGCCGGCCGCGACGAACCCGGCGACGCGTTCGCGCAGCTCGTGCTTGATGCCCTCCAGCGCCGACAGCACGCGCTCGCGCGGCGTCACGTAGTGGCTCGACGGGTAGACGGTGAATCGCGGCACCTTCTGGCGGATGCGCCCGGTCAGCGGGTCGAACAGCTGCAGCGAATCGACCTCGTCGTCGAAAAGCTCCAGGCGCAGCGCCAGCTCGGAGTGCTCGGCCGGGAAGATGTCGATCGTGTCGCCGCGCACACGGAACGTGCCGCGCGAAAAGTCGGTCTCGTTGCGCGTGTACTGCATGCGGATCAGCTGCGCGATCACGTCGCGCTGGCCGACCTTGTCGCCGGTGCGCACGATCATGCGCATCTGCGTGTAGTCCTCGGGCTTGCCGATGCCGTAGATCGCACTCACGCTGGCGACGATCACGGTGTCGCGCCGCTCCAGCACGCTCTTGGTCGCCGACAGCCGCATCTGCTCGATGTGCTCGTTGATCGCGCTGTCCTTCTCGATGAACAGGTCGCGCTGAGGCACGTAGGCCTCGGGCTGGTAGTAGTCGTAGTAGCTGACGAAGTACTCGACGGCGTTCTTCGGGAAGAACTCGCGGAACTCGGCATACAACTGCGCGGCCAGCGTCTTGTTCGGCGCGAACACGATCGCCGGCCGGCCGACGCGCGCGATCACGTTGGCCATCGTGAACGTCTTGCCCGAGCCGGTGACGCCCAGCAGCGTCTGGAAGCTCAGACCGTCGGCGATGCCTTCGACCAGCTTGGCGATCGCTTCGGGCTGATCGCCCGCCGGCGCATACGGCATCCAGAGCTGGAAGGGCGAGTCCGGGAAGCTCGCGAACTCACCCCTCGTCTCCACGACTGGCGCAGCGGTCGCGTCGAGCGCGTCGGACATCCGGTCCCCTTGGTGGAAACACCTAAAATCAGCAGGGTACCGCACTCACGGAAGTCCCCATGTCCCTGTTCCATGCCGTCGAACTGGCGCCGCGCGACCCCATCCTGGGCCTCAATGAGCAGTTCGCCACCGACCCGAACCCCGCCAAGGTCAACCTCGGCGTCGGCGTCTACTACGACGACAACGGCAAGCTGCCGCTGCTGCGCTGCGTGGCAGAGGCCGAGCGCCAGCTGATGGAGTCGCCGGCGCCGCGCGGTTACCTGCCGATCGACGGCATCGCCGCCTACGACCAGGCGGTGCAAGGTTTGGTGTTCGGCGCCGACAGCGAGATCGTGCGCAACGGCCGCGTCGCCACCGTGCAGGCGCTCGGCGGCACCGGCGGATTGAAGGTCGGCGCCGATTTCCTGCGCCGGCTCGACCCGCGTGCCAAGGTGCTGATCAGCGACCCGAGCTGGGAGAACCACCGCGCCCTCTTCACCAACGCCGGCTTCGAGGTCGGCAGCTATCCCTACTACGACGCGCAGCGCCGCGGTGTCGCCTTCGAGGCGATGCTCGGCGCACTGAACGGCGCCGCGCCCGGCACCGTCGTCGTACTGCACGCCTGTTGCCACAACCCGACCGGCTACGACCTCACGCCCGAGCAGTGGCGACAGGTGGTCGGCGCCGTCCAGGCGCGCGGCCTCGTGCCCTTCCTCGACATGGCGTACCAGGGCTTCGGCGACGGCATCGCCGAGGACGGCGCCGTCGTCGGCCTGTTCGTCGAGTCGGGGATGGACTTCCTGGTCTCGACTTCCTTCTCCAAGAGCTTTTCGCTGTACGGCGAGCGCGTCGGCGCGCTGAGCGTCGTCTGCGCCAGCAAGGACGAAGCGGCGCGGGTGCTCAGCCAGTTGAAGATCGTCATCCGCACCAACTACTCGAACCCGCCGACGCACGGCGCGCAGGTCGTCGCCCGTGTGCTGACGACGCCCGCGCTGCGCACCGTGTGGGAGGACGAGCTGGCCGGCATGCGCCAGCGCATCAAGCAGATGCGCCACGCGCTGGTCGACAAGCTGCGCGAGGCCGGCGTCGCGGCCGACATGAGCTTCATCACGCGCCAGCGCGGCATGTTCAGCTACTCGGGGTTGACTCAAGCGCAGATGCAGCGCCTGCGCAGCGAGTTCGGCGTCTACGGAGTCGATTCCGGGCGCATCTGCGTCGCCGCGCTGAACAGCCGCAACATCAACGCCGTGTCGCGTGCGATCGCCGCCGTGATGCGCTGACCGGCGCGTCGGCGGCGGAACAGGGCGGCATCGGTGCCGCACCTCGGGCTTTCACCGAAGGCCCGGCGTCGGCGCGGCGGGCGATGTTTCCCTAGAATGCTGCAGAGCACAAGCGCCGTCGCGCGTGCCGCACCCTGCGAGGCCGACCCATGCTCTACCAGCTCTACGAAACCCAGCGCGCGCTGCTGAGCCCGTTCTCCGAGTTCGCGAGCGCCAGCGCCAAGCTGTACAGCCATCCGCTGTCGCCGTTCACCCACTCGCCACTGTCGCAGCGGGTGTCGGCAGGCTTCGACCTGATGCACCGCCTGGCCAAGGAGTACGAGAAGCCGCCGTTCGGCATCACGGAGGTGCAGGTCGACGGCGTCAACGTCGCCGTGCAGGAGCGCGTCGCGATCGACAAGCCGTTTTGCCGCCTGCTGCGCTTCAAGCGCTTCACCGACTCGGCTCCACAGCTCGAGGCGATGAAGTCGCAACCCACCGTCCTGGTCGTCGCACCGCTGTCGGGCCACCACGCGACCCTGCTGCGCGACACGGTGCGCGCCCTGCTGCAGCACCACAAGGTCTTCATCACCGACTGGACCGACGCGCGCATGGTGCCGGCCGACACGGGTCCGTTCCACCTCGACGACTACGTCGAGTACATGCAGGAGTTCATCCGGCACGTCGGCCCCGACGTGCACGTGATCTCGGTGTGCCAGCCGACGGTGCCGGTGCTCGGAGCAATCTCGCTGATGGCGACGAACGGCGAGCCGCAACCGCTGACGATGACTATGATGGGCGGCCCGATCGACGCGCGACGCAGCCCGACCGCCGTCAACAACCTGGCGATGAACAAGAGCTTCGAATGGTTCGAGGCCAATGTGATCTATCGCGTGCCGCACAACTACCCCGGCGCCGGCCGCCGCGTCTACCCCGGCTTCCTGCAGCACACCGGCTTCATCGCGATGAACCCGGACCGCCACGCCACTTCGCACTACGACTACTTCCTCGACCTGGTGCGCGGCGACGACGGAGGCGCCGACTCGCACCGCGCGTTCTACGACGAATACAACGCCGTGCTCGACCTGCCGGCCGAGTACTACCTCGACACCATCAAGACCGTGTTCCAGGACTTCGCGCTGATCAATGGGACTTGGGACGTGAGCGGCCAGCGCGTGCGCCCGCAGGACATCCGCGGGCCCGCGCTGCTGACCATCGAGGGCGAGCTCGACGACATCTCGGGCGCCGGCCAGACGCGCGCCGCGCACCAGCTTTGTTCGGGTCTCCCGACATCGCGTCAGTTCCACTACGACGCCGAGGGCGCGGGCCACTACGGCATCTTCTCGGGCCGGCGCTGGCGCGAGAAGGTCTACCCCGTCGTGCGCAACTTCATCGCCAGCCACGGCAAGCGTCTGCCGCATCGCGCGGCCGCCGGCCCCAAGGCGGTGAAGCCGCCACGCCGCCGCTGACCGGCGCGTGAGCCCGCTCGCCGACGCGCTGGAGGACGCGCTGCCGCAGACGCAGTGCACGCGCTGCGGCTACCCCGACTGCCGCGGCTATGCCGAAGCGATCGCCGCCGGCGAAGCTGCGATCGACCGCTGCCCGCCCGGCGGCGCCGAAGGCGTCGCCCGCCTCGCGCGCCTGACCGGCCGTGCCGCGATGCCGCTCGACGCGGCGTGCGGCACCGAAGGGCCGCGCCGGCTCGCCGTGATCGACGAAGCCTGGTGCATCGGCTGCACGCTGTGCCTGCGCGCCTGCCCGGTCGACTGCATCATCGGCGCCGCCAAGGCGATGCACACCGTCGTCGCGCCGCTGTGCACCGGCTGCGAGCTGTGCGTGGCGGCCTGCCCGGTCGACTGCATCGCGCTCGTCGATGCGAACGAAGGTCGCACCGGCTGGGCGGCCTGGAGCGGCGAGCAGGCGCAGCAGGCGCGCGAGCGCTACGCGCGCCACCGCGCGCGCGCCGGGCGCGGCGAGTTCGACGCGCTCGAAGCCGCGGCACGCGAAGACGCAATCGCCCCCGCCCAGCGCAAGCGCGCCGTCATCGACGCCGTCTTGGCGCGCGCCCGCCAGCAGCGCCGCGACGACGCGTCCGGCCGATGATCGACACGCAGGTCCGCAGCCTGTTCGCCAAGCTGGCGGCGGCCAATCCGCAGCCGGCGTCGGAGCTGGTCTACAGCAGCGTGTTCGAGCTGCTCGCCGCCGTGCTGCTGTCGGCGCAAGCCACCGATGTCGGCGTCAACAAGGCGACGCGGCGCCTGTTCGCCGTCGCGAACACGCCGGCGAAGATGCTGACGCTCGGCGAAGAGGGCTTGGCCGAGTACATCCGCACGATCGGCCTGTACCGCACCAAGGCGCGGCACCTGATCCAGACCTGCCATGCCCTCGTCGAGCAGCACGGCGGTGCGGTGCCCGGCACGCGCGAGGCGCTCGAGGCGCTGCCCGGCGTCGGCCGCAAGACGGCCAACGTCGTGCTCAACGTGGCGTTCGGCGAGCCGACGCTGGCCGTCGACACGCACGTCTTCCGCGTCGCCAACCGCACCGGCCTCGCGCCGGGGCGCAACCCGCTCGAGGTCGAGCATCGACTGCTCGCGCGCGTGCCCGCCGACTACCGCGTCGACGCTCACCACTGGCTGATCCTGCACGGGCGCTATGTCTGCCTGGCGCGCGAGCCGCAGTGCTGGCGCTGCAGCATCGCGCCCGAATGCGGCTACCAGCCCAAGACGCCCGCGCCCGTCACTGCGCGCTCTGCCAGTTCAGCGCGATGAAGGCGCCGCGCGGCCGGCCGTTGTAGCCCGCCGTCGGCGCATAGTGCCGGTCGAACAGGTTCTCGACACGCGCCTGCAGCGACCACTGCGCGTCGATCACCCAGCGCGCCGCGACATCGACGACGCTGTACGAGGGCAGCGTGATGCCGCCGCTGTCGTCGCGCTCACCGACGTGGCGCAGCGCCGTGCCGGCCGACCAGCGCCCGGCGTCGTATTCGGCGCGCAGCACACCCTGGCGCTGCGGGCGCCGCAGCAGGCGCAGCCCGGTGGCGGCATCGACCGGATCCTGCAGCGTCGCCTCGCCGGCAAGGCGCCAGGCGCCCCAGCGCGCACGCGCCGCGAGCTCGAGCCCTTCGTTCTTCGCGCGCGCGATGTTCTGCGGCACGAAGAAGGCGTCGCTCGCGATCTTGTCGCGGTAGCGCGCGGAGAACCAGGTCGCGCGCAGCAGCACGTCTTCGTTCTCCCACTGCAGGCCGAAATCGACGTTGCGGGCGCGCTCGGGCCGCAGGTTCGGGTTGTTGCAGACGAAGCCGAACGGCGCGCAGTCGAAGTACAGGAAGTCCAGCGTCGGCGGCGTGTGGCTGGTCGACGCGCTGGCGATTGCCTGCAACCCGCCGCCGAGCTTGAGCGTTCCGCCGAGCAGGCCGTTGGTCGACGCTCCGAAGTCGCTCGTGCGGTCGTGGCGCAGGTTGGCCTGCAGGCTGCCCCAGGCCGCGGTGTACGTCGCGCCGGCGCGTGCGCTGCCGGTGCGGCGGTCCTGCCGCGTGTAGGTCAGATTGTCGGTCGACTGGTTCAGCCGCTCGGCGCCGAGCTGCAGCGCCCAGCCGCCGCCGAGCGAGCCGTCGAGCGACACGGCGGCGACTCGGTTGTGCAGCGTGTTGCCGAAGGTGAACGGACCGAACGCCGTGACCTCGGTGTCACTGCGTTCCTCGTCGGCGCCGCCGAGGCGCCAGCCGAGCGCCCAGCCGGCCGCCACCTCGTGGCGGCCGCGCAGCGCCAGGGCGCGCTGCTCGATGCGTGCCGTGTGCGTGTCGGTCGGTGCACTCGACGCGAACACGCTGTCGTACTCGACGCGGCCGCGGTTCTCGCGCAGGTCGAGCGCGAGCTCGTGGCCGGCCGCGAGCCGGCCGTCGAGCGCGAGCGCGACGTGGCTGCGCCGATTGCCGTCGGCATCCGGGTTGGCGGTCGGCACCGCGACCGGGTCGGCCGCGCTGAAGCCGTCGGTGCGCTCGCTGCCGAGCGTCAGGCGCGCGCGCAACGCGTCGCTGCCGCCGGCGATCGAGGCCTGCGCCGAGCGCGTGCCGCGGCTGCCCGCGCCGACCGAGGCCTGGCCCGCGAGGCCGCTCGCACCGCGCCGCGTGAAGATCTGCATCACGCCGCCCGTCGCGCCGCCGCCATGCAGCGCCGCGAGGTTGCCGCGCACGACTTCGATGCGCTCGATCCACTCGATGGGGATCTGCGACAACGAGGCCTGGCCCGACGTCACGTCGGTCAGCGGGATGCCGTCGACGAGCACCAGCGTGTCGCGCGAATCGGCGCCGCGCAGCCGCACGACGGCAGCCGTGCCGGGGCCGCCCTGCTGCTCGACCGACGCCGTGCCGAGCAGTGCGAGCGCCGAGACGGCGTCGCGCACGCCGGCGCGTTCGAGATCGCGGCGCGTCAGCACGCTGGTCGCTGCGACCTCCTGGCCGAGCGTGATCGGAGCGGCGCTCGCCGTCACGATGACGGGCTTCAACGGGTGGGGTTCTTCAGCGGATTGCGCCGCGCAGACGAGGAATGCCGTCGCGCAAGCGGCGGCCGGTCGACGCAGCGACCCGGCGGGAATGGAAACGATCATGGTGGAAGAACAGGCGATGAGTGCCGTTGCCCGCTTCCCCGCAGGCCCCGACGATGCGGCGCCGACCCTGGCGGGCGACGCCTCCTGTTGGCCGGTATCCGGGCTGGCGGAACCTGCCCTTGCGACCTTCCCAGCGTCGGGCGACGCCAGTGGCATGTGCGCAAGGACCAAAGCGCGAGGCTTCGTCCGCTGACCGTTGCGGGGGCAGCGCAGGCCCGGAACGACGCGCGTTCCTCCTGCTTCCCGTTTGACTGTGACGGTGAACACCGGCACGAGCACCAACCCCGCGATGGTAGCAGTGCCGCCGCCTACAATCGCCGCAGGGAGGCCGCCATGTCGTCACTGCAAGAACTCGCCGACCGCGTCGAGCGGCTGCTGCTGCGGCACGACGAACTCAAGCGCACCGTCGAGCTGCTCGAGCGCCAGCTCGACAGCGTCGCGCACGAACGCGACAGCGCGCGTGCGCGGCTGGCCGCGGCGCGCACGCGCATCGACGCGCTGCTCGCGCGCCTGCCCGACGAAGCCGCCTCCGGCGCCGGAGGCGCGCCGTGAAGCAGATCGAAGTGACGATCATGGGCCAGAGCTACATCCTCGGCTGCCCCGAGGGCGGCGAGACGGCGCTGCTCGAAGCCGTCGACGCCGTCGACCGCGAGATGTGCGCGATCCGCGACAACGGCAAGGTCAAGGCGCGCGAGCGCATCGCGGTGCTCGCAGCGCTGAACCTGGCATTCGCGCTGGCGCAGCGCCCCGCCGCGCCGCGCGGCGGCACCGCTGCAGCAGCGGGCGACGTCGATGTCGACGCGCTGGTGCGCCGCATCGACGCAGCGCTCGGCGACGACGGTCGTCTGTTGTAGTTGCGAGAGACCTCGCGCGCTTCGCGCACTGCGCGCGCGTCGTAGAATGGCCTCGTCCGTCGCGTTCGCGTGAGTCTTATATTTCCTTGAACCGATGCTCATCGAGCCAGGGCTTGGAACATTGCCGGGCTGGTGCGATCGTCTCGCGTCAGATGAACCCGAAGCCCGTGCTGACCTCGCCCACCTGAATCCCCTGGGTTCAGGAATGCGGCTCACGGCTCGCGGCGGACACCCCTCACCCTTCCCCCGATGACGCGCTACTGGCTGATGAAGAGCGAGCCCGACGAGGTCTCGGTCGACGATGTAGCGCGCATGCCGGGGCGCACCGTGCCGTGGTTCGGCGTGCGCAACTACCAGGCGCGCAACTTCATGCGCGACGAGATGCGCGTCGGCGACGGCGTGCTGTTCTACCACTCGTCGTGCCCCGAGCCCGGCATCGCCGGCATCGCCGAAGTGGCGTCGGCGCCCTACCCCGACGCGACGCAGTTCGACCCGAAAAGCCCCTACCACGACCCGAAGTCGTCGCGCGAGGCGCCGCGCTGGACGCTGGTCGACGTGCGCCTCGTGCGCAAGTCCCGTCTGCTGCCGCTGGCCGTGCTGCGCGCGACGCCGGCGCTGGCGACGATGCGCGTGCTGCAGCGGGGCAACCGGCTGTCGATCACGCCGGTGGCGCCCGGCGAGTGGCGCACCGTGCTCGGCCTGCTCGAAGCGCCGTGACGCTCGAATGGCTGCTCGTCGCCGAGTTGCTGCTGCTCGGCTCGGTGGCGGGCTTCCTCGCCGGGCTGCTCGGAGTCGGCGGCGGCATGATGATGGTGCCGTTCATGACGATGCTGCTCGACCACAAGGGCTACCCGGCCGGGCACGTCGTCAAGATGGCGATCGGCACCTCGCTCGCAACGATCTGCTTCACGTCGGTGTCTTCGGTGCGGGCGCATCACCGTCACGGCGCGGTGCGCTGGGACATCCTGCGCCGCATGGCGCCCGCCATCGTGCTGGCCTCGTATGCAGGCGCCTGGCTCGCCACGCGCGTCGACGGGCGGCTGCTCGCCGCGCTGTTCGCCGTCTTCGTCGGCTGGTCGGCGACGCGGATGCTGCGCGGCAGGAAGCCGCGCCCGACGCGCCAGCTGCCCGGGCGCGCCGGCATGGCCGCGGCCGGCTCGGCGGTCGGCGTCGCATCGGGCATGACGGGAGCAGGCGGCGCCTTCATCTCGGTGCCGTTCATGGTGGCGTGCAACGTGCCGATCCACAACGCAGTCGCCACGTCGGCGGCGCTCGGTTTCCCGGTCGCCGTCGCGGGGTCGATCGGATACATCGTCAACGGCTGGCCGCTGGCGCTGCCGGCAACACTGGGCTACATCTACCTGCCGGCCCTGGCAATCGTGTCGGTCGCCAGCGTGCTCGCCGCGCCGCACGGCGCGCGCGCCGCGCACCGCCTCGATGTGCGGCGCCTGCAGCACGCCTTCGCCGTGCTGCTCTACGGCCTGGCCGGCTACATGCTCTACAAGGGCTGGCGCGGCTGATCAGTTGCCGCTCTGAAAGCGGATGCTGGCCAGTGCGACGTGGTTGCCGCCGCGGCGCCGCGCCTCGGCCAGCGCCTGCTCGGCCGCCTGCACCAGCTCTTGCTGCGTGCCCGCCGTGTGCGGGAAGCTGGCAACGCCCATCGACACGGTGAACGTCAGGTCGCGCCCGTCGTGCGCCACGATCTGCGTGGCGCACTGGCGGCGCAGCCCCTCCATGCGCGAATGCGCCGTCGCCAGGCCGACGCCCGACAGCAGCACGGCGAAGTGCTCGTCGCTCAGGCGGCACGACGCGTCCATCGCGCGCGTGTTGTCGCGCAGCTGGCGCCCCAGCATCTCGAGGATGCGCGTGCGCGCCGCCGCGCCGGCGGCCTGCGCCGCCTCGTTCAGCGGGTCGAGTGCGATCGACACCAGCGCGAACTGTCGGTGCTCGCGCGTCGACAGGTCGACCTCGCGACGCAGCTGGTCCTCGAAGTGGGCATGGCTGTAGAGGCCCGTCGTGCGATCGCGCAGGCCGTTGTCGTGCAGCTCGCGGCGCAACGCCTCGTTGGCCTTCTGCTGCGCCTCCAGCTGCTCGAGCGCGGCGCGCAGCTGCTGCTCGCGCTGGCGCGTCGCGCCGAGGTCCTGCCACGCCGTCAGCAGCAGCGCCGGCGCGTCGGCGGCCGCCGGCACTGCCACGCGCACGACGCTGAACTCGCGCCGTGCGCCGCTGCGCTCGAGCCGGTGCTCGGCCTGCGTACCGCCCGCCGCAAGCGCCGCCTGGTCGGCAGTGCGCAGCACCGCAGCCTGCGCGGCGCCGAACAGCTCGGCATCGGTGAGCCCGGCGACGCTGCTGCCGAGCAGTTCGTCCATTGCCGCGTTGACGTGAAGGTAGCGTCCGCTGCCGACATCCTTGGCCGCCAGCGGCAGCGCCAGCCGATCGAGCAGCGCGAGCAGCAGGCCGGTCGCGCCCTGCGCATCGATGCGCGCGGCCGCGATCAGGTCGCGCGCGGAGTCGGCGCCGGGAGGGGGCGAACTGCTTTGCATCATCGGTATTCCTCGACGGCAGCCGATCCGCCGGCCCGTCCGCGCGTAGTGTTGGTCGGCCGTGCACGCTTGGCAAGCGCCGCGCCGTAACGAAAGCCCCCGCACCCCCGCACCCCCGAATCGCGGAGGATCGTTGCGCTACCCGCCGGCAAACAGCGCGTGTACGCCCTGCTCGTACTGCCCGACCAGGTGCTCGAAGACGTCGAGCAGCGCCTCGCTGTCGCCGGCCATGGCCTCGAGCGCATCGTCGGCCGGTGCGCGCAGTGCGGCGAGTTGCTGCTGCAGCAGGCGCTGCGCTTCGTCGAGCTCGGCGCGGATCCCGGGCGAGCTGAGCGGCGCCTGCCTCAGCCGCTGCTGCGCCTCTTCGAGCACGCCGATCGTCGCTGCAGCATCGGCGGCGGCGCTCGACGCTGCGGCGCCGTCGAGCAGGCGGCCGAGCAGCGCCTGCTTGGCCAGGCGCTGCGACAGCATGCGTTGCCGGCCGGCCAGGTTGACGACGGCCAGCGTCGGGAGCGGGCTGCTCGACTCCAGCGCCGTCGTCAGCCGCTCCGCCGCCTGCAGCAGAGTCTCGGCCGCGGCATCGAGCGCGGGCAGTTCGGCGCGCGCAGGCGCCACGTCGAGCAGCGGTTCGACGCTGCGCCATGCCTGCTCGACGGCGTCCAGCAGGTCGCCCCAGCTCGGGCGCGACAGTGTCCGGGACAGCGTCTCGATGGCCTCGCGTGCGCGCTCCCGCGCCGCCTCGGCCCGAGCGCGCCACGGCGGCGTATCGAGGCCGGCGCAGCGCAGCGCGTGCAGCTTGACGAGTTGCTGCGACAGCATGCGCAGCACGCCGGCGCCATTGACGTTGCCGGCGTCGCGCGCCGCGTCGATCAGGCGCTGCGATACCGCGCCGACGCGCTCTTGGCGGCGCATCGACGCACCGCGCAGCAGGCGAAACGCCTCGTCCTCGTCGACGTGGCGCGAGCGCATCAGGATGCCCTTGGCGCGGTCGACCAGCTTGCGCTCCTCGTAGCGGCGCAGCAGCGCCTCGTGCTCGCTCCGCAGCGTCTGCTCGATCGCGAAGCGCGCGCGCGCGAGTTGCGCCAGCGCGCGCAGCCGCGCCGGCGCATAGCCGTTGACGACGTGCGCATGCACGCCGCTGCGCAGCGCGGCGTCGAGCGTCTCGGCTTCGCCGTCGCTCGTAAACAGCAGCACCGGCACCGGCGCGTGGCGCTGCAGGTCGGCGAGCGCGGGCAGCAGCGCCTCCAACGGATGCGGATCCCAGGCGACGACGAGCTCCGGCTGCAACGCCGCCACATCGCGAACGATGCGCGCAGGCTCGCTCGAGGCGCGGACGATGAGCCCCTGCGCCGCCAGGTCGGCGGCGATGTCGGGGGCCCCGGGGGCGGCGATCAGCAGGATGTCGTTCATCGGTCACCGAAGGAGACGCGCGGATGCGAGGGACAAGGAACGGCAAGCATGCGCCACGCCATCGGACGCTGCGCGCGCACACCCCACATTGTGCTGCGGCGCACCTTCGTGGCACATGGAGGCACCGCCCTAGCGCCCACCGCAGCCGCGATTGCTGGCCCGGGTCTTGCGATATCGGGATCGGGTGCAGCGAGGCACCCGACCCCGCCGCGGACCGCGGGGATTGCAAGCGCGACGCCTCGCGCGCACCCCGATGCCCTGATCACGATGAGCAGTCATTGCGTTCCCGCACAGTCGTTCCTGCGCAGCGGCCACTGGCCCACGCTGGCGAGCGCCTTCCTCTACTTCGCATTTTCGTGCTGCATCTGGGTGCTCAACGGCGCAATGGCGCCATTCATCAGCGAGTCGCTGCAGCTCTCGCCGGCGCAGAAGGGGCTGATGCTGTCGATCCCGATCTTCGCCGGCGCGCTGATGCGCTTTCCGCTCGGCGTGCTGGCGCAATACATCGGTCGCAAGAATGCGACGCTGGTCGAGATGAGCCTGATCGCCGTCGCGATGGGCTACGGCTTCCTCTTCGTCGAAACCTTCGACGATGTGCTCGCGATGGGCGTGCTGCTGGGCATCGCCGGCGCGAGCTTCGGCGTCGCGCTGTCGCTCGGCTCGGGGTCGTTCCCGCCGCAGCACAAGGGGCTGGCGATGGGCATCGTCGGCGCCGGCAACGTCGGCACCGCCGTCTCGGTGCTGGTCGCGCCACCGCTGGCGCAGTGGCTGGGCTGGCAGGCGGTGTACGGGGTCGCGGCGGCGGCGATCGCGCTGCCGATGGTCGTGATGATCGTCTTCGCGAAGGAGCCGACCGACGTCGACGCGCGTGCAACGCTGCGCGAACACGTCGCCTGCCTGTTCGAGAAGGACGGCTGGGCGTTCAGCCTGATCTACGGCGTTACCTTCGGCGGCTTCATCGGCCTGGCGACCTTCCTGCCGACCTACTACCACGACCAGTTCGGCGTCAGCAAGGTCGAGGCCGGCCAGCTGACGATGCTCGCCGCCTTCATGGCCGCCGCTGTGCGCGTCGCCGGCGGCTGGATCGCCGACCGATGGGGCGGCGTCAACACGCTGACGCTGGTGCTCGTCATCGTCGCTGCCTGCCTGGGTGTCGTCGGCTTCGCCAGCGCCTCACTCGCCGCGACGACGCTGCTGCTGATGCTGTGCTTCGCCGCGCTCGGCGCCGGCAACGGCGCGCTGTTCCAGCTCGTTCCGCTGCGCTGGCCGGCCGCCACCGCCGTCGCCGGCTCGATGATCGGCGAGATGGGCGCGCTCGGCGGCGGCATCGTGCCGACGGCGATGGGGCTGTCGAAGCAGAACTTCGGCACGCACGCCTGGGGCTTCGTGCTGTTCGCCGTACTCGCACTGGCGATGCTCGGCGTGATGCGCGTGATGCAGATCCGCTGGACGCGCACCTGGGCCGAGCGCGGTGGCCGCGCTCGGCCCAGCGGGCCCGAAGGGCCCGCGGGCCGGAACTCACTGCTCCCCCGAGACCCCTCCGTGAGGGGGCTCCAGCATGAATAACGTCGTGGGGCTAGCGAGGCAGGAAGAGCAGCCAATAGACGAGCAGCGCGTTCAGCAGCAGCGACACGCCGGCGACGAGCTTCCACCACGCGAGCGGATCGCGCGCAACGAGCGGTGTCGCCGCGAGCACACCGACCGGCCGCGACGCGCCGCGTTCGAGCGCGAGCAGCAGTTCCTCGGCCGTCTCGAAACGCTGCCGCGCATCGAGCGCGACGGCCTTGGCCACCAGATGGTCGAGCCAGATCGGCACATCGGGGCGGATGCGCGAGAGCGGCTGCGGGTCGCGCCGGTAGCGCGCGCGCTGGTACGGCTCGATCTCGCCGTACGGCAGGCGGCCGCCGAGCCAGCGGTACAGCGTGACGCCGAGCGCATACAGGTCGCTCGCCGCATCGGCCGGCGCGCCGCTCCACTGCTCGGGGTTGATGTAGCTGGGCGTGCCCGCGTGCAACTCGCGCGCCGCCGCGCTCTCGCGCCCCGACAGCGCGACGCCGAGGTCGAGCACACGCCAGCGGCCGTCGGCGCCAAGGTGCAGGTTGGCCGGCTTGATGTCGCGATGCACGACGCCCTGGCGGTGCAGCCGGCCGAGCGCGCGCGTGATCTCGACCCCCGCCGCGACGACTTCGGCGACACCGCAGCGCTCGCCCGCGTCGAGCATCTGCTCGAGCGTGCGGCCGTCGTGCCAGTCGTAGACGGCATAGAGCGCCGTCGCGCCCGCCGTGTCATGCGCGCGCACCAGGCCACGAGCATCGCGCTCGGTGACACGCTGCGCGAGCCAGGCCTCGTGCACCAGCATCGAGCGTTCCTCGGCATCTGCGGCACGCGACTCGTGCAGCGTCTTCAGCACGACCTGCGCCTGCGACGCTGCGGCGCGGGCGCGGTAGAGGCGGTGCACGCCGGTGTCGGCGAGCGGCGCCGTCACCAGGTAGCCGTCGATGCGGTCGCCGGCGCGCAGGCGTGGCGGCACGGGCAGGCCGCGCGCGCGCGCAACCTCGTCCTGCAGGCGCGCGGCATCGAGGCCGAGCACGCGCACAACGACCGCCGTCGCGTTGTCGCGCGCGCCGGCGGCGAGCGCCGCATCGACGATGGCGTCGCTCGCCTGCTGCGCACCGCCCTGCGCGGCGAGCTCGGCCAGATGCTGCGGCCGCAGCACGCCGTGCACGCCGTCGCTGGTCAGCACGAAGGCGTCGCCGATCGCGGCGTCGCCCTGCAGATAGTCGACGCGCACTCCGTCGTCGAGGCCGAGCGCACGCGTCAGCCGACTGCGCTGGTCGGGGTGGCTCCAGGCGTGGTCGTGCGTGAGCAGCTGGATCTCGGCGCCCGCCAGGCGCCAGACGCGCGTGTCGCCGATATGCGCGACGGTCCATCCCTGTCCGTGCAGAACGAGCGCGCTCAGCGTCGTCAATGCCGACGTGTCGGCGCCGGCACCTTCGTGTCGGCGGTTGTGCGCAACGAGCCAGCCGTTCTGCGCGCCGATCAGGCGGTCGAGCGCGACCGTCGTCTCCCAGGTCGGCGGCGTCGCGAACCAGTCGACCAGCAGGCCGAGCACGCTGGTCTGCGCAGCTTCGCGGCCGCGCCCGCCGCTGCTCACGCCATCGGCGATCACGGCGATCACGCCCGGCAGCGCGTCGCCCGGCTCCGAGCAGCGCACGCCGGCGCAGTCCTCGTTGATCTCGCGCGGGCCGCGACGGCTCGCGTGGCCGATCTCGACGTGAAAGCTCATTGGACCTCCTTGGCGCTGCGCGCCGTCCCCCCGAGGGGGAGCGAGCGCCTTCGGAGCGGCCGTGCGACGCTCATCGGTCGATTCTCGCCCTTGCCCCACGCGCCGACTGGCACCCCTCTTGCTTTTGAACGCCCCGTGGAGTCGAAGTCATGAAGAAGATGAAGCTGGTGATGGTCGGCAACGGCATGGCCGGCGTGCGCACGCTCGAAGAGCTGCTCAAGATCGCACCCGATCTGTACGAGATCACCGTGTTCGGCGCCGAGCCGCACCCCAACTACAACCGCATCCTGCTCAGCCCGGTGCTCGCCGGCGAGCAGACGCTCGACGAGATCGTCCTCAACCCGCTCACCTGGTACGTCGAGCACGGCATCACGCTGCACCTGGGCCGCACCGTGGTCGAGATCGATCGCAAGCGCCGCGTCGTACGCGCCGACGACGGCACAGAGGCCGAGTACGACCGCCTGCTGCTGGCGACCGGCTCCAAGCCCTTCATCCCGCCTGTGCCCGGCACCGACCTCGCCGGCGTCGTCGCCTACCGCGACATCGCCGACACCGAGGCGATGATCGACGCGGCGGCGAAGTACCGCCACGCCGTCGTGATCGGCGGCGGCCTGCTCGGCCTCGAAGCCGCCAACGGCCTGATGCTGCGCGGCATGGACGTGACCGTCGTGCACCTCATGCCGTGGCTGATGGAGCGCCAGCTCGACGACGCCGCCGCGACCCTGCTGCGCGAGTCGCTGGAGAAGCGCGGCCTCAAGTTCCTGATCGGTGCGCAGACCGAGGCGCTGCAGGGCGGCGCCGACGGCCGCGTCGAGGCGGTGCGGTTCAAGGACGGCAGCCAGACGCCGGCCGAGCTGGTCGTGATGGCCGCCGGCATCCGGCCCAACACCGAGCTGGCGCAGAAGATCGGCCTGCACGTCGACCGCGGCATCGTCGTCAGCGACACGATGCAGACCGTGACCGACCCGCGCGTCTACTCGGTCGGCGAGTGCGCCGCGCACCGCGGCGTCGCCTACGGCCTGGTCGCGCCGCTGTTCGAGCAGGGCCGTGTCTGCGCCACGCACCTGGCGCAGTTCGGCATCGGACGCTACACCGGCTCGGCGCTCTCGACCAAGCTCAAGGTCACGGGCATCGACCTGTTCTCGGCCGGCAACTTCATGGGCGGTGACGACTGCGACGAGATCGTGATGAGCGATCCAGCCGGCGGCGTCTACAAGAAGCTCGTGCTCAAGGACGACAGGCTCGTCGGCGCCTGCCTCTACGGCGACACCGTCGACGGTTCGTGGTACTTCAAGCTGCTGCGCGAGGGCCGCCGCATCGCCGACATCCGCGACCGCCTGATGTTCGGCGAATCGAACATCGGCGACGCCGGCCACGAAGGCCACAGCAAGGCCGCCGCGATGGCGCCGACCGACGAGGTCTGCGGCTGCAACGGCGTCACCAAGGGCGCGATCTGCAAGGCGATCAAGGACAAGGGCCTGTTCACGCTCGAAGAGGTGCGCAGGCACACCAAGGCGAGCGCGTCGTGCGGCTCGTGCACCGGGCTGGTCGAGCAACTGCTGATGGCCACCGCCGGCGGCGACTACTCGAAGCCGCCGACGAAGAAGGCGATATGCGGCTGCACCGACCACAGCCACCAGGACGTGCGCGACGCGATCCGCGAGCACCACCTGTTGACGATCGACGGCGTGTACCGCTTCATGGAATGGCGCACGCCCAACGGCTGCGCCTCGTGCCGGCCGGCCGTCAACTACTACCTGATCAGCACCTGGCCGAAGCAGGCGCAGGACGACCCGCAGAGCCGCTTCGTCAACGAGCGCAGCCACGCCAACATCCAGAAGGACGGCACCTACTCCGTCGTGCCGCGCATGTGGGGCGGCGAGACGACGGCCGACGAACTGCGGCGCATCGCCGATGTGGTCGACAAGTACGGGATTCCGACCGTCAAGGTCACGGGCGGCCAGCGTATCGACCTGCTCGGCGTGAAGAAGGAAGACCTGCCCGGCGTCTGGAAGGACATCGGCATGCCCAGCGGCCACGCCTACGCGAAAGCGCTGCGCACCGTGAAGACCTGCGTCGGCAGCGAGTGGTGCCGCTTCGGCACGCAGGACTCGACGCGCATGGGCAAGGACCTCGAGCGCGCGCTGTGGCGCATGTACGCGCCGCACAAGGTCAAGCTCGCCGTCAGCGGGTGCCCGCGCAACTGCGCCGAAGCCGGCATCAAGGACGTCGGCGTGATCGGCGTCGACTCGGGCTGGGAGATCTACGTCGCCGGCAACGGCGGCATCAAGACGGAGGTCGCGCAGTTCCTCGTCAAGCTCAAGACCGCCGCCGAGGTGCTCGAATACGCCGGCGCTTTCCTGCAGCTCTACCGCGAGGAAGGCTGGTATCTCGAGCGCACCTGCCACTGGGTCGCGCGCGTCGGGCTCGACCACGTCAAGGCGAAGGTCCTCGACGACGCGGCCGGGCGCAAGGCGCTGTGGGAGCGGCTGCAGTTCAGCCTCGACGGCGAGCCCGACCCCTGGTTCGATTTCGGCAAGGCCGGCGTCGACGAGCGGCAATTCACGCCGGTGGGAGCGCTGTGATGAAGGACTGGAAACCGATCTGCCGCGTCGACGACATCCCGCTGCTCGGCGCGCGCCGCGTCGCGCGGCCGCACGGCGGCGACGTCGCCGTGTTCCGCAACGCCGAAGGCCGCGTCTTCGCGCTGATCGACCGCTGCCCGCACCAGGGCGGGCCGCTGTCGCAGGGCATCGTGTTCGGCGACAGCGTCGCCTGCCCGCTGCACAACTGGACGATCGGTCTGGACGACGGATGCGCCAGGGCACCCGACGTCGGCTGCGCGCAGCGCTTCACGGTGCGCGTCGGCGACGACGGCATCGTCTCGCTCGACGCCGACGAGCTGGCGACGTTGGCGATCGACGACGCGAACGCGGTTGTCTGAGCGACGTGACCGAGACGAGATCCACCTGCCCCTACTGCGGCGTCGGCTGCGGTGTCGTCATCGAGAGCGACGGCGCGCAGATCACCGGCGTGCGCGGCGATCCGGAGCACCCGGCCAACTTCGGGCGGCTGTGCAGCAAGGGCAGCACACTGCATCTCACCGCCGCCGCGCCGATCACGCTGCAGGCGCGGCTGCTGCACCCACAGCGCCGCGTTGTGCGAGGCGGCGCTCTCGAACGCGTCGGCTGGGACGCAGCGCTCGACGACGCCGCCGAGCGTTTCGCGCGCGCGATCGAGCGCCATGGCCCCGACGCCGTCGGCCTCTACGTCTCGGGCCAGTTGCTGACGGAGGACTACTACGTCTTCAACAAGCTCGCCAAGGGGCTGCTCGGCACCAACAACATCGACACCAACTCGCGGCTGTGCATGAGCAGCGCCGTCGCCGGCTACAAGGCGACGCTCGGCGCCGACGCGCCGCCGGCCTGCTACGACGACCTGAACCACGCCGACTGCGTCTTCATCGCCGGCTCGAACCCGGCGTGCGCGCATCCGGTCCTGATGCGCCGTCTCGAAGACGCACGCCGCGCCCGGCCGGCGATGAAGATCGTCGTCGTCGATCCGCGCCGCACCGAGACCGCCGAGATGGCCGACCTGCACCTGCAGATCGAACCCGGCAGCGACGTCGCGCTGTTCCACGCGATGCTCCACGTCATGCTGTGGGACGGCCTCGTCGACACGGCGTACATCGCCGCGCACACGACGGGCTTCGACGCGCTGAAGGCGCGCGTTCGCGACTGCACTCCGAAAGACGCCGCCGCACTGTGCGGCATCGACGAGGCGGCGCTGGTGCAGGCCGCGCGCTGGTTCGCACAGCCCGGCAGCGCGACACTGTCGCTGTATTGCCAGGGGCTGAACCAGAGCTCGAACGGCACGGCCAAGAACGCGGCGCTGATCAACCTGCACCTCGCCACCGGCCAGATCGGCAAGCCGGGCGCCGGCCCGTTTTCGCTCACCGGTCAGCCCAACGCGATGGGCGGGCGCGAAGTCGGCGGCCTCGCAAACCTGCTGTCGGCGCACCGCGACCTGGCGAACGCGCAACATCGCGCCGAAGTGGCCCGGCTGTGGGGTGTGGCCGACGTGCCGGCGGCGCCGGGCAGGACGGCCGTCGAGATGTTCCAGGCTGCGGCTGACGGCGAGATCAAGGCCCTGTGGATCGCTTGCACCAACCCGGCGCAGTCGCTGCCCGACCAGGCGACGGTGCGCCGCGCGCTCGAGCGAGCCGAGTTCGTCGTCGTGCAGGAAGCCTTTGCTACAACGGCCACCTGCGCGTTCGCCGACCTGCTGCTGCCGGCGTCGAGCTGGGGCGAGAAGGACGGCACCGTGACCAACAGCGAGCGCCGCATCAGCCGCGTGCGCCCGGCCGTCGCGGCGCCGGGCGAGGCGCGCGCCGACTGGGCGATCGGCGTCGATTTCGCGCAGCGCCTCGAGGCCCGTCTGCGCCCCGGCGCGCCGACATTGTTCCGCTATGCCGACGCCGAGTCGGTATGGAACGAGCACCGCGAATCGACGCGCGGCCGCGACCTCGACATCACGGGCCTCGACTACGCGACGCTCGAACGCGCGCCGCAGCAGTGGCCTTTCCCCCGGGGCGCGAGCGCAGGCCGCGCCCGGTTGTACGAAGACGGCGTGTTCCCGACCGCCGACGGCCGCGCGCGCTTCGCCGACGTGGCGTTCCGGCCACCCGCCGAGGCACGCGACGCACGCTACCCGTACGCGCTGAACACAGGCCGGCTGCGCGACCAGTGGCACGGCATGAGCCGCAGCGGCACGCTCGGCCGGCTGTTCGGTCACGAGCCGGAGCCGGCGATCGAGCTGCATCCGCGCGATCTCGCGCGTCAGGGGCTCGCCGAAGGCGAACTGGTACACGTCACGTCGCGGCGCGCCACCATCGTGCTGCCGGCGCGCGCCAGCGCGCGGCAGGCACCGAACCAGGCCTTCGTCGCGATGCACTGGGGCGAAGAGTTCGTCTCGGGGCACAGCAGCAGCGGCACGCGCAGCACGGGCGTCAATGCGCTCACGTCGCCGGCGCTGTGCCCGCAATCGAAGCAGCCCGAGCTCAAGCACGCCGCAGTCAAGCTGGTGAAGGCCGAGCTGCCGTGGCGGCTGCTCGGCGCCGCGTGGCTGCCGGCATCGGCAGCGCTGGCGGCGCGCGAAGCGCTCAAGCCGCTGATGGCGTCGTTCGCCTATGCGAGCTGCGTGCCGTTCGGCCGCGAACGCGACGGCGTGCTGTTCCGCGCCGCGGCGCACGAGGCCGCGCCCGAGGCGCTCCTCGCGCAGATCGAGGCGCTGCTGAGCCTGGCCGGCGCCGACGTGCTGCGCTATGCCGACCGCCGGCGCGGCCAGCGCCGCAGCATGCGGCTGGCCGGCGCCGGCGACACGGCGCGGCTCGACGCCTTCCTGCTCGCCGGCGACACCAGCGCCGAATCGTGGATCAAGACCCTGCTGCAGGGCGGCCAGCCGGCGCAGCGCTACGGCCGGCGGCTGCTCTCGCCGGGCGCCAAGGCGCCGCTCGCAGTGCGGCCGCGCGGCCGCGAGGTGTGTTCGTGCATCGGCGTCGCCGAGCCCGAGATCGACGCCGAGCTGGCGCGCTGCGACGGCGACGCCGACGTGCGCCTCGCGCAACTGCAGCGCCGCCTGCGCTGCGGCACCCAGTGCGGCAGCTGCGTCCCCGAGCTGCGACGCCTCGCGCAGCGCCACGCCGTCGCGGCCTGATACTCGGGCGTGCGGGCCTGCTTCTTGCGAAACTCCGCGCAGCATCAATCGAAGACAATGAGCATCGCGCAGTACCTCAAGGAGATCGGCCGCGGCAAGGACGGCGCGCGATCGCTGACGCGTGCGCAGGCCCACGACCTGATGTCGCAGCTGCTCGACGGTCGCGTCACCGATCTCGAGACCGGCGCGTTCGCGCTGGCGATGCGCATCAAGGGCGAGTCGGTCGACGAGCTGAAGGGCTTCGTCGACGCGGCGAGCGAACGCTGCATCGAGCTGCGCTGCACGCGCCCGTTCGTGCTGCTGCCGTCGTACAACGGCGCGCGCCGGCTGCCCAACCTGACGCCGCTGCTCGCGCTGCTGCTGGCACAGGAAGGCGTGCCGGTCCTCGTGCACGGCGCGGCGCACGACCCGGTGCGCGTCACGACGGCCGACGTATTCCACGACCTCGGCCTGCCGCTCGCGCGCGATGCCGCCGAAATCGAGACCGCCTGGGCGCGCCACGAGCCGGCCTTCGTGCGCATCGACGCGCTGTGCCCGCCGCTGGCGCGGCTGCTCGACGTGCGCTGGGTCGTCGGGCTGCGCAACTCGGGCCACACCGTCGCCAAGCTGCTCAACCCCTACGCCGATGCGCCGGCGCTGCGCGTCGTCAATCACACGCACCCGGAGTACGCCGCACTGCTCGCCGACTACGTGCGCGACACGCGCGCCGACGCGATGCTGTTGCGCGGCACCGAGGGCGAGCCGTTCGCCGACCCGCGGCGCCAGCCGCGCGTCGACGCCTTCCTGCACGGCGAGCTGTGCGCCGAGCTGTCGGTGCCGGCGCGCGAAGGCGTGCTCGCCGAGCTGCCCGTGCTGCCACGCGAGACCGATGCTGCGACGACGGCGGTGTACATCCAGTCCGTCGTCAGCGGCGCGACGCCGGCTCCCGCGCCGCTGCTGCAGCAGGTCGAAACGCTCTGCCGCGCGCTGGCGCTCGGCGGCGCACCGCGGGAGCGGCTGAAGCGCCCGCGCCGATAATCGGCGCCGATGCACAGCTTCGACGTCGTCGTCGTCGGCGCCGGCGCTGCCGGACTGATGTGCGCCGCGATGGCTGGCCAGGCCGGGCGGCGCGTGCTCGTCGTCGACCACGCCGCGAAGGTGGCCGAGAAGATCCGCATTTCGGGCGGCGGACGCTGCAACTTCACCAACCGCGACGCCGGGCCGGCCAACTTCGTCTCCGAGAACCCGCACTACTGCCGCTCGGCGCTGGCGCGCTACACGCCGCAGGACTTCATCGCGCTGCTCGCGCGCCACCGCATCGCCTGGCACGAGAAGCACCGCGGCCAGCTCTTCTGCGACGACTCGAGCGAACGCATCATCGACATGCTGCTGGCCGAATGCGCGGCGGGCGGCGTGAAGCACTGGCAGCCGTGCGCCGTGCACGCCGTGCGCCGCGAGGCCGCCGGCTTCGAGCTCGACACCGCGCACGGGCCGGTGCGCGCGGCAAGCGTCGTCGTCGCGACCGGCGGGCTGTCGATCCCGAAGATCGGCGCGTCCGATTTCGGCTATCGCCTGGCACGCCAGTTCGGCCACGCCATCGTCGAGCCGCGGCCGGCATTGGTGCCGCTGACGTTCCGCGCCGCCGACTGGGCGCCCTATACCGCGCTGGCCGGGCTGTCCGTTGAAGCCGGCGTCGCCTGCCGCGACGGCGCCTTTGTCGAGGACCTGTTGTTCACCCATCGCGGGCTGAGCGGGCCGGCGATCCTGCAGATCTCGCTCTACTGGCGCCCCGGCGACACGCTGCAGATCGACCTGCTGCCCGGCCGGGATGCCGCCGCCGCGCTGCTCGACGCCAAGCGCGGCTCGCGCCGCCAGCTCGACAACGCCCTCGCCGCGCTGCTGCCGGCGCGCCTGGGCCAGGCCTGGCTGCGCGACGAGCCGGTGCTGGCGCAGCGCGCGCTGCCCGACGTGCCCGACCGCGAGCTGCGCCGCATCGCCACCACGCTGCAGCGCTGGGCGCTCGCGCCCGACGGCAGCGAAGGCTGGCGCAAGGCCGAGGTGACGGCCGGCGGCGTCGACACGCGCGAGTTGAGTTCGCAGACGATGGAAAGCCGCCGCTTCCCCGGCCTGTACTTCATCGGCGAAGTGGTCGACGTGACGGGCTGGCTCGGCGGCTACAACTTCCAGTGGGCCTGGGCCAGCGCCGCCGCGTGCGCCCGCGCGCTGGCAGCGGCCTGAACCGCGGGCCTCCCTTGGCAGCCAGGGCCGGCTGTGTTTGCAGCTACAATGCTTGCCTTTGCCGCGCCGGCAGGCCGGCTGCTATACGCAAACCCAACCCAGGAAACGCTCGCCCGATGACTACGATTCGCGTCAAGGAAAACGAACCATTCGACGTTGCGCTGCGCCGCTTCAAGCGCACGATCGAAAAGCTCGGGCTGCTGACCGAGCTGCGGGCGCGCGAGTTCTACGAGAAGCCCACCTCCGAGCGCAAGCGCAAGAAGGCGGCTGCCGTGAAGCGCCACTTCAAGCGCGTGCGCAGCATGCAGCTGCCCAAGAAGCTGTACTGATCCCCGCGCGACGAGCGCGCCCGCGAAGCCCGCGCTGGCACGCCACGCGGGCTTCGCCGTTTTCGAGATCCCCCGGGCGCAGGAAGCCGCGACGATGAGCCTCAAGGACCGCATCACCGAAGACATGAAGGACGCGATGCGCGCGAAAGACGCGCCGCGCCTGTCGACGATCCGCCTGCTGCTGGCGGCGATCAAGCAGCGTGAGGTCGACGAGCGCATCGTGCTCGACGACGCCGCTGTCATCGCCATCGTCGACAAGACGATCAAGCAGCGCAAGGACTCGATCTCCCAGTTCGCCGCCGCCGGCCGCACCGACCTGGTCGACAAGGAGACGGCTGAGCTGAAGGTGCTTGAACCCTATCTGCCGCAGCGCCTGTCGGCCGACGAGATCGCTGCCGAGGTGGCGGCGGTCGTCGCCGAACTGGGAGCAAGCGGTCCGGGCGACATGGGCAAGGTGATGGCTGCGGTGAAGCCGCGCCTCGCCGGACGCGCCGACATGGGCGCCGTGTCGGCCGCGGTCAAGCAGCGCCTGTCGCAGTAACAAGGACCGCCCCCATGCATTCGATCCCGCTGAATCCGCTGAGCCCCGACGTCTGCGTCGCGCCGCAACTCCATCCCGAGTCGATGCAGGCCGCCGTCGAGGCCGGCTTCAAGAGCGTCATCAACAACCGCCCCGACTACGAGGCCGGGCCCGAACAGCCGACCAGCGCGGTGCTGGAAGAGGCGGCGCGCGAAGCGGGGCTGCAGTACGCCTGGCTGCCGGTGCACCCGATGCTGCAGACGCCCGAGGAAGTGGCGCGCTTCGCCGAACTGCTGCAGACGCTGCCCAAACCCGTGCTCGTGTTCTGCCGCAGCGGCGCACGCAGCACGAAGCTCTACCGCGCCGCGGTCCAGTTGCAGTCGTGAGGCCGCGCCGGGTCGCGGGCCGCCGCGCCTGGCCGTCCCAAGCCGGGCCCGACCCTCTCGGAGGGTCGCTCGCCGTACCCGGCGAGCGGGGTGCTGTCACCTCCCGGCGATCTTCATGCGCTCGACGAGCACCGAGCCGACGGTCTTGCTGCCCGCCGTGTAGGCGTCGGCGCCGATCGCGACGATCTGCTGCAGCATCTGCTTGAGGTTGCCGGCGATCGTCACCTCATGCACCGGGTGCACGATGCGCCCGCCCTCGACCCAGAAGCCGGCGGCGCCGCGCGAGTAGTCGCCCGTCACGTAGTTGACGCCCTGGCCCATCAGCTCGATCACGAACAGCCCGCGATGCAGCTTGCGCAGCATGGCGTCGAGGTCGTCGCCCGGCCGCGTCAGCCGGCTCGTCCATGTCAGGTTCTGCGAACCGCCGGCGTGGCCCGTCGTGCGCAGGCCCAACTTGCGCGCCGAATAGCTCGACAAAAAGTAACCCTGCACGACGCCGCCGCGCACCACGTCGCGCGGGCGGGTGACGACGCCTTCGTCGTCGAACGGCGCGCTGCCCTTTCCCTTGGCGACGTGCGGATCCTCGCTCACGTCGAGGTGCCCACTCATCGCGGGCTGGCCCAGGCTGTCGATCAGAAACGACGACTTGCGGTACAGCGCGCCGCCGCTGGTCGCCTGCACGTAGGCGCCGAGCAGCCCGGCAGCGAGCGTCGACTCGAACAGCACCGGCACTTCGCAGGTCGCGATCTTGCGTGAATGCAGCCGCGACAGCGCGCGCTCGGCAGCGTAGCGGCCGACGGCCTCGGGTGCGGCGAGATCGGCCGGATCGCGCATCGACGAGTACCAGGCGTCGCGCTGCATCTGCGCGCCGCGGCCGGCGATCGGCGCGACCGACAGCGAATGGCGCGAGCTCGCATAGCCGCCGCGAAAGCCGCGCGTGTTGCCGGCCCAGAAGTGCGACTGCTGCGCCGAGACGCCGGCCCCTTCCGAGTTCGTGATGCGCCGGTCGACGCCGCGCGCCGCCGCCTCGCAACGCTGCGCGATCGCGGCGGCGCCCGCTGCATCGATCGCCCACGGATGCAACAGGTCGAGGTCGCGCTGCACGGCGTCGGGACCGGCGAGATCCTGCGCATCGGGCAGGCCGGCGGCCGGGTCCTCGGCGGTGAAGCGTGCGATGTCGTAAGCCGCGCGCACCGTTTGCTCGAGCGCGGCGCGCGAGAAGTCGGAGGTGTTGGCATTGCCGCGACGCTGGCCGATGTAGACCGAGACGCCGAGCGACTTGTCGCGGTTGCGCTCGACGTTCTCGATCGCACCCTTGCGCACCGAAACCGACAGGCCGACGCCCTCGGAGACTTCCGCGGCGGCATCGCTCGCGCCGAGACGACGCGCAACGTCGAGCGCGTCGTCGACGATCTGCTGGAAGCGGTCGCGCCGCCAGGCGAAACCTTCGGCATCACGGTCGGCGGCAGTTGTGGAAGAGGGCATCGCGGCTCGCAGGGCGCCCCGTCGCTGGGGCCGGACTATGATAACCAGCACTCTCGAAGCTGCCCGGCTGCATGCGCACTCCGCACCCCCACCGCCCCGACGACAACGACGAAACCCCGGCCGCGACGCGCCCGAGCAAGACGCAGCTCAAGAAGGAGATGCACGAGTTGCAGTCGCTCGGCGAAGAGTTGGTCGAGATCAGCGACGACCGCCTCGCCGCGCTGGCGCTGCCCGAGCCGCTGCTCGACGCGGTGCGCGAGTTCCAGCGCACGCGCTCGCACGAGGGGCGGCGGCGCCAGATGCAGTACATCGGCAAGCTGATGCGCCACGCCGATTCCGAGCCGATCCGCGAGGCGGTGGCCGCTTCGAAGCTCGGCCGCGCGCGCGACGCGCTGGCGCTGCACGAGGCCGAGCACTGGCGCAGCGAACTGATCGCCGGCGACGCTGCGCTGACCGCGTGGACAACCCGCCACCCCGACACCGACCTGCAGCAGCTGCGCAGCCTGATCCGCGCCGCGCGCAAGGAAGCCGCAGACACCGGCCCGCCCGGCGCGGCACCGCGCAAGGGCCGCGCCTTTCGCGAACTGTTTCAGTTCATCCGCGACCACCATGAGTGACTACGACCCCGTGCGCATCGGCCTGCTGTCGGCCAGCGACCGCGCCTCCAGCGGCGCCTATGCCGACCAGGGCATCCCGAGCCTGCGCGAGTGGCTGGCGCGAGCCGTGCGCAACCCCATCGCGTTCGAGGAGCGCCTGGTCCCCGACGATCAGGCGACGATCTCGGCTGCACTGATCGAGCTCGTCGACACGGCGCACTGCGACTTGGTGCTGACGACTGGCGGCACCGGCCCCGCGCCGCGCGACGTGACGCCCGAGGCGACGCTCGCCGTCGCGACCAAGACGATGCCCGGCTTCGGCGAGCAGATGCGCCAGATCAGCCTGCGCTTCGTGCCGACGGCGATCCTGTCGCGACAGGTCGCCGTGGTCCGCGGCAAGGCGCTGATCGTCAACCTGCCGGGCCAGCCGAAATCGATCGCCGAGACGCTCGAGGGCTTGAAGACGACCGAGCCGCCGGTGCCCGGCATCTTCGCCGCCGTGCCCTACTGCATCGACCTGATCGGCGGCCCCTACATCGAGACCGACGACGCCGTCTGCGCCGCGTTCCGGCCCAAGTCGGCGCGGCGCGCGCCGCGCGGCCCGCCTACCGGACGAGCTGGTTCAGCTTCGCGGCGGCGAAGTCTTGCGTCGTCTGCGCGTCGCTCGGCACGGTGCCGCCGGGCCGGCCCTGCGACAGCTTCTCGATCGCCTGCCAGATCAGCGCGATCTGGTGTTCGTGGCCGGCGGCGTTGTCGATCAGCCCCTTCATCGCCTGCGCGACGGGGTCGTCGCCCTGCGTCACACCGTAGGCCGAGAAGCCCATCTTGGCCGCGGCGTACTCGCGCGCCGCGTCGGCCGACTTCTGCACGATGCGCGCCGGGATGCCGACCGCCGTTGCGCCCGGCGGCACCGCTTGCAGCAGCACGGCGTTGGAGCCGACGCGCGCGCCGTCGCCGATGGTGAAGCCGCCCAGCACCTTGGCGCCGGCCGACACGATCACGCCCTTGCCGAGCGTCGGATGCCGCTTCGCGCCCTTGGTCAGCGACGTGCCGCCGAGCGTCACGCCCTGGTAGATGGTGCAGTCGTCGCCGACCTCGGCCGTCTCGCCGATCACGACGCCCATGCCGTGGTCGATGAAGACGCGCCGGCCGATCGTCGCGCCGGGGTGGATCTCGATGCCGGTGAACCAGCGTCCGAACTGCGAGACGAAGCGGCCCAGCCACTTGAAGCCGGCACGCCAGCAGGCATGCGCCCAGCGGTGCACCACCAGCGCGTGCAGGCCCGGGTAGCAGGTCAGCACTTCCCACGACGAACGTGCCGCGGGGTCGCGCTCGCGGATGCAGGCGATGTCTTCTCGGAGGCGGTCGAACATGGGCGGTAGGCGCGTCACGCGGGTGCGATGCTTCAGTGTAGACGCGGCTTCGCGTCCTCACTCCCGGCCGGGTCGCAGCGCCTGCATTGCTCGCGCGATGCCGCGCAGGATCTGCACCTCCTCGACCGTCAGGTCGGCGCGGTTGGCGAGCTGGTTCAGGCGCGGCAGCAGCTTCTTCGGCGCCGCCGGGTCGAGGAAGCCGACGCGCACCAGCGCGTCGCGCCAGTGCGCGAGCAGGCCCTGCACCGCCCGCGCGTCGGCCAGCGCCGCGTCGGCGACGCGCGGCTCGACCGCGTAGCCGCCCAGCGCCTGGCGCCAGTCGTAGGCGACCAGCTGCACCGCCTGCGCGAGGTTGAGCGAACCATAGTCCGGGTGCGTCGGGATGCTGAGCACGGCGTGACAGCGGTAGACGTCGTCGTTGCTCATGCCGAAGCGCTCGCCGCCGAACACGAAGGCGACGCGCCGCCCGGCCGGCGCCAGCGCCGCGAACAGCTCGCGCGGCGCCTGCGTCGGCGGCCCGAAGTCGCGCGGCGTCATCGCCGTCGCACAGGCGAAGGTGACGCCGTCGAGCGCGTCGGCCAGCGTCGGCACGACGCGCGCCGCGTCGAGCAGGTCGGTCGCGCCGCTGGCCATCGCTCGCGCCTCGTCGCGGCCGAGCACGTCGGCGTGGCGCGGCGCGACCAGCACGAGGTCGCGAAACCCCATCACCTTCATCGCGCGCGCCGCCGCGCCGACGTTGCCGGCGTGGCTGGTGTGCATCAGCACGAAGCGGGTCGGGTCGGCGGACGGCATGTCGTCTTTCGTGGCATGGCTGCAGGCTGCAGGCGTGCTTGCGATTGTCCTTGGGGTCCGGCACGCCGGGTAAAATTACGGCCTTCCGCGACGGCACCGCTCGTCGCGCACCGCCCGCCCCTCCCTTTTCGAGCCGCCTCCCATGTCGCAAGCGCTGCACCCGATGCTCAACGTCGCCATCAAGGCGGCACGCACCGCCGCGACGATCATCAATCGCGCGTCGCTCGACGTCGACCTGCTCAAGGTCAACACCAAGTCGCCCAACGATTTCGTCACCGAGGTCGACCAGGCGGCCGAGCAGGCCATCATCGAGACGCTGCTCGGCGCCTACCCGGGCCACGGCATCCTGGCCGAGGAATCGGGCCGCACGCACGGCGCACGTGACAGCGAATACGTCTGGATCATCGACCCGCTCGACGGCACGACGAACTTCATCCACGGCTTCCCGGTCTATGCCGTGTCGATCGCGCTGGCGTTCAAGGGCCAGGTGCAGCAGGCCGTCGTCTACGACCCGTCGCGCGACGATCTGTTCTATGCGTCCAAGGGTCGCGGCGCCTTCCGCAACGACCGCCGGCTGCGCGTGTCCAAGCGCACGCGGCTGGCCGAGTCGCTGATCGGCACCGGTTTTCCGTTCCGCAAGGGCGACAACTTCAAGCGCTACGTCAAGATGTTCGAAGACGTGATGCAGCAGTGCGCCGGCCTGCGCCGCCCCGGCGCCGCCGCGCTCGATCTGTGCTACGTCGCCGCCGGCTGGTACGACGGCTTCTTCGAGACCGGCCTCAGCCCCTGGGACATCGCGGCCGGCTCGCTCATCATCACCGAGGCCGGCGGCCTGATCGGCAACTTCACCGGCGAGGCCGACTACCTCTACCAGCGCGAAGTCGTCGCCGGCAACCCGAAGATCTACGGTCAGCTGGTGCAGATCCTCGCGCACTACACGCGCGTGATCGACGAGGCCGCGCCGGCCGCGCACCCGGCGCCCGCCGCACCGACGGCGACCGACGTCTTCATCACCGCAGCCGCCCCGGAGCCCGCCGCGAGGAAGGCCGTGCGCGTGCGCAAGGGCGGCGCCGGCTGAAGCGCCCCGCTCCCGTCCACGGCAACGGCCCGGCGCCTTGAGGCGGATCAAGCCGGCCGCGGGCCGGCGTCGATATATTCGATGCAGCATGCCGGTCGTCTGCCGGCAAGAAGCTCCATGATGGATCCGCGCGACTGCGCCATCGCCGACGAATTGCCTGCCGCCGCCGTGATCGTCGACGGTACGGTCGACGTCGACGCCATGCTCGCCGAGATCGTCGTGCAGCAGCGGCGCGCCGGGCGGCGCGTGCGCGGCCTGTTGATGATGCATCGCGGTGCGACGGCGGGTTGCGCCGGCGACATGGTGCTCGTCGACATCGAGACGCGCGACGAATACCTGGTTTCTCTGCCGGCCAGCGGCGGCTCGTGCCGCGCCGACACGCAGGGCTTCGCCAGCGCAAGCCGGGTTCTGAAGACTGCGCTGGAGCAGTCGCCGGACCTCGTCGTCTGCAACCGCTTCGGCAGCCTGGAGGCCGAAGGCAAGGGCTTCGTCGCCGAACTGCTCGACGTGATGGCCAGCGGCATCCCGTTGCTCACCGCGGTGGCGGCGAGCCGCGTCGACGCCTGGCAGCGCTTCAGCGGCGGCGCCCGCCTGCTGCCGGCGCGCATCGACGAAGTGACCGCCTGGCTGGAGGGTACGCTGGCAGCGTGCCCACGCGCCGACGCCGGCGTCCCGGTCCGGTGATGGCGTGAATCTGGACGACATCGACTTCGCGGCGCTGCATCGCGAGCAGTTGCGCCGCTACCGAGGCGGCGCACGACCCGCCAGCGCCTGGGACGCGCGCGCCGCCGACTTCGGCCGCAACCGGCGCCGCAGCCGCTATGCCGAGGACTTCATCGCGCGCATGGCCCTCGCCGGCGCCCGCACGCTGCTCGACGTCGGCAGCGGCCCGGGCACGCTGGCGCTGCCGCTGGCGCGCCGGCTCGACCGCGTCGTCGCGCTCGACTACAGCGCGCGCATGCTCGACGAGCTGCATGCGGCGGCACGCGAGCAAGGCATCGCCAACGTCACGACGGTCCACCGCGCCTGGGAGGACGACTGGCGCGACCTGCCGGTGTGCGACATCGCGATCGCGTCGCGCTCCACCGCCGTCGACGATCTCGACGCCGCGCTCGAGAAACTCGACCGGCATGCGCGCCTGCGCGTCTACCTGACGACGCCCGCCGCCGCCAGCCGCCTCGGCCCCGATCTCGAGCGGGTGCTCGAAGTCGAGGCGCCGCGATCGCCCGATCCGCTGCTGCTGCTCGGCCTGCTGCAGCGCCGCGGCGTCCATCCGCGCGTCGACTGGATCGAGACGCCCGGCCGCTGGGCCGGTTGCGCGGACTTCGACGACCTCGAGCGCCGCGTCGCGGCCGTCGTCGGTCCGCTCGAAGCGCGGGCGCGTACCCGCCTGCGCGCCTGGTACGACGCCGACCCGGTGCGCGCACTGCGCGGCGGCGAGCCGATGCGCTGGGCCTTCGTCGCCTGGGCGCCGCGGCACTGCGAGAACGCGGCGGCGGCACGCCCGGCGGCGGCGCACGCCGCGCCCTGCCTCGCGACCGACCCGGCGTAGCGCCCGCGCCGGCCCCGGCCCGGCGCATCGCCTACGATATGCGGCGCGGCGGCCGCTCCTGCACCGGGCAGCGCCCCCGCCCTGCCGATGCCGACCTCTCCGCCCCTCATGCACCCCACGCCGACATGACCGCGGCCGCCCCGGACTTCAGCGCCCACACGCCCATGATGGCGCAGTACCTGCGCATCAAGGCCGAGCACCCTGACACGCTCGTCTTCTACCGGATGGGCGACTTCTACGAGCTGTTCTTCGACGACGCGCGGCGCGCCAACCAGTTGCTCGACATCACGCTGACGACGCGCGGCCAGAGCGCCGGACAGCCCGTCGTGATGGCCGGCGTGCCGGTGCATGCCGTCGAGACTTATCTCGGTCGGCTCGTCAGGCAGGGCGTCGCCGTCGCGATCTGCGAGCAGGTCGGCGAAGTGGGCGCGGCCAAAGGGCCGGTCGAGCGCAAGGTGGTGCGCGTCGTGACGCCCGGCACCGTGACCGACGCCGAGCTGCTCGACGAGCGCAGCGACACGCGGCTGCTGGCGCTGAAAGCACAGCGCGCGACGTGGGGCCTCGCATGGCTGGGCATCGCGAGCGCCGAGCTCGGCATCAGCGAATGCGGCGAGGCCGAGCTCGCCGGCTGGCTGGCGCGGCTCGCGCCGGCCGAGATCCTGGTCGAGAGCAGCGATGCGCTGCCCGCCGCCGTGCGCCAGTGCGGCGCCGCGCTGACGCTGCGCCCGGCGTGGCAGTTCGACGCCGCGCTCGGCGTGCGCAAGCTGTGCGCGCAACTGCGCGTCGCCAGCCTTGCCGGCTACAACGCCGACGCGCTGCCGGCCGCGCATGCCGCCGCCGCCGCGCTGCTCGCCTACGCCGAGCACACGCAGGGCACGGCGCTCGGCCACGTCGACACGCTCGCCGTCGAGCGCGCCAGCGAGCTGCTCGAACTGCCGCCGACGACGCACCGCAACCTGGAGCTGACGCGCACGCTGCGCGGCGAGGAGTCGCCGACGCTGCTGTCGCTCATCGACACCTGCCGCAGCGGCATGGGCAGCCGCGCGCTGCGCCTGTGGCTGACGCGGCCGCTGCGCGAGCGCGACGTCGCCGCGGCGCGCCACGCCGCGATCGAGGCGCTGATCGGCAACGGCTTCGATGCGCTGCGCGACGCGCTGCGCCACGTCGCCGATGTCGAGCGCATCACGGCGCGCATCGCGCTGCGCCAAGTGCGCCCGCGCGAGCTGGCCGGACTGCGCGCGACGCTGGCCGAGCTGCCCGCACTGCGTGGCGCGCTGCCGGGCGGCGCGCCGCTGCTGGCCGAGCAGGCGCGCGCACTCGAGCCGCCGCCCGAAGTCGAGGCACTGCTCGCGCGCACGATCGCCGAAGAGCCCGCGGCGCTGCTGCGCGACGGCGGCGTGATCGCCGCCGGTTGCGACGCCGATCTGGACGAACTGCGCGCCATCGGCCAGAACTGCGACGCCTTCCTTCTCGAGCTCGAGGCGCGCGAGCGCGCGCGCACCGGCATCGCCAACCTGCGCGTGCAGTTCAACCGGGTGCACGGCTTCTACATCGAGGTGACGCAGGGTCAGGCGGCGAAGGTGCCCACCGACTACCGGCGCCGCCAGACAATGAAGAACGCCGAGCGCTACATCACGCCCGAGCTGAAGGCGTTCGAGGACAAGGCGCTGTCGGCGCAGGAGCGCGCGCTGGCGCGCGAGAGGTGGCTCTGGGAGCAGCTGCTCGACGCGCTGCAGCCGAAGCTGCCGGCGCTCACCGCGCTGGCGCGCGCGCTGGCAGCGATCGATGCGCTGGCGGCGCTGGCCGAGCGCGCCGCCACACTCGGCTGGTGCCGGCCCGAGTTCGTCGCGCAGCCCTGCATCGAGATCGAGGCCGGCCGCCACCCCGTCGTCGAGGCGCGTCTGGCCGAAACCGGCGGCGGCGCCTTCGTGCCCAACCACTGCCGGCTCGACGCGAAGCGCCGCATGCTCGTCATCACCGGCCCCAACATGGGCGGCAAGTCGACCTACATGCGGCAGGTCGCGCTGATCGTGCTGCTCGCGGCGATGGGCTCGTGGGTGCCGGCGGCGTCGGCGCGGCTCGGGCCGGTCGACGCGATCCACACGCGCATCGGAGCCGCCGACGACGTGGCCAACGCGCAATCGACCTTCATGGTCGAGATGACGGAGGCCGCCGCCATCGTGCACGGCGCGACGGAGCGCAGCCTGGTGCTGATGGACGAGATCGGGCGCGGTACATCGACCTTCGACGGCCTGGCGCTGGCCGGTGCGATCGCCGCCCACCTGCACGACAAGTGCCGAGCCTTCACGCTGTTCGCGACGCACTACTTCGAGCTGACGGCGTTCCCGGCGCGCCACGAGCGCGCGCTCAACGTCCACGTCGGCGCGGTGGAGAACGGCGCCGACGTCGTGTTCCTGCACGAGATCGAGGCCGGACCGGCGAGCCGCAGCTACGGCGTGCAGGTCGCGCGGCTGGCCGGCATGCCGGCGCCGCTGGTGCGCCAGGCGCAGGCCACGCTCGAGGCGCTGGAGGCGCAGCAGCGCGCCGCCGAGCGCCAGATCGACCTGTTCGCCGCACCGCCGCCGGCACCCCTCGTCGAAGAAAACGCGGTGGAGCTGGCGCTGGCGCGCATCGACCCCGACACGCTGACGCCGCGCGAAGCGCTCGACGCGCTGTACCGGCTCAAGCAACTGACGACGAGCGCGCCGGCCGAACCGGAGCTGGCCGCGGGCCTGCGCCCGCAGTGATCGGAGACGAACGCATGACCTACTGTGTCGCCATCAAGCTCGACGCCGGGCTGGTGTTCCTGTCGGACTCGCGCACCAACGCCGGGCTCGACCAGTTCGGCACGTTCCGCAAGATGATGGTCTACGAGAAGCCGGGCCACCGCTTCATGGTGCTGCTGTCGGCGGGCAACCTGTCGATCTCGCAGTCGGTGCGCGAGATCCTGCAGGTCGAGAAGATCGACAACGGCGACAAGCCGCCGATCACGATCTGGAACGCGACCAGCATGTTCGACGTGGCGCGCGTGCTCGGCCGCGCCGTGCGCCGCGTCTACGAGCAGGACGGCCCGTCGCTGAAGGCGGCGGGCATCGACTTCAACGCGACGATGATCATCGGCGGCCAGATCCACGGCGAGGCGATGCGCCTGTTCCTCGTCTACTCGGCGGGCAATTTCATCGAGGCGACGGCCGAAACCTGCTACTTCCAGATCGGCGAGTCGAAGTACGGCAAGCCGATCCTCGACCGCGTGATCACGGCGGCGACGCCGCTGGGCGAAGCCGCCAAGTGCGCGCTGGTGTCGATGGACTCGTCGCTGAAGTCGAACCTGTCGGTCGGCCTGCCGCTGGACCTGCTGGTCTACGAGGCGAACCAGTACGCCAGCGACCGCCACGTCTGCATCGACGAGCACAACCCCTACTTCGCGATGATCCGCAGCGCCTGGGGGCGCAAGCTGCGGGAAGCCTTCGAAGGCATCGAGAGCCCGGAATGGGACGCCGCGACGCCGACCGCGACGCCGCTGCGCCCGGAGTCCGAGCGCTACAAGCCGCTCAGGAAGATCACGCACGCGGGCGAGAAGATTGTCTGAGCACCCGACGCCCCCGCCGACGCTCGTCTTCTCGCACGCCAACGGCTTCGCGGCGTCGACCTACGAGACGCTGTTCGACATCTGGCGCAAGGCCGGCTGGCGCGTGCACGCGCTGGAGAAGTTCGGCCACGATCCGAAGTACCCGGTGACGAGCAACTGGCCGCACCTGCGCGACCAGCTGACCGACTTCGTGCGCCGCGAGGTCGGTGCGCCTGTCGTCTTCGTCGGTCATTCGCTCGGCGGCTATCTGAGCCTGCTCGCCGCCTGCCAGTGCCCCGAGCTGGCGCGCGCCGTCGTGCTGCTCGATTCGCCGCTGGTCGCCGGCTGGCGCGCGCACAGCCTGCACATGGCCAAGGTGAGCGGGCTGATCGCGCGCGTCTCGCCGGGTCGCATCGCCCGGCGCCGCCGCCACGAATGGCCCGACACCGACGCGGTCAACGCGCATTTCGCGCCCAAGGCGGCGTTCGCGCGCTGGGACTCGCGCGTCCTCGCCGACTATGTGCACCACGGCACCGAGTCCGTCGCCGGCGGGCGCAGCCTCGCGTTCCGGCGCGAGGTCGAGGCGCGCATCTACGAAACGCTGCCGCACCACATGCCGCAGCTGATGCAGCGCCACCCGCTGCGCGCGCCGGCGGCCTTCGTCGCCGGCACGCATTCGCGCGAGCTGCGCCAGGTCGGCCTCGCGGCGACGCGCCGCCTGACGCACGAGCGCATCTCGTGGATCGAGGGCAGCCACCTGTTTCCGTTCGAGCGGCCGGTCGAGACGGCGCGCGAAGTGCTGCGCTGGGTCGAGGAGCTGCTCGCCGCGCGCTGAGCGGCGGCGCGGCGTCAGCCGCGCGGATGGTGCTGCGCGTGCAGCGCGCGCAGCCGCTCGCGCGCGACGTGGGTGTAGATCTGCGTCGTCGAGATGTCGCTGTGGCCGAGCAGCATCTGCACCGCGCGCAGGTCGGCGCCATGGTTGAGCAGGTGCGTCGCGAAGGCATGGCGCAGCGTGTGCGGCGACAGCGGCGTCGTGATGCCGGCGCGCAGCGCGTACTTGCGCACGAGCTGCCAGAACATCTGCCGCGTCATCGCGCCGCCGCGCGCCGTGACGAACAGCGCCTTGCTGGCCTGCCCCTTGAGGATCGCGGCACGGGCCTCGGCCAGATAGCGACGCAGCCAGCCGTGCGCCTCCTCGCCGAACGGCACGAGGCGCTCCTTCGAGCCCTTGCCGGTGACGCGCAGCACGCCTTCGGTCAGCCCGACGTGCACGCTCGCCAGCGTGACCAGTTCGCTGACGCGCAGCCCGCTCGCATACATCAGCTCGAGCATCGTGCGGTCGCGCAGGCCGAGCGGCGTGTCGGGGTCGGGCGCGCCGAGCAACGCCTCGATCTGCGCTTCGGTCAGCGTCTTGGGCACGCGCAGCGGCTGGCGCGCGGCGACGAGCTTCAAGGTCGGGTCGGCGGCGACGAGCTGCTCGCGCAGCGCCCAGCGGAAGTAGCGCTTGAAGACGGTGAGCCGCCGGTTCGCCGTGCTGGCGCGCGTCGCGGCATGGCGCTCGGTCGCATAGGCCAGCAGGTCGGCTTCGGTGCTGTCGTCGAGCGTGCGCCCGGCGCGCGACGCCAGCGCGCCGGCATAGAGCTGCAGGTCGCGCCGGTAGGCGGCGAGCGTGTTCGACGCGAGGCCGTCCTCGACCCACAGCGCGTCGACGAAGCGGTCGATCGACGCCAGGCTCTGCTCGCGCGGCGTCATCGCGACGGCGTTCCGCGCCTCAGTCGAGCTTGAGCTTCTGCGTCTCGACGACCTTCTTGTAGACCTCGTGCTCGGCCTTGATCTGCGCCGCGAACTGCTCGGGCGTGTTGGCCACGATCAGCGAGCCGGTGTCCTCGATGCGCTTCTTCACCACCGGATCGTCGATCGCCTTCTTGACGGCCGCGTGTACCTTGTCGACGATGTCCTTGGACAGGCTCTTGGGCCCGAGCACGCCGTAGTAGGCCATGCGGTTGACGCCTTCGAGGCCGACCTCCTTGAACGTCGGCACGTCCGGCAGCACGGCCAGGCGCTGCGGCGCGGCGACGACGATGGCGATCAACCGGCCGTCCTTGATGAAGGGCAGCGCCGACGGCAGGTTGTCGAAGATGATCGGCACCTGCCCCGCCACCGTGTCGTTGAGCGCCGGGCCGGCGCCGCGGTACGGGATATGCGCCATGAACACGCCCGCCAGGCTCTTGTACAGCTCGGTCTGCAGGTGGCCGATACCGCCGGTGCCCGAGCTGGCGTAGCTGTACTTGCCGGGGTTCTTCTTCAGCTCGGCGACGAAACCCTTGTAGTCCCTGGCCGGGAACGACGGGTGGACGGCGATCACGTTGGGCGTCGCCGCGATGTTGATGACGGGCGTGAAGTCGGTCAGCGGGTTGTAGCCGATCCTGGTGTTGATCGCCGGATTGGCCGCCGTCGTCGACACCGTCGCCATGCCGAGCGCGTGGCCGTCGGGCGGCTGCTTGATCAGCTCGAGCGCGCCGATCGATCCGCCGCCGCCGCTCTTGTTCTCGACCAGCACCTGCTGGCCCAGCGAGGCGGCCATCTTCTCCGAGACGATGCGCGCGATGATGTCCGTCGTGCCGCCGGGGGCGAACGGCACGATCAGCCGCACCGGCTTGCTCGGGTAACCCTGCGCCGATGCGGCCTGGGCGAAAGCGAGGCCGGCAGCAGCGGCGAGGCCCACAAGGAAACCCCGGGCCGCCCCAGGCTTCCTTGACCCCCGCGGGGGGCGGGCTGGGCGCAGCCCGGCCCTGGGGGCGCTCACAAGACGGGTGCGGATCGTCATCGTCGGATCTCCTTGTGTGGTTCGGTTCGAGTCGAGGCTTTCAGATCGGCGGCCCGCCGAGCAGGCCGGCCTTGAGTTCCTTGTCGGTCGGCCGCTCGCCGAGGAAGGTCAGCAGCAGCGCCGCGTACAGGTCGTCGCCGGGCAGCGTCGCGCCGCGGCGCGTGCCGTTGACCGTCATCACGAGCCCGCTGTCGGGAATGTAGTCGAGGTCGATCGTATCGCCCTTGCGGAGCAACCCGATGGCGTCGATCGCCGCGCCGAACTGCTGCACCCGCTCGCGCAGGCGCTCCTGTTCGGCAGCCGGCACGTTGCGCGCCACGCCCTTGTGCAGCGCCTTCGAGAACTCGACCGACTGCACCTCGACCATCATGCGCAGGCGCAGGCGCTTCGGCCCCGGCACGGCGAGCACCTGCGCCGGCGTCGTCACCTTGCGGCCGAGGTAGAGCGCGGCGGCATACGCCTTGAGCACCGTGATCGCGCGCAGGCCGACGCCGTTGAGCTGCAGCGGCGCGTCGGCCAGGCGGATCTGCTCGTCGAAGGTGAAACCCTCGACGACGCGCGCCGACAGCGGCAGCGCGAGCGCCAGGCAGCACAGGCCCACGGCGGCAGTGCGGCGCAGTGCGGCGGCCGCGCGCTCGTTGTTCGGCAGTCTCTTCATCGGTGCGTTGCAGGAGTCCAAGTGTGCCTGCAACGCGCGGCGGTGCCGATCCGCCGACACCACGCCGCGGACGCGGATTGTCGGTGTCGTGATCGCGCCCGCCGGACTTCCGACGCTGCCGGGCACGGCGAGCGCGCCCGGCGACCGCGGGAGCTAGAAGCTGTGCTTCACGCCCAGATCGAACGCCGTGGTTCGCGTCAGTCCCTCGCGCTTGGCCGAGCCGGCGTCGGCGTACAGCGCGGTGCGTTTGCTCAACGCATGCTCGTAGCCGAGGCCGAACTTGGCCAGCCTGTTGTTCGTGCCTGTCGGATCGAGCCGCGCATAAACTGCCTTCAGGCGGCCGGCACCGAGCGGGGCGGTGACACCGACACTCCACGCCTTGCGCTCCAGGTTGGCCACCTTCGACGTCGAGTACGCGACCATCGGTCGCACGACGCCGAGGTCGTAGGCCGCGCCGAGCACCCACAGCCGGTTGCTGCTGTCCACCTGGTCGAGGCCGAGGCCGACGTACAGCGGCCCTGCGCTGTACCGCAGGTGGCCGCCGACGGCGCGCTTGTTGGCGGGCGAGGTGCGCACGCCTTCGCCGGCGGAGACGGCAAGCTGGGCCGAGAAGCCGCCCCACACGGGCGAGCGATAGCCCACCGTGTTATTGCTGCGCACGTCGCCGTCGACGCGGTAGGCGGCGAGCAGGTAGTCATCCCGCGTGCGACCGACCGTGTCGCCGCCGAACGGATCGAGCGCGTCGGCAATCCAGTATGCGGGCAGGTAATCGCGACCCAGGTAGAGGGTGCCGGCGGCGTTCGAGCCCAGCTCGACGATCGAGCGGCCGTTCCACATCACGTTGGCGTTCTGCTGCGCCCCGGTGTCGGCGTTGAGACGGTGCTCGAGCAGCGCGCCGGCCTGCAGGCCATTGCCGAGATCCTCGCGCACACGCACGCCGAGCCGCGACGACGAGCCGCCGCGCACGTCCCAGCGGCTGCCGGCCGCACCGGTCTGGCCGTTGCCGCCGGCCAGCGCACTCGTGCCGTCATCCTGCTTCGTGACGCCGACATCGAGCCGGCCATAGATCGTGATGCCGGACTGCGCCGCGACGGGGCCCGCCACGGCGGCGGCGAAGGCACAGACGCAAAGGGATTTGTTCATGGATTCGCAACACTGAAATTGGACAAGCCTCGCATTCCAGCGGTTGTCGATGAAAGTGTGATGACAGGTTCGCGCGCCGCCGCCGCGCGCGCGGGCGTCCAAGGTCAGCGGTCGTCGGCAGCGGCCCGAGCCTGCGCCAGCGCCCAGTCGATGTGCTCGCGCACCAGCGGGCTGGCGATCTCGCGCGCTTCGCGCAGCGCGCGCGCGATGTCCGCGTCGCCGGTGGCGCGCAGCGCGTTGCCGAGCGCCACCGCGAGGTTGCGGCGCCAGCGCTCGTGGCCGATGCGGCGGATCGCGCTGCCTTCGGTGCGGCGCAGGAACTCGGCCTCGTCCCAGCGCCAGAGCTCGAGCAGCGTCGCGTCGGCCAGGCCCTCGCGCACATCGAAGTCGGGCAGCGGCGAGCGCCGCGCGTACTTGTTCCACGGGCAGACGAGCTGGCAGTCGTCGCAGCCGTAGACGCGGTTGCCGATCGGCGCACGCAGCTCGGGCGGGATCGGCCCGTCGTGCTCGATCGTCAGGTACGAGATGCAGCGCCGCGCGTCGAGGCGGTACGGCGCGACGATGGCGCGCGTCGGGCAGACGTCGATGCACGCGGTGCAGTGGCCGCAGTGCCCGGTCTCGGGCAGCGTTACCGGCAGCGCCAGGTCGACGCAGATCTCGCCGAGGAAGAACATCGAGCCGGCGTCGCGCGCCAGCGCCAGCGTGTGCTTGCCGCGCCAGCCGGTGCCGGCGCGCGCGGCCAGCTCCACTTCGAGCAGCGGCGCCGAATCGGTGAAGACCCGATGGCCATAGGGGCCGACCCAGCCGGTCAGCGCATCGGCGAGCTGCTGCAGCCGCGCGCGCAGCACCTTGTGGTAGTCGCGGCCTCGCGCATAGATCGACAGCGCCGCCTGCCGCGGCGCGCCGAGGCGCCGCCACTCGACGGCGCGCCAGTCGTCCGGCGTTTCACGCGGCAGGTAATCGGCGCGCACCGTGATCACGCGCAGCGTGCCGGGCACCAGCTCGGCTGGCCGCGCGCGCTTCATGCCGTGACGCTGCATGTAGTCCATGCGTCCATGCCAGCCCTCGGCGAGCCAGGCGGCAAGCCCCGGCTCGGCGTCGGACAGGTCCGCGTCGGCGATGCCGATCTGGGAGAATCCGAGCGCCGTGGCGTGCGCGCGCAGACGCGCGAGCACGTCGTCGATGTCAACGAGAGACCGGTCGCGCATTGCCCATTCTAGGAACACGCACGCTGCACTGGGCCGACGAGTCGGCCTGCGAAGCGACGGCCCGCGAGCTGGCCGCGCGGGCCGCGATCCGCGACGCCTGCATCGAACTGCGCGGCGCGCTCGGCGCCGGCAAGACGACCTTCGCGCGCCACCTGCTGCGCGCGCTCGGCGTCGAGGGGCGCGTCAAGAGCCCGAGCTATGCACTGATGGAGCCGTACCGCGTCGCCGGCCTCGACGCCTGGCACTTCGACTTCTACCGCTTCGACGACCCGCACGAATGGGAGGACGCGGGCTTTCGCGACGTGTTCGCGCAGCCCGGGCTCAAGCTCGTCGAGTGGCCCGAGCGCGCCGCCGGTCTGCTGCCCGAGGCCGACCTGCACATTTCGATCGAGCTGTTGGACGAGACGCGGCGCCACGTCGCCTTCGAGGCCGGCACGGCGCGCGGCCTGGAGCTGCTGCCGTGATGCAACGGCGTTCGGCGTTGCGTGGCCTCGGCGCCTTGGCGCTGCTGCTGGGCCGGGCCGAGATCGCGCGCGGCGCGACGATCCTCGCCGTGCGCGTCTGGCCGGCCGCCGAGTACACGCGCGTGACGATCGAGTCCGACACCGAGCTTGCCGCGAAGCACTTCGTGCTCGACAACCCCGACCGCCTCGTCATCGACGTCGAAGGTCTCGAGCTGAGCGCGCAACTGCGCGAGCTCGTCGGCAAGGTCAGCGGCGACGACCCCTACATCGCCGGCCTGCGCGTCGGCCAGTACCAGCCGCGTGTCGTGCGCCTGGTGTTCGACTTGAAGCAGCCTGTCGCGCCGCAGTTGTTCGCGCTGGCGCCGGTCGCCGCCTACCAGCACCGCATGCTGTTCGACCTGCGGCCGGTGCACGAGCGCGACCCGCTGCTCGCGTTGCTGCGCGAGAAGACCGCCGAGCCCTCCGCGCCGCAGCCGGCGCCCGACGTGCTCGGCGAGTTCATCGGCCGTGTCGAGCGGCCCGCGCCGCCGCCACGGCCGGGCGCGCCGCCGCCGGCGCCTGCCGCACCCGCCGACACGCCGCAGGGCAAGCTCGATCGCCTGATCGTCGTCGCGCTCGACCCCGGCCATGGCGGCGAGGACCCCGGCGCGATCGGCCGGCGCGGCCTGCGCGAGAAGGACGTGGTGCTCGCCGTCGCGCTGCGCCTGCGCGACCGCATCAACGCCCTGCCCGGCTTTCGCGCGATGCTCACGCGAGACGGCGATTATTTCGTGCCGCTGCAGCAGCGCGTCGCGAAGGCGCGCCGCGTGCAGGCCGACCTGTTCGTCTCGATCCACGCCGATGCCTTCCTCACGCCGCAAGCGCGCGGCGCGTCGGTGTTCGCGCTGTCGGAGAAGGGCGCGACCAGCGCCGCCGCGCGCTGGATGGCCGATCGGGAGAACACGTCGGACCTGGTCGGCGGCGCCAACATCAAGGCCAAGGACGCCGGCGTGCTGCGCACGCTGCTCGACATGAGCACGACGGCGCAGATCAAGGACAGCCTGAGGATCGGCCATGAGGTGCTGCGCCGCATCGAGCGCATCGCCCGGCTGCACAAGCCGCGCGTCGAGCAGGCGGGCTTCGCCGTGCTGAAGGCCCCCGACATCCCGTCGATCCTGGTCGAGACGGCGTTCATCTCGAACCCCGAGGAAGAAGCCAAGCTGCGCGACCCGGTCTACCAGGCGCAACTCGTCGACGCGCTCGCCGGCGGCATCCAGCGCTACTTCGCGAAGAACCCGCCGATCGCGCGGCAGCGGGTGCTATGAATCGCTGACGCATTTGCGACGGCCTGAGCGGGCCGAGGCCACCGGGTGCCCTGCTCCGCTCATGTCCCCCGGCCCGCGCTGCGCGCGGCCTTCCTCCTTTGCTTCGCTACGCAGGGCACCCGGCGTCCTCGGCTGAAGTGACGTCGGCGCGGTGCATGCATGTTGCGGCGCCTCGACCAATGGCACGACGCAGGATCAGGCCGGTGGGGCGTGCTGCAGAGTGAAGTAGAGGTGGAGGCTCGGCCGCTGGCCGGGCCGGGGGACATTAACGCAGCAGCTCGCCCCGCCGGCCTGATCCGGGGCATGCGAGCGATACATCGATCAGACCGCGCCCGTCGCACCCGCCGCCCGCCGTCGCGCCCGCCACGCCCCCGCGATCGCGATCAGCCCCGGCACGACGATCATCGCCCAGATGATCTTGTCGAGGTGCTCCTTGACGAACGGGATGTTGCCGAACAGGTAGCCCGCGCCGATCAGGCCGCCGACCCAAAGTGCGCCGCCGGTGACGTCGTAGAAGGTGAACTTGGCGCGCGTCATCGCGGCGACGCCGGCGACGAAGGGCGCGAAGGTGCGCACGAAAGGCATGAAGCGCGCGATCACGATCGTGATGCCGCCATAGCGCTCGTAGAACTGGTGCGCCTGCTCGAACGCGCGCTTGTTGAACCAGCGCGACTGCTCCCACTGAAACACCTTGGGTCCGAACCAGCGCCCGATCGTGTAGTTGGTCTGGTTGCCGAGCACGGCCGCCGCCAGCAGCAGCGCGATCGACAGCGGCAGGCTCATCAGCCCGAGCCCGCACAGCGCGCCGACGACGAACAGCAGCGAGTCGCCGGGCAGGAACGGCATCACGACGACGCCGGTCTCGACGAAGATGATGGCGAACAGCAGCGCATAGACCCACGCGCCGTAGGTCTGCACGAACGTCGTCAGGTGCATGTCGACGTGCAGGATGAAGTCGATCAGGAAGGCGATGATTTCCAAGGGCAGCCTCAGAGGTTGGCGCGGATGGCGCGCGCGAGGTGTTCGGTCTGCTCGTCCAGCGCGTCGCAGATGAAGCGCGCGCCGCTCTCTTCGAGCCAGGCGCGCTCGGCGTCGTTCGCCGCAGCGCCGATCACGGCGATGCGCGGATTGAGTCGCCGCGCATTGGTACACACCTGCATCTTCTGCGCCAGCGTCAGATCGGCCAGCACGAGGATGCGCGCATCGCGCACACCGGCGGCCGCCAGCACCTCGGCGCGCGCCGGATCGCCGTAGACGAACGAGACATCGGGCGCGTCATTCTGCTGCGGCTCGTCGGCGTCCGCGTCGACGACGGCCAGCGGCACACCGGCGGCACGCGCTGCCAGCCGCCGGCCGAGGCCGCGGTATCCGGCGATCACGACGATCGGCGGAGCGCCCTCGCGCGTCGTCACGGTCGGACGCCCGGGGTCGGCGTCCGGCTCGGACGGCATCGCGACGCCACGCCGGGCGCGCCGCTCGAACAGGTGTTCTGCGAGGCGAAACAGCACCGGATTGAGCGCGATCGACACGATGGCGGCAACCACCAAGGCGTCCATCGCCTCGGGCCTGAGCACGCCGATCGATGCGCCGACGGTCGCCAGGATGAACGAGAACTCGCCGATCTGCGCCAGCCCGACCGCCACCGTCGCGGCCGTCCGCGCCGAGTCGCGCAGCGCCAGCACGATGGCCAGCGCGACCAGCGGCTTGAGCAGCAGCACGACGGCGAGCACACCGACGATCAGCAACGGCTGCTCGACGACGACCAGCGGATTGAACAACATGCCGATCGAGACGAAAAACAGCGCCGAGAACACGTCGCGAAACGGCGCCATGTCGGCGGCGGCCTGCGGACCGAAGCGCGACTGCCCGACGACCAAGCCGGCAAAGAACGCGCCGAGCGCGACCGAAACGTGGAACACCTCGGCAGCCAGCACGGCAATGCCGAGCGCGACGACGAACACGGTGAGCGTGAACAGCTCGGCCGAGCGGGTGCGCACCATGCGCTCGAGCAGCCGCGACACCAGCCGCACGCCGATCACGCCGATCAGCACGGCGAAGGCGCCGACCTTCGCCAGCGCCCACACCAGCTCGGTGCCGAGCGAGTCCGCGGCGTCGCCGCGGGCCTCGCCCGCGATCACCGGCAGCACGACCAGCGCCGCGACGGTGAACAAGTCCTCGACGATGAGCCAGCCGACGGCGACGTGGCCGTCGTGCGCGCTGAGGCGGTTGCGCTCGACCAGCATGCGCATCAGCACGACGGTGCTCGCGACCGCCAGCGACATGCCGAACACGAGGCCCGCCGCATGCGACCAGCCGAATGCGCGCGCCAGCGCCCAGCCGGCGACAGCGGCCAGCGCGCTCTGGCCGACCGCACCCGGCACGGCCAGGCGCCACACGCGCAGCAACTCCTGCGGATGGAAGTGCATGCCGACGCCGAACATCAACAGCACGACACCGATCTCCGACAGCTGCTGCGCCATCCCGAGGTCGGCCTCGAAGCCCGGCGTGTACGGCCCGACGACGATGCCCGCCGCCATGAACCCGACCAGCGTCGACAGCCCGATCTTCTGCGTCGCCCAGCCCAGCAGCAGCGCGAAGGCGAGCGCGCCGGCCAGCGTGACGATCAGGTCGAGGTTGTGCATGCGCGCCGATTATCCGCATGGGCTTCGGCGCGCCGGGGCACGCTCCTACAATCGACCCGCATGAATGCCGTGCTGGAGCGCGCCGCGCGCCGCCCGATCCGCGAACTGCCCGACGAGCTGATCAGCCAGATCGCCGCCGGCGAAGTCGTCGAGCGGCCAGCGTCCGTCGTGCGCGAGTTGCTCGACAACGCGCTCGACTCGGGCGCGCGCGACATCGTCGTGCGTCTCGCCTCCGGCGGCGTGCGCTCCATCGCCGTCGAGGACGACGGCGCCGGCATCCCCGCCGGCGAGTTGCCGCTGGCGCTCAAGCGCCACGCGACGAGCAAGATCGGCTCGCTCGACGAACTGCAGTCGGTGGCGACGATGGGCTTTCGCGGCGAGGCGCTGGCAGCCATTGCGTCGGTGGCCGAACTGGCGATCACGAGCCGCAGCGCCGACGCGCCACACGCCTGGCGCCTCGACGCGCGCAGCGGTGAGCTGGCTCCCGCGGCGCGCGCGGTCGGCACGACGGTCGAAGTGCGCGAGCTGTTCTTTGCCACGCCGGCGCGCCGCAAGTTCCTCAAGACCGACGCCACCGAGCTGGCGCACTGCGTCGACGCGCTGCGCCGCCATGCGATCGTGCGGCCCGATGTCGGCTTCGCGCTGTGGCACGACGGCCGCGTCGTCGCGCAATGGCGGCGCAGCGACGCCGAGCGCCGCCTCGCCGACGTGCTCGGCGCCGAGCTGCTGGCGGCGAGCCGCGCCGTCGAGTGGAGTCGCGGCGCGCTGCGCGTGCACGGCCGCGCCGGCGTGCCCGATGCGGCGCGCGCCCGGGCCGACCAGCAGTTCCTCTACGTCAACGGCCGCCACGTGCGCGACCGGCTGCTCGCGCACGGCGTGCGCGCCGCCTACGACGACGTGCTGCATGGCCAGCGCCAGCCCGTCTACGTGCTGTTCGTCGAAGTCGACCCGGCGCGCGTCGACGTCAACGTCCACCCGACCAAGACGGAGGTGCGTTTTCGCGACGGCCGCGACGTGCACCAGGCGGTGCGCCAGGCGGTGCAGGACGCGCTCGCCGTACCGCGGTCGACGTCGACGCCGGCCGCCGAGTCCGTCGCCGCCGACGCGCCGACGATGTGGCGCAGCGCCGCGCCGCCGCAGCCGCCCGGCGTCGCGCTGCAGCAGGCCGCGCTGCTGTACGCGGCCGAGCCGCGCCCGCCGTGGCCCGCTCCCGCAGTCTTCGCACAATCCGCCAGCCCGGACGCCGCGGCCCGGCGCGACGACTGGCCGCTCGGCCGCGCGCTCGCGCAGCTCGGCGGCGTCTACATCCTGGCCGAGAACACTCAAGGCCTTGTCGTCGTCGACATGCACGCGGCGCACGAGCGCATCGTCTACGAGCGGCTCAAGCTCTCGCTGGGCGCAGCGACGCCGGCGGCGCAGCCGCTGCTCATCCCCGCGACCTTCGCCGCCAGCCCCGAGGAAGTGGCGACGGCCGAGTGCTGCGCCGATGCGCTCGTCGCCCTCGGCCTCGAGATCACGGCGCTGGCGCAGCACACGCTGGCGGTGCGCAGCTGCCCGGCCGCGCTCGCCGGCGCCGATGTCGTCGCGCTGGCGCGCAGCGTGCTCGCCGAGCTGGCGCAGTACGACGCGAGCAGCGTGCTGCAGCGAGCGCAGCACGAACTGCTCGCGACGATGGCCTGCCACGGCGCGGTGCGCGCGAACCGCCGCCTCACGATCGACGAGATGAACGCGCTGCTGCGCGACATGGAACGCACCGAGCGCTCCGACCAGTGCAACCATGGCCGGCCGACCTGGCGCCAGGTGTCGATGCGCGAGCTCGACGCGCTGTTCCTGCGCGGGCGCTGAAACCTCGCCGGCACGAAACCGGGTACCCTACGGCCCTACATCACCAGCAGCGGACCGTCGCCCATGGCCAAGCCGAACTATTCGTACGAAAAGCGCCAGCGCGAACTGGCCAAGAAGAAGAAGAAGGAAGAGAAGGCGCAGCGCAAGGCCGCGCCGCGAGACACGCCCGCCGAGCCGCAGAGCGGGTCGCCGGCCGACGAACCGGCCGCCCCGCCTGCCGACGGCACGGCTGCGGGCACGTGACGGGCAACGGATAACGAGGTCTGTTCGAGTCGGGCCGGCACAGGCCCTGCCGCTGCGCCCGGCCGAAAGGCTCACTGCGAACGAGCACTCTGGCCGTGGCGACGCTGAAACTGAAGAAAACGACGACAACGACGCGGCGCGGCGATCGCCCGCCGCTGCGCGGCGCGGCGCCACGCCCGCGGCCGACGCTGACCGAGGCCCAGGCCGAGCGCGCCGAGCGCGCACGCGAGAGGGCGCAGACCGAGCGCAGCGAGCCGGCGCCGCCGCGGCGCGACTCCCGTGCGCCGACGCCGTCGAGCGGTACGCGAACCGCGGCGCCGAGGCCTGTGACAAGAAATCGCACCGCAGCAGCCGCGCGCCCGAAGCCGCCACCGCCCGACGCCGCGCGCGAAGGCGTGCGCCTGTCCAAGCGCATGAGCGAGCTCGGCCTCGCTTCGCGGCGCGAAGCCGACGAATGGATCGCACGCGGCTGGGTGCGCGTCGACGGCCGCGTCGTCGACGCGCTGGGTGCGCGCGTGCTGCCGCAGCAGCAGGTCAGCGTCGCGCCCGAGGCGGGTCGCGAGCAGGCCGAGCGCGTCACCGTGCTGCTCAACAAGCCGCTCGGCTACGTGAGCGGCCAGGCCGAGGACGGCCACGAGCCCGCCATCGTGCTCGTCACTGCGGCCAACCACTGGCGCAGCGACCCGTCGCCGCGCCAGTGGTCGCCGGGGCAGCGCCACCATCTCGCGCCTGCCGGTCGGCTCGACCTCGATTCGAGCGGCCTGCTGGTGCTGACGCAGGACGGCCGCATCGCGCGGCATCTTGTAGGCGACGATTCGAAGATCGAGAAGGAATACCTCGTGCGCGTGCGTTGCATCGATCCTGCACTGGCCGCGGCCGGCTCGCCGATGGAGGTGCTGCCGCCCGCCGCGCTCGAGCGGCTGCGCCACGGCCTGGTGCTCGACGGCGTCGCGCTGCAGCCGGCCAAGGTGTCGTGGCAGAGCGAGCAGCAGTTGCGCGTCGTGCTGCGCGAAGGCCGCAAACGCCAGATCCGCCGCATGTGCGAGCTGGTCGGCCTGCACGTCACGGCGCTGCAACGAGTGCGCATCGGCCGCATCGCGCTCGGTGCGCTGCCGCCGGGGCAGTGGCGCTACCTGGGGCCGTTCGAGCGGTTCTGATATGAGCGCTGCACGGCCCTCGCACTCCGCGAGGTTCAATGCGGCCGAGGACGGGCGGGCACCTTCGCCGGAGCCGGCATCGCGTCGGTCCGCTGCATGAGTGCGCGCGCTGCATCGCTCCACTCGCCTCCGATCGTCAGCGCCTGCGCAGCAGCCTCACGCGCGCGCCGCCGCTCGCCGAGATCGAGCGCGATCGTGCCGGCGTTGATCCACGCGGCGGCGCTCGCATGGCGGCACGCTGTGCGTTCGAAGTGGTCGAGCGCGGCGCGCGGCCGGCCGGCGGCATGCAGCGTGTTCCCGACGCCGACGGCCAGCGTCAGGCTCGCCGGCCAGCGCGCGAGCGCCGTCTCGTAGCCGCGCAGCGCGGCCGCCGGCACAGCGACGCGCTCGAATGCGACGAGCGCCTGCGTCACCGAGGCTTCGCCGGCGGTCGCCGGCAGTGCCCCGGGCGTCAGCGCGACGAAGGCCCAGTGGCCGCTTCGTGCCCAGGTGTGCTCGAAGGTGCGCAGCGAAAGCGTCGCGCGCCGCGTCGTGCCCGAGCGCAGCACGACCTCGCCGGCGTCGAGGTCGTAGCCGATGAGCACGGCGTAATGCCAGCGCGGCGCGAAGGCGAGCGCCAGATTCTGCAGCACGACGATGGGGTGGCCGGCGGCGACTTCGCGCAGCAGCGCTTCGATCTCGCCCGGTAGCAGCGTGGCGACGGCACCGTGGCGGCGCGCGCCGCCGAGCATCTCGGCCTGCAGCGTGCCCTGGCGCGCCGGCAGGAAGACCTGCGCCGCCAGCGCCTCGGGCTGTGCCGACACCCCGGCCGCGCCGAGCGCGGTGGCAAGCGCGGCGGGGCCGCAGTGGTATTCGGTCTGCGCGAAGAACGGCGTCGAGTCGAGTTCGGCGCGACGCGGCAGGCCCGCGGGGGCGCGCGTGCCGAGCGCCGCCGTCTGCGACGGCGTCCAGCCGGCGCAGCCGCCGAGCGCCGCGGCACCAGCGGTCGCCAGTGCGGTGCGGCGCCGCAGGCCGATCAACGCAACGAGCGCGTGAACGGGAACACTTTCGTCAGGCCCAGGATGTCGGTGACGAGCAGCAGCACGAAGATGAAGACGATCACGCCCAGCACGTCGCTCGCGCCGGCGGGCGCACTGTCGATCTGCTGCGCAAGCTGCGCCGCCTCGGCGTCGGTCAGCGCAGCGACGCGCGCACGCACCTGCGCCGGGTCGACCCCGCGCTGCACCAGCGCCTGCGTGACGTCGGTGCGGGCCAGCGTCGCCAGCACCTGGCTGCGCGCGTCGCCGACGCCGGGCACGCGCTCGGCCGCGGCCACCTGCTCGGTGCCGATCAGCGCAGCTTGTGCGCTGTGCATGAAGCCTGCGTAGCTGAGGCACACAGCGACGAGCGCGGCGACCGGACGGGACATTCTCTTCATGGCGAGTCTCCGGGGGTACAAGGGCTGGAACACGCGCGCATCGTACCCGCTGCGCGCGCCGCGCTGTCAGCGGATGCAACCGGCGAGTCGCGGTCGCGGCGACCGTCCTGATAGTCTCGGCGCATGAGGAGTCCGCCGCCCGCTGCCCCTTCCACCCCCTCGCCCCGCACGGTGGCGATCACGCTGACGCTGCTGCTGGCGATCCAGCCGGTCGCGACGGACCTGTACCTGCCCTCGCTGCCGACGATCGCACACGCACTCGGTGCGACATCCAACGCTGCGCAGTTCACGCTTTCGACGCTGATCGTGTGCTTCGGCATCGGCCAGCTCGCCGTCGGCCCGCTGTCGGACCGCTACGGGCGGCGCCCCGTCGCGCTCACCGGGCTGGCGACGTTCGCCGCGGCCAGCGTGCTGGCCGCGCTGGCGCCGACCATCGGCTGGCTGATCGGCTGCCGCGCGCTGCAGGGGCTGGCGCTGGCCGCCAGCGTGACGACCGCACGCTCGATCATCCGTGACCTCTACGATCCGCTCGACGGTGCGCGCGTGATGTCGCGCGCGCTGACGGGGCTGGGCGCGATCGCCGTCATCGGCCCGCTGGTCGGCGGCCTGACCGTCACCGCGTTCGGCTGGCGCGCCGTGATGCTCGTGCTCGCCCTGTTCGGCACCGCCGCGCTGGCCTGGGTCGCGCTGCGCTGCGACGAGACCGCGCCGCAGCGCGATGCGCTCGCCACCCGGCCGGCGACGCTGCTGCGCAACTGGGTCGAGGTGCTGCGCGACCCGACCTTCGGCGCCTTCGCGCTGCTCGGCGCGGCGAGCTACGTCGGGCTGTTCGTCTTTCTCGCCACGTCGTCGTTCGTGTTCATCGACACGCTCGGCATCAGCCGCGCAGGCTACGGCGCATTCTCGTCTTCGCAGTCGTTCGCATACCTGCTGGGCACCCTGCTGTGCCGGCGCCTGCTCGGCCGCGGCGGTTTGCGCAGCACCGTGCGCATCGGCGCCGCCTTCTCGCTGACCGGCGGCGTCGCGATGGCGGCGCTGGCGCTGGCCGGAGTGCACAACGTCTGGGCCATCATCGTGCCGCAGTGGTTGTTCATGATCGGCCACGGCATCCACCAGCCCTGCGCCCAGGCGGGTGCCGTCGGGCCGTTCCCGGAGAAGGCGGGCACGGCGGCCTCGCTGTCGGGCTTCGTCATGATGGCCGCGGCGTTCATGGTCGGCCTCGTGCTCGGCCGCAGCTTCGACGGCACGGTCTACCCGCTGGCGCTGTCCATCGGCGCCAGCGGCGTGGCCGTCGCGGCCGTCGCCTGGACCCTGGTGCAGCGGCTTGGCGACGTGCAACGCGCGCCCGCGCTCGGCGCCGCGGGCAACGCATGAGGCTACGGGCGATCGCGCTCGCCGGGCCGACGGCCGCCGGCAAGACGGCCGCGGCGCTGGCGATCGCGCATGCGCTGCCGGTCGAGATCGTCAGCGTCGACTCGGCGCTCGTCTACCGCGGCATGGACATCGGCACGGCCAAGCCGGGCGCCGGGGAACGCGCGCTCGTGCCGCACCACCTGATCGACATCCGCGATCCGGCCGAGCCCTATTCCGCGGCGCAGTTCGTCGCCGACGCGCGCCGGCTCGCCGGCGAGATCGCGGCGCGCGGCCGCGTCGCGCTGCTGGTGGGCGGCACGATGCTCTACTACAAGGCGCTGACCGAAGGGCTCGACGCAATGCCGGCCGCCGACCCGGCGCTGCGCGCCGAGATCGACGCCGAGGCCGCGCGCGCAGGCTGGGCCGCGCTGCACGACGAACTGCGCCGCGTCGACCCGGCGACGGCGGCGCGCGTACCGCCCGGCGACACGCAGCGCATCCAGCGCGCGCTGGAGGTGTGGCGCGCCAGCGGCCGGGCGCTGTCGGACTGGCAGCGCGGCGCGGGAGCGCGCGAGCGCTGGCCGCTGCCGCTGCTGGCGCTGGAGCCGCGCGAGCGCGGCTGGCTGCACGCGCGCATCGCCGAGCGCTTCCGAAGCATGCTCGACGCCGGCTTCATCGACGAGGTGCGCGCCCTGCGCGCGCGCGGCGACCTGCATGCGCGGCTGCCGTCGATGCGCGCGGTCGGCTACCGTCAGGCCTGGGAGGCGCTCGACAGCGGGCGCCTCGACGAACTGCCCGAGCGCGCCATCGCGGCAACGCGCCAGCTCGCCAAGCGCCAGCTCACCTGGCTGCGCAGCATGCCGGCGCGCCGCGTGATCGCCTGCGACGATGCCGATGCGGCGGCGCAGGCCGTCGCCGCTGCGTTGGCCCTCGCGCGCCAGGGCTGATGCGATGGCGCTGCTCGAAGTCCGCGGCCTCGCCAAGCGCTACGGCGACACGCCCGTGTTCGGCGGCGTCGACCTCGACGTGGCGGCCGGCGAAGTCGTCGCGCTGCTCGGCGAGTCGGGCGTCGGCAAGTCGACGCTGCTCAACTGCATCGCCGGGCTCGACCACATCGACGCCGGCACGGTGCAGCTCGACGGCACGGCGATCGACGGGCTCGACGAGCGCGCGCAGGCGCTGCTGCGCCGCGAGCAGCTCGGTTTCGTGTTCCAGGCCTTCCACGTGCTGCCGCACCTGAGCGTGGCGCACAACGTGGCGCTGCCGCTGCTGCTGCAAGGCCGGCCCGACGACGCGCGCGTCGCGAGCATGCTCGAGGCCGTCGGGCTCGGCGGGCTGGGCGCGCGCATGCCGCGCACGCTGTCGGGCGGCCAGCTGCAGCGCGTCGCGATCGCGCGCGCGCTGGTGCACGGCCCGCGCCTCGTGCTCGCCGATGAACCCACCGGCAACCTCGACCCGAAGACTGCCGCGCGTGTGCTGGACCTGCTCGTTGCGCAGACGCGCGCCGGCGGCGCAGCCTGCCTGCTGGCGACGCATTCGCGCGTCGCCGCGCAGCGCGCCGACCGCGTGCTGCGCCTCACCGTCGACGGCATCGTCGACGACGCCAGCACAGTCGACTGAGACGCGCAAGCGCCGGCCCCGCGAGCGGGGGTGCTTCCCACAGTCATGGGAGGGCGCGCGGCAGTCGGTCTGCCTAGAGTGGCGCCACGGTGTGCAGCCGCCGGCGCACCCGCTCTCGGCCCGCTCAGTCGTCCATGATGAAACGCACCGCAGTCCTCGCCGCTCTCGCCATTGCGCTGGCCGCCACGGCCATGGCCTCGCCCTCCGACACCGCGAAGCCGACGTCGTCCACGGATACCGTCGTCGCCGGCCCCGCACCGACCGCCGACGCAGCGGCGGCGCAGCGCAAGGCTGCACCGCAACCGTCGACCCACCAGGTCCAGTCGACGCAGCCGGCCTCGGGGGATCGCGAGTTCTATGCGTTGATGGCGGCTTCGCTGCTCGCGATCGGCGCACTGTTCTGGCGCCGGCGCGGCAGCACCGAAGAAGGCTGACCCGCTACTGAGGGCCCCCGGGGCCGGGCTGCACCCAGCCCGCCGCGCGCCACAATCGGCGCACGATGATCGCGCTGCTGCGCACCCTGACCTGGCCCGAACTGCGCCGCCACCCGCTGCGCCAGGCGATGGCGCTCGTCGCCGTCGCGCTCGGCGTCGCGCTCGCCTGGTCGGTGCACTTGATCCACGCCTCGGCGCTGGCCGAGTTCGGCGCCGCGGTGCGCGCCGTCGACGGCCAGCCCGACTTCGAGCTGCGCGCGCAGCGCGGCGGCTTCGACGAGGCTCTGTATGCGCGTGTCGCGACGCACCGGCTCGTCGCGCAGGCCAGCCCCATCATCGAGATCGACGCCTATGCACTCGGCGCCGACGGCCGGCGCGTGGCGCTGCGCGTGATCGGCATCGACGCCTTCGCCGCTGCGGCGCTGACGCCGGCGCTGCTGCCGCGCGGCGCGCCCGGCGCAGCGCGCAGCGCCGCGCTCGACCCGCAGGCGGCCTTCGTCAACGAGGCCGCGCGCCGCGCCTTCGGCGACGCCGGGACGCTGCGCGTGCAGAGCGGCCTGGCGACGGTGGGCTTCGCGCTGCGCGGCAGCGTCGCCGCCGACGGTCCGCCGCTGGCCGTGATCGACATCGCCGGCGTGCAGCAGCATTTCGGCTGGCTCGGCCGGCTCGGCCGCATCGACGTGCGCCTCGTGCCGGGCGCCGACCGCGCGACGACGCTGCGCGAGTTCGAGCTGCCGCCCGGCGTGCGCGCCGCCGCGCCCGACGAGGCGGCGCTGCGCGTCTCGAACCTGTCGCGCGCCTACCGCGTCAACCTCGGCGTGCTGGCGCTGGTCGCCCTCTTCACCGGCGCCTTTCTCGTCTACTCGGTGCTGGCGCTGTCGGTGGCGCAGCGCCAGCCGCAGTTCGCGCTGCTCGGCGTGCTCGGCCTCGCGGCGCGCGAGCGGCTCGCGCTGGTGGTCGCCGAGGCGGCGCTCGTCGGCACGGCGGGCAGCGCACTCGGCATCGCCGGCGGCACGCTGATTGCGCAGCAGGCGCTGCAGCGCCTCGGCGGCGACCTCGGCGGCGGCTACTTCCGCAGCCTCGCGCCGGCGCTGCAGTTCGATGCCGGCGCGGCGCTCGGCTACGCGGTGGTGGGCATCGTCGCCGCGCTCGTCGCCGGCTGGATTCCGGCGCGCGCCGCGGCGCGCATCGCCCCCGCGCAGGCGCTCAAGGGCCTCGGCGCCGCGCATGCGACGCTGCACCGCGCCTGGGGCCCGGTGCTGCTCGGCGCCGGTGCGCTGCTCGCGTTCGCTCCGGCGGTCGGCGGCATTCCGCTCGCGGCCTATGCCTCGGTGGCGTGCCTGCTGGTCGGCGGTATCGCCTGCGTGCCGTGGGCGGTGCAGGCGCTGCTCGGCGCCGTCGCGCCGCCGCGCGGTGCGCTGGCGCTGCTGGCCGTCGAGCGCGCGCGCGACCGGCGCGACACGGCGACCGTCGCGATGGCGGGCGTCGTCGCCAGCCTGGCGCTCGCCGTCGCGCTGACGGTGATGGTGGCGAGCTTTCGCGACGCCGTGACGCGCTGGCTCGACGCCGTGCTGCCGGCCGAGCTGTACCTGCGCACCGCGACGAACAGCGCAGCCGGCGACGCCGCCTTCCTGCCGCCGGCGCTGGTCGAAGCGATCGGGCGCATCGATGGCGTGGCGCGCGCCGAGGCGCAGCGCGCCGTGCCGCTGCAGCTCGACGCGACGCGGCCCGACGTCGTGCTGCTCGCGCGCGAGACCGGCACCGCGGGCGAGCGCCTGCCGCTGGTCGGCGATGTCGCGCCGGCGCAGCCCGGGCGCGTGTCGATCTGGGCCAGCGAGGCGACGGCGCGGCTCTACGGCGCGCGCGCCGGCAGCGACTTCGCGCTGCCGCTGCCCGACGGCACGCGCATCGACGCTCGGGTGCGCGGCGTGTGGCGCGACTACGCGCGCCAGCACGGCTCGATCGCCATCGCGCTCGCCGACTTCCGCCGCCTGAGCGGTGACCGCCGCGTCAACGACGTCGCGCTGTGGCTTGCGCGCGGCGCCGACGCGGCGAAGGTGCAGGCGGCGATCCGTGCCGCGGCAGGCGCGCCGGCGCTGATCGACTTCGCGACGCCGGGCGAGCTGCGCGCCGTCTCGCTGCGCATCTTCGACCGCAGCTTCGCCGTCACCTATGCATTGCAGGCGGTGGCGATCGCCATCGGGCTGGTCGGCGTCGCCGCGAGCTTCTCGACGCAGGTGCTGGCGCGCCGGCGCGAGTTCGCGCTGCTCGCGCACCTGGGGCTGACGCGGCGCGAGCTGCTCGGCGTCGTCGCCGCCGAGGGCGCGGTCTGGTCGGCGGCCGGTGCGCTGCTCGGCGTCGCGCTCGGCATTGCCGTCGCCGTCGTGCTGGTGCACGTCGTCAACCCGCAGAGCTTTCACTGGACGATGGATCTGCTGCTGCCGTGGGCGCGGCTCGGCGTGCTCGCCGGCGCCGTCGTCGCTGCCGGCACGGCGACCGCCGCGCTCGCGACGCAGCACGCCGCGCCGCGCGACCTGGCGCTCGCCGCGAAGGAGGACGACTGATGCGCCGGCGCCGCCTGCTCGGCGCCGGAGCGCTGCTGGCGGCACCGGCGTGGCCGCTGCGCGCGCTCGAGCGCCGCGCCCTCGCCTTCCCGCGCGACTTCGGCGCGCACCCCGATGCGCGACTCGAATGGTGGTACGTGACGGGCGCGCTCGAGGCCGGCGCCGCGCTGTGGGGTTTCCAGCTCACCTTCTTTCGCACGCGCACCGAGGTGCCGGCTGCGCACCCGAGCCGCTTCGCCGCGACGCAGCTCGTGTTCGCGCACGCGGCGCTGTCGGACGTCGGCGCACGGCGCTTGCGCCACGACCAGCGCGTCGCGCGCGCCGGTTTCGGCATCGCCGAGGCGAACGAAGGCGACACCGGCGTGCGCCTGCGCGACTGGTCGCTGCGCCGCGACGGCGACGCCTACCGCGCACACCTGCGCAGCGAGTCCGCCGGCTATGCGCTCGACCTCACGCTCGCCGCCGACGCGCCGCCGCTGCTGCAGGGCGATGCCGGCTGGTCGCGCAAGGGCCCCGAGCCCGCACAGGCGAGCCGCTACTACAGCCGGCCGCAACTGCGCGCGAGCGGCACGCTCGGTGTCGAAGGCCGCGACCACGCCGTGCAAGGCAAGGCCTGGCTCGACCACGAATGGAGCGACGCGCTGCTCGCGCCCGATGCGGTGGGCTGGGACTGGATCGGCATCAACCTGCACGACGGCGGCGCGCTGACGGCGTTCCGCCTGCGCCGCCGCGACGGCAGCACGCTGTGGGCCGGCGGCAGCCGGCGCGCGCCCGGCAGCACGCTGCGCAGCTTCGGCGCCGACGAAGTGCGCTTCACGCCCGGGCGGCGCTGGAGCAGCCCCGCCTCGCAGGCGAGCTATCCCGTCGAGTGGACGATCGAGACGCCGGCCGGCGGGCACGCGCTGCGCGCGATGTTCGACGCGCAGGAACTCGACAGCCGCGCCAGCACCGGCGGGTTCTACTGGGAGGGCCTGGCCGAACTGCTCGACGCCGACGGCCGCGCCGTCGGGCGCGGCTATCTCGAGATGACGGGCTACGCGGCGGCGCTGCGTCTGTAGCAGCGCCGCGCGCGTCGCAGCCCTTCGGTCAGGCTGGCTGTGCGGCGCGCTGCGCGGCGCCGGCGGTCGGCTCCATCACCATCAGCCCGGCGGCCGTGTTCGAGATCGGGATGTGGTAGTTCGAATGCACTTGGCGCACGCCGCCCGGCACCGCCGCGCGCGCCGCCAGCCACATCAGCAACTCGATGCCCTGCGTGCCCGTCTTCTCGACCAGCTCGGCGCTGGTGTACTTCGTGGTCCACGACGGGTCGTCGATCAGGCTGCGCATGAACTGCTGGTCGAACTCCTTGTTGATGAAGCCCGCGCGCTCGCCGTCGAGCTGATGCGACAGGCCACCGGTGCCCATCACGAGCACGCGCGCGTCGGAGTTCCACGATTCGATCGCCTTGCCGACGGCCTGGCCGAGCGCGTAGCAGCGGCGCGCCGAAGGCAGCGGGTACTGGACCGTGTTGATGCACACCGGCACCAGCGTGACGGGGCACTGGCCCTCGCCCGGCCACAGCAGCTTGAGCGGCAGCGTGACGGCGTGATCGACGAGCATCTCCTGACAGGTGACGATGTCGAAGTCCTTCGCGACCAGCTCATTGATGACGTGCCACGACAGGTCGAGGTTGCCATTGAACGGCGGCAGCGTCGGGATGCCCCAGCCTTCGTCGGCGTTGAGGTACTGCGGCGCGGCGCCGACGGCGAACGTCGGCATCTTGTCGAGGAAAAAGTTGAGCCCGTGGTCGTTGTAGAACATGACGACGACATCGGGCCGGGCCTTGGCCAGCCAGTCGCGCGCCGGCGGGTAGCCGTCGAAGAACGGCTTCCAGTACGGCTCGCCCTGCAGGTTCTTCGCGATCGCGCGGCCGATGGCCGGGACGTGCGAGGTGGTGATCGCTCCGACGATCTTCGCCATGTCACTGTCTCCCTGCGGCCACGAGCTTGGCCATGAATGCTTCCTTCGTCATGCCGGTCTGTTGCGCGCCGATGTCCTGCACGTCGAGGCCGAGGATCCCGGCGAACTTGGCGAGGTAGTACACGTTGCCGCCGGCGGCGATCAGGTCGAGCACACTGCGCGCGGCAATCGCGGCGCGCTGCTGTTCGTTGAGGCCGAAGCGCTTGCAGTAGGCGTCCTCGTCCTTGACGAACGCATTGCGGTTGGCGGCGTCGTTGAACGAGAAGCACATCTTGTTGAGTGCATAGCCCTTGCGGGCCTGGGTGCTGTCGAACAGCGTGGTTCCGGGTATCACGGGTTGCGGGTCGATCGCGCCCATCATCGAGTCTCCTCTGCGCTGCCCTGCGCAGGCTGCGGCGATGATGGCGGCGAGTCCCTGCAGAGGACTTGTCGCAGATCAAATCCGCGGAGGCGGATCGGCGTCGAGCCAGACCGCCAGCGCCCGCGACACCGCGGCCGGCTGCTCCACCGGCGCGAAGTGGCCGCAGTCGTCGACGACGACGAGGCGCGATCCGGCGATCGCCGCGTGCATGTGCTCGTGGCGCGCCGGGGGGCTCCATGCGTCGTCGCGGCCGCACAGCAGCAGCGTCGGGCAATCGATCGTGGCGAGCAGCGGCCAAGCGTCGGGGCGCGCAAGCAGCGCCGCGACCTGCGCCGCGTACTGCCCCGGCGAGCTGCGCTCGACCATCGCGAGCAAGTCGTCGTAGAGCGGCGTGCCGACTCGCCGCGCGTGCACCATGTCGGGCAGCCAGGCGCGGCCGAGCGCACGCATGCCGTCGCACCGGGCGACGCCTAGCAGGCGCAGGCGCGCGGCGCGCTCGTCTTCACCGGCTGCGCCGGGGTCGCGAGGATGGTACGAGGTGTCGAGCAGCGCGAGGCGCTCGACGCGCCCGGGCGCGCGGCGCCACACCTCGAACGCGACACGGCCGCCCATCGAATGGCCGGCCAGCGCGAAGCGCCCCGACGGCGCGCAGGGCCCCCCCCCCCCCGGCCACCCCCCCCCCCCGGCGCGCCCGCCCCCCACCCGCCCCCC
>CAYJLV010000018.1:0-33316 GCA_964371405.1 uncultured Burkholderiaceae bacterium
GGCAACGGCAGCGGCAGCGGGCAGGGACGCCAGCAACGCCGCTGCGAGCCGGCGCCGGTGGGCTTCAGGGGTTGTAGGTGACGCGATAGATCGCGCCCGCGTAGTCGTCGCTGATGAGCAGCGAGCCGTCCTTCATCACGGCGACGTCGACCGGGCGGCCGCGATAGGTGCCGGTGTCGGCGTCGAGCCAGCCGTCGGCGAAGACCTCCGTCTTCTCGGCCGTGCCGTCGGCCTTGAACGACGTGAACATGACGCGCGCGCCGATCGGCTTGGTGCGGTTCCACGAGCCGTGCTGCGCCGAGAAGATGCCGCCCTGGTACTTCGCCGGGAACTGCTTGCCGGTGTAGAAGCTCATGCCGAGGTCGGCGGCGTGGGCGTCCATGTAGACCTGCGGGTCGGTGATGTTGCCGGGCAGCGCGTCCTTGTCGTAGCCGAACTCCGTGATGCGCGTCTTGCCCTGCTTCCACGGATTGCCGAAGAACTGGCCGGCCTTGGTGATGCGGTTGATCTCGCCGGCCGGGATGTCGTCGCCCATGCCGTCGGTTGGTTGTCGGTGAACCAGAGTGTGCCGTCCTTCGGATTGAAATCATGGCCGACCGAGTTGCGGATGCCGGTGGCGTAGACCTCGCGCTTGCTGCCGTCGAAGGCGTTCATGCGGATCATGCCGCCGATGCCCAGATCGCTGTACATCTTGAGCTTGTCGCGCGGCGGCACGTTGAACGGCTGGCCGAGCGAGACGTAGAGCATGCCGTCGGGGCCGATCTTGCAGACGCGTGCGCCGTGGTTGAACGACTCCTCCTCGGGCGGGATCAGCTTGCCCTGCGGCACGACTTCGATCACGGCGACGTCGGGGCCTTCGTAGAAGAACTCGGCAGCCGGGAAGTTGAGCACGCGGTTGTGTTCGGCGACGATGAGGAAGCCGTCCTTCGTCCAGCACACGCCGTTGGGGTTGCTGAACTTGAGCGAAGGCGCGAACGACTTGACCTCGTCGGCAATGCCGTCGCTGTTGCGATCGGTGACGGCCCACACCGTCGTCTTGCGCGTGCCGACGAACAGCATGTTGGTCGACGGCGCGACCTTGAACTGCTTGAGCTTGTCGAGGTTCTGCTGCGCGTGCGCGGGCAGCGCGGCAAGGCACGCGGCGAAGGACAACGCGCCGAGCGCCCTGGCGCAGGACTGGGCCATCACGGTCTCCTGTGTGGTTGTGCGGCGCCGTCGCCGCCCCCGTACTGCCGCGGCACGGCGACTTCAGTCTAGGCAGCGCTGCGCGTGCGCACAGCATCGGGAAAACACCGCCTCGCCAGAGACGTTGCACCGCGTCAGATCGACCCTGGCGTCGTGCGCACGAAGCGTTGATACATCTCGTCGTCGCCGCCGTAGTTGACGCTGATCGACGCGAGCGTCGCCTTCTTCTCGATATCGATGAACTGCTTGAGTTCGCGGAAGTGGAAGGGGTGCAGCCCCGGCTCGCTGAGCATCACGATCTCGGCCATCAACGCCCAGTCGACGAGCTGGTCGGCCAGCCACAGGCGCTCGCCCGCCGGCACGTCGACGAGCAGCTCGCGGATGGCCGCTCCCGTGTCGGGCTGCGCCAGCGCGACCTTGACCGGCCAGCGCGGCAGGAAGCACGCATCGCCGTCGAGCGGCGTCCACAGCACGATGAGGTAGTGCGGCGGGTGATTCTCGATGTACACGCCCTCGGGGCCCTCGACCACCTCCGAGACCGCGCCGAACACCTTGCGCACGCCGCCGACCCAGCGCCCGGGCTCGTAGCGCCGTGCCAGCCGCGGCAGGAAGTCGGTGATGGCGTCGTCGGGCATGGCCACGCGATGTTCTGCTTCAGTCGGCGACCAGCTCGGCCACGAGCGGCAGGTGGTCCGACATGCGCGCCCACGCCGAACCGCGCGGCACGAAGGTCGACGTGCAGGTCAGGCCGCGCACATAGATGCGGTCCAGCCCGAATACCGGAGCCAGCGACGGGAACGTGGCGCGCACCCGCTCGCCGCGCGCGTGCGCGCGGGCGAGCCCGCAGGCCTGCATCGGCGCGTCGAGCTTTTCGCCCCAGTCGTTGAAGTCGCCGGCGACGACGAGCAGGTCATCGGGCGGCACGTGCGCCCGCACGAACTCGGTCAGCCGCTGCACCTGGCGGACGCGGCCGGCGTGGATCAGCCCGAAATGCGCGACGACGGCGTGAAGCGTGCGGCCATGCCACTGCACCGGCACATGCAGCAGGCCGCGCTGCTCGAAGCGATGGTCGGAGACGTCATGGTGGCCGATGTCGCCGATCGGCCAGCGCGACAGCAGCGCGTTGCCGTGTTCACCGTGGCGCGTCGACGCATTGGTGCGGTAGGCCGCGTCGTAACCCTCGGGCGCGAGGAAGGCGGCCTGGCCACCCTCGGGCCAACCGAACCAGGTGCGCGCGAACTGGCGCGCGTCGCGCTGATGGTGGTGGCGCACCTCCTGCAGGAACACGAGGTCGGCATCGAGCGCCTCGATGCCCAAGCCGAGATTGTGGATCTCGAGGCGCTTGCGCGAGCCGACGCCGCGCACGCCCTTGTGGATGTTGTAGGTGGCGACGCGCAGCACGCCGTCGTCGACCCCCGACGGCGGCAGCACCGACGATTGCAGCGGATTGAGCGTCATGGCGCGGGACTCTGCGCGAAGCGCGGCAGCTGCAGGATCGCCTCGGCGTTGGACGGCGAGAAGCAGCAGTCGGCCGCCTCGCGCCACGGCAGCCAGCGGTAGCGCAGGTGCTCCCGCGGGTTCAGCACAACAGGCATGCCGGGCGGCACGAGCAGGCCGAACAGGTGCTCCGTGTTGTGCGTGACGTCCTCGGCATAGCGATGGCGCCACGCCGGGTAGATCTCGTAGACGTTGCTCATGTCCCAGTCGCGCAGCTGCTCGCGCGGCACCTGCGGCGACCCGACCTCGATGCCGGTTTCCTCGCGCACTTCGCGAGCCGCCGTCTCGGCCAGCGGTTCGTCGAGCCGTTCCTTGGCGCCCGTCACGCTTTGCCAGAAACCGGGATGGTCGGCGCGCTCGATGAGCAGCACGTCGCGTGCCGCCGTGTGGATCACGACGAGCACCGACTCCGGGATCTTCGCTGCGCGGTCCACCGCGATATGCCTCCTGCCCTCAAGCGCCGGTCGGCGCTCAGGACGCTGCAACAGCCTGGGGGTTGCGCAGCCGGATGTGCAGCTCGCGCAACTGCTTTTCGTCAACAGCGCTCGGCGCATGCGTCAGCAGGCACTGCGCGCGTTGCGTCTTCGGAAACGCAATCACGTCGCGGATCGATTCGGCGTGCGTCATCATCGTGACCAGCCGGTCGAGGCCGAACGCCAGGCCGCCGTGCGGCGGCGCGCCGTACTTCAGCGCGTCGAGCAGGAAGCCGAACTTCTGCTGCGCCTCCTCGGCGTCGATCTTGAGCGCGGCGAACACCTTGCTCTGCACGTCGGCACGGTGGATGCGGACCGAGCCGCCGCCGAGTTCCCAGCCGTTGAGCACCATGTCGTAGGCCTTCGAGACGCAGCGCCCCGGGTCGCTGTCCATGTAGTCCTCGTGACCGTCCTTCGGCGCGGTGAAGGGGTGGTGCACCGCGTTCCAGCGCTCGGCCTGCTCGTCGTACTCGAACATCGGGAAGTCGACGACCCACAACGGCGCCCAGCGATCCTCGAACAGGCCGCGGCTGCGTCCGAACTCGCTGTGGCCGACCTTGACGCGCAGCGCGCCGATCGCGTCGTTGACCACGCGCTCCTTGTCGGCGCCGAAGAAGATCAGGTCGCCGCTGGCGGCGCCGGTGCGGCGCAAGATCTCGGCGACGGCCGCGTCGTGCAGGTTCTTGACGATCGGCGACTGCAGGCCGTCGCGGCCCTTGGCCGCGTCGTTGACCTTGATCCAGGCCAGCCCCTTGGCGCCGTAGATCTTGACGAACTCGGTGTAGGCATCGATCTCGCCGCGGGTCATCTCGCCGCCGCCCGGCACGCGCAGCGCGGCGACGCGGCCGCCGGGCGTCGTCGCGGGCGTGGAGAACACCTTGAAGTCGACGTCCTTCATCACGTCGGTCAGCTCGGTGAACTCGAGCTTGACGCGCAGGTCTGGCTTGTCGGAGCCGTAGCGGTGCATCGCCTCGGCGTACGGCATCACGGGGTAGGCCGGCAGCTCGACGCCGAGCGTGGTCTTGAAGACGCTGCGGATCATGCCCTCGAACATCGAGCGGATCTCCTCCTCGCCGAGGAAGCTGGTCTCGATGTCGATCTGCGTGAACTCGGGCTGGCGGTCGGCGCGCAGATCCTCGTCGCGGAAGCACTTTGTGATCTGGTAGTAGCGGTCGAAGCCCGCGACCATCAGCAATTGCTTGAACAGCTGCGGCGACTGCGGCAGCGCGAAGAACATGCCCTCATTGACACGGCTGGGCACGAGGTAGTCGCGCGCGCCCTCGGGCGTGCTCTTGGTCAGCATCGGCGTCTCGATGTCGATGAAGCCGTGCGCGTCGAGAAACTTGCGCACCTCCATCGCGACGCGGTAGCGCAGCATCAGGTTCTTCTGCATCTGCGGCCGGCGCAGGTCGAGCACGCGGTGCGTCAGGCGCGTCGTCTCCGACAGGTTCTCATCGTCGAGCTGGAACGGCGGCGTCACGCTCGGGTTCAGCACCTCGAGCTCGTGCGCCAGCACCTCGATCCTGCCGCTGGTCAGGTGCGCGTTCTCGGTGCCGGCGGGGCGCGGACGCACCAGGCCGATGATCTTGAGGCAGTACTCGTTGCGCACGTCCTCGGCGACGGCGAACATCGCCTGGCGGTCGGGGTCGCAGACGATCTGCACGATGCCCTCGCGGTCGCGCAGGTCGATGAAGATCACGCCGCCGTGGTCGCGGCGCCGGTGCACCCAGCCCATCAGGGTGACGGACTGGCCCATCAGCGCTTCGCTGACCAGGCCGCAGTAGGTGGTACGCATGGGATCACTCCGGGAAGGATTCGAGCCGTGCAGGGCAGCGGATCGCAGGATTCTGGTGCAACGCAGGCAGCAACGACCGCAGGACGGTCGTTCAGCGCGGCAAATTGGGCAGCACGACGGGTTGAACTGGCGGCGCCACGACGCCCATCGAGATGATGTACTTCAGCGCCTCGTCGACGCTCATCGGCAGTTCGACCACGTCGGCGCGCGCCACGATCAGGAAGAAGCCCGAGGTCGGGTTCGGCGTCGTCGGCACGTAGACGCTCAGGTACTGCTCGGGGTTCAGGTGCGCGGCGACCGCGCCGCCCGGCCGCCCGGTGACGAAGGCGATCGTCCACATGCCCTGGCGCGGGTACTGCAGGAGCACGGCTTCGCGAAACGCCTGGCCGCTGCTGGAAAACAGCGTGTCGGACACCTGCTTGACCGAGCTGTAGATCGACTTGACGATCGGGATCTTGCTCATCGCCCGCGACCCCTGGCGCAGCCACCACTGGCCGAAGATGTTGGTCGCGAACACGCCCGTCAGCAGCAGTGCCGCCAGCGTCACGATGACGCCGAGGAACGGAATGCGGCGCAGCCCCTCGAGCGGAGCGTAGGCCGCCTGCGGCAGTACCGCCTGGGTGGTCGACAGCGCCCAGCCGAAGACGCCGTCGAGCACGCCCAGGCCGGCGTGCAGCACCCAGACCGTGATCGCCAGCGGAAGCCAGACCAGCAGGCCGGCGATGAGATATTTCTTCACGCGCTTCCTTGGACGCCGGGCGACTCAATCACCCGAGGCCGTCTTGGGAGCGGCCGGTGCCGCCACTGCCGGCGCTTCCGCGGCCGGCGCGGATGCCGCCGCAGGCGCTGCCGCGGCGGCGGCATCGCCCTTGGCGGCTTCCCCGCCGCCCGCCGCAGGTTTGGCGCCGCCGTTGCCGCGGAAATCGGTGACGTACCAGCCCGAGCCCTTGAGCTGGAATCCGGCTGCCGTCACCTGCTTGGCAAAGGTGGCCGCGCCGCAGGCCGGGCAGACCTCGAGCGGCGCATCGCTGATTTTCTGCAGTACGTCTTTCGCGTGGCCGCAAGCCGAGCAGCGGTAAGCATAAATCGGCATGTCTAAACCCTTGATTTGAAACGCAAAATTATAACGGCCCGGCATCGCCGGCCAGTTCACTCCCTGTAGATGCGGGCAAGCGCTCAGGCATTCAAGCCGACGATGCGATGATGCGAGCCGTGGCGGTTGCGCACGACGGCCTGCGGCCCGAGCGAGCCGATGACGATGCCGACGATCGCCATCACGAAGCCGGCGAGCTGCGCCGGAAACGCCTCGCCCGCCGGCGTCGCGAGGAACAGCACCCAGGTCAGCACGCCCAGCACGATCGAGAACACGGCGCCCTGCGTCGTCGCGCGCCGCCAGTAGAGGCCGAAGGCGAGCGGCACGAAGGCGCCGACCAGCGTGACCTGGTAGGCGCCGGAGACCATGTCGTAGATCGACGTGCCCTGCAGCGCGATTGCGTAGCCGCACACGCAGATGCTGAAGACGAGCACGGCGATGCGCATCCTGCGTAGCTCGGAGCGGTCGCCCTTGCGCGGGAAGAACTGGCGCCAGATGTTCTCGACGAAGGTCACCGAAGGCGCCAGCAGCGTGGCCGACGCGGTGGATTTCAGAGCCGACAGCAGCGCGCCGAAGAAGACGACCTGCATCGCGAACGGCATGCGCTCCATGACCAGCGTCGGGATCACCTTCTGCGGGTCGTCCTGGATCAGCTCGGCGGCGCGCTCGGGCATGATCAGCAGCGCGCTGGTGACGATGAACATCGGCACGAAGGCGAACAGGATGTAGGCGACGCCGCCGATCACCGGCCCGCGCGTCGCGGCGCGCACGCTGTTGGCCGACATCACGCGCTGGAACACGTCCTGCTGCGGGATCGAGCCGAGCATCATCGTGATCGCCGCGGCGACGAAGAACGCGATCTGAGTGAAGCTCGGCTCGGGCAGGAACTGGAACAGATCGCGACTGGCCGCCAACTCGATCACCTTGTCGGCGCCCCCCGCCTGACCGGCAGCGAACACGGCGATGATCGACAGCCCGACGACGAGAATGATCATCTGGACGAAGTCGGTGACCGCCACCGACCACATACCGCCGAACAGCGTGTAGGCGAGGATCGACGCCGTGCCGAGCACCATGCCCATCGGCACGCTGATTGCACCGCCCGACAGCAGATTGAACACCAGGCCGAGCGCCGTGACCTGCGCCGAGACCCAGCCGAGGTAGCTGAGAATGATGATCAGCGAGCACGCGACCTCGATGCCGCGGCCATAGCGTTCGCGGTAGTAGTCGCTGATCGTCAGCAGCGTCATCTTGTAGAGCTTGGCCGCGAAGAACAGGCCGACGAGGATGAGGCAGGTGCCGGCGCCGAAAGGATCCTCGATCACGCTGCCAAGGCCGCCCTGCACGAACTTGGCCGGAATGCCGAGCACCGTCTCGGAGCCGAACCAGGTGGCGAACGTCGTCGTCACGATCATCACCAGCGGCAGTTGGCGGCCGGCGATCGCGAAGTCGGCCGTGTTCTTGACGCGCTTGGCGGCCCACAGGCCGACGGCGATCGTGACCAGCAGATAGAAGATGACCAGGGTCAGCAGCATGGGCGGGCTTCGGCGGGCGATTCGGATCGGGCAGGATTATCGGTGCATCGGCCCCGTGCCGGCCGGCGCGCAGCGCGCCGGGCTTCAGCCGAAGTAGATGCCGCCGAGAGCACTGATCTGCACGGCCACCAGCGCCGCGGCGAGCACCGCCACCGCCCAGGCCAGCGCCTTCAGCAGGCGGTTGGTCCGCCGCTGCGCGGCGGCCAGCGCGAGCAGCGTCTGCGACTCGATCGGGCGCGGCTGCAGCGCCTGGTGCACCAGCCGCGGCAACTCGGGCAGCAGCTGCACATAGCGCGGCGCCTCATCCTTCAAGCGCTGCAGCAGGCCGCGCCAGCCGATCTGCTCGTTCATCCAGTTCTCGAGGAAGGGTTTGGCGGTGTGCCAGAGATCGAGCTCGGGATCGAGCTGGCGCCCGAGGCCCTCGACGTTGAGCAGCGTCTTCTGCAGCAGCACGAGCTGCGGCTGGATCTCGACGTTGAAGCGCCGCGATGCCTGGAACAGCCGCAGCAGCACGATGCCCAGCGAGATGTCCTTCAACGGGCGGTCGAAGTGCGGCTCGCAGACGGCGCGGATCGCGCCTTCGAGGGCGTCGACGCGCGTCGTCGGAGGCACCCAGCCGCTCTCGACGTGCAGCTCGGCGACGCGCTTGTAGTCGCGCCGGAAGAAGGCGACGAAGTTCTGCGCGAGGTATTCCTTGTCGAACTCGGTCAGCGTGCCGACGATGCCGAAATCGAGAGCGATGTAGCGGCCGAAGGTCGCGGCATCGACGCTGACCTGGATGTTGCCGGGGTGCATGTCGGCGTGGAAGAAGCCGTCGTGGAACACCTGGGTGAAGAAGATCGTGACGCCGTCGCGGGCGAGCTTCCTGATATCGACGCCGGCCTCGCGCAGGCGCGGCACCTGGCTGATCGGCACGCCGTGCATGCGCTCCATCACGATCACCGACGAGGTGCACAGCTCCCACACCATCTCGGGGATCATCAGCAGGTCCAGGCCCGCCATGTTGCGGCGCAGCTGGGCGGCGTTGGCTGCTTCGCGCACCAGGTCGAGCTCGTCGTGCAGGTACATGTCGAACTCGGCGACGACTTCGCGCGGGCGCAGGCGCCGGCCGTCGGCCGAGAGCCTCTCGACCCAGCGCGCCAGCGTGCCCATCAGCGCCAGGTCGTCCTCGATCACGTCGAGCATGCCGGGGCGCAGCACCTTGACGGCGACTTCGCGGCCGTCCTTCAGCGCGGCGAAGTGCACTTGGGCGATCGACGCGCTGGCCACCGGTTCCGGGTCGAAGCGCGCGAACACGGCCTCCAGCGGCCGGCCGAAGGCCTGCTCGACCAGCGCGCGTGCCTGCGCCCCCGGAAACGGCGGCACGCGGTCCTGCAGACGCGCCAGTTCGTCGGCGACGTCTGGCGGCAGCAGGTCGCGGCGCGTCGACAGCACCTGCCCGAACTTGACGAAGATGGGGCCGAGCCGCTCGAGCGCCAGGCGCATGCGCTCACCGCGCGGCGCGTGCAGGCCGCGCAGCCGGGCCAGCAGCCGGCCGGCCCCGCGCAGCCGACGCCCGCCGAAGCTCGACAGCGCCAACTCGTCGAGGCCGTAACGCAGGACCGTGAAGACGATGACGACGAGCCGGGAGAGATACCTCATCGCTCGCCGCGCCCGGCGCCGCGCTCGACGGCCGCGGCGACGCCGCGCAGCGCGCTGCGCACGCCGTGCGCGACCGGGCGGGCGGCCGCGGCGAACTGGTGTGCCGGGCCAGGGCCGATCACGCGCGCCAAGTCGTCCTCGACATCCCAGCGCAGGTGGTCGATCAACCAGTTCAGGTCGGTGGCGAACGCCGCGTCGCCCTGGATCGATATCACCGGGCGCTCGCCCGCTGCTGCGCGCAGCAGCGCGCCGACGGGGTTCGAGGCATCGACGCGCAGCAGCAGCGGCGCCTCGCCGGGCACGGGCTGCGCGCCGCACCATTCGAACAGACCCGCCGGCGTGACGGCGAAGACCAGCGCCGGCGGCGCCGGCAGCAGGCTCGGCCAACCGGCCAGCGCACATTCGACACGGCGGCCGGCATGGCTGCGCAGCCGCTCGGCCGCCGCCGGCTCGGCCGCCAGCACGTGGTTGAGCAGCAGCACCAGGCGCTCGAGCAGCGCCGTCGACAGGCTGGCCGGGATCGGTTCGCGAAGCATGCGCGGATTGTAGGCAGGCGGCGCCCCTGCCATCCCGCGATCGCAGGATGGGGCGGGCGGCGATTTCGATCAGAATCCGCCATCAGTCTGCAGGCCGCGCCAGCGGCCGGGATGGCACACAGCGCAGACCGGATCGACCCATGTTCGAAGACCGCAGCTACAAGAGAACGTTCTACAGCGCGCCGCAGTCCGTCACGTCGCTGGTGGCTGCCTTCCTCGAGCCCACGATCAGCGTCGTCGCGTTCCTCGCGGTATCGCGCCACTTCGACGAACCCACGCTGCGGGCGTCGCTGACGCTGTGCCTGCTCGTCTTCGCGCTGACCTTCCCGGGGCGCAACCGCTTCCGCGACAACCTGCTGAGCGCCGGCGTCGACATCGTCAGCTCGTGGGTCGTGCTGCTGGCGATCCTCACGCTGTGCGGCTACGCGACGCGCAGCCTCGAATTCTTCGACCGCCAGGCGCTGCTCGCCTGGGCGCTGGTGACGCCGGTGCTGCAGTGGCTGGCGGTGTGGATCGGCCAGACGCTGATCCGCCGTTACGCTGCCAGCCCGCAGGCGCGGCGCCCCGCGATCGTCGTCGGCGGCGGTCCGCTGGGCGTGAAGGTGGCGCGAGCCCTGATGGAGGCACGCGCCGACGGCATCGATTTCATCGGCTACTTCGACGACCGGGTCGACGAGCGTCTGCACGCCGAGGCCGCGGCGCAGCGCCTGGGCGGCCTGACCGACGTGGCCGCCTACGTGCGCACGAGCGGCATCCGCGAGGTCTATATCACGATGGCGCTCGGCTCGCAGCCGCGCATCGTCTCGCTGCTCGAACAACTGCAGGGCACGACGGCATCGCTCTTCTTCGTGCCCGACGTGTTCGGCATCAGCATCATCCAGGGCCGGCTGCAGGACCTCAACGGCGTGCCCGTCGTCGGCATCTGCGAGACGCCCTTCACCGGCACCAACGACCTGGTCAAGCGCATCAGCGACATCGTGATCGCGTCGATCATCCTGGTGCTGATTTCGCCCGTGCTGATCGCCATCGCGATCGGCGTCAAGCTCAGCTCGCCCGGCCCAGTCATCTTCCGCCAGCGCCGCAACGGCCTCGACGGCAGCGAGATCGTGGTCTACAAGTTCCGATCGATGACGACACAGGACAACGGCCCCGTCGTCAAGCAGGCGACGCGCAACGATGCGCGCATCACCCCCTTCGGCGCCTTCCTGCGCCGCACGTCGCTCGACGAGTTGCCGCAGTTCCTCAACGTGCTGCAGGGCACGATGAGCATCGTCGGCCCGCGCCCGCACGCCGTGGCGCACAACGAGGAGTACCGGCGCCTGATCAAGGCCTACATGGTCCGCCACAAGGTCAAGCCGGGCATCACCGGTTGGGCCCAGGTGAACGGGCACCGTGGCGAAACCGACACGATCGAGAAGATGCAGGCACGCGTCGAATACGATCTGGAGTACCTGCGCAACTGGTCGCTGGGTCTGGACCTGCAGATCATTGTGCGTACCATCCGGCTGGTGTTCTTCGACCGCCACGCCTACTGATGCGCGGCGCCACTCACCCCGCATCCACTGGAGATCTGCGATGAACCAGACAAAGAGTATCGTTCGCCTAGCTTTCGTGACCCTCGGCATCACGGCGGCAGGCGCGGTTCATGCGCAGCAGAGTCCTTACTACATCGGCGCGTCGCAGACGTTCACCCACGACTCCAACCTGTTTCGGCTCGCCGACGGCGCTGCGTTGCCGGTCGGCGCGGTGAGCCGCAGCGATACGATCTCGACCACATCGCTGCTGGCAGGCATCGATCAGCCGATCGGGCGCCAGCGGCTGTTCGGCGACGTCGCCATTCGCCACAACCGCTTCGCCGACAACGACCAGCTCGACAACACCGGCTACGGCATCGGCCTGGGTATCGACTGGGCGACGATCAACCAGCTCTCGGGCACAGTCAGCTACACGGCGTCGCAGACGCTGTCGAGCTTCGCCGACGGTGTCGGATCGGTCACCGCACCGAACAAGGAACGCAGCCAGCAGTTTCTCGCGCGCGGCCGCCTCGGCGGCGCCTCACTGCTGTCCGCCGAGGCCACGTACATCTTCAGGAAGCGCGACTACTCGGCCGCGACGCCTGCTGCGCAGGCCAACGAGTTCGATCAGAACTCGCTCGGTCTGGGCCTGCTGTACCGGCCCAGCGGCCTGCTGACTCTGGGTACGGGCGTGCGCCACACGCGCGGCAGCTTCGATGCGCTGGCCGACGATTTCGACCGCAACGACCTGGACCTGACGGCGGTCTGGGTGCCCAGCGGGCTGAGCAAGGTCGCCGCCCGCCTGAGCTACAGCAAGGAAGAGCACGACGTCCCGGCGGTCGCGACGCTCCGCAACTTCTCCGGCGTGACGGGCTCGCTCACTTGGGAGTACAAGCCCACCGGCAAGCTGACGTTCATCACGGACCTGATCCGCGACACCGGCGCCGAGGCCGGCTTCGACGGCTTCACGTTCAACAACACGAATCCGGCCGGCAACAACAGCCAAGTCACTTCGGCAGCGCGCGTACGCGCGCACTGGGACGCCACGGCCAAGATCGGCGTCGACGCGGGCGCCCGCTACGCCGAGCGCAAGCTGCTCGGCGGCGGCGACGACAAGACCGGCACACTGACGCTGGCCGCCAACTACCTGGCGACGCGCAACATCCTGCTCGGTTGCCAGCTCGCGCACGAAAAACGCGGCGGCTCGACCTCCTACACCGCCAACATGGCCGGCTGCTCGGCCCAGGTGACGCTGCGCTGAGCTGCTGTCGCCGCGCTTCCTCGACATGTCCACTGTCCTGCTCACAGGTGCCACCGGATACATCGCCTCCCACACTTGGCTGGCGCTGCAGGAGGCCGGGCATGCGGTCGTGGGCATCGACGACTTCTCGAACAGCTCGCCGGCGGTTCTCGAACGGCTCGAGCGCCTGAGTGGCGGCGCGCCCGTCTTCGAGCGGGTCGACGTGTGCGACGAACCGGCGCTACGGCGTGTCTTCGACGCGCGCCACATCGATGCCGTCGTGCATTTCGCGGCGCTGAAGGCCGTCGGCGAGTCGCGACAAAGACCGCTTGACTATTACTCGACCAACGTCAGCGGCCTGCTGACGCTGTGCCGCGTGATGCGCGACACCGGTTGCCGCACGCTGGTGTTCAGCTCCAGCGCCACTGTCTACGGCGAGGCGCCGCAGCAGCCGATCAGGGAAGACTCGCCGCTGTCGTACACGAACCCCTACGGGGCGACGAAGCTGATCGGCGAGTCGATCCTGCGCGATCTGGTCGCCGCCGATACGAGCTGGGCGATCGCCTGCCTGCGCTACTTCAACCCGATCGGTGCGCACGAGAGCGGGCTGATCGGCGAGGATCCGCGAGGCGAGCCGGCCAACCTGCTGCCCTACATCGCCCAGGTCGCGGTCGGCCGTCGCGAGCGCCTGCGAATCTTCGGCAACGACTACGACACGCCCGACGGCACGGGCGTGCGCGACTACATCCACGTCGTCGATCTGGCGGAGGGGCACGTCGCCGCGCTGCACCGACTGGCCGAGACGCGGCGTTCGCTGACCGTCAACCTCGGCACGGGCACAGGCTACAGCGTGCTCGACGTGGTTCGCGCCTACGAGCGCGCGAGCGGGCGCAGCGTGCCCTGCGAAGTCGTCGCGCGCCGCCCCGGCGACGTCGCCCGCTGCTACGCGGATCCGACGCTGGCTCGCGAACTGCTCGGCTGGCGCGCCCGGCGCGATCTCGACGCGATGTGCGCCGACAGCTGGCGCTGGCAATCGTCGAACCATCGGGGATACGCAGCCTGAAGCCGGATCGTTCGCCACCTCCTTTCCGCCCTCTTCCGTCTGCACTCCTATCCATGAACAAGACCGCACTGATCACGGGAATCACAGGCCAGGATGGCGCCTATCTGGCCGAACTGCTGCTCGCCAAGGGCTATCGCGTGCACGGCATCAAGCGCCGCAGCAGCCTGTTCAACACCGACCGCATCGACCATCTGTACCAAGATCCGCACGTCGACGACCAGCGCCTCGTGCTGCACTACGGCGATCTGACCGACTCGACGAATCTGATCCGCATCGTGCAGCAGGTGCAGCCCGATGAGATCTATAACCTCGCTGCGATGAGCCACGTCGCGGTGAGCTTCGAGACGCCCGAGTACACCGCCAATGCCGACGGCATCGGCACGCTGCGCATCCTCGAGGCGATCCGCATCCTCGGCCTCGAGAAGAAGACGCGCTTCTACCAGGCGTCCACGTCCGAGCTGTACGGGCTGGTGCAGGAGATCCCGCAGAAGGAAACCACACCGTTCTACCCACGCAGCCCGTACGCCGTCGCCAAGCTCTACGGCTACTGGATCACGGTCAACTACCGCGAGGCCTATGGCCTGTATGCCTGCAACGGCATCCTGTTCAACCACGAGAGTCCGCTGCGCGGCGAGACCTTCGTGACGCGCAAGATCACGCGCGCCGTCGCCCGCATCGCGCTGGGGCTGCAGGACTGCCTGTATCTCGGCAACCTGAGCGCCCTGCGCGACTGGGGCCACGCCAAGGACTACGTCGAGATGCAGTGGCTGATGCTGCAGCAGGAGCAGCCGGAAGACTTCGTCATCGCCACCGGCGTGCAGTACAGTGTGCGCCAGTTCGTCGAATTCGCGGCGCGCGAGCTCGGCATCACCGTGGCATTCGAGGGCGAAGGCGTCGAGGAAGTCGGCCGCGTCGTCAAGGTCGAGGGCAACAAGGCGCGCGTCAAGCCGGGCGAGGTCATCGTGCGCGTCGATCCGCGCTACTTCCGTCCGACCGAAGTCGAGACGCTGCTCGGCGACCCGACCAAGGCCAAGCAGAAGCTCGGCTGGACGCCGAAGACGACGCTGGCCGAACTGGTCGCCGAGATGGTCAACGCCGACTACACGGCGGCACGGCGCGACAGCCTGGTCAAGCTCGCAGGCTTCCAGGCCTACGACTACAACGAGTGACGCCGCCCGCCATGGACACCGCATCGCGCATCTATGTCGCCGGGCACCGCGGGCTGGTCGGATCGGCGATCGTCCGCAACCTGCAGGCCAAAGGTTACGGATCGCTGATCCTGCGCACGCACGCCGAGCTCGACCTGACCGACACGCGGCAGACGGAAGCCTTCTTCGCCGCCGAGAAGCCGCAATACGTCTTCCTCGCCGCGGCGAAGGTGGGCGGCATCGTCGCCAACAACACCTATCCGGCCGAATTCATCCGCGACAACCTCGCGATCCAGACCAACGTCATCCACGCGGCGTGGAAGGCGGGCGCCGCGCGGCTGCTGTTCCTCGGCTCGAGCTGCATCTATCCGCGGCTGGCGCCGCAGCCGATGAAGGAGTCATGCCTCCTGACCGGGCCGCTCGAACCGACGAACCGCCCGTATGCGCTGGCCAAGATCGCCGGCATCGAAATGTGCTGGAGCTACAACCGCCAGTACGGCACGCGATACCTCGCCGCGATGCCGACCAACCTGTACGGCCCGGGCGACAACTACCACCCGCAGAACAGCCACGTCATTCCGGCACTGCTGCGCAAGTTCCACGAGGCCAAGCTGCGCGGCGAGCACGCGGTGACGGTCTGGGGCACGGGCACGCCTCGGCGCGAGTTCCTCTACAGCGACGACATGGCCGACGCCTGCGTCCACCTGATGAACCTGCCCGACGACCGCTATGCCGCGCTGCTCGGCAGCGACGAATCGGTCAGCGGCCGGTTCGAACCGCCGCTGGTCAACATCGGCGTCGGCGACGACATCACGATCGCCGAGCTGGCGTCGCTGGTGCGCGACGTGGTCGGATTCCGCGGCGACATCCGCTACGACACGTCCCAGCCCGACGGTACGCCGCGCAAGCTGATGGACGTGAGCGTGCTGGCAGGCGCAGGCTGGAAGGCGTCGACGCCGCTGCGCAACGGATTGGCGTGCGCCTACCGCGAGTTCCTGCAGACGCTCGCCTGACGATCGGTATCCAACATGAAAACCCAGACCCAGGCCGCGCCGATTGCCGTCCTGCCCGTGCTGATGGCCGGCGGCTCCGGCACGCGCCTGTGGCCGCTGTCGCGTGCACAGTACCCGAAGCAGTTCCTCGTCCTGTCAGGCGATCACAGCCTGTTCCAGCAGGCGACGCAGCGGCTCGCGGGACTCGCAGCCGACGACATCGCGGTGACTCGTCCGCTCGTCGTGGGCAACGAGGAGCATCGTTTCCTGGTTCTCGATCAGTTGCGCGAGCTGCGCGCCGACCCCACCGCAGTGCTGCTCGAGCCGATGGGGCGCAACACCGCGCCGGCGTTGACGATGGCCGCACTGCACGCCGAAGACAGCGGCACCGACCCGATCCTCGTCGTGTCGCCGGCCGACCAGACGGTGGCCGACGCCGCCGCGTTCACCACCGCGCTGCAGCGCGCGGTGCGCGCCGCGGCCGGTGGATCGATCGTCATCCTGGGCATCGCGCCCGACCGGCCCGAGACCGGTTTCGGCTACATCCGCACCGCGCCGGGCGAGCCCGAACGGCGCGTCGCGCAGTTCGTCGAGAAGCCCGATGCGGCAACGGCCCGGACCTACGTCGACGAGGGTTCCTACTTCTGGAACAGCGGCATGTTCGTGCTGCGCGCATCGGTGTGGCTGAGCGCCATCGAGAAGTTCCGCCCCGATATCGCCGCGGCGTGTCGTCGCGCATGGAGCGAGCGCAGCATCGACGCGGCCTTCGTGCGCCCTGACCGCGGCGCCTTCGCCGCCATCCCTGCGGAATCGATCGACTATGCCGTGATGGAGAAATGCCCGGCGAGCGAGTTCGACATCCGCATGGTCGTGCTCGACGCAGGATGGTCCGACCTAGGCGCCTGGGACGCCGTCTGGCAGGTCGGCGCTCGCGATGCGCACGGCAACGTCGCAGTCGGAGATGCCCTCGTCGAGGACAGCCGCCACTGCCTGGTGCAGGCGACGAGCCGGCTCGTCAGCGTCGTCGGGCTCGACAACGTGGTCGTCGTCGAGACGCCCGACGCCGTGCTGGTGACGCGCCGCGAGCGTAGCCAGGACGTGAAGAAGATCGTCGCGCGGCTCGATAGCGACGGCCGCACCGAGCAGACGCTGCACCGCCAGGTGCACCGGCCCTGGGGTTCGTACGACGGCATCGACGCCGGCCCGCGATTCCAGGTCAAGCGCATCGTCGTCAAGCCGGGCGCTTCGCTGAGCCTGCAGATGCACCACCACCGGGCCGAGCACTGGATCGTCGTCACCGGCACGGCCGAGGTGACGTGCGGTGATCGCAAGATGCTGCTGACCGAGAACCAGAGCACCTACATCCCGCTCGGCGAAGTTCATCGCCTCGCCAATCCCGGCAAGGTTCCACTGGAGCTGATTGAAGTGCAGTCCGGCAGCTACCTCGGAGAAGACGACATCGTCCGCTTCGAGGACACCTACGGCCGCACCGGCTGAGCCGGCGCGGCCGCAACGCTCGCCAGCGGCAACGCCCAAGAAGAGGAACACATTGTGTCTACGATTGCGGTCATCGGTCTCGGATACGTCGGGCTTCCGCTCGTCGTCGAGTTCGGCAAGAAGCTGCGAACCATCGGCTTCGACATCGTGCAGGACAAGGTCGCCAAGTGCCGCGCCGGCACCGACCCGTCCAAGGAGATCCCGGACGCCGAAATGGCGCTCGCCGAGTTCGCCGAGTACACGAACGACCCCGCCGCGCTGCGCGAGGCCGACTTCATCCTGGTCGCCGTCCCGACGCCGGTCGACGAGGCGCATCGACCCGACTTCGCCCCCCTCGCAGGCGCCAGCCGCACGATCGGGCCGCACCTCAAGCGCGGCGTCGTCGTCATCTACGAGTCCACGGTCTACCCTGGCGCGACGGAAGAGGTCTGCATTCCGCTGCTCGAGGAGACCTCAGGGCTGCAATGGAAGCGCGATTTCTTCGTCGGCTACAGCCCCGAGCGCATCAATCCGGGCGACCGCGAGCACATGTTGACGAACGTCGTCAAGGTCGTGTCCGGCGACACGCCCGAGACGCTGGAGAAGGTCGCCGCACTGTACGAGACGGTCGTCAAGCCCGGCGTGCATCGCTGCACCAGCATCAAGGCGGCCGAGGCGTGCAAGGTGATCGAAAACACGCAGCGCGACCTGAACATCGCGCTGATGAACGAGCTGGCCATCATCTTCGACCGCATCGGCATCGACACCACGGAGGTGCTCGAGGCGGCCGGCACGAAATGGAACTTCCTCAAGTTCAAGCCCGGCCTGGTGGGCGGGCACTGCATCGGCGTCGACCCGTACTACCTGACCCACAAGGCAGAGATGCTGGGTTATCACCCGCAGGTGATCCTGGCCGGGCGCCGCATCAACGACGGCATGGGCAAGTTCATCGCCGAACAGACCGTCAAGGAAATGATCGCCGCCGGCAGCTACGTCAAGGGCGCGCGTGTCAACGTGCTCGGGCTGACGTTCAAGGAGAACTGCGCCGACCTGCGCAACAGCAAGGTCGTCGACATCATCCACGAACTCAGGACCTACGGCATCGAGGTCAGCTGCCACGACCCCGAGGCCGATCCTGCCGAGGCGATGCACGAGTACGGCGTCGAGTTGCGGCGCTGGGACGACCTGCCGCGTGCCGACGCGATCGTCATGGCCGTCGCCCACAAGGCCTTTTCCAAGCTCGGGCCGGAGGAGTACAGCCGCAAGCTCACGAAGGGGGGGTGCATCGTCGACGTCAAGTCGAGCATCGACGCAGCGGCAATGGCGTCGGCCGGGCTGCGCGTCTGGAGGCTCTGACGGCCACCCAATCCGGTGGTCGGGAAGGCAAACATGCACTTTGGTACTTCACGAAACTGTTTGCGGAGTCGAGACTTTCGATCCGGCTTGCTCACAAGGATGACTCATGTATTGCGACGCGCGTCAAAGTGACGACGGCATGGTGGCCAACGCGGCCGTGTGCATCATCGGCGGCGGTGCGGCAGGCATCACGATGGCGCGCGAGTTCGAGCGGCGCGGCGTCGACACGATCCTCCTCGAGAGCGGTGGCTTCCGGCCCGACTCCGACACCATGGACCTCTACCGCGGCGAGAACGTGGGCATTCCCTACGAATTCGGCGACGGCTTCCGCAGCCGGCTGCTCGGCGGCGGCAGCAACTGCTGGGGCGGCTGGTGCCGGCCGCTCGATGCCGAGGATTTGCAGCGCCGCGACTGGGTGCCCCACAGCGGCTGGCCGTTCGAACTGCCGGAGCTGATGCCGTATTACGAACGCGCACACCCAGTGCTGCGGCTCGGGCCGGTCAACTACGACATTCAGCACTGGGTCTCGGCGATCAACCGCCCGGACGTGCGGCGCATGCCGCTGCCGAGCGGTGAAGTCCTGGACAGCATGTCGCAGTTCAGCCCGCCGATGCGCTTCGGCAAGACGTACCGGCGCGATCTCAAGAATGCACGACATGTGCGCGTCTTCCTGTGGGCCAACGTCGTCGACATCGAGACGGACCACACCGGCCAGACGATCACGCGCGTCCACGTCAAGACGCTGACGGGCCGGCGCATGACGGTGGAGGCACGCCAGTTCGTGCTGGCCACTGGGGGCATCGAGAACGCACGCATCCTGCTGGCTTCCAAGAAGTCGCATGCCAACGGACTGGGCAACGCCAACGATCTGGTCGGCCGCTATTTCATGGACCATCCGCGGCTTCAGCTGGGCAAGATCAAGCTGCGCGAGCCGTGGCGGCGCAATCGCCTGTACGACATCATGTTCCACTACCTGGACCGCACGGTCTCGGCAAACGGAACGCACGTCGCGGCGCAGATGACGATCTCGCACGAGGTGCAAAAGCGCGAAGGCCTGCTCAACGGGCGCATGTGGTTCTGGTCGATCTTCCCCGGTGAGGGCACGGCCCCCGCCGAGGCGCTGGTGCGTATGAAGCACCGGCTCCACGCCAAAGTGGATCCGCACCACAGCTTCCTGGGCGACCTCGCAACGATCGCGCGCGAGCCGTTGAACGCGCTCAACTTCATCGCCGCCAGGCAACTCAGGCCCGTGGGATTCCTCAAGGAGATGCACTTCCAGATGATCAAGGAAGCGCGTTTCCAGATGATCTGCGAACCGACGCCCAACCCCGACAGCCGCGTGATGCTGTCGACCGAGCGCGACCCGCTGGGAGTCCCGCGCGCTCGCGTCAACTGGCAACTCGGCGATCAGGTCAAGCACACGTTCGATCGCTCGCTGGCGATCGTCGCGAAAGAGCTAGCAGCCGCCAACGTCGCCGACGTCGAACTCGATCCGCCTCTGGTGGACCGCAGCTGGCCCGAATCGCTGGAAGGCACGTGGCACCACATGGGCACCACGCGGATGCATGACTCACCGCGCCAGGGCGTGGTCGACCGGAATTGCCGCATCCACGGCATGTCGAACATGCACATCGCGGGCAGTTCCGTCTTTCCCACGGCAGGAGCGAATTTCCCGACGTTTACGCTGGTCGCGCTGGCGCTGCGACTCAGCGACCGGATCGCGGCGGAGCTGAAGCGTCCCGACGGCGTCGCCGGCATCCCGGCCGATCGCGCGCAATCCGACGCGCCCGCCGTGTCGGAGCTGTGCGACGCCGCGGGTTGAAGCACCCCTTTCCTGCAACGGCCGCCGGGGCGGCCCCGGAGAAATTCGTTGCGCATCGCCATCCTCGGCCCCTTCGCCGGCCCGTCACTGTCTGCCCAGTTCGAGTTCACCGGTGGGACGTCGCTGCCGGCGGGTTATCCCGGTGCGCCGCTGATGACGGTGCTGGCCAAGGCCCTGGTCGAGAGCGGTCACGACGTCGCCGCGATTTCCACCGACTATCCGACGCCGGTTGCTGAACTGGAGCCGTACCGGGCGTTCCGTGCCCGTCGCCTGACGGCCTATTTCTGCCCACAGCGCCCCCGATCGTTCCGCTCCAACGAGGGCCGTCGCGGGCGCGCACTCGACTTCTTCCGATACGAGCGCGACTGCCTGTCGGCGGCGATCTTCGACTATGCACCCGACGTCATCCACGCCCATTGGACCTACGAGTTCGCATGGGCGGCGCTCGACAGCGGCATCCCGACAGTGGTGACGGCGCACGACTCGCCGCGCAAGGTCGTGCGCTTCATGCCGAGCCTCTACCGCGTCGCCCGCTATCTGATGGCTCGCCGCGTGCTGCCGCGCTGTACGCACCTGACTGCTGTCTCGCCCGATCTGGCGGCCGACGTGCGGCGCCTGACTCGCACACCGGTCACTGTCGTCGCCAATCCCATCGCGAACGCGATCCGCGATGGCGCCGGCTGCAGCGATCGGGCGTTCTCGAGCAAGACGCTGATGATGGTGCTCAACGGCTGGAACGACCTGAAGAACGGCGCGATCGCGCTGCAGGCATTCACGCAGGCACGACGCACCGATCCGGCGCTCAGGCTCGTGTGCTTCGGTTCGGGCTACGAACCGGATGGCAGTGCGCAGCGTTGGGCCCGGCGTCGCGGCCTCGCCGAGAGAGTCGAGTTCCGCGGCCCGGTGCCGCACGACATCATCCTGCAACAGATGCGCGAGAGCGCCGCACTGGTCCACCCATCACGCTGGGAGGCCTGCTGCATGTCGATCGCCGAGGCGATGAGCGTCGGCTTGCCCGTTATCGCCGGCCGCCATACCGACGGCGTGTCCTGGCAACTCGACGACGGTCGAGCCGGCGTGCTGGCCGACGTGACGAAGGTCGATGACATCTCGCGTGCCATGATCGCCCAGACGCGCGACGAGCGGGCTTGGCGCGAGATGTCTACGACCGCCCGTGCACGAGCGCGACAGCTGTTTGATGTGGATCAGGTCGTCGACCAGTACGTTGCGCTCTACCACGCTGCGCTGGACTCGGCCGCAACGCAGCCCGTATCGCGCGCGGTGCACCCGTAGCCGCGGGTGCCCCCACGACTGCAGGATTTCGGGGGCATGCCGGCATCGCCACACTCGCCGAGGGGAGACCCGATTCGGCGGGTGCGTCGCGCACAGCAGGAATCACGTCACGAGGAACCGCATGTCGATCAAGCATGCTTTGAAGTTGACCGCGCAGCGGTTCGGGATCGAAGTCCATCGCTACAACGCGGTGGAGTCGGCAGAGGCACGCACGTTCGCCCTGTTCGACACGCAGTGCATCGACACCGTCATCGACGTCGGCGCCAACGACGGTGGATACGGCCGGCTGCTGCGGCGCAGCGGCTACCGCGGCGCGATCCTGTCGTTCGAGCCCCTGGAGCAGGAGCACGCTGCGCTGTCGTCGGGAGCGATCGCCGATGCCGGCTGGCATGTCGCGCCGCGCATGGCGCTGGGCAGCGAAAACACCGAGGTCGAGATCCACGTCGCAGGCAACTCGGCAAGCAGTTCGATTCTTCCGATGCACCGAACTCACGTCGACGCGGCTCCCGAATCGCGCTATGTCGGCGTGCAACGCGTGGCGGTGCAACGGCTCGACGACGTGCGGCATCCTGCGCTCGACGCAGCGAAGCGCCTGCTGCTCAAGATCGACACGCAGGGCTACGAGATGGCGGTGCTGCACGGCGCCGAGAAGACGCTGCCTCGGCTCGCCGGCGTGCAGCTGGAGTTGTCGGTCACGCCGCTGTATGACGGCCAGACGCTGTACTTGGAAACCATCCAGTGGTTGCAGCAGCGCGGATTCGAGCTGTGGAACATCATGCCCGGATTCGTCGATCCGGGAACGGGGCGGATGCTGCAGTTCGACGGAGTGTTCTTCAGAAGCGGATCAGCTGGTCAAAGCAAGTGAGTCGAGCGACAGGGAGGGCCCGGGACATGCATAGTCGTTCACTGGCGATCGAGCACGACGCCTGGATCGAAGTCGACGAGTCGGCGTCTGCGCATACCCGACCGGTCGCCGAGGCATTGCGCGAGTTCGCCAAACGCTCGGGGATCCGCTGGATCGACCGGAGCGCTGGGCAACACGGCGCAGAGCAGACCGGGCTCCGGCTGAACTTGTTCAGCCACGGCGAGTCGCTGCCGGGCTCCGCGTCGGGCATCGAATTCCTCGTCGAGGAAGGGCTGTGGCTGTATCGCCTCGGGTCGCCCGTTTGCGGCTGGGGCAGCGTGGAGGCCGGCGTCGAGCGCGGCAGGCTGCTGATCGTCCGAACACGAGGCGCGGGCGGCGAGACCGAACTGCTCGCCGAGGCCGAAATCCGTACCAGCATGACCCGCCCGTGGCGCAACGCCGGCGAATTCGGCGCCGCCGCCGCCGTGCTGATCCATGAGGGTTGCCTCGCGCGCCGGGGCAGACCCATCGTGCTGTCGCCGCTTCGTGCCCCCCAGTTGCGGCTGCGCGACCGTGCCCGTTGGCTCTTCCGCTCGTTCCTGCCCAGCGTGGCCAACTCGCTGGCCTGGAAGCTGGGCTTGGCGCCGAGGCTGCAGTGGTCGATCGGCGTGATGCCGGGTCAGTTGAGGCCCGCTTCGGGCTGGAGCTTCCCCTGGGAACGCGTGCGCTGGATCGACCCGCCGGACAACGGAATCATCGCCGACCCATTCGTCATCAAGCACAACGGTGCGCACTGGCTCTTCTATGAGCACATGCTGTTCGACGAGGGAAAAGGGACGATCCATGCCGGCCGGCTCGATCCCCAAACCGCCACACTGCGCGACGCGCGCGAGGTGCTGGCCACGCCGCATCACCTGTCGTTCCCCAACGTCTTCCAGGCCGACGGCCAGTGGTACATGCTTCCCGAGCAGGCGCAGTCTGGATCGGTGAAGCTGTACAGGGCGGATGCATTTCCGTGGCAGTGGGCGCAGTACCGCGAACTGCTCGCGGGCTTCCCGGGCATCGATCCCGTCCTGCTGCGACATGACGACAAGTGGTGGCTGTTCGTCACGCGCGACGGCGGACCGTGCGTCGACAACAACCTGCACCTGTACTGGTCCGACAGCCTGGACGGCGAGTTCGTCGCGCATCCACTGAACCCTATCCGCACGGGACTGTTCGGCTCGCGCATGGCGGGCGCCATCCTGCGCGACGGCGATGCCCTCTTGCGCCCGGCCCAGGACGGGCGAGCCGGCTACGGCGCGGGACTCGCGTTGTATCGGATCGAAGAGTTGACGACGACCTCGTACCGCGAAAGCGAGCTGTGCGCTTGGCGGCCGAGCCGTTCGGGCCCGTTTCGCCACGGCTTTCATGCGCTACATGCGTGCGAAGACGCCGTCGTCGTCGATGCGCAACGAATGCGCCCGGTCCTGCCACGCGAACGCTTGCGGCGCCGCCGGACCGGCTTGCTGATGACGGCCGTCGTGGCGTGGACCCTGACGGAGGCGTTCTAGGAAGTTAGCGTCAGAGGGTCCGCGCAGCGGACAGCGGGCGGAAGCCGAAATGCATCTGAAGTACATCCATCGCGCTCGTGGCGTAGCGATCGTCTCGATCGTCGCCATGCACTGCCTCGACAACCTCGACTGGTCGTCGAACCATCGGCTCTACCGCTTCTTGACCGAGCTGCTCCAGGGATCGACGGTCGTCTTCTTCATGATCTCGGGCTACCTGTTCCAGCACTTGAGCGACCGCTTCGAGTACACCGAGTACCTGAAGAAGAAAATCAGGAACGTCATCCTTCCGTACATCGTCGTCAGCCTGCCGGGCATACCGTTGCTGCTGTCGAAGCCCTACTTTCTGGAGCAGAACCCGGAGTTGATCGGCACGTCGTGGTGGCAGCAGGTGCTCTTTCTCTACATCTACAGCGGATCCCAGCTCAACTACGTCCTGTGGTTCGTCCCGGTGGTGACGATCTACTACCTGTGCGCGCCGCTGTTCGTTCACTTTCTCAAGCATCCGCGCTACTTTCTGTCGCTGCTGGTGCTGATCCCCGTGTCGATCCTGGCGCACCGGACCACCATTCAGAAGTACCACCACCTGCAGTTGGCGCTGTACTTCCTGTCGGCTTACATGACGGGCATGTGGGCAGCGCTCTACCGAGAGAAGGTGCTGGCATTCGCCGTTCGGAATCTCGCGCCGTTGTCGATCACCGTCCTCGCGATCGTCTTCGGACACCTCCTGCTCACTGATCACGTCGGCAGCTATGTCGAAGAAATCTTCTCCGATGAGCAGGGACGCATCGACTGGATCTTCGTGCAGAAGATGCTGCTGTTCTTCGTGCTGATCGGTGGCCTCAAGAAGCTCGACAGGCTCAGGATGCCAGGGGTCGACTACATTGCATCGGTCAGCTTCGCGATATTCTTCCTCCACGTCTACGTGCTCTACATATACAGTCATCTCATGCACTGGCATCAATTCCCCGGAACACTCATGAGCGTCGTCGCGCTGCTGGTACTCACGGTCGCGTGTTCGACCGGTCTGGTGTACCTCTCCCGATCGATCTTCGGCCGCACGAGCAGGCTGCTTATCGGCGCCTAGCCGGCATCGACGCACCGCCCGACGCCCGCGTCGCCGCGAGCGGCTCGACGCTTCGAACGACTTCTCAATCGACACTGCAATGGCAGCATCCAAACCTGGTCCCGCAGCAGTCAGCATCATGGGACTGCCCATCAGCACGCAGGCTCACGCCGACGTGCTGCGCGGCATGGAAGATGCGATCACCCGCCGCGACCGCGGCCGCTACATCTCGATCACGAACACCGAGTCGATGTACCACGGTCTTCGCATCGAGTCGCACGGCCGCCACATCCGCAACGCCGACTACTCGCTGTGCGACGGCGTCGGCGTGATCGTCGCCGGGTGGGCCTGGGGTCATCGCATCGAGCGATTCAACGGGCCGGTGCTGCAGCTCGAGGCATCCAACCACGGGCAGACCCGCGGCTGGAGGCACTTCTTCTACGGCGGCAAGGAAGGCGTCGCCGACGAAATGGCGCGACGCCTGCGCGAGAAGTACCCGGACCTGATCGTGTGCGGGACCTACTGCCCGCCGTTTCGCGAGCTCAGCGTCGAGGAGGACCAGGCGGTCGTCGACATGATCAATCGAACCCTTCCCGACATCGTCTGGGTGGGCCTGGGCCTCGTCAAGCAGGAGCGCTGGATCCAGCAGCACCTCAACCGGATCGATGCGCCGTGGATGGTCGGCGTCGGCGCCGCATTCGACTATCACGCCGGCGCGGTGCCCTGGGCGCCGGCGTTCCTGCGCACGCTCGGGCTCGAGTGGCTGTTCCGACTGATCATCCAGCCCAAGCTGCGCGCAAAGCGGTATTGGTGGTCGTTCGTCTTTGTCGCGGAGTCGACGCTGAAGGGACTGCTGTCGTTGCAGTTCCTGCGCAAGTCGACTTCGCCCTGATCGGTATCGTCTTTCGGACTGGAGAACCAGTGATTCGCATTGGTATGGTGGGGCTCGGCAAGATGGGGTTGTCCCATCACGCGATCGTCAATTCGCATCCGCGCGTCAAGATCGCCGCGGCGTGCGACACGACGGCCTATCTGACCGACGTGCTCGGCAAGTACACCGGTCTCAAGTGCTATTCGGACCTCGACCGGATGCTGTCGGAAGAGTCGCTCGATGCTGTCGTGATCTCGACGCCGTCGAGGCTGCACGCGTCGATGGTCGAGAAGGCGCTGCAGCGCGGCCTCCATGTCTTCTGCGAGAAGCCGTTCGTGCTCGACGTCGCTGACGGCGAACGCCTCGTTGCGCTGGCCGACAGCAAGGGGCTCGTCACCCAGGTCGGCTACCACTATCGTTTCGTCGGCGCGTTTCGCGAGGCGGCGCGATTGGTGGCGTCCGGCGCGCTCGGGCGAGTCCACCACGTGCGCGCCGAGGCCTACGGCCCCGTCGTGCTGCGCCCGAAGGGCGGGACGTGGCGCTCCGCGAAGAACGAGGGAGGCGGAGCTCTATACGACTATGCGTGCCACGCCATCGACCTCGTGAACTTCATCGCCGGAGCACCGAAGTCGGTCGGAGGCGTCGTGCTGCGGCAGACGTTCTCGCGCGATGTCGAGGACGAGGTCTACTGCTCAATGTACTTCGGCGACGGCGCGACCGGGCAGCTCGCCGTCAACTGGAGCGACGAGAGCTTTCGCAAGATGTCGACGAAGATTACCGTCTGGGGCACGAACGGGCGCGTTTCGGCCGACCGACAGGAGTGCCAGCTCTACCTGCGCGAACCGTATCCCGGGCTGCCGGACACGCCCCAAGGCTGGTCGGTGCGCTACACGACCGACGTGACGCAGGAGGTCTGGTACTACCTGCGCGGCGAGGAATACTCCGCGCAGATCGACTACTTCGTGACGAGCTGCGAGCAACGGCGCACCGACGGCGTCAACACGTTCCGCTCGGCACTGCAGGCCGATCGCGTCGTCGAGCAGATCCTCGCCGAGGAACACTCCGGCGTGCGCACCGTCCATGCCACCCCTCAGCGCGCGACGCAGCCGGGCCTCTGGGCGCGGCTGTTCGGCCGGACCTGACCGCGGGGCAGCCGCCCTTTCGACGAATCGATACGAACGGATCTCATCTGATGGACCGAGTGCTCTTCGGCGACAACCAGTTCTTCGGCGTCAATCACATGTCGGAGGAGAAGGCGCGCGCCCAGTCGATGCGCTTCCAGGATCTGCAGTCGATCGTCGACGTGCTGGATGCCGCCTACCAGGAGGGCATCCGCACGTTCATGTGCACGACGCACGACCGCGTCGGTGAGATCTGCGACTACTTCCGTGCCCATCGCGACAAGTATCCGGACTACCGCTTCTATCCGTGCATGCCGTACGCGCACAAGTACGCCAATGCCGTGACCGAACACGGCATGGTCGATGCGCTGCGCCGGTTCCTGCCGGAGGACGGCGCGCTCGGTGCGATGCTCAAGGGCGGTGTGGCGCTCGCCAACAAGGACGTGCGGGGCATCATGCAGCTGCTCATCGATGCCGAGATGAAGATGTTCCATGGCCTCTCGACGCCGGTGATCTTCATCCAGAACGTAATCACCGACCTGCTGCTCGGCCTGGGGATGAAGGACACGCTGAAGATCTTCGCCGACCACGTGCGCGAGAAGTACCAGGCGGAGCCCGGCTTCATCACGATGAACACGCCGATGCTGCTGGACGTGCTGGACGAGCTGAAGATCGACAATCCGATCGTCTGCTCGAACATCAACAAGATCGGTTTTCGCATGTGCGGCGGCATCGATCTGTACGAGAAGACGATCGCCACGCGCCGGTTCCGCCCCGTCGCCATGTCGGTGCTGGCCTCCGGCGCGATCTCTCCGCGCGAGGCGATCGAGTACGTGTGCCGTCAGCCGCAGATCGAGTCGATCGTGTTCGGCGCGTCGGGCCGCGCCAACATTCGCCAGACGAAGGCGCTGATCGACGAGCTGAGCGCTCACTGAGCGTTCACGCTATGGCGGCCATGGCCGCCATAGCGTCGGTTATGCGAAGCGCGTGCCGCGATCGGCGGCATGTGTCCGACATGCGGCCTGAATGATTCGACCGTAACGCCTCGTGACCGCGCAGCCGCGCGTGTCCGCTCGGCCTTTGCGGCGCGCACTTGCAGCCACCCGCGCGAACTCAAGCCGAGCGGTGACCGCGCCGCAGCCGCGACGCCGCGTCTCCGGGTTCCCCTCGTTACGTCCTCAACCCCTCACTTACAGGGTATGTCTTCCCGCTGCCGACACTGTCGATGCCACGCGAGAGCGAGGTCGCCGCACCAGCGGCACCGTGCTCTTAAGGATGTACTCAGACCCTGGATCGGCGAGACGACTCGCGAAGCCGCCCCGGGGCACCGATGGAAGAAACCTCGCCATGATCAAACCCGGAACTCAATCGAAGGCGTTCGCGAAGGCTCGCCTTCACGGTCTGTCGCTGCTCGCCGCGATGTTTCTTGCCGCCTGCGGCGGCGGTACCGGCACTTCCGACTTGACGGAAGCAGCGGCCAGCGCGTCGCCGGACACCGCCATTCCCACCGAGGACGCAGAAGCCCGCAAGCTCGGCAAGATCAGCCTGAGCTCCAGTTCCGGAACCCAGGCCAGCACCACGACGACGAGCAGCAGCGGAACGACGAACTCGTGGTCGCAGTGTGCGACGGAAGGCGGCACCTGTTCGTTTAGCGGCACGCGCACCGTCAGGTACGGCACGGCGACGCAAAACGTGACGCGCACGCTGGCCGACGGAACCGCCTGCAACAACCATGTTTTCGGCGATCCCGCTGTCGGCATCCTGAAGACCTGCTGGGTCTCGGGTTCGACGACCAGCGCGACAACCGCCTCGGCGACGCCCCCCGCGACGACCACGCCGACTACGAGCGGAACGTCGACCACGCCCGGCACGACGACGGCGACTGCGCCGCCGACCACGACAACCACCACGAACACGAGCACGCCGAGCTCGACCGGCAGCACGACGACATCGAGCAGCGAACCCTCAAGCAGCACGTCTTCGTCGACCACTGCTGCCGCGGGCCCGCGAGTGAGCAGCTTCGCGGCCTCGGGCCCGATCACCGCCTCTGCCGGTCAGGTCATCTCTGGCGTGCGCATCAGCAACGCCAACGGCCCGTGCATCACGATCCCCTCGGGCGCCACCGGCGTCGTCGTGCGCGACTCCGACATCGGCCCCTGCGGCGGCAGCGCCAACATCGTCGTCTACGGCTCAGGCGCCGTCATCGAGCACGTCTTCGTGCACAAGGGCAACCGCGGCGTGCTCGCACAAAGCACCAGCGGTGTCGTCACGCGGCTCAGCCGGTTCGACACCTTCTACGGGCCCAAGTACAACGGCACCGCCATCGAGTACGACTACATGGCCAGCGGCGAGATCGACCGCAACGTCGTCACCGGCAGCAACTACGCCAGCGACGCCGTCAGCGTCTACGAGAGCTCGAACATGCGGCTGACCAACAACACCATCGACATCAACGTCTCGGAACCCTCGGCCGCCGCTTTCACCATGGGCGACTCCACCAGCGGCAAGCCCGGCTCCAACAACTACGTCGCCTACAACACCGTCAAGCAGTCCGGCGGCGTGCCCGCCGGCGTCTTCGGCTCCAACAGCAACACCGTCCTCGAGAAGAACTGCCTGTCCGCAGGCATCCAAGCCTACAACTACTCCGGCGTATTCGACGGCGTCACCGTGCGCAACAACGTCATCAACATGGCCGCCTCCTTCGTGCCCGTCACATCCGTCATCAGCGGATGGAACACGAACGTCAACTCGACCAACTGCGCCCTCGTACCGGCCTGACCGAGACGACGCGTCTTCGCCACGGGGGACCGGCATCGCCGGGCCTTCTTGTTGTCGCGCCGCAGGTTCATCGCAACGGCGGCATCGTCAGGCAGCGCTCGATTCCATCGGCGAAGCGCTCGACCATGCGGTCCAGCGTGTAGCGCCGGGCGTCTTCGGCGGCCGCTGCACGGATGCCCTCCATGCGCAGTGGATCGTCGAGCAGCGCAAGGTACGCAGCGGCATACGTCGCCTCGTCGGCCGACAGCACATAGCCGTTGCGGCCGGACTCCAGGTAGGCGATCTCCGGACCGTGGCGCGCCGTGTCGGTCGTCAGCATCGGCAAACCTGCGCAGAAGGCGTCGAGGACATGCAGCCCGACGGCGCCGGGGCTCAGATAGGCGTTCGCCAGCCGGAACCAGCCCGCCTTCTCGATGCCGCGTTGGACGCCGACCCAGTGCAGCCAGGGGCGAGCGGCCGCGGCATCGGTCACGATGGAACGGCTCGGCCCGTCGCCCACGACGACGAGCCGGAAGTCCGGCCGCCGACCGTGGACGATATCGCCCGCGGCGACGAGCAGTTCGAGTCGCTTGTCCGGATACAGCGATCCGCAGTACAGAGCGACGGGCGCGCCCGGCGCCGCCGCGATCCGACTGCGGCACGCCTCGATTCGAGGTTCGTCCACCGACGCCAAGTCGGCGATGAAGCGGTCGTTGTCGATTGCATTGTTGAGCACCGTGATCCGATCGGCAGAGACGCCGTCGCCGAGCAACAGTTCGCGCGTCGTATCGGTGTACGCGAACCACCAATCGCTGCGCGTCACGAACCAGCGCTTCCAGCGCTCTTTCAGCCCGGTGGGCGCGACACTCTGCAGGTTCCTGCCATGTCCCCAGTAGGCGACACGCTGGCCCGGACGCACGCCGATGCGCAGCAACCATGGATAGTTCGACAGCAGCCGGTTTTCCTGGATCAGCACGACGAGATCGGCGTCGCGCAACGCCGACGGGAACGGTTGCCACACCAGATCCGTTCCGCCGATCCGCAGGAAACGATTGCGCACCACGTCGGCCCATGGCAGCTGGCCGATGTCCTTCTTGAGCGCTTCGTGCTTCGAAGGCTGGCCGTGCACCAGCCGCAGCTCGATGCGGCGCGTTTCGCACGCCCTGCGCAGCCGTTCGAAGAGCTCCTGCCGATAGTGCAGCAGCCTATGCTGCGCGATCACGACACGCGCTCGGTACGCCCTCCCGTTCCGTGCGCGATCGTTCATTGCGATCCCGGTTCGACGATCCAGTGGTCAGCGCCCTTCTCCGACGAAGCGAAGCGGCCGGAAGCGATCTTGGCCTCATGCCGCGCGATGTCGTCGGCCGACGTGAAACGCCGGCCGATCGGCACCGCGGGATTTCCGCCGACGATCGTGTAGGCGGCGACGTCGCTCCTGACCACCGCACCGGCGGCGACGACTGCACCGCGCCCGATCGAAACACCGCTGAGGACGATCGAGCCATAGCCGATCCATACGTCATCACCGACGACCACCCCTTCGTGCCGGTGCGGCGACGGTATCTTGCGACTGCCGATCCAGTGCCCGAAGCGCACCGGCACGCCGGGTTCGCGGAAGTCGTGGTCGCGGCGGCCGACGAATGCGACGCGATTGGCGATCAGCACGTGGCGGCCGATGGCGCAGTTCGTCTCGATGCAAACCTCGTGGCCAAGATAGCTGTGATCGCCAATCTCCAGGCGCTGCGGCGCCCACAGCCGCGGGCGCGAGCCGACATGCAGATCGACGCCGAAACGGCGCACCGGCGCACTGCTGCGCAACAGACGCAGTCGTGTCGCCACACGACGAAACCCGGCCGACAGATTCAGCTTGATCGTTGCTAGCACGACGCCACCCGCTGCCGCCGCACCGACTCGGGCAACGGCACACCTTTCGAAACACTCCTGCCCAACTGCACACATTCGACGTCGTACAGCTTCCACGTCGTTACGAACTGCTGTCGCGCTTACAGAGCCACGGCGAATGTAACCGAGTTCTACGCCGATCATTCCGGCTCTGCAGCAGAACCGCTCGATCGAGGGTCTGCATCTGGAAATCAGTCGTTGGAAAAGGAAGTCAGGATGATGAATCAATGCCGTAGCTCGTGGATCGGACTCGTGTCGACTGCTGCGTTGCTGCTTTCCGCATGCGGTGGTGGAACCGATTCGGCCGCAGCCGGCAGCGCAACCGCACCGACCGCACCGACCGCAACGCCCACCGGCGCGGCTGCCGCGAACTGGGCTGAGTGCGCCAGCGAAGGCGGCTCGTGCTCGTTCAGCGGCACGCGGGCCGTCAAGTACGGCACCGCAGAGCAAAGCGTCACGCTGACGCTCACCGACGGTGCCACATGCAACAACCTCGTGTTCGGCGATCCCGCCGTCGGCGCCCTGAAAACCTGCTGGGTCGAAGGTGCTGCCGTCGCGTCTACTTCGCCGGCACCTGCCACGCCGACGACCGGCAGCACGACCACGACCTCCGGTACGACGGGCGGCAGCACGTCTTCGTCGACCACTGCTGCCGCGGGCCCGCGAGTGAGCAGCTTCGCGGCCTCGGGCCCGATCACCGCCTCTGCCGGTCAGGTCATCTCTGGCGTGCGCATCAGCAACGCCAACGGCCCGTGCATCACGATCCCCTCGGGCGCCACCGGCGTCGTCGTGCGCGACTCCGACATCGGCCCCTGCGGCGGCAGCGCCAACATCGTCGTCTACGGCTCAGGCGCCGTCATCGAGCACGTCTTCGTGCACAAGGGCAACCGCGGCGTGCTCGCACAAAGCACCAGCGGTGTCGTCACGCGGCTCAGCCGGTTCGACACCTTCTACGGGCCCAAGTACAACGGCACCGCCATCGAGTACGACTACATGGCCAGCGGCGAGATCGACCGCAACGTCGTCACCGGCAGCAACTACGCCAGCGACGCCGTCAGCGTCTACGAGAGCTCGAACATGCGGCTGACCAACAACACCATCGACATCAACGTCTCGGAACCCTCGGCCGCCGCTTTCACCATGGGCGACTCCACCAGCGGCAAGCCCGGCTCCAACAACTACGTCGCCTACAACACCGTCAAGCAGTCCGGCGGCGTGCCCGCCGGCGTCTTCGGCTCCAACAGCAACACCGTCCTCGAGAAGAACTGCCTGTCCGCAGGCATCCAAGCCTACAACTACTCCGGCGTATTCGACGACGTCACCGTGCGCAACAACGTCATCAACATGGCCGCCTCCTTCGTGCCCGTCACGTCGGCTCTTGGCGGCTGGTCGAGCAACATCGACAGCACCGACTGCTCGCGCGTGCCGGCGTGATCCGTCGTGCGACGGCCATCGTGCCATCGTGAGTACTGCGAGGACCGCCGGCCCCCAGGGGCGCCGGGCGCCTTTTGTTTAGGGCCTCCCCCCGCCGGGGGCGGGTTTGCGC
>CAYJLV010000018.1:33326-71491 GCA_964371405.1 uncultured Burkholderiaceae bacterium
GCGGCCCCCCCCCCCGGCCCCGCTTGGCCCGCCCCCCCCCCCCCCCCCCCCCCCCCCCCCCGGGTCCTCGTTGTCTTACGGACGTCCGAGCGCGGTCTCCGGTTTGGCGACGGCACCCTGCCTGGCGCCGCGAGACTCTGGAGAGCCGCCGAACATCGCCTCGGACCACAGGTACGGCAGGATGCTCCACCACGCCGATTCACCGGCCTTGAAGGTCGCACGCTCGTCGTTGACGACATGCTCCACGAGGCGACGCGCACGCCGTGCATCGACCAGGTCGCACTCGCGAAACGACTGCGACCCGATCGTGTCCATGAAGAAGCCCCGCAACGGCCCGCGCATCCAGTCGACGATCGGCGAATTGAAGCCAATCTTGGTGCGGCGGTAAGCGATGTCGTGCGGCATGTAGGGCGCGGCGGCGTCACGGATGATCGCCTTGGAATAGCCGCCGCGAATTTTCGCCGTCCACGGCAATGCGAAAGCTGCAGTTGCGACGCGCCAGTCGAGGAACGGCATCCGGATCTCAATCGAGTTCGCCATGCCGTAGCGATCGTAGCTGCGCAGGATCGTGGGCAGGATGAAGGAGTGCGTCTGCCAGAACAGGGCGCGGCTCAGGTGGTCCAGATCCTTCCAGCGCGGGTGCTGCGTGTACTGCGCACCGAGGTTGGCGTGCAGTCCCAACGCGTGCTTGGCCACCACACCACCCAGGCGACGCGCATACGAGCTGAATCGATTCGCCGGTCTGCGGAATTGCTGCGAGCCCTGCGGGATGCCGCCGTCGTAGACATCGAGCACTTGCCCGACTTGCGCACGGTCGACACCCGCATCCATCAGCGCATAGGCCCAGTCCGCGCTGTAGCCGCCGAACAGCTCGTCCGCTGCATGACCATCGAGGGTCACCGTGACCCCAGCCTGCTTGATGCGTCCGTACAGCGCGACGAAGGGCAACGGGCTCGTGATCGTCAAATCTTCGTACAGATAGAGCATGCGCCCGAGCTGATCGATCTGCCTGGCGGGATCGATATTCAACACCTCAAGCGGACTGCCGGCGTGCTCTGCCACGCGCCGCGCGTACTGCGCCTCGTCCAACGGGGTGCCGGGAAACGACGCCACGAAGGCGTGCTGCCAGTCACTGGCGAGCCTGGACTCGCCGGCGTGCGTGCCGTTGATGTGGGCGAGCATCGAGAACACGGCGCTCGAGTCGAGTCCGCCGGACAGCGCCGTCCCGATCGTGACATCGCTGCGCATGCGGATTCGGCAGGCGTCGAGCAGCAGCTCGCGCATCATCTCCACCTGCTCCTCGTACCGCTGGGGAACGCTCGGCAAGTGATCGAGCGTGTTCCACCATTGACGAGCGCGGACGCGTCCGGCCGCGACATGGCCTGCATAGCCGGCCGGGAAGCGCCGGATTCCGCCGACGACGCATTCCTCCGTCGCTTCGTAGGCGAAGCTCGACCGTACCGTCATGCGCCGGATCAGGTCGCGATTCGGCTGCGCCTGCCCGAGCAGCGGCATCAGCGCCTTCATCTCCGACGCGAAGGCGACTGCGCCGTTCGAAAGCTCCGCATAGAACAACGGCTTCTTGCCGAAGCGATCGCGCGCGAGGAACAGCCGCTTGTCGACCGAATCCCAGATGGCGAATGCCCACATGCCGTTGAAGCGCAGGAGACAGCTCTCGCCCCACTGGACGTAGGCGGCGAGGATCACTTCGGTATCGCTCTCGCTGCGGAACTCGTGGCCATGCGACCGCAGCTCGGCCTTGACTTCGAGGAAGTTGTAGATCTCGCCGTTGAACGTGATCCAGTAGCGGCCGTCCGCGTAGGACATCGGCTGCTTGCCGGCTTCGGACAAGTCGAGGATCGACAGCCGCCGATGGCCGAGCGTCACGCCGTCGCCCTGCCACAGGCCCCAGCCGTCCGGGCCGCGATGCGCCATCGTGTCGAGGCAGCGCTGCGCCAGGGCGGGATCGATCTGGCCGACGTATCCGAATATTCCGCACATATCGCTTCGCTCGCGAGTCCCGATGTCAGGTCAGACCGCCCGCCGACGCGGTCGACGCAGCAGGCTCGTCAGCACGAGCTTCACGTAGGGCCAGGAAAAGTGCAGCGGCCACAGGATGCCGCCGTGCCTCCGGCTGAAGTGCAGCCACGAGCGAACGGGCAAGCCCTTGCGGTCGAGGATCAGCTTCCACCGCCGACGCAGGGGCAGTGAGGCGTCGAAGTAGCTGCCCTGCAGCGCGTTGGTCGAGCAGTATCCCGCGACACCGGCCGCCACGTACAACTTGTAGCCGGCGCTCAGAGCGCGCAGCCCGTAGTCGGTGTCGCCCATCGCGTGTTCGAACACAGGGTCCAGATTGCCGAGCTGCGTCGCGATCGGCGCCGGAATGAGGACGCAGTTACCCTCCATCGCCGCGCAAGGCACAGCCTCGCGCTCGCTCCAGACGAGCCGATAGTTGAAGGGCTTCAGGCGCGTGCTGGCGACCCTGCCTCCGTAGGTGATCCTGCCCGTCGAACGCTCGGCGGTTGCGCCGATCAGGATGACGGACTGTCCTTCGCGCCGCCGTAGCGACTCCATCTGCTCGAGCAACTTGCGCAGCGCGTCGGCGACCAGGTGCGTATCGTCGTTCAGCCACAAGTAGTAGTCGCAGGGCTGCCGCAGCGCACGCTCGAAACCCGTGTGCATGCCGCGCGTCCAGTACAGGTTGCCGGACGAATCGACGACATCGACGAACGGGAACTCGTCACGGATGGCCTGCGCCGTACCGTCGGTGCTCGCATCGTCGACGACTATGACGCCAAGCTCGACGCCGGCTCGCGCGGCAGCCACGCTGAGCGATCGCAGACACGCCAGCGTCAAAGCCTTGCGATTGAAGCAGGTCAACAAGGCAATGATGCGCACGGAGGCGGCGACATCGCGGCTGGCGGGAAGTTCCTTCATGTCGGACACGGCGCGGCTCCCGACCTCACTGGCGCCACCGCGCGCCGGCGCGTGGTCCGGCGCCGACATGCGACCCGACTCCGACGCGTGATCCGACACCGGCGCGTGCTCCCGCTCCGACGACGCGCGCCCACGGCGCATCGACAGCGGGCGGATGCCGTAGCGCCGCCTCGCGCCGCCGGATCAGCTGCGCCAGCGCAATGCCGGTCGCCCCGCCCAGGAGATAGAACGACGGGTACGCCATGTAGTAGACGAACGCAGCGATCAACGCGACGGCCAGTCCTCGCATCGTCAGGTATTCGAACTCCGAGTCGGTCCTGGCGCGCAGGCAGCCCACGACGGCGATGACCGTCGGCACCAGGAAGAGAACTACACCGATGACGCCGACCCGCAATGCGAGGTCGATGTAGTGGTTGTGCGCGACGAAGTCGATCAGTTGGCCCCTGTACAGGCGGGTGTATCCGTAGCCGAACGGAAAACCGATCAGCATCGTTCGCATCGACTCGCTCCAGTCCTCCAGCAGTCTTTCCCAACCGTCTATGCGCGCAGCGAACGTACCGCCGCTGTCGGCCATCGATACCGTCGAGCCGACCATCTGGTCGATCAGAGGGTCGAGATAGCCGAGCCACGTCGCCAGCGCTGCCGCCGAGCCGAGGATCAGCACGAAGCCGAGCAGGAGCGGCAGCCGACGCAGCAGGTATCGCCGCTCCAGCCATGCGACACAGAGCATCCCGACCGCCACGGCGAACCACACCGATCGGTGCTGCATAACCGCCACGAAGAGCAGCATGATGGCCGCATGCCAGCCGCTGCGCGTCTTGCCGGTCGTGCGCAGCCAAACCATCATGTGGGCCAGTCCGATCGTGCCGACGAAGAAGGTGTAGTGCGACCCGATCGGCCGGAAGACGCGGCCGCCGCCGGCATCGTCGAACACCTCGGCACGATTGATGAACCCCGTCTCGACGCCCACCAGGAAACAGGCCGCGATGAGGAGGAACGCGTACGCCGCGATGGTGCACCAGTGACCGATCTTGCGAAGCTCTTGCTCGGTGTAGCCTGCCGTGACGCCCAGCAACCCGGCCGCCCACAGATAGAAGAACTGCCGCACCTCCGTTCCCGCCGCCTTGCCGTACTCCATCAGTCCCAGCAGGAACGAATACATGATCACACCGCCGAACGCCATCCACAGCAGGAACAGCCGATCGGTGATCGGCGCCGCGCGGCGCACGAATCCCACAGCCGCGGCCATCACGACGAACACGGAGATAACGTCGTTCGGATAGATCTGCAGGCCGATCTGCACGTACGGCTGCTTGACGAAAATCGTCTCGGCACAAAAGCCCGCCAGCAGCAACAGCACGGGCAGGGTCCGGTCTTCCGTCGAGCGCAGGAACCCCCACGACAGCCCGACGACAACCGCGGTGGCTGCGAGAGCGGCGACGGCGAAGACGACAAGTTGCGTCAGGTCCATGGCGTCTAGGCGCTGCTGCGCGCTGCGAAAGCCGCGATGCGGCGGAACCCCGGGATGCGAGCGACACCGGGGCGCTGCTTGACGAGGCGATCCACCAGCGCGAGCAGATGCCGGCCAAGGACAACGCCGGGCGCTCCGACGACAGCCGCACCGATCAGCGCGACGCCGACCACGGACGTCGCGATCACCAGCACTGCGGGGCTGGCAGCCTGCGGCAGGCCGACAAACGCCGCGTCGACGAGTCGTACTGCCACGGCACACAAGGCCGCAAGAAGCAACGGACCGAGCAGCGCTGCGCCGATCGCGTGCAGCGGAATCTGCAGCCGCTTCATGACGATCGCATTCATCCACAGCCAGCGAAAGACATAGACCCCAGCGACGCCCCAGCCAACCGCCGACAGCGACCAGCTCGCAGTGAACGCCAGAACGAGCAGCATGACGATCAGCGTGGCCGTCTTTACGCGCAACTCGGCTCCGGGCTCGCCGCGCCCGCCCAGAATCGGCCCGCACAGCGCCTCGATGGCGTGCCCGATCATGGCGACCGAAAGCGGTACCAGCACGGCAGCTGCGTCGACCCAGTGCGTACCGAGCAGCATCAGCACGATTGGCTCGGCCATCAGCGCGACAAAGGTGAACAAGGGAAACGACACGACGCCGACGCCGGCCAGCACGGTCAGATAGGCCCGACTGAGCCCTGCGTCGTTGTCCTGCGCGCGCGCCGCCAGCGGGAACAGCACCGTCTGCAGGTTCCTGACGAGGTGGTCCGCCGGAACCTTCACCAGATTGTTGGCGACGGTGTACTGGCCGAGCAACGCCGCGCCGAGCCAGCGCCCGATCGCCACGTGCGGACCGTTGTCTATGACCCAATTGATCATGTTGGTCACCATGACGACGCCGCCGAAGTGGGCGACGTCCAGCCGGCGAAACGGATTCCCGGGCTTCAACGAACGAGGGCTGTAGTAGTACATGACCAGGCACGCTGTCACCGTTTGCACGTGCCAAGCCAGCACCAGGCTCCACACGCCCATGCCGAGCAAGGCGGCCGCCACGCCGACGATGAGGTAGCCCAGGACGTACGAACCGAGCCCGGCGAGCTGGATCACCTTGAACTCGATATCCCGGCTGAGGACAGCGGTGACCGCCGCCGTCGCCGCCCCCACGACGAGCGTCGGCGCCATCGCACGAAGCAACGGCGCAGCTTGCGGGGTCGCGAACACCAGGCCGGCAATGGCATCGGCGGCGACGTACACGCCGAGCGCGGTCGCCGTGCTGACGAACAGGAGACGACCGCAAGCGACCGCGATGGCGTTGTCGTCGAGGTCGGGAACCTGCACCAGGGCCATCTGCAGCCCCATCTCGACGACCAGCGCGAGAAAGTTGGTCGTCAGCATCGCATAGCCGAACAGTCCGACCCGCTCGGGCCCCAACAGGCGCGCCAGCATGATCTGGCTGATGAACGTGGCGGCAATGCGCCCGATGGTGCCGAGATAGTTCCAGCTCAGGCCGCGCAACGCGCGGCCGGTCAGTCCTGACTGTGTGTGAGACACGGTCACGAACCCTTCGCGGGCCAGTCCTGCTCGCCCGCCCTGGCGCTCAGGCATGAACCGGTTGCCGGCTGGGCGCTGCGCACCGTGACACCCGATTCCTTCGCGAAGGCAATGAGCCGCGACAGCAGGGCATTGTGTTCGTCGCCGTGCTCCGGCGCGCCCGGATGCAGCATCAGCGCCAGCCACTCGCCGCTGCCCGCGCACCGCTCGATCAAACCCCTGTACGCAGCTTCGTTCGCCGTCCAGCGACCCGTGTAGGCGCCGAACGGCACGCGGCGAATCGCGTAGCGATTGACGCGCCCGCCATTCAGGCCGAACCACGTCGTGAATGCGCAGCCGAACAACGGCGCAATGGCCTTCCGAACCCAGCGGTTGTGCTTGCCGAACGGGTAGACCAGCGTGCTGGGCGCGCCGAGCTGCTCCTGCCGCAGCCGCTCGACGCCGTCGCGGCATGCGTGAAGCAGGCGGTCAGCCCCGTCGAATCCGGTGAACGGATCGTGCGTGGTGCCATGAAAGGCGATCTCGTGGCCGGCAGCGGCAATCGCACGCAACTGCGAATAAGTAAGGAAGCCCTCCCGACCGATCAAATCGGGAGAGACGGCAAACACGCCCGCAACCCCGTGTCGATCGAGCACGGATGCGACGCCGAGATCGGCGAGCTCGCCGTCGTCGCAGATGATCGTCATCGCCGGCGTGGGCGGCAGCTGCAGCGTCTCGAAGCTGCGCAGACCGAACAGGAATTCCTCGGCGCGATCACCCGCATGGGCGGGGAGGCGCTTGGCGATCGCACTGAGGACTCGATTCATCGTCACCTGGGTCTTGTCGATGGGATACGGCTCGTGAGCAACTCGTCGGCGATGGGTGCGCGAAGGAAGCGTCGGCCGGCTTGGCGCGAAACCGGTCCTGCGTTCGATGTCGCGCAGTTGCGACGCGCGGCTCTCTCAGTACTCGTTCATGACGACGCCGACCACGTCGGTCTTGCCTTGCGCGAGCGAGGTCAGCAGGTCTTCGAGAGCGCTGATGTGAGAAGTGCCCCGGCGAGCGACGACCAGCGCGGAGCCGCACTTCGACGCGATGACGCTGGCGTCGGCGCCGTACATCGCAGCGGGCGTGTCGACCACGACATAGTCGAACTTGCTGGACAGTTCGTTCATCAGCAGGCCGAACACCGGACGCTCGAACAGCTCCAGCGGATTGGGCGGCACGTTGCCCACCGGCAGCACGTACAGGCTCGGCAGGTCGGCGACGCGCTGAATGACGTTCGCCTCGGCACGACCGGACAGCACGCCTGACAGACCCATCGTGTTGGCCATGCCGAAGATGCTGTGCTGGCGCGGGCCGCGCAAATCGGCATCGACCAGCAGCGTGCGACCGCCGAGTTGCGACAGCGCAACCGCGAGATTCGCCGAGAAGAATGTCTTGCCGTCACCTGAATCGGGACTGACCACCGCAACCGCACGACGCGATCCGTCGCCACCGCTGCGATGCAGGATCAGCCGGCTGCGAATCGCACGGAACGCCTCTGCCTGCTGCGAGAACGGTTCGTTGGCGACGACCAGTTCGTCGCTGAACTTGCAATGCTGCTCTTCCGGCGAGTACGGATAGTGGAACTGCTTCGACAGCGCCGACAGCACATCCTGCTCGGTCGCGAAGCCCAGCGCGATCGCGGCCTCGCCGAAACGGACGCGATGCTCGTGCTGGTAGGCAACGACGGCATCGACCTGCTCGGGCGCGAGCCTCCTGGCCTCGCGGATGATGTCGCCGATCGAACGATCGTGGAGTTCGACCTTGTTGCCCTTCGCGTCTTCCGGGCTCGTCGCGTCGAACTTGGCGGTTCTGGAATCACGAAATTTCGCCATGCTCATGCCCTCCGGGAGTCCGGCTTCGGAAGCTGACCCAGCACGCGCTTGACGAGCAGCGGCTGCTCGCTGCGGCCGCTCCACGGCTGGTGCGGGCGCGGCAGCACGCCGACGATCGGCAGACCGAACGCCTGCACCAGATCGGCGCCGCTGCGCACGGTGCGGTTGCGGCCTTCGGCCATCAGGACGCTGACGATTGCCGCGATCGAGCCGAGCACGATACCGATGATGCCGTTGAGCAGCAGGTTGGGCGACGAAGGATGGGCAGGCTCCGTCGCGGCGCTGAGCAGCGAAACGTTGGTCTGACTGGACTCGCGCTCGAGCGCAGTCTGATTCAAGCGCCCCATGACGGCGTCGTAGGCCTTCTGCGCGTTCTCGACCTCCCGCAGGATCGTCGACGCCTCGTCGCGCTGCTCCTTCATGCGCAGCACGCGCTGCCTCTGCGCCTCGTAGGCACCGCGGATCTCGGCCTCGCGCTGCCGATTGATGGTCGCCGTGACGCTGACGCCGCTCGTGACCTTGGCCGTCTCGGATTGGACGCGGCTGCGCAGTGCGTTGATGTTGGCCTTGGCCTCGATCACTTGCGGGTGGTTGTCGCCCAGGCGGGAGTTCAGCTCCTGCAGCTTGGCTTCTTGTTGAGACAAGCTCGTCTTCAAGCTCGCGATCAGCGGATTGAGCAGCACATCCTGCATCTGATCGGCCGATGCCCCGCGCGCCGCCGTCTGGCGACTGCCCGACTCGGCGGACAGCGCCTGCATCATGACGATCTGGGCCGACAGCTCATTCATGCGCGCCGTTTCGACGTCGAGACGCTCGTCCGTCGCAATGATGCCCTTCTGCCGCTGGTAGGCTGAAAGTCTTGCCTGCGCCGCCTCGAACTGGTCCCGCAGCTGCTTGGCGCGGCCCTCGAAGAAGCTCGCGTACTGCTTGGCCGGGTCGACGCGCAGGTCGAGCACGGTGTCGGTGTAGGCGCGGACGTAGGCGTTGGCGCCTTGCGCCGCGAACGCGGCATCGCCGGCCTTGAAGCCGATATTGATCACACCGGACTCCCTTGCCGGCTTCACGTCCAATCCCCTGGACACCCATTCGGCCAGCCAGGCTTCGGCGCTGCCGCGGCCCTCGTCTTCCTTGGCCCATGCCTCGCGCAGCGCAACGTCGTCGGCAAGCTTGAGGATGTCGACGACGCGGCGCGCGACGCGCTCGCTCTTGATGATGTCCATCTGGGTCGCCATGAACGACGGGATCATCATGCTCTCGACGCCGACCATCGAGATCGGATTGGCCCGCACGTCGACGATCATCGACGCTGTCGCCTTGTACTGTTTTGGCAGCAACAGGCTGATGCCCATCACCAGCAGCAACACGGCCAGCAGCATCGTCACGGCGAGCCGCCAGCGCCCCTGCAGAATCGAAATGAACTGTGCGAACGTCATACAGGCACCCTGGTCAGAAAAGGCTCTCGCGAACAAACACGACGTCGTCCTGCTGCAGTGTGTCCTGCAGCGACGGAGTGAGTTCCTGAACGGCCCCGTCCGCCGCCTTGCGGTGGACACGGATGCCGCGCTGCGTTCCGCGCAGCGTGAGTCCGCCGCCGGCGGCCAGCGCCTGCAGCACGGTCATCCCGCGCTCCAGCCGCAGCGCGCCGGGGCGCTGAACCTCGCCGTAGATGTAGATCTGCGGCATCCGATCAACGTACACCACATCGTTGTTCTGAATCACGATGTCCTGATCGGAGCCTGCTCCGCGGAACAGCGTGCGAAAGTCGATCTGCTTGCGAAACGGCTTGCCGTCGCGGGTGCCGACGACGGTCAGGATGTCGCTGCCATCGGGCGCAACGCCACCAGCCAGCGCCATCAGATCGGACAGCCGCGTGGTGGCCAGTTCCAGCGGATAGCGGCCCGGCCGCACCGCCTGGCCGAGCACGGACGCCTGGCTGCCGCGCAACTGCGTCACGAGGATGGAGACCTGCGGCTTCTTGAGGTACTTGCCGGTGAGCAGACCGTCGGCCAAACGCTCCTCGGCCTCGCTGATCGTCAGGCCGCCCAACGTGACGGACCCGAGCAGCGGATAGTTGACGACGCCCGACTCGGGAATACGCGCTTCGAGCGAGAGTTCGGGACTCTGGAACACCGTGACCTTGATGACGTCGCCGGCGCCCAGCACGTAGTCGGCCTTCTGAGCCGGAACCGGGGCCGCTGCAGGCGCCTGCGACCACGCCGGCTGCGCCAGCAGCATGGTCCAGCACGCCAGTAGGAAAAGAAACCTTCTCATGTTTGCACCCTGGTGACCTCGTCACATTGAAGCTCGTCGCCTGCCGGACGCCTGCAGCGACTCGGACGCGCGATCAACCGTGCATCCCTTTCGAACTGCCTCGACAGGCGATCGGCAAAGTCTAATGTGCGACGCGGGCATTTCACTCACCCGACTCACGGGATGCCGCTGCCACATTGCATAGCGACACGCCTCGTGGCAGCGGCGGTGCCCGCTCAGATCGAACGGCGGCTCAGCATTTGATCCCGACGTGCAATGCCACCACCCCCGCTGCGAGGTTGTGCACATCGACATGCCCGAATCCGGCCGACTTCATCATGGCCTTGAGCTGCCCCTGGTCGGGGTGCATGCGGATCGACTCGGCCAGGTAGCGGTAGCTGTCGGCGTCGCCGGCCACCCAGCGGCCCAGGCGCGGCAGCATCTGGAACGAATACCAGTCGTAGGCTTTCTCCAGCGCCGGGGCGACCTTGGAGAACTCGAGCACCATCAATCGGCCGCCCGGGCGCAGCACGCGCTGCATCTCGGCCAGCGCCGCGTCCTTGTGCGTCATGTTGCGCAGCCCGAACGCAACGCTGACGAGGTCGAACGAGGCGTCGCCGAACGGCAGGTTCTCGGCGTCGCAGGCGACGGTCGGCAACACCAGCCCGGCGTCGAGCAGGCGGTCGCGGCCCTGGCGCAGCATGGCTTCGTTGATGTCGCTGTGCACGACCAGGCCACTGCGTCCTGCCTGCCGGGCGAAGGTGCGGGTCAGGTCACCCGTGCCGCCGGCGATGTCGAGCACCCGTTCGCCTTCGCGCACCGCGGCGACGGCGATGGCGTACGCCTTCCACGCCCGGTGCAGCCCGAGCGACATCAGGTCGTTCATCACGTCGTAGCGCGACGCGACGGAGTCGAACACGCCGCGCACATGGCGCGCCTTGTCCTTCTCGTCGACGCGCTGGAAGCCGAAGTGCGTCTCGCTCATCGCTGCCCGGTTCAATGGTGGCCGCAGCCGCCGCCGGCCTTGACCGGCATCGGCGCATCGCGCTCGGCGCCTGCCTCGGCCAGCCGGGCCTCGTAGCGCTGCCCGAGCTCGCCCTGCTGCGATCCGAGGTAATACAGATAGTCCCAGGAATAGATCCCCGAGTCGTGGCCATCGGAGAAGGTCGGCTGCACCGCGTAGTTGCCGACGGGCTCCAGCCCCACGATCTCGACGCCGCGCTTGCCGGTCTGCAGCACCTCCTGCCCCGGCCCGTGACCCTGCACTTCGGCCGATGGCGAGTAGACGCGCATCAACTCGAACGGGATGCGGAACGCCGCGCCGTCGCTGAAGGCCACTTCGAGCACGCGCGACTGTTGATGCACCGTGATGGCGGTCGGTTGGGGCGTTTCGGTCGTCAGTCCGGCCATGGTGATGAAGCTGAAGGGGTGGTCGAAAGCGCAGTTTAGCCCCGCGAACAGCAACAGAGCGTCGTCTCCTGGGTCAGGCAAGGGTAGCGAGCGCGCCGCACACGGCAGCGTCGAGCGCGTCGAGGCCGACGGCCAGCCGCTGCGTCGGCGGCGGGTCCGGCCGGCGCTGCGCCGATGCCCAGATCGGCTGCGGAAACCGGCTGTCCCAATCGAAGCGGGCGATCACATGCCAGTGCAGGTGCGGCACCACGTTGCCGAGCGATGCCAGGTTGATCTTGGCCGGCAGCAGTTGCTCGCGCAGAACGCGCTCGACGGCGACGACGGCGCCCATGCAAAGCGTGCGGTCGTCCGGCACCAGATCCGAAAACTCGGCCACGTGGGCATTCCAGACCACACGGTAGAAGGCGGGAAAGTCCGTATCGGCGACCCGCACGACGCGCCAGCGCGCGCCGCGCGCGACCGGCACGCCGCCGTCGGCGACGCACAGTTCGCAGGCAGCGCCGCCGGCCATCGCGTCAGACGAGCACGCGCTCGATGCCGCCGTCGTTGGCCCGGGCCACATACTGCGGCAACCAGTCCGCGCCGAGGATGTGCCGCGCCATCTCGATGACGATGTAGTCGGCTTCGAGCAGACCGTTGTCGAGGTCGTTGCCGTAGCGCAGCAGTCCTTGCAGACAACTCGGGCAACTGGTCAGGATCTTCACGTCGCCCCGGGCCGGCACGGCGCCCGCTGCGCGCAGCGCCGCCGCACCCTTGCGCAGCTCCTCTTCCTTGCGAAAGCGCACCTGCGTCGAGATGTCGGGCCGCGTCACGCCGAGCGTGCCGCTCTCGCCGCAGCAGCGCTCGCTCTTGAGCACGCCGTCGCCGAGCAGCGCCTTCACGGTCTTCATCGGATCCTGCAGCTTCATCGGCGTGTGGCAGGGGTCGTGGTAGAGGTAGGCGCCCGCACCGCCTTCGAGCCGGATACCCTTCTCGAGCAGGTACTCGTGGATATCGACGATGCGGCAGCCCGGGAAGATGTCCTCGAACTTGTAGCCCTGCAGCTGGTCGTAGCAGGTGCCGCAGCTCACCACCACTGTCTTGATGTCAAGGTAGTTCAGCGTGTTGGCGACGCGGTGGAACAGCACGCGGTTGTCGGTGATCAGCTTCTCGGCCTTGTCGTACTGGCCGCTGCCGCGCTGCGGGTAGCCGCAGCACAGGTACCCAGGCGGCAGCACGGTCTGCACGCCGGCGTGCCAGAGCATCGCCTGCGTCGCCAGGCCGACCTGCGAAAAGAGCCGCTCCGAGCCGCAGCCCGGGAAGTAGAAGACGGCCTCGCTATCGGCGGTCGTCGACTTCGGGTCGCGGATGATCGGCACGTAGGCCTTGTCCTCGATGTCGAGCAGGGCGCGCGCCGTCTTGCTGGGCAGGCCGCCCGGCATCTTCTTGTTGACGAAGTGGATCACCTGCTCCTTGAGCGGCGCCGGGCCCACGGTCGCCGGCGGCGCGGCCGTCTGCCGGCGCGCCAGGCCGCGCAGCACGTCGTTGGCCAGGCGCTGGGCGCGAAAGCCCGCGCCGACCATCGCCATGCGCATCGCCTTGATCGTCTGCGGATGCGTCGCGTTGAGGAAGAACATCGCCGCCGCGTTGCCGGGGCGCCAGCTCTTGCGCCCCATCTTGCGCAGCAGGTTGCGCATGTTCATCGTGACGTCGCCGAAGTCGATCTTCACCGGGCAGGGCGAGAGGCACTTGTGGCACACGGTGCAGTGATCGGCGACGTCCTCGAACTCCTGCCAGTGCTTGACGCTGATGCCGCGGCGCGTCTGCTCCTCGTAGAGGAAAGCCTCGACGAGCAGCGAGGTGGCGAGAATCTTGTTGCGCGGGCTGTAGAGCAGGTTGGCGCGCGGCACGTGCGTGGCGCACACCGGCTTGCACTTGCCGCAGCGCAGGCAGTCCTTGACGCTGTCGGCTATCGCGCCGATGTCGCTCTGCTGCATGATCAGCGACTCGTGCCCCATCAGGCCGAAGCTCGGCGTGTAGGCATTCGTCAGGTCGGCGTGCAGGCCGGGCTGGCGCAACAGCTTGCCCTTGTTGAAGCGGCCCTCGGGGTCGACGCGGCGCTTGTAGCCGCTGAAGTCGGCGATCTCGACGTCGGACAGGAACTCGAGCTTCGTGATGCCGATGCCGTGCTCGCCCGAGATCACGCCGCCCAGGCTGCGCGCCAGCGCCATGATGCGCGCCACCGCCTGGTGCGCCGTCTGCAGCATCGCGTAGTCGCCGCTGTTGACGGGAATGTTGGTGTGCACGTTGCCGTCGCCGGCATGCATGTGCAGCGCGACCCAGACGCGCCCGCGCAGCACCTCGTCGTGGATGCGCTGGCAGGCGGCGGCGATCGGCGCCAGCGCGGCGCCGGCGAACAGCGCCTGCAGCGGCGCGCGGATCTGCGTCTTCCACGACGCGCGCAGCGTGTGGTCCTGCAGCAGCGCGAAGTGGCTGCGGCCGCTGGCCGGGTCGGCGGCGTCGAGCCGGCCGAACCATGACTGCCATTGCGCGCGCACCCCGCGCAGCAGCACGAGCGCCTGCTGCACCCGATCTTCCAGCAGTTCGGCGCTCGCGATCTCGCCGGCGTCGTCGCTCTTGCCCAGCGGCAGGTTGCCGGCGGCGAAGAAGGCCTCCAGCGCATCGACCAGCTCGAGCTTGTTGCGCAGGCTCAGCTCGATGTTGATGCGCTCGATGCCCTCGGTGTACTCGCCCATGCGCGGCAGCGGGATCACGACGTCTTCGTTGATCTTGAAGGCGTTGGTGTGCCGGCTGATCGCCGCCGTGCGCTTGCGGTCGAGCCAGAACTTGCGGCGCGCATCGGGCGATACGGCGACGAAGCCCTCGCCGCTGCGCGAATTGGCGATGCGCACCACTTCCGACGTGGCGCGCGCCACGGCATCGGCGTCGTCGCCGACGATGTCGCCGATCAGCACCATCTTCGGCAACCCGTTGCCGCCGACGGCGCGCTTGCTCTTGGTCGCATAGCCGACCGCCTTCAGATAGCGGTCGTCGAGGTGCTCGAGGCCGGCCAGCAGCACCGGCGCCGGCTCGCCCGGCGCGACGGTCCGGCCGGCGCTCAGCGCGAACAGGTAGTCCTTGATCTCGACGATGCTCGGCACGGCGTCCTTCGGGTTGCCGAAGAACTCCAGGCAAACGGTGCGCACGTGTGCCGGCATGCGATGCACGACCCAGCGCGCGCTCGTGATCAGGCCGTCGCAGCCTTCCTTCTGGATCCCGGGCAGGCCCGCGAGGAACTTGTCGGTGACGTCCTTGCCCAGCCCTTCGCCGCGGAACGTGCGCCCGGGCACGTCGAGCCGCTCGGTGCGCTCGAGCGTCCTGCCGTCGGCGGCGTAGTGGCGCAGCTCGAAACTCGCCATCTCCACATCGTGGATCTTGCCGAGGTTGTGATCGAGGCGCACGACTTCGAGCCACTTCGCCTCGGGCGTCACCATGCGCCACGACGCCAGATTGTCGAGCGCCGTGCCCCACAGCACGGCCTTCTTGCCGCCGGCGTTCATCGCGATGTTGCCGCCGACGCACGAAGCCTCGGCCGAGGTCGGGTCGACGGCGAAGACGAAGCCGGCGTGCTCTGCGGCGTCGGCGACGCGCTGCGTGACGACGCCCGCCTCGGTCCAGATCGTTGCCACCTCGCCGGCAACGCCCGGCAGCGCTCGCATCTCGACGCCCGTCATCGCCTCCAGCTTTTCCGTGTTGACGACGGCGCTGCGCCAGTCCAGCGGCACGGCGCCGCCGGTGTAGCCCGTGCCGCCGCCGCGCGGAATGATCGTCAGCCCGAGCTCGATGCAGCCCTTGACCAGCGCGGCAGTCTCGCCCTCGGTGTCGGGCGTCAGCACGACGGCCGGGTATTCGACGCGCCAGTCCGTCGCGTCGGTGACATGCGAGACGCGCGACAGCGCGTCGAACTTGATGTTGTCCTTGCTCGTATGGCGGCCGAGCACGCGGCGCGTGCGGCGGCGCAACTCGCCCACTTCGTCGAAGTGCGCCGCGAAGCGCTCGACGGCGGCTCGCGCGGCGACGAGCAACTCGCCCACGGCGGCGTCGCGCGCCGCGTCGGCGGCCGGCGTGCGGCGCTTCTCCACCTCGCCCAGGCGGTGGTGCAGCGCGTCGATCAGCATCCGGCGGCGCCGCGCGTTGTCGAGCAGGTCGTCCTGCAGGTAGGGGTTGCGCTGCACGACCCAGATGTCGCCCAGCACTTCATAGAGCATGCGCGCCGAGCGCCCGGTCTGGCGCACCTCGCGCAGCCGGTTCAGCACCTCCCACGCCGGCGCGCCGAGCAGCCGGATGACGATCTCGCGGTCGGAGAACGACGTGTAGTTGTAGGGGATCTCGCGCAGGCGGGGCGGCGCGTCGTCTCCCGCCGGGTCCGCGGCGGCGGCCCTCTGCGTCAAGGGGTGCGGTGCATTCATCGGCTCCAGGCGCGAGAGGCACCTGCGTGTGCGCTTAACGGGCAATCGTAGCGCAGCGCAGCATGGCCCGAGGCCGGCCCCGGCGCCGGCCGCCGGGCGCGCGGGGTTTATCCCGGTTGCCCGGCCCGGCCCGGCGTGACAGAAACGCCGGTGTCACGGAGCGTCGACACACTGCTGCGTTCACCCTCGCATCACGTTCACGGAGTCACCATGAAAACACCAAGAAGCAAGCTTGCCCGTTGCGTCGCGCTGCTCGCCCTGGGCTGGGCCTCGGCCGCCCAGGCGCAGACCGAGATCCAGTGGTGGCACTCGATGTCCGCCGTCAACAATGAGTGGGTCAACGATCTGGCCCGCGAGTTCAATGCCGGCCAGAAGGAGTACAAGGTCGTCCCGACATACAAGGGGGCCTACGACGAGTCGATGACGGCAGCCATCGCCGCCTTCCGCGCCGGCAACGCGCCCCACATCCTGCAGGTGTTCGAAGTCGGCACCGCGACGATGATGGCGAGCAAGGGCGCGATCGTGCCGGTCGGCCAGGTGATGAAGGACGCCGGGCAGAAGTTCGACCCGAGCGCCTATGTGCCGGCGGTGGCCGGCTACTACACGGCGCCGAACGGCCAGATGCTGAGCTTTCCGTTCAACAGCTCGACGACGATCTTCTACTACAACAAGGACGCCTTCAAGGCTGCCGGCATCGACGCGAGCAAGCCGCCGACCACCTGGCCCGAAGTCGCGGCGGCCGCCGCCAAGCTCAAGGCCAGCGGCCACAAGTGCCCGTTCACGCCGGCCTGGCAGAACTGGACCCAGCTCGAGAGCTTCTCGGCCTGGCACAACGTCGAGTTTGCCAGCAAGCGCAACGGCCTGGCCGGCACCGACGCCCGGCTGCTCGTCAACTCGCCGCTGCACGTGCGGCACATCGAGAACCTGGCAAACATGGCGCGCCAGGGCCTGATGATCTACAAGGGCCGCAGCGCTGCGGCGCAGGCGTCGTTCACCTCGGGTGAGTGCGCGATGATCACCACGTCGTCGGGCTTCTACGGCGATGTGCGCAAGAATGCCAAGTTCGCCTACGGCCTGGCTGCGCTGCCCTATTACCCCGACGTCCCCGGCGCGCCGCAGAACACGATCATCGGCGGCGCCAGCCTGTGGGTCATGTCAGGCAAGAAGCCGGCCGAGTACAAGGGCGTGGCCGCGTTCTTCGCCTACCTGTCGAGCCCCGAGGTGCAGTCGGCCAGCCACAAGCGCACGGGCTACCTGCCGATCACGACGGCGGCCTACGAGCTGACCGAGAAATCGGGCTTCTACCAGGAGAACCCCGGCACCGACGTGGCAGTCACCCAGATGATCCGCAAGACCACCGACAAGTCGCGCGGCATCCGCCTGGGCAACTACCTGCAGATCCGCGCGATCGAGGACGAAGAGCTCGAGCAGGTCTGGGCCGGCAAGAAGTCGGCCAAGGAGGCGCTCGACGCCATCGTCAAGCGCGGCAACGAACAGCTCGAGCGCTTCCAGAAGGCCAGCAAGCTCTGAGCGCCGACGGCCCTCGCCGCACAAGGACATCTTGGCCGCCGAAAAGCGCGTCGTCTTCGGCTCGAGCTGGTTGCCCTGGGCGCTGCTCGCACCCCAGGTCGCCGTCATCTCGGTCTTCTTCTTCTGGCCGGCCGGCCAGGCGCTGCTGCAGTCGCTGCAGCAGTCCGACGCCTTCGGGACCTCCGTCGAATGGGTCGGCCTGGAGAACTTCCGCAACCTGTGGAACGACCCGACCTACTTCGACTCGTTCCGCACGACGGCCATCTTCTCCGCGCTGGTGGCGCTGCTGGGCATCGGCATCTCGCTGCTGCTGGCCGTGTTCGCCGACCGCGTGATCAAGGGCGCGACCGCGTACCGGACGCTCCTGATCTGGCCCTACGCCGTGGCGCCCGCAGTGGCCGGCGTGCTGTGGCTGTTCATGTTCGCCCCCAGCATCGGCATCGTCTCGTATGCGCTGAACGCGGCCGGCTTCGACTGGAACCACCTGCTCGACAGCGGGCACGCGATGACCCTGATCGTGATGGCGGCGGTGTGGAAGCAGATCTCGTACAACTTCCTGTTCTTCCTCGCCGGCCTGCAGAGCATCCCGCGCTCGCTGGTGGAAGCCGCAGCCATCGACGGCGCGGGGCCCTGGCGGCGCTTCTGGACGATCCAGTTCCCGCTGCTGTCGCCCACCACGTTCTTCCTGCTCGTCATCAACGTCGTGTATGCCTTCTTCGACACCTTCGGCATCATCGACGCGTCGACGCAGGGCGGCCCGGGCAAGGACACCTCGATCCTCGTCTACCGCGTCTACTACGACGGCTTCAAGGCGCTCGACCTCGGCGGCTCGGCCGCACAGTCGGTGGTGCTGATGGTGATCGTCGTCGCGCTGACGGTGGTGCAGTTTCGCTTCGTCGAGAAGAAGGTGACGTACTGATGGTCGAGCGCCGCCCGGGCCTGGCCCTGCTCGCCCACCTGATCCTGCTGATCGGCGTGGCGGTGGTCGCGTTCCCCGTCTACATCACGTTCGTGGCGTCGACGCACACGATGCAGGACGTCGTTCAGGCGCCGATGCCGCTGCTGCCCGGAGCGCACCTCGTCGACAACTACACCACGGCGCTGCTGGGCACGCGCACCGGTTCGGGCTCGAAGGCGGCGGTCGGCCGCATGATGTTCGTCAGCCTGGTGACAGCGCTGATCATCGCCTTCGGCAAGATCGCGATCTCGCTGCTATCGGCGTTCGCCATCGTCTACTTCCGCTTTCCGTTGCGCATGCTGCTGTTCTGGGCCATCTTCGTCACGCTGATGCTGCCGGTGGAGGTGCGCATCGCGCCGACCTACAAGGTCGTGGCCGACCTGGGCCTGCTCAACAGCTTCGCCGGGCTGACGATCCCGCTCATCGCGTCGGCGACGGCGACGTTCCTGTTCCGCCAGTTCTTCCTCACAGTGCCCGACGAGCTGACCGAGGCGGCGCGCATCGACGGCGCCGGGCCGATGCGGTTCTTCAAGGACGTGCTGCTGCCGCTGTCGTCCACGAGCATCGCGGCGCTGTTCGTCATCCAGTTCATCTACGGCTGGAACCAGTACCTGTGGCCGCTGCTCGTCACCACCGAGGAGGACATGTACCCGGTGGTCATCGGCATCAAGCGCATGATCGCGGGCGGCGAGGCGCAAAACGAGTGGAATCTCGTCATGGCCACGGCGATCCTGGCGATGATCCCGCCGGCGCTCGTCGTCATGCTGATGCAGAAGTGGTTCGTCAAGGGCCTGGTCGACACCGAAAAATAGGGCAACGCTCATGGCCGCGATCTCGATCCGCAACGTCGTCAAGCGCTACGGCACCGGCGCGAAGGCGAACCAGGTCATCCACGGCGTCAGCGCCGAGATCGCCGACGGCGAGTTCATCGTCATCGTCGGACCCTCGGGTTGCGGCAAGTCGACGCTGCTGCGCATGGTGGCCGGGCTGGAGGAGATCACCGAAGGCCAGATCGCGATCGGCGCGCGCGTCGTCAACGACGTGGAGCCCGCCGACCGCGACATCGCGATGGTGTTCCAGAACTATGCGCTCTATCCGCACATGAGCGTGTTCGACAACATGGCCTACGGCCTGAAGATCGCCAAGGTGCCGGTCGCCGAGATCAAGGCCCGCGTCGACAAGGCGGCGCGGATTCTCGAACTCGGCGCGCTGCTCGAGCGCAAGCCGCGCCAGCTCTCGGGCGGCCAGCGCCAGCGCGTCGCAATGGGCCGCGCCATCGTGCGCCAGCCGCAGGTGTTCCTGTTCGACGAGCCGCTGTCCAACCTCGACGCCAAGCTGCGCGCGCAGACCCGGCTCGAGATCCAGAAGCTGCACGCCGAGCTCGGCGTCACGTCGCTGTTCGTCACGCACGACCAGGTCGAGGCAATGACGCTGGCGCAGCGCATGCTCGTGATGAACGCCGGCCGCCTCGAGCAGATCGGCACGCCCGAGGAGGTCTATGCGCGGCCCGCGTCGATGTTCGTCGCCGGCTTCATCGGCTCGCCACCGATGAACCTGCTCGCCGGCCGCGCCGAGGGCACGCGCTTCCACGTCGCCGGCCGCACGCTCGCGCTGCCGGCGCCCGCGCCGCGCGACGGTGCGCTCGTGCTCGGCCTGCGTCCCGAGCACGCGCAGTGGAATGCGGCCGGCGATGCAGCCTGGCCGCTGCAGGTCGACGTCGTCGAGATGCTGGGAGCCGAGCGGCTGGTGCATGGCAGGCTCGGCGAGCTGGGGTTCACGGCGCGCATCGACGGCATGCTCGCGCCGCCCAAGCCCGGCGACACCGTGCCGCTCGGGCCGCCGCCGGCGCAGTTGCATTGGTTCGACGCGCAGTCGCACGCGCGCGTGGCGTCATGACGCGCTGGCCCTATCCGCTGTGGTTCGCGCATCGCGGCGCCGGCCGGCTCGCGCCCGAGAACACGCTGGCAGCGTTTCGCGTCGGCGCCGCGCACGGCTTTCGCGCCTTCGAATGCGACGTCAAGCTCAGCGCCGACCGCATCGCCTTCCTGATGCACGACACGACGCTCGAGCGCACGACCTCCGGACGCGGCACGGCCGGCGACTTGCCGTGGTCCGAGCTGTCGCGGCTCGACGCCGGCAGCTGGCACAGCGCCCCCCATGCGGGAGAGCCGCCGCCCAGCCTCGACGCGATTGCGCACTTCGCGCTGCGCAACGGCCACGCGCTCAATATCGAGATCAAGCCGACGCCGGGCACGGCCGAGCGCACCGGCCGCGTCGTCGCCGCCGAAGTGGCGCGGCGTTGGGCCGGCGAGGCGGTGCCGCCGCTGCTCAGCTCGTTCGAGCCGGATGCGCTGGCCGCAGCCCGTTCAGCGGCGCCCGCGCTGCCGCGCGCCCTGCTGCTCGACGAACTGCACGAAGGGTGGCTCGAAGCAGCGCGCGTCCTCGGCTGCGTCGCTGTCGTCACCAACCATAGCGTGATGGACGCTGCCGTGCTCGACGCGGCGCGCGGCGCCGGCCTGCGCGCGCTGTGCTACACGGTCAATGAGGCTGCCGACGCGCGGCGGCTGCTCGCGCTGGGCATCGACGGCCTGATCACCGACGCCGTCGATCGCTTCGTGCCGCAGCCCGGCGAGCTTCAGCTGCGGTAGTCGGCGTTGATGCTGACGTAGTCGTGCGACAGGTCGCAGGTCCACACCGTGGCCTGCGCCGGGCCGCGATGCAGGTTGACGCGCACCGTGATCTCGCTTTGCTTCATCACGCGCTGGCCGTCCTCCTCGCGGTAGGCCGGGTGGCGGCCGCCGTTCGCCGCGACGTGCACGCCGTCGAGCCAGAGGTCGATGCGACCCGGGTCGAGATCGTCGATGCCGGCATAGCCGACGGCGGCGAGGATGCGCCCGAGGTTCGGGTCGCTGGCGAAGAACGCTGTCTTGACGAGCGGCGAATGGGCGATCGCGTAGGCGACGAGCCGGCATTCGTCGGGCGTCATGCCGCCGTCGATCTGCACCGTGATGAACTTGGTGGCGCCCTCGCCGTCGCGCACGATGGCCTGCGCGAGCTGTTCGGCAACGCCGATCACGGCCTGGCGCAGCAGCTCGCCTTCGGCCGAATCGAGGTCCGTGATCGGCGCATGGCCGGCGCGGTTCGTCGAGATCAGCACGAAGGAATCGTTGGTCGACGTGTCGCCGTCGATCGTGATGCGGTTGAAAGAGCGATCGGCTGCCTCGCTGACGAGCTGCTGCATCAGCGACGGTGCAACGACGGCGTCGGTCGCCATGAAGCCGAGCATCGTCGCCATGTTGGGGCGGATCATCCCCGCGCCCTTGGCGATGCCCGTCACCGTGACCTCGCGCCCGCCGATCGTGACGCGCCGCGACGCCGCCTTGGGCAGCGTGTCCGTCGTCATGATGGCCTCGGCCGCCTCGGCCCAGTGCGCGTCGGCCAGGTCCGCGAGGGCGCTTGGCAGGCCGGCCACGATGCGGTCGATGGGCAGTGTTTCCATGATGACGCCGGTGGAGAACGGCAGCACCTGCTCGGGCGTGATCGCCATGCGCTCTGCCAGCGCCTTGCAGGTGGCGAGGGCGCGCGCCACGCCGTCGTCGCCGGTCCCGGCATTCGCGTTGCCGGTGTTGACGACGATGGCGCGCACCGGCGCATCGGCCGCGAGGTGGCGGCGGCAGACTTGCACCGGCGCCGCGCAGAAGCGGTTGCGCGTGAACACGCCGGCGACCTGCGAGCCCTCGGCCAGCTCGATCACGGTCAGGTCGCGCCTGCCGGCCTTGCGCACGCCGGCCATCGCGACGCCCAGGCGCACTCCGGGGACGGCATGCAGTTGCCGGGGATCGGGCGCGGTGAGGTTGACGGACATGCGATGCTCAGTTCAGCCGGCCGTGGCAGTGCTTGTACTTCTTGCCGCTGCCGCAGGGGCAGGGATCGTTGCGCCCAACCTTGGGCACGGCCTGCGCGAGCGTCGCGAGGTCGGCCTCCTGGGAGACGCTGCCGTCTTCGTTGGGGTGCGTGTAGGTCACGTTGCTGACGTGCCCGGCGCGCTCCTCGATCGCCTCGGCGGCCTGCGCCACCTCTTCCTGCGACTGGATGCGCACCGTCATCAGGATGCGCGTCACGTCCATCTTGACGACGTCGAGCAGCTGCGAGAACAGCTCGAAGGCCTCGCGCTTGTATTCCTGCTTCGGGTTCTTCTGCGCATAGCCGCGCAGGTGGATGCCCTGGCGCAGGTAGTCGAGCGCCGCGAGGTGCTCGCGCCAGTGCGTGTCGATCGACTGCAGCAGGATCATGCGCATGAACGGCGTGAACTGCTCGAGCCCGACGCTTTCGAGCTTGACGGCGAACGCGGCGTCGGCCGCCTGGCGCACGCGCTCGACGATATCGGTGTCGGCGATCGAGTCGCTCTTGTCGACTTCGGCCTTGAGCGCGAGGTCGACGTGCCACTCCTCGCGCAGCACCTTCTCCAGGCCGTCGAGATCCCACTGTTCCTCGACGCTGTCGACCGGAACATAAGTGCGCACGACGTCGCCCATCGCGCTGGCGCGCAGGTTGGCGATCTGACCGGTCAGCAGCTCGGCCTCGAGGATGTCGTTGCGCTGCTGGTAGATGACCTTGCGCTGGTCGTTGGAGACGTCGTCGTATTCGAGCAGCTGCTTGCGCACGTCGAAGTTGCGCGCCTCGACCTTGCGCTGCGCGCTCTCGATCGAGCGCGTCACGATGCCGGCCTCGATCGCCTCGCCGTCGGGCATCTTCAGCCGCTCCATGATCGCCTTGACGCGGTCGCCGGCGAAGATGCGCATCAGCGGATCCTCGAGCGAGAGGTAGAAGCGCGACGAGCCCGGGTCGCCCTGGCGGCCGGATCGGCCGCGCAGCTGGTTGTCGATGCGCCGGCTCTCGTGGCGCTCGGTAGCGATGATGCGCAGGCCGCCCTCGGCCTTGACCTTGTCGTGCAGGCCCTGCCATTCGTCGTGCAGTTGCCGGATGCGGGCCGTCTTGTCGTCGGGCGCGATCGACTCGTCGGCCTCGAGCAGCTGCACCTGCTTCTCGACGTTGCCTCCGAGCACGATGTCGGTGCCGCGGCCCGCCATGTTGGTGGCGATCGTGATCACGCCCGGCCGGCCGGCCTGCGCGACGATCTGCGCCTCTTTCTCGTGCTGCTTGGCGTTGAGCACCTGGTGCACGAGCTTGCTCTGGGTCAGCAGCCCGGCGATCAACTCGGAGTTCTCGATCGACGTCGTGCCCACGAGCACCGGCTGGCCGCGCTCGCGACAGTCTGCGATGTCCTTGACGACGGCCTCGTATCGTTCGCGCGAGGTCTTGTAGACGAGGTCGAGCTCGTCGCGGCGGATCGTCGGCTTGTTGGGCGGGATCACGATCGTCTCGAGACCGTAGATCTCCTGGAACTCGTAGGCCTCGGTGTCGGCGGTGCCCGTCATCCCGGCGAGCTTGCCGTACATGCGGAAGTAGTTCTGGAACGTGATCGACGCCAGCGTCTGGTTCTCCGACTGGATCGCGACGCCCTCCTTGGCCTCGACCGCCTGGTGCAGGCCGTCGGACCAGCGCCGCCCCGTCATCAGCCGGCCGGTGAACTCGTCGACGATGATCACCTCGCCGTTCTGCACCACGTAGTGCTGGTCGCGGTGGTAGAGGTGCTGCGCGCGCAGCGCCGCGTAGACGTGATGCATCAGCGTGATGTTGGCCGGGTCGTAGAGGCTCGCGCCCTCGGCGAGCAGCCCGGCCTGGGCGAGGATGGCCTCGGCGTTCTCGTGGCCGTCTTCCGTGAGGAACACCTGGCGCGACTTCTCGTCGACGGTGAAGTCGCCCGGCTCGATCACGCCTTCGCCGGTGCGCGGGTCGGCCTCGCCGATCTGCTTCTTGAGCTGCGGCACGACGGCATTGATGCGCACGTACAGCTCGGTGTGGTCTTCGGCCTGGCCGCTGATGATCAGCGGCGTGCGCGCCTCGTCGATCAGGATCGAGTCGACCTCGTCGACGATGGCGTACGAGAGGCCGCGCTGCACGCGCTCGGCGGTCTCGTAGACCATGTTGTCGCGCAGGTAGTCGAAGCCGAATTCGTTGTTGGTGCCGTAGGTGACATCGGCCGCGTAGGCGGCCTGCTTCTCCTCGCGCGGCATCTGCGGCAGGTTCACGCCGACCGTCAGCCCGAGGAAGCTGTAGAGCCTGCCCATCCACTCGGCGTCGCGGCGCGCGAGGTAGTCGTTGACGGTGACGACATGCACACCCTTGCCGGCCAGCGCATTCAGGTAAACGGGCAGCGTCGCGACCAGCGTCTTGCCTTCGCCGGTGCGCATCTCGGCGATCTTGCGGTTGTGCAGCGCCATGCCGCCGGCAAGCTGCACGTCGAAATGGCGCATCTTCAGCGCGCGCTTGCCGGCCTCGCGCACGACGGCAAAGGCCTCGGGCAGCAGCTGGTCGAGCGATTCACCGCCGGACACGCGTTGGCGGAACTCGTCCGTCTTGGCGCGCAGCGCTGCATCGTCGAGCTGCTCGAACTGCGCCTCGAGTGCATTGACGTGCTGCACCACCCGGCCGTAGGTCTTGAGCAGACGATCGTTGCGACTACCGAAAATCTGGGTCAGAAGCTTGGGCAACATGCAGCGTCGAGGTTGGGGAGACCGTGCACGGGAGTCGCCGCGCCGGGGTGGCCGGCACTGCGCAACGTGCAGTCCACGCAAGCACGCCACCCGTGTGCAGGGCGGCGAAAGGCCACCGCCAAAAGCGGCGCATTTTACACCCCGCCCTGCGGCGGAATCTTGCGGCTCAGCGCTGCTTGCGCGCGACGCGCTCGGCGAGGCCGGGCCCGCCGGCGAGGAACCTGGCCGGATCCTGCGGCGCACCGTCGACCAGCACTTCGAAGTGCAGATGCGGGCCCGTCGAGCGGCCCGAGGTACCGACGTCGGCGACGCGCTGGCCGCGCCGCACGATGTCGCCCGCCTTCACGTGGACCTTCGCCGCGTGCGCATAGCGTGTGACAACGCCGTTGCCGTGGTCGATCTCGAGCATGCGTCCGTAGGCCGCGTGCGTGTTAGCCGACAGCACGACGCCGCCGGCCGCGGCCCAGATCGGCGTACCGGCATCGGCCGGAAAGTCGAGCCCGGTATGCAGCGCGTTGTGGCCCGAGAACGGATCGACGCGAAAGCCGAAACCGGATCCGGCGCTGCCTTCGACGGGGCGGCTGGTCGGAATCATCAGTGCCTGCAGGCGCCGCTCCGAAAGGCGCGCCTCGATGTAGGTGTAGAGGTCGCCGCTATGGTCGCTCTGGCGGTCGATCGCGCCGACCATGACATCGAGTTGTTCGAATGACGGCGTCTGCGCCGGCACGAACGGCCCGCCCTGACTGCCGGCGGCCGCCCGCGTCGCCGCAGCGAACTCGTCGGCGCGCACGCCGGCGAGGCCGGATACACGCTCGCCCATTGCCTCGAGCTTGACCAGCTTGGCCTGCATCTCGCCGATGCGGCGCGCCATCGCGTCGAGGTTCTCGCGCAGGTAACGGTCGCGTTGCTCAGGAGCGACGGCGGCCACGACGCCCGTCCACCCGCCGCCCGCCGCCTTCGGCCCGATGAAGTGCCAGACCGCAACGGCTGCGATCCACAGCAGCAGCATCGCCCCGACCCCGGCCGCGAACTGCAGCCGACCGACATGCAGCACCTTCGTGCGCGCCAATGTCCCGTGCGTGATGATGATCTGCATCGCTACACTCCCCCCATGAACCCGAAGGTTCGCCCTCTCGGCCCCTCTTCTCCCGCCTCGCCGCATGCGCTGCCGCTCGACCAGGCGATTTCGGGCAACGATGCGCTCGTGCGCCTGACGGCACTGCTGCGCGAGTCCAACGACCGCCTCACTGCCATCCTGCCGCTTCTGCCCGAAACGCTCGCCACCCACGTCCGGGCCGGCCCCCTCGACGAGTCCGGCTGGTCGCTGCTGGCCGCCAACGCGGCCGTGGCCGCGAAGCTGCGTCAACTGCAACCGCGCCTCGAAAACGCCCTGCGAGAACGCGGATGGCAGGTTAGCCCGATCCGGGTGAAGATCCAAACGCCGCACGGCAACGGCGTGTGAGCGTTGTGACGGCGCCGCCGACGTTACGCCTGCCGGGCCGGCCGCGGCCGCGCCGGCGGCATCGGGGGTTACCCTTGATTCGCGAGAAGTCAGGCTCGACCGCAGCACCCGAAGCAGGGATCGACGCACGGCCCTTGCGAGTGGATAAATCGCGTATCGGCCGCGCGCCAGCGCGGCGCTGCAAGGCCCACCCGAGTCAGTTCATGGTCAGCCTGTTGAAACCGAGCATCGCTCCCGACCCACGTTCGCGCTGCCAGGCGTGCGGCTCGACGAGCTACCGCCGCGTCATCGCCCGCGACGCCGGAGGTCGCCTCACGGCGACCGGTCAGTATCAGTGCGCGGGCTGTTCGCTGACCTTCAGCGACCTGACTGCATGGCGCGGCGCCGCCGTACGCCTGCCGGGGCGCGAAACGGCCGACGATCCGCGCCAGCCGAAGCTGTTCTAGGTTGGAGGTGTGGTGCCGGCTGTCAGAATCGAACTGACGACCTTCCGCTTACAAGGCGGGTGCTCTACCAACTGAGCTAAGCCGGCGCATCGCAATCTCGACGATCGACGAGTTGCAACTGCAGTCGCAATGGTACTTGCGCTGCACCCCGGGCTTGTGCAAGCGCCGAACTCCGATTCGACCTGGCACGCCGCGCGACTACTTGATGCGCTTGAGCGATGGCCGCCCGCCGCCGCCCGGCGCGGGCGTTTCGGGCTGGTCGGTGCCCGCTGCCGGCGGCGCCTCCGCAGCCGGTTCCTCGACCGAAGCCAGGCGCAGCCCGCGCACCGCAGCGTCGGACTTGTCCGCTGGGGAGATCGGCGCCGCGTCGTCGGCCTGCCCCGCATCGCTGGGCGCCGGAAACGCCATGCCCTGGCCGTTCTCGCGCGCATAGATCGCGATCACGTGCGTCACCGGCACGGCGATGTCGCGTGCCGAGCCGCCGAAGCGTGCCTTGAACTCGATCATCTCGTTGCCGAGCCTGAGCCCGCTCGTCGCCTCGAAGCCGACGTTGAGCACGATCTCGCCGTTCTTGACGTACTCGGCAGGCACGTCGACCCGGGCGTCGACGTGCACGGCCAGATAGGGCGTGTAGCCGTTGTCGGTGCACCAGTCGTGCAGCGCGCGGATCAGGTACGGCCGCGTCGAACCGCCCTGCGGCGCCGGATCGTTAGATTTGCTCATCGGCGGGACGCGCGCTACGGCGGCGAGGCTACTTGCGCATCACTTTCTCGGACGGCGTCAGCGCCTCGATATAGGCAGGCCGCGAGAAGATGCGCTCGGCGTACTTGAGCAGCGGCGCGGCGTTCTTCGAGACATCGATGCCGTAGTAGTCGAGGCGCCACAGCAGCGGCGCGATCGCGACGTCGAGCATCGAGAAGTCGTCGCCCAGCATGTACTTGTTCTTCAGGAAGATCGGCGCGAGCTGCGTCAGCCGATCCCGGATCTGCGAGCGCGCGCGCTCGATCTGCTTGTCGGTGGGCTTGATGCCGCGCGACTCGAGCACGTTGACGTGCGCGAACAGCTCCTTCTCGAAGTTGAGCAGGAACAGCCGCACGCGCGCACGCGCCACCGGATCGCCCGGCATCAGCTGCGGGTGCGGGAAGCGCTCGTCGATGTACTCGTTGATGATGTGCGACTCGTACAGGATCAGGTCGCGCTCGACGAGGATCGGCACCTCGTTATACGGGTTCATCAGCGCGATGTCTTCGGGCTTGGCGAACAGGTCGACGTCGCGGATCTCGAAATCCATGCCCTTCTCGAACAGCACGAAACGGCAGCGGTGCGAGTAGGGACAGGTGGTTCCGGAGTAAAGCACCATCATGGCGGCGGCTCCTTGGGACTCTCGATGCAAACAGGGCCATCGACCGAAGCGGCCGACGGCAGGCGGGCGGCCCGGCAGCGGCGCCGGGCCCCGGTCGGGGTCACTTCACGTCTTTCCAGTAGACGGCATTCAGGCGCCACGCGATCAGCGTGAACAGGGCCAGGAACAGCAGGACCCAGACGCCGATGCGCTGGCGCTGGTGCTGCGCCGGCTCGCCCATCCACTGCAGATAGGCCACGAGATCGGCCACGGCCTGGTCGTACTCGTTCGCGTTCATCGTGCCGGGCGTCACCTGCTCGTAGCCGGCGAAGCGGTGCACCGTCTTCGACACGTCGTGCGGATCCTTCTCGTCGATGAACTTCGCCTCGCGCACGCCCTGCAGCTCCCACAGCACGTGCGGCATGCCGACGCTCGGGAACGCGAGGTTGTTCCAGCCGGTGGCCTTGGTCGAGTCGCGGTAATAGCTGCGCAGGTAGGTGTAGAGGTAGTCGGCCCCCGATCCCTGGCCGATCGCGGCGCGCGAACGCGCGATCACCGAAAGATCGGGCGGCACCGCGCCGAACCAGTCCTTGGCCTGCTTCGGGTCGAGCGCCGTCTTCATCGTCTCGCCGACCTTGTCGCCGGTGAACAGCAGGTTGTCCTTGATCTGCTCGTCGGTCAGCCCGATGTCACGCAGCCGGTTGTAGCGCACGTAGGCCGCCGAGTGGCAGTTCAGGCAGTAGTTGGCGAACAGCTTGGCGCCGTTCTGCAGCGACGCCAGCTCGGTCGCCTTGTTCGTCGGAAACTTGTCCCAGGCGATGCCGCCCTCGGACGCGCGCGCCGCCGACACGAACGCGAGGCAGGCGAGCAGGGAGAGGAGGATTTTCTTCATGGCTTGGACTTCCGCTCGCTCAATGGCCGGTGAACGTGATCCGATCGGGCACCTGCTTGAAGGTGCCGAGCTGGCTCCACCACGGCATCAGCAGGAAGAAGCCGAAATAGACCAGCGTGCCGACCTGCGAGAGGTAGTTGCCGACTTCCGACGGCGGCTGCGAGCCGAGGTAGCCGAGGACGAGGAAGAACACGACGAAGACGCCATACACCACCTTGTGCCAGCCCGGGCGATAGCGGATCGACTTGGCCGGGCTGTGGTCCAGCCAGGGCAGGAAGAACAGCACGATCACCGCCGCGCCCATCACGACGACGCCCCAGAACTTGGCGTCGAACACCTTGAGCAGCGCGATCAGGACGATGGCGCCGCCGAGCAGCGCGATCTTGGCCGCGCCGCCGAAGCGCCCGCGCAGCACGCCCAGCAGCGCGCCGATCGCGACGATCGCGACCAGCACGTTGACCATCAGGTCGGTCGTCGCGCGCAGCATCGAGTAGTACGGCGTGAAGTACCACACCGGCGCGATGTGCGCCGGCGTCTTCAACGGGTCGGCGGGGATGAAGTTGTTGTACTCGAGGAAGTAGCCGCCGAACTCCGGCGCGAAGAACAGGATCGCGCTGAAGATGAACAGGAACACCGCGACGCCGAGGATGTCGTGCACCGTGTAGTACGGGTGGAACGGAATGCCGTCGAGCGGGATACCGCGCGCATCCTTCGTGGCCTTGATCTCGACACCGTCGGGGTTGTTCGAGCCGACGTCGTGCAGCGCCAGCAGGTGCGCGGCGATCAGCCCCAACAGCACCAGCGGCACGGCGATCACATGGAAGCTGAAGAAGCGGTTCAGTGTCGCGTCGGAGACCACGTAGTCGCCGCGGATCAGCAGCGCCAGGTCGGGGCCGACGAACGGGATCGCGGCGAACAGGTTGACGATCACCTGCGCGCCCCAGTAGCTCATCTGGCCCCAGGGCAACAGGTAGCCCATGAAGGCCTCGCCCATCAGCGCGAGGAAGATGGCGCAGCCGAAGATCCACACCAGCTCGCGCGGCTTGCGGTAGCTGCCGTAGATGAGCCCGCGGTACATGTGCAGGTAGACGACGATGAAGAACGCGCTCGCGCCGGTGGAGTGCATGTAGCGCACCAGCCAGCCCCAGGGCACGTCGCGCATGATGTACTCGACCGACGCGAAGGCGAGCGCCGCGTCGGGCTTGTAGTGCATCGTCAGGAAGATGCCGGTCACGATCTGGATCACCAGCACCAGCATCGCCAGCGAGCCGAAGAAGTACCAGAAGTTGAAGTTCTTCGGAGCGTAGTACTCCGACATGTGGACCTTGTAGGCGTCGAACGCGGTCGGGAACCGGTTCTCGAGCCAGGTCGTCATCTTCTGCGTCGCCGATGCGCCAGCGGGCGCCACCTTGAATTCAGCCATGGTCTGGTTCTCTGTTCTCGGTCAGGCCTTCTTGTCTTCGCCGATCACCAGCCGGGTCTCCGACAGGTAGGCGTGCGGCGGCACCTCGAGGTTGTCGGGCGCGGGCTTGTTCTTGTAGACGCGGCCGGCCATGTCGAAGGTCGAGCCGTGGCAGGGGCACAGAAAACCGCCGGCCCAGTCGTCGGGCAGCGAGGGCTGCGCGCCGGGCTGGAACTTGTCGATCGGCGAGCAGCCCAGGTGCGAACAGATGCCGACGGCGACGAGCACCTCGGGCTTGATCGAGCGCCACTCGTTGCGCGCGTACTCGGGCGTCAGTTCCGCGGGGTTGCGCTTGGAGTCTGGGTCGGCGAGCTGCGCGTCGACTTTCTTGAGCGATTCGAGCTGCTCCGGGGTGCGGCGGACGATCCACACCGGCTTGCCGCGCCACTCCACCGTCAGCTTCTCGCCGGGCTGCAGCGCGCCGATGTCGACCTCGACCGGCGCACCGGCCGCGCGCGCGCGCTCCGACGGCTGGAACGAGGCGACGAAAGGCACGGCGGTGAATCCGGCCCCGACGGCACCGGCTCCGCAGGTGATGGCGATCCACTTGCGGCGCGCCGGGTCCATTTGCTCGTCACTCATCGACTTCCTCGTCCAGGCTCTGGGTCAACCGGGAATTCTAGCGGACGTGTCAAGTGTGTCCGGCCGCGACGCCTCCAGCTTGACTTGGCCCGGCGCTGCGCAATACTGCCCGGCGGCATTTCGCCGTCCACAATCACGAACAAGGACAAGGAGAACCGAGCCATGAGCTTCGCCAGCGAATTTCGGGAGTTCGCCGTCAAGGGCAACGTGATCGACCTTGCGGTCGGCGTGATCATCGGCGGCGCCTTCGGCAAGATCGTCGACTCCGTCGTCGGCGACCTGATCATGCCGCTGGTCAGCCGCATCTTCGGCGGTCTGGATTTCTCGAACTATTTCATCCCGCTTGCCGGCCAGACGGCGACCACCCTGGCCGACGCGAAGAAGGCAGGCGCCGTATTCGCCTACGGCAGCTTCATCACCGTCGCGCTGAACTTCGCCATCCTCGCGTTCATCATCTTCCTGATGGTCAAGCAGATCAACCGCCTCAAGCGCAGCGAGCCCCCCGCGGCCGAGGCGCCGGCCGCGCCCCCTGAAGACGTGGTCCTGCTGCGCGAGATCCGCGACACATTGAAGCAGCGTTGAACCACTCCATCGAAGCCACCCGCCGACGATGATGCATCCGAGCGACCACCGCCTGAACGCCGCGCTGCAGGCGGCGCTCGGGCGCGTGCGCGCCTCGGCGGTCACGGCAGCGGAGCGCACGGTCGACAGCCTGGGCATTTCGGCGATGTCGGCGACGCACGCGCGCCAGCGCGACGCCTACCTGAGCGCGCAGTACGAGCTGCGCCGCAAACAGGCGGCGTTCAACCTGCGCTTCGGCGACGTGCTCAGCGAGAAGGTGATGAAGGAGATCGCGCCGTCGGGCAGCGGGCGGTCGCTCGCGTCGACCGACTGGCACTCGCTGAGCCTGGTCGACGACAACGAGGTCGAGGAACTGGTCTCGGCCGACCGCCTCGGCCAGACGATCGCGCATGAATGCGAGTGGGAACTGCGCGAGGTCGCCGCCTACATGGGCTCGCTGCTGCGCACCGGCCGCGCCGAGCTCGACCGCAATCCGCTGCGCCCGGAAGTGATCGGCAAGGCGCTGTTCCGCGCGATCGAGACCGTTTCCGACGACAAGGAAACGTGCAAGCTGCTCGGCCGTGAACTCGGGCGCTCGCTGTCGCAGTCGATGCGCGCCTGCTACAGCGAGATCGTCAATGACTTTCGCGCCCGTGGCGTGCAGCCGGTGGGTCTGTCGGTCAAGACGGTCGACGGCCCGGGCAACGAGATGTATCACAACTCGGGCTACGAGTCGGGCTATGCCGGCGGCGGCGCGCCGCACGACACCGGGCCGGTGTCGCACTTCAACTCGTCGTTCGACGAAGAAACGCTTGGCCTGCCCACCACCGGCAAGGCGGCCGGGCTGGTTCGCTCGGGTTCGGGGCACGGCCGCATGACGCACGGCGCGCACTACCCGGGCGAGACCTTCGGCAGCGTCGACCCGCACCTGATGGAGCTGATCCGCCGGCTTGCCTTTCTCGGCAGCCGGCCGGTCGACATGGACACCAGCCCGTCGGGCCGCTCCGGCGCGGCCTCGGGGCGCGGCCTCGGTTCTGCGTTCGGCGCACCGATCAGCGGCGCGGCGGCTTCAGGGCTCGCGGCGGCGAACCTGATCCGCCAGCACCGCGAGGAGCTCGCGCAGGCATCGACCGGCGCGCTCGACCACATGGTGATCGACGTCGTCGGCGGCCTGTTCGACCAGATCCTGTCCGATCCCAAGGTGCCGCCGCAGATGGCGCGCCAGATCGGCCGGCTGCAATTGCCGGTGCTGCGCGTCGCGCTCGGCGACGTCACCTTCTTCTCCTCGCGGCGCCACCCGGTGCGCCGCTTCGTCAACCGCATCGCGTCGCTCGCCTGCGCCTTCGACGACTTCGACGAGGGTCCGGGGCTGGCCTTCATCGGCCAGGTGCGCGAGCTGGTCCAGCAGATCGTCGAAGGCGACTTCGACCAGATGGACCTCTACGACTCCAAGCTGGAAGCGCTCGAGCAGTTCATCACGCAGCAGACCGAGAAGGACATGCACGAGCGCGGCGTCGCCACGTCGCTGCTCGAGACCAAGGAGCAGGAGCTGCGGCTGCAACAGCGCTACATGCAGCAGCTCAAGGCTTCGCTCGGCCAGCTCGCGATGCCCGACTTCATACGCGACTTCCTGTCGCAGGTGTGGAGCCAGGCCGTGATGCACACGATCCGGCGCGACGGCCCGAAGTCCGAGAGCGCCGAGCGCTTCCGCCGCGCCGGCCGCGAGCTGGTGATGAGCGTGCAGCCCAAGGGCTCGCCGACGCATCGCAAGAACTTCCTGATCAAGCTGCCGCAGCTGATGAAGGACTTGAACGCGGGGCTCGACCTGATCGGCTGGCCCGCGGCGGCGAAGAAGGAGTTCTTCGGCCAGCTGCTGCCGGCGCACGCCGAGTCGCTCAAGGGCGACCCGCTGACCGAGCTGTCGTACAACATCATGGCCAAGGACGTCGACGCGGCGCTCGGCGTGACCGTGCCCAAGCTCGACGAGCTTTCGCGCGGCGACGCGATCCCCGAGCTGCAGGACGAGGTCATCGAGCACCGCTTCTCGCCCGAGGAGGCGCAACAGATCGGCCTGGTGGCCGAGAGCACGGTCGACTGGAGCGGCGAGATCGACATCGAGGTCGGCGGCGACACCGAGCCCGACCTCGCCGCGATCGACATCGACATCGAGGGCCTGCCGCCGGCCGATGCGCCCGAGCCGACGCGCGGCAAGTCGCTGGCCGACTTCGTGCAGCTCGGCTTCGCCTACCAGATGCACCTCGACGGCGCGTGGCACAAGGTGCGCCTCACCCACGTCAGCCCGGGGCGCGCCTTCTTCGTCTTCACGCGCGGCAGGAAGCACCAGGAAACCATCTCGCTGACGGCGCGCATGCTCACGCGCATGTGCGAAACGGGGCGCATGCGCGCCTTCGAGAGCGCCTACCTGATCGAGCGCGCCACGGCGCGCGCACGCAAGCAACTCGCCGAGCTGGGCGCCGGCACCGGCAACACCACGCGTCACTGAGCGCCCCCCCCGGGGCCGGGCTGCGCCCACAGCCCGCCCCCCCCCCGCAAAGGTCAAGGAAGCTCGGGGCGGCCCGACGCTTCCTCGAGACCCGGCGCCGCCGCCAGCCGGCGCGCCATGCCGATCGCGGCGACCAGACTCGACACATCGGCCGTGCCCTGCCCCGCGATGTCGAACGCCGTGCCGTGGTCGGGACTGGTGCGCACGAACGGCAGCCCCAGCGTGACGTTGACCCCGTGCTCGACGCCGAGGTACTTGACCGGAATCAGTCCGTGATCGTGCGTCATCGCGACAACGAGGTCGAACGCGCCGCGGCGCGCACGCATGAACACGGTGTCGGGCGGGTGCGGGCCGCTGGCGTCGATGCCTTCGGCCATCGCGGCCGCGATGGCCGGCGCGATGATGCGGATCTCCTCGTCGCCGAACAGCCCGCCTTCGCCGGCGTGCGGGTTCAGCCCCGCCACGCCGATGCGCGGCGCCGGCTGCCCCCAGCGCGCCGCCGCGCGGTGCGCGATGCGCAGCGTGTCGAGCACGGCGTCGAACGTCACGGCGTCGATCGCGCGGCGCAGCGCCAGGTGGATCGTCACCAGCACGACGCGCAGCTCGTCGTTGGCGAGCATCATGCGCACCGCCGGCGGCGTGCCGCCGCGCGCCGCGAGGGCCTGCAGCATCTCGGTATGGCCGGGGTACGGCACGCCGGCGGCGGCGAGCGCCTCCTTGTGCAGCGGCGCCGTCACGAGGCCCGCGATCTCGCCCGCCTGCGCGAGCGCAACGGCGGCCTCGACGCAGCGCGCCGCCGCGAGCCCGGCGCGCCGGTCGATGCGACCGATCGGCGCCTCGAGCAGGTCGGCCGGCAGCGCGTCGACCTGCAGCACCGGCACGCAGCTCGGCGGGCAGCGCAGCGCGTCGGCGACGCGCTCGACGGCGGCCACGGGGAGCAACCCGCCGGTGCAGGCCGCGGCACGCCGCATCACGCCGACGTCACCGATCAGCACGCAGCCGGCAGCGTCACCGCTGCGAAACGCCTGCGCGACGATCTCGGGGCCGATGCCGCAGGCATCGCCCATCGTCACGGCTAGCGGCAGGTGCGCGCCCATCACGCCGGGTTCGCGATCTCGATGAACTCGTGCTCGACGCCGTGCATCGCCGCGACGTGCGCGGCCAGCGCCGGCGCGCCGTAGCGTTCCGTCGCGTGGTGGCCGCAGGCGAGGAAGGCGACGCCGGTCTCGCGCGCGTAGTGCGCCTGCGGCTCCGAGATCTCGCCGGTCAGGTAGGCGTCGGCGCCGGCCGCGATCGCGGCCTCGAAGTACCCCTGCGCGCCGCCGGTGCACCAGGCGATGCGCCGCAGCGGCCGGCCGTCGCCGGCGACAACGGTGGGCGCGCGGCCGAGCACGGCCTGCGCCTGCGATGCCAGCGCGTCGCTCGTCGTCGCCACCGTCGCAGCGGCGATGAAGCCCAGGTCCTGCTCGCCGAAGCGAGCGTCGGCCGCAAGGCCGAGCCTTGCGCCGAACTGCGCGTTGTTGCCGAACTCGGGGTGTGCATCGAGCGGCAGGTGGTAGGCGAACAGGTTGATCTCGTGCGTCAGCAGCAGCGCCAGGCGCGCCCTCAGCCAGCCCGTGACGCGCCCGTCCTGGCCGCGCCAGAACAGGCCGTGGTGCACGAGGATCGCGTCGGCCTGCGCCGCGATCGCGGCCTCGATCAGCGCCCGGCTCGCCGTGACGCCCGAAACGAGCTTGCGCACTTCGGCGCGGCCCTCGACCTGCAGACCGTTCGGCCCATAATCCCGGAACCGGCCCGCGTCGAGCAGGGCCGCCAGCGTGGACTCGATTGCACTGCGCTGCGCCATGTCTGTTGCCGTTCCCGATGCGTAGAACCTGGCTCATTTTCTCCCAAGCCGTCACAGTCGCCGTGGCCGTGCTGTTCGTTGTCGCGACGCTCAAGCCCGAGTGGCTCGGCCGGCGCGGAACGGCGCTCGTCCCCGGCCCGGTCGCCGTCAACGTGGCGCCGCCGGTCGCCGAGCCGGGCGTTGCGGCGCCGGGCAGCTACAGCGCAGCCGCGCGGCGCGCCACGCCAGCCGTCGTCAGCATCACGGCGAGCAAGGCGCCGGCCCGCCACCCGCGCAGCAACGACCCGTGGTTCGAGTTCTTCTTCGGCGACCGCCTGTCGCAGCAGCCGCAGGTGGGGCTCGGCTCGGGCGTCATCGCGTCGGCCGACGGCTATCTGCTGACGAACAACCACGTCATCGAGGGCGCCGACGACATCGAAGTGATGCTCAGCGACGGCCGGCGCGGCCGGGCCAAAGTCGTCGGCTCCGACCCCGAGACCGATGTCGCCGTGCTCAAGATCGAGCTCGACCGGCTGCCCGTCATCACATTCGGCGCGGCCGAGAACCTGCAGGTCGGCGACGTCGTGCTCGCAATCGGCAACCCGTTCGGCGTCGGCCAGACGGTGACGGCAGGCATCGTCAGCGCCGTCGGCCGCAACCAGCTCGGCATCAACACCTTCGAGGACTTCATCCAGACCGACGCCGCGATCAACCCAGGCAACTCGGGCGGCGCTCTGGTCGACATCCAGGGCAACCTGGTCGGCATCAACACGGCGATCTATTCGCGCTCGGGCGGCAACATGGGCATCGGCTTCGCGATCCCGGCCAACCTGGCGCGCCAGGTGATGGACGGCCTGGTCCGCGAGGGCCGCGTCGCGCGCGGCTGGATCGGCGTCGAGCCGCGCGACCTGACGCCCGAGATCGCCGAGACCTTCAACCTCTCGGTGCGGCAAGGCGTGCTGATCACCGGCGTGCTGCAGAACGGCCCGGCGGCGCAGGGTGGCATGCGCCCTGGCGACGTCGTCGTGCGCGTCGGCGACCGCAAGATCGAGAACACGGCGCAGCTGCTCGCCGCCGTCGCCGCGCTCAAGCCCGAGACGCAGGCCGCGATCGACGTGCAGCGCGGCGGGCAGGCGCTGCAGGTGAAGGTGACGGTGGCGCAGCGGCCCAAGCCGACAGCGCGCCGCGTGCCGTAGCGGCCGGCCGCGCCGTCAGGGCGACGGGGCGTCGCTCGCCGTGCCGGCGTCTTTGGCCGCGGGCTTGACGAACACTTTCGCGGCCCACAGCCCCACTTCGTAGAGCAGGCACATCGGGATCGCCAGCGCGAGTTGCGACACCACGTCGGGCGGCGTCATCACGGCCGCGATGATGAACGCGACGACGATGAAATAGGCGCGGAAGTCGCGCAGCTGCTGCAGCGACACCAGCCCCACACGCACCAGCAGCACGACGACGATCGGCACCTGGAACGCGAGGCCGAACGCGATGTAGAGCCCGAGGATCGTCTCGACATAGGACGCGATGTCGGGCGTGGCGGCGACGCTCTCGGGCGTGAAGTTCTGGATGAACTGGAACACACGCTCGAGCACGAAGAACTGCACGAACGCGATGCCGGAATAGGCGAGCAGGCTGCCGAACACGATCAGCGGCAGCGCAAAGCGCTTCTCCTGACTGTAGAGCCCCGGCGCGACGAAGGCCCATAGCTGGTAGATCAGCCACGGCAGCGCGAGCAGCACGCCCGCCATCAGCAACACTTTCAGCGGCACGAAGAACGGCGAGAACACGCCCACGGCGATCAGCTTCGCTTCGGGCGGCATATGCGCCCGGATCGGCACGGCGAGCCAATCGATCAGCCGGCTCGCGCCCGGCCACACGGCCAGCAGGGCGACGGCGATCGCAACGCCGTAGACCGAGCGCAGCAGGCGGTCGCGCAGCTCGATCAGGTGCGAGACGAACGGTTGCTCGGTGCCCGCGAGTTCGTCGGGCCCATCAGGGGTGGTCGCCATCGTCAGAACCTGTGAACGAATCCAGCGTGCCCGCGCTGGGGTGGCCGAGGGCGCTGA
>CAYJLV010000019.1:0-20874 GCA_964371405.1 uncultured Burkholderiaceae bacterium
GAAGAAGGCGCCGGCGAAGAAGGCTGCGGCCAAGAAGCCGGCGGCGAAGAAGAAGCCTGCTGCCAAGAAGAAGGCTGCCGCGAAGAAGCCCGCAGCCAAGAAGACTGCGAAGAAGGCTGCTGCGAAGAAGAAGCCTGCGGCCAAGAAGAAGGCTGCGAAGAAGCCGGCTGCGAAGAAAGCTGCCAAAGCACCTGCCGCGAAGAGCGCGCCTGCCCCTGCGCCGGCCGCTCCTGCTGCGAAGACTGCGCTCAGTCCCGCTGCAGCGTGGCCGTTCCCGACGGGCGCCAAGCCCTGACGGATCGCGAGTGTTCGATGAACCCGGCTTCGGCCGGGTTTTTTGTTGGTGTCAGCGTCGCATCGGCTCGGTGTCGGCGAAGCCGTTCGCCGGCAGGCGCGATGCGGCAGCTGTATCGCCTGCGGAAAGCGCGGCCGCTACGACCACCGTGGGCCGAGGTTGCGGGTGCTTGCGCGCCTGCACCAATGCATCGGCGCGAGCGCGGTGTTGTGCGGCGAGATCTTTCTGCAATTGTTCGATCTGGCGTCGCGCCTGCTGCGCCATCTGGTCCGCGTTGTGTCGCGCCTGGTCGAGGCGGGCCAGTTGCGCGAGCAGCACTGCAAGGCGGCGCCTGTACCACCAGTGGCCGGCACCCACGGCTGCGGCCGTCAGCGCGGCAGTCAGCCCCCACCAGACCGGGAACTGAGCATCGAAGTCCATCGCCATCTCCCTGGGTGGCGAAACTCGGCCACCGGATGCGGGCGACGATAGCGCGGCGTGCGCGGCGCCGCTGTGCACAACGGCACGGACGGGATCGGCAGATGCCTGCCGACCCCACGATTGCTCAGGACCCGACGTGCGCTTCTCAGAGCCCGAGCTCGGCGCGATCGAGCAGATGGTTCTGGCCACCTCGCGACGCGATCTTCAACGCGCCGATGCGGTTGCCTAGCGCGACGCAGCGCTCGAGCTGCCAGCCGCGCTCGAGCCCGTAGAGCAACGCACCCCGGAACGCGTCGCCGCAACCCGTCGGATCGACGACTTCGCTCGCCGCGACGCCGGGCACATGAGTGCGCCGCCCCTGAGACCAGACCTCGCAGCCGTCGGCGCCCAGCGTGACGATCACGCCGCGCAGGTGCGAGCGCGACAGCTCTTCGAGGCTGCGCCCGATGCGGTCGCACAGCATGCGTCCCTCGTAGTCGTTCACCGCAACCCAGGTTGCCTGGTCGACGAAGCGCTGCAGCTCTGCACCGTCGAACATCGGCAGGCCCTGACCGGGGTCGAAGATCACCGGCCCCCCCGCCCCCGCGTGTGGCCGGGGGGGCTCCCCGGGCTGGAAGCGCCCGTCGGGCGCGACGATCGCGATGCCGATCCCGGCGTTCGCCGGCACACGCAGCAGGTGCGCCGACTGCATGGCCCCCGGATGGAAGGCCGTGATCTGGTTATTGTCGACGTCGGTGATGATGATCGCCTGCGCCGTGTAGGTGTCTGGCAGAACGCGCACGTGCTCCGTCGGGACGCCCCACGCTCCGAGACGCTCGACGTACTGCGCGCCGTCGGCGCCGACCGCGGCCATCACCAGCGGCTCGCCGCCCAGGTGATGCAGCGTGTAGGCGATGTTGCCGGCGCAGCCGCCGAACTCGCGGCGCAGCGTCGGCACGAGGAACGAGACGTTCAGGATGTGCACCTGCTCGGGCAGGATCTGGCTCGCGAAGCGGCCGGGGAAGGTCGTGATGGTGTCGAAGGCGAGCGAGCCACAGATCAGTGCCGACATGCGAGTTCCAGGGTCTGTGCCGCGCGGTGCGGCGTTCAGGGGTAGAAGATTTCGACGGTGTAGCCGGCGACTCGGCGCCCGTCGGTCGAGAAAGCGAGCTGCAGGCTGGATTCGCTCGCCGGGGCGAGCGTCGCCGACGCGCGATCGAAGTCAGACGCCGCCAGCGCGCGGCGCGCGACGAGTTCGCCGTTGCCGTCCGTCAGGCTCAGATCGACCATCGGCATCGCCAGCGCCAGCGCGCCGCGGTTGCGCAGCACGACGGTCAAGCGCAACGCATCGACGCCCGGCTCGGCGGCGCGCGTCAGCGAGCTGCTCTCGACGGCGATGTCATCGATGCGTCGCAGCGGGCCGAGGCTGCAGTCGAGTCGGCCGCACATCGACTCGAGCAGCGGCCGTGTCGCCGGCCAATGCGCGGCGATCGGATCGCGCAGGTGGTAGGCGGCCTGAAGCGTCAGCGTCGTTCCGAGCGCGAGCGTCGCCAGGCCGAGCAGCGCGCGTGCGCGCGGTGATTGCCAGCGCGCGCGCAACTCGGCATCGCGCAGGAAGGCGGGCGAAGCGGGCGGCGCGCTTTCGGGCTCGCTGCCGGCGGCGGCTGCCGCCCTCTCGTCAGGCGCGATGTCGACGGCGGAATCGACCGCCGTCGTCGCGTCGGCGGGAGGCGACTCTTCGATCGGCTCGTGCACGGGACCGAAGCGCGACACCGCGTCGTCTACGACATGGTGCGACTCGGAGTGTTCATCGATCGGCTCGGCAACGACTGCCAGCGCCGGCGGCTCGACGGCCGCTTCGGGCGTCGGCGGCACCTCCAACGCAGCGGCTTGCGGGGCGGCGGCGACGAGCTCGTCGACCGGCGTCGTCACTGCAGCAGGCGCAGCGTCCGCCGCATCGTCCACCGGCAGCGATACGTCGACGGCAGAGGCCGGCACGGGCGGCGGCGTCGGCGGATTCCACGGCGGCGGCGCTTCGCGATCGAGATCGAAGAGCCCCTCGAGCGCGTTGAACACTTCCTTGCAGCGACCGCAGCGCACCCAGCCTTCGGAGATCTTGAGCTGGTCCTGCACGACACGGAATACCGTGCCACAGGCGGTGCAGCGCGTGGCCAGGCTCATCGGGTCGGGGTCGGCACGCTCATCGCGCAAATCATGCCATGCGGGCCGTCATCAGGATCCAGCCGTCGTCGAGGTCGACGACTTCGAGGGTGCACCACGGCGCGTAGGCTGCCTTCAACTCGTCGGCCTGTCGTTCGAGGATGCCGGCGAGCACCAGGTCGCCGCCCGGCGCGACGTGCGCCGCGAGCACCGGCGCGAGCAGCTTGAGCGGCGTGGCCAGGATGTTGGCGAGCACCAGCGGGTAGCGGCCCCGCGCCGCGTCGGGCGGCGCCGCGTTCAGTGGCACGCCGTTGTCGGCGGCGTTGGTGCGCGTCGCGTCGATCGCTGCCGTGTCGATGTCGACGGCGTCGATGCCGCGCGCCCCGTGCAGCGCCGCGCCGATCGCGAGGATGCCCGAGCCGCAGCCGTAGTCGAGCACGCGCGACCACAGCGCCGAGCGCACGGCCGCCTGGCGCGCGATCCAGCGCAGGCACATGCGTGTCGTCGCGTGCGTGCCGGTGCCGAACGCCAGCCCCGGGTCGAGGCGGATCACGCGCCGCGCGGCGGCCGGCGGCGCGTGCCAGCTCGGCACGATCCAGAACTCGGGCGTGATCTCGACCGGCTCGAACTGTGACTGCGTCAGCCGCACCCAGTCGGCATCAGGGACGTCGCGAATCGCCTGCAGCCGAACGCCAGCCGCGTCGGGGCGCGCCAGCAGGCGCGTCGCCGCGGTCGTCGCCTGCGCCTCGTCGGCGAACAGGGCCGTGACGACGGAGCGCGCCCAGGCGCTGTCGGGCGGCGGCATGTCGGGCTCGCCGAACAATGCCTGCTCGGCGCCCGTCGCCGCATCGGCATCTTCGACCGAGACCGACAGCGCCCCGGCCTCGTCGTCCAGCCAGTCCGAGACCGCGTCGACGCGGTCGGCCGGCATCAGCAGCACCAACTCGTGCATGCGCCCGCGCTCAGCGCTTGTGGTGGCCGAGCCAGCCTTCGAGGTAGTGAATGCTCGTGCCGCCGGCGACGAACTTGGCATCGACCATCAATTCGCGATGCAGCGGAATATTGGTCTGGATGCCCTCGACCACGGTCTCCGACAGCGCCGTTCGCATGCGCGCTAGCGCCTGCTCGCGCGTGTCGCCGTGCACGATGATCTTGCCGATCATCGAGTCGTAGTTCGGCGGCACGGTGTAGTTGGTGTAGGCGTGCGAGTCGACGCGCACGCCCGGCCCGCCGGGCGGATGCCACATCGTGATGCGGCCCGGCGACGGCGTGAACTTGTACGGGTCCTCGGCGTTGACGCGGCATTCGATCGCATGGCCGCGCACCTGGATCTGGCGCTGCGTGAACGGCAGCTTCTCGCCGGCAGCGACGCGGATCTGCATCTGCACGATGTCGATGCCCGTCACCAGCTCGGTCACCGGGTGCTCGACCTGCACGCGCGTGTTCATCTCGATGAAATAGAACTCGCCGTCCTCGTAGAGGAACTCGAACGTACCGGCGCCGCGGTAGCCGATCTTGCGGCAGGCCGCCGCGCAGCGGTCGCCGATCTTCTCGATCACGCGACGCGGGATGCCCGGCGCCGGCGCTTCCTCGATGATCTTCTGGTGGCGCCGCTGCATCGAGCAGTCGCGCTCGCCGAGCCAGACGGCGTTCTTGTGCTCGTCGGCCAGGATCTGGATTTCGACATGGCGCGGGTTCTCGAGGAACTTCTCCATGTAGACCGACGGGTTGCCGAACGCCGCGCCGGCCTCGGTGCGCGTCATCTGCACCGCGTTGAGCAGCGCCGCTTCGGTGTGCACCACACGCATGCCGCGCCCGCCGCCGCCGCCTGCGGCCTTGATGATGACGGGGTAGCCGATCGTGCGGGCGATCAGCACGATCTCCTTCGGATCGTCGGGCAGGGCGCCTTCGGAGCCCGGCACGCAGGGCACGCCCGACTTGGTCATCGCCTGCTTGGCCGACACCTTGTCGCCCATGATGCGAATCGACTCGGGTGTCGGGCCGATGAAGGTGAAGCCGCTCTTCTCGACGCGCTCGGCGAAGTCGGCGTTCTCCGACAGGAAGCCGTAGCCGGGGTGGATCGCCTCGGCGTCGGTGACTTCGGCGGTCGAGATGATCGCCGGCATGTTGAGGTAGCTCTGCGCCGAAGGCGCCGGGCCGATGCAGACCGCCTCGTCGGCGAGCTTGACGTACTTGGCGTCACGGTCGGCCTGCGAATAGACGACCACCGACTTGACGCCCATCTCGCGGCACGCGCGCTGGATCCGCAGGGCGATCTCGCCCCGATTGGCGATCAGGATCTTCTTGAACATCTCCGGGCCTACTCGATCACGAACAGCGGCTGGCCGAACTCGACGGCCTGGCCGTTCTGGCACAGGATGCGCGTGACGGTGCCCGACTTGTCGGCCTCGATCTCGTTCATGATCTTCATCGCCTCGATGATGCAGATCGGGTCGCCCTCCTTGATCGCCGAGCCGACTTCGACGAACGGCTTGCCGCCCGGAGTCGACGCCTGATAGAAAGTGCCGACCATCGGCGACTTGACGACATGGCCGGTCTCGACCGACTTCTCCGCGGCAGCCGCTGGCGGGGCGGGCACCGCCTCGGCGGGCGCGGGCGGGCTGGCGACGGGCGGGGCGTACACAGGCTGCGCAAGGCTCGCCCCCGCCTTGACGATGCGCACTTTGCCGTCGGCTTCGGTGATCTCGAGCTCCGAGATGTTCGATTCGGAAACGAGGTCGACCAGTGTCTTGAGTTTGCGCAGATCCATGGTGATCTACTCCCGTCTTGTAGTGTTCCGCGTTGAAGTGCCTGCCATCGGTCGGCCATTTGCACCGAAGTTGCGGCCTGGAGCGGGTTGGAGGCGGCGGGCGTCGAACTGTATCAGGTGGCGACCCTCCTGCACGAAGAGCCCTGATTCGCTGCGGTTCGCTGCCGATCGAACGAGAAGTCAGTTGAGGTTGCGCACCCAGCCGACCAACTCGTCGTAGCTCGTCTCGCCCAGCTTGTGGCGCCGCAGCCGGCCTTGGGCATCGAGCAGCACACTGAACGGCAGCCCGCCCGCCGTGTTGCCGAGCCGGCGCAGCACGTCGTGCGCCTCGATGCCACCGATCGCGATCGGGAAGCTGACCGGCACGTCCTTCAGGAAGGTCGCGACTGCGGCAGGCTTGTCGAGCGCCAGGCCGAGCACCTGCCAGCCGTGCGGCGCGAACTCGCGGTGGAATCGGTCGAGCTGCGGCATCTCGCGCACGCAGGGCGCACACCAGGTGGCCCAGAAGTTGACCAAGAGCAGCTTGCCGCGCAGTTCGGACAGGGTCAGCGGAGCGCCCGCCGGCGTGTCCAGGCGCATCGACCACAAGGCGCTGGTATCGACGGCCGGAGACGCGCTGCGGCGCCACCAGGCCCAGCCGGCACCGGCCGTGGCGGCGACGACGGCTGCGACGAACAGAGACCGCCGCCTCACGCCGGCTCCAGCAGGCGGCGCAGCGCAGCGGTGTCGCCGCGCGTCGTGCGGCCGCCGGCATCGGTGCGCAGCGCGCCGCGCAGATCGTCGTGGTCGAGCACGGCCAGGTGGACGCCGACCGGTGTGCCGAGCTCTTCGCTGTGCGTTGCCACGCTCAGCACCGGCACCGCCTCGCCGCGCGGCCCGGGCGCGCTGGCCGCCGTGTAGTCGACATGCTTGTTGATCAGCGCGATCTCGGCCGACTTGCAGTCGTCACAGAAGAGTTGCAGATGCACGTCGTTGTGGCGCGTCGCGGTGCCGCGCCAGACCGCGCCGGTCAGGTGCGGCCTGAACTCGGCGAGCCGCTCCATCCAGCGCAGCGCCAGACGGCGCAGCGCCGCCAGCTCGCCCGGCTGCGTGTCGGCGTGGAACAGCTGCAGGTAGGCGAGGACTTCGCCCTCGACGGCGTCGTTGCCCGGCAGGTCGGCGCTGCGCAGCGCACCGCGGCCGAGTACACGCGCCGCCTTGCGCTTGGCCGGCCCGTACTCCATGCCTTCCTCGACGACGAGGCGCGCCGCCGCAGCGGCGAGCTCGGCGCTCAGGGAGGTTCTCATGCGCCGATTCTAGGCGGCGGGGTCAGGGCGCCTCGACGTCGCCCATGCGCGCGACGATGGTGGCGGCGCGGCCGACGACGTAGGCCGAACCGGGCCGCTTCTCGAAGCGCTTGGGCGCCGGCAGCATCACGGCCAGCCGCGCGGCGGCGTGCGGCGTGAGCTGCGCCGCGCCGACGTGGAAGTAGTGCCGCGACGCCGCCTCGGCGCCGAACAGACCTTCGCCCCACTCGACGCTGTTCAGATAGATCTCGAGGATGCGCTGCTTGGTCAACAGCCCCTCGAGCATCAGCGTGATCGCCGCTTCCTGCGCCTTGCGCGCGATCTGCCGTTCGCCGCTGAGGAACAGGTTCTTCGCGAGCTGCTGCGTGATCGTCGAGCCGCCGACAATCTTCGGGCCCTTGCGCGCGGTCGACGCCGCGGGCCGCGCCGGGCGCGCGGCGAGCCGGGCCTCGCGCTCGGCGGCCTGCTGGTTGCGCTCCCACGCCTTCTCCAGCGCGTCCCAGTCGATGCCGGCGTGGTCGGCGAAGGCGGCGTCCTCCGACGCGATGACGGCGCGCTTGAGGTGGTTCGAGACGCGCGAATACGGCACCCACTGCTGGCTCCAGACGATGCGGCCGGTCTGCGTCAGCAGGCGCCAAGCCTCGCTGCGCTGGAAGCTCGTCGACTGCGGATCGACGACGGCCATCAGTGCGATGCGCGCCGCGAAGCACAGCTGCAGCGCCAGCGCCGACAGGGCGACGAGCGCAAGCAGCCGGGCCAGGCTGCGCAGGGCGCCTTTCATGCCGCCGGCTGCGCCAGGCGCTCGCGCAGTGCGCGCAGCACCGGCGGCACGTCGGGGCGCACGCCGCGCCAGAACCAGAACGCCTCGGCCGCCTGCTCGACGAGCATGCCGAGCCCGTCGCGCGGCGCGGCGCCGTGTTTCGCGGCCCACGTCAGAAAGCCTCGCGCGGCGCCGCCGTACATCATGTCGAGGGCCAGTCCGCCGTGGCGCAACACGGTCGGCGCAAGCGCCAGCGCGGCCTCGTTCAGACTGGCCGAAGTGGCGTTGATGACGATGTCGAAGCCGCTGCCGCAGTTGGCGAGCGTCGCGACCGCGAGATCCACCCCGTGCGCGAGCGCCAGGGCGGCGTGGCGCCGCACGAGATCCTCGGCGCGCGCCGGCGTTCGGTTGACGACGGTGAGCGCCGCCGGCCGCTCGCCCAGCAGGGGCCCCAGCGATCCGGCCGCTGCACCGCCTGCCCCGACGAGCAGCACGCGCGCGCCGCCGATTGCGATGCCGGCATGGCACGTGATGTCGCGCACCAGGCCCACGCCGTCGGTGTTGTCGGCATGCCAGCCGTCGGCGTCGAAGCGCAGCGTGTTGGCCGTGCCGGCAAGCGCGGCGCGATCCGTGCGGTGCGCGGCCAGCGCGCAAGCCTCGGCCTTGAACGGCACGGTGACGTTGCAGCCGCGCGCGCCGCCGGCCGCGAACTCGCGCACCGTGCGCGCGAAGCTGTCGAGCGGGGCCGGCAGCCGCTCGTAGCTCATCGCCTGCCCGGTCTGCTCGGCGAACCGGGCATGGATGAAGGGCGACTGGCTGTGCTCGACCGGATGGCCGACGACGGCGTAGCGGTCCATCGAGATTGGGTTCAATTCGCCATCTGGGTGGTTTCGAGCGCCTCGTCGCGCGTGAAGCGAAAGCGCGACGTGATGACGAGCTGATCGGCCTTGGCGCGCATCGCCGGCGAGAACGCGCCGAACGGCGCCGCGGCGTTCACGATCGCGATGGCGCGCCGGTCGAGCTCGCGCGACCCCGAGGCGCGCACGATCTCGGTGTCGATGACGCGGCCGATCGCATCGACCGTCATGTTCATCACCAGTTCGCCGTAGAGCTTCCTGCCGCGGTACTCGGGGAAGTTGCGCGTGCCGCGCTCCTCGATTTTTCGGCGCAGCGAATCGTAGTAGATCGCGTAGACCTCTTCGCGCGTTGCCGGGCTGATGTAGCGGCGTTTGGGCTTGGCGTTGTCCTCGTTGATGCGCTTCTCGATCTCGGCCAGCAACTGGATCAGCTGGCGCCGCCGCTCCTCGTGCTCGCGCTCCTGCGGCGAACCCGCTTCGCGCCTGGGGTCGGGCGGCGGCAGCAGCGCCATCTCGCGCCGGATCTGCGACAGCAGTTGCTGCTGCTGCTCCTGCAGTTGCTCGATCTGCTTGCGCGCCTCTTCGCTGGCGTCGCCGACCTCGACCAGTGCCGAAGCCGGCAGCGGCGAGGTCGAGCGGCCGCGCACGGCTTCGCCGCCGCCGGCCAGACTGGCTTGCGCGATCGCCTGTGCCTTGGCCGGCGGCTCGCCCGAGCGCGAGTTGACCAGGATCACCTCGAGCGGCGTGTCCTGGAACATGCGGTTGAAGCCCTCGGGGTCGACGAAGCGCACCGTCAGCAGCGCGGCGTGCACACCCACGGATACCAGCAGGGCGATCTGGACGGTGGACAGCTTGCGCAGCATCGGGAGCGGCTTCAGTTCTCGGGCGTTGCGTCGGCGGGCGCGGCATCGGGTTCCGGCGCATCGTCCGCCAGATCGATGGCCAGGGTCAACGGCCCGGCGATCTCGGCCTCGTCGGGCTCGCCGGCGTCGTCGGCGGTGGCCGGGGCGGCAGGCGCATCGCGGCGCGCGACGACGCCGGCGTGCACGTCGAGCGTCAGCAGGTCGGTCGACGCGATGCGCACGTCGACGCGCGTGCCGCGCGCCAGGCCCTCGGCGCCGGTCGCCGGGAACACGAGCGGCAACTCGTCGCAGCGCACCAAGCCGTTGACCATCACGGTGGCAGGCAGATCGCGCAGGTCGTGCTGTGCAATGTGGCGCAGCGTCCAGTAGCGCTCGATGGCCGACTGGAACGCACCGTACGACGCGTACGCAGCGTCGAACGCCGAGATCACGGAGAACAGCGCCGCATCCCGCGGCTTGAAGGGGGCGGCCAGCGCCGCCGTCCGGCCGTGGCGGGCGCAGGCCACGATCTGCCACTGGTTGACCAGATCGACGTAGCGGCGCAGCGGCGACGTGGCCCAGGTGTACTGCGCGACGCCCAAGCCGGCGTGCGATGCCGCCTTCGTGCCCATGCGCACCTTGACGCCGGGTGCAAGGCTGGCCTGGCTGCGGTAGATTGCCGGCACGCCCAGCTCGGCCAGCCAGCCGCCCCAGGTGCTGTTGGCGAGAATCATCGCCTCGGAGACGATCAGGTCGAGCGCCGATCCGCGCTGGCGCGTCGTGATCTGCACCGTCTCGTCGCCGCGCGGCTCGATGCCGGGCGCGTTGTCGAGGCTGAAGCTGTAGTCGGGCCGCGAAAAGATCTCCGGCTTGCCGCGCACGACTTCGCGCCGGGCCTTCAGGTGGCGCGCCAAGCGCCAGGCGAATGCCAGCTCGGCCGGGAACGGGTAGTCGGCCGGCGCGCCGCCTGCGAGCGAAGCATCGGTGATCACGCCGTCGAGCCGGTCGTGGCGAAGGTTGACGCTGATCGGCACCCGCTCGAGGCGCGTTTCGTGGCGCTTCACTTCGAGCGTCGCCTCGTCGAGCGTGACGTAGAGCGAGACCGCCGGGCAGTCGCGGCCGGCTTCGAGCGTGTAGGCCTGCACCACCTCGTCGGGCAGCATCGTGAGCTTCCAACCCGGCATGTAGACGGTCGACAGACGCTCGCGCGCGATGCGGTCGAGCGCGCTGTCGGGGCCGAAGGCGAGCGCCGGCGCGGCGATGTGGACGCCCAGCACCACGGTGCCGCTGCCCAGACCCTGCACCGACAGCGCGTCGTCGATCTCGGTCGTCGCTGAATCGTCGATCGAAAACGCCTCGACACTCGCTCGCGGCAGCGCCTCGCGGATCGGCGGCGCAGTGACGGGCGCGAACGCCGTGCCCTGGGGAAACTGCTCGAACAGGAAGCGGCGCCAGTGGAACTGGTACGGGCTGTCGATCGCGCCGGCGGCGCCGAGCAGGTCGAGCGGCGCGCGCTGCGAGCGCCGCGCCGCCTCGACCACGGCCTTGTATTCGGGAGCGTTCTTGTCGGGCCGAAAGAGGATGCGATAGAGCTGCTCGCGCACCGGCGGCGGGCAACGGCCGGCCGCCAGGTCGCCGGCCCATTGCTCGATCTGCAGCGCCTGCTGGCGCTTGCGTTCGATGCCGGCGAGCGCCGCCTTCAGCGTTTCTTCCGACGCCTTGCGAAACAGCCCCTTGCCGATGCGGCGGAAGTAGTGCGGCGCCTCGAACAGGCGAAACAGCGCCGCCGCCTGCTGCTCGGTGCCGGCGTCGGCGTCGAAATAGTCGCGCGCCAGGTCGGCGAAGCCGAAGTCGCTGTCGGGCGCGAACTCCCAGGCGAGGTCGAGGTCGATCTGCTCGGCGAGCGTGCGCGCTGCCGCTATCAGCTCGGTCGGCTGCGGCTGGGCGAAGCGCAGCAGCACGTTGGCGGCCTTGACCTTGACGCGGCGTCCGGAGTCGAGTTCGACCTGCATCGAGCTCGCCGCCTCCGACATTACGCGGCCGGCCATGAACTTGCCGGCCTCGTCGAACAATGCATACATGCCTGCCATTGTCGCCGCTGCTCAGGCCAGACCGAGGAAGCGCATGACGTCGGGCAGGTGCAGGGCCTCGTAGTCCGACAGCGCGTGGTCGCCGCCTTCGAGCAGCTTGATGCGGCAGCCTTCGTAGCGCTGCGCCATCTCGCGCCAGTTGAGCACTTCGTCGCCCTTGGCGATGATCGCGAAACAGCGCCCGGGCGTGGTCGGCACCGGCACGCGCAGCGCACGCAGTTCGTCGACGTACTCGGGGCGGAATTCGAACGGATCACCGCCGTGCCACGGCGTCGTCGTGCCGAGGTGGTGCGCCAGGTCGCGCGCCGGGTCGACGGCCGGATTGAGAAGCACCGCCGGGCAGCCGTGGCGCTCGGCCACTGCGGCAGCGTAGTAGCCGCCCAGCGACGAGCCGATCACGGCCATCGTGGCGCGCGGCCAGTCGCCAATTGCGTCCTCGATCAGCGCCATCGCGGCGCGCGGCGACGGCGGCAGCTGCGGGCAGTGCCAGCGCACCTCGGGCCGGTGCGCGGCGATCCAGCGCGCCGTCTGGCGCGCCTTGGTCGACTGCGGCGACGAGCGAAAGCCGTGCAGGTACAGCAGATGCGTCGTCGTCAAGCGCGGGCTCCGCGCGCGGCCAGCGCGTCGAGCAGCCTGGCATGCACACCGCCGAAGCCGCCGTTGCTCATGCACAGCACGTGGTCGCCGGGCCGCGCGGCGGCTGCGACGCGGCGCACCAGCTCGTCGATCGTGCCGGCCACGACAGCTTGCGCGCCGAGCGGCGCCAGCGCCTCGGCGGCGTCCCAGCCCAGACCGCCGGCGTGGCAGAACGCGAGATCGGCTTCTTCGAGCGACCAGGGCAGCAATGCCTTCATGCTGCCGAGCTTCATCGTGTTGGAGCGCGGCTCGAACACGGCGAGGATGCGCGCCGCGCCGACCTTGCGGCGCAGGCCGTTGATCGTCGTGCGCATCGCGCTCGGGTGGTGCGCGAAGTCGTCGTAGACGGAGATGCCGGCAGCCTCGCCGCGCAGCTCGAGGCGCCGCCGCACGTTGCGGAATTCGGCCAGCGCCGCCGCCGCCGCCTCGGGCGCGACGCCGACGTGCTCGGCCGCCGCGATCGCCGCGAGCGCGTTCATCTGGTTGTGCTCGCCGAGCAGCGGCCATTCGACGCGCGCGATCTTCAGGCTGCCGCGCAGCACGTCGAAGGCGTGCGGCTCGCCGCGCGCGCGCAAAGCGCCCGGCTCCTCCTTGCGCGCGCCGAAGCGCACGACGTCGCTCCAGCAACCCTGGTCGAGCACGCGCCGCAGGCTGTCCTCGCGCGCATTGACGACGATGCGCCCCTGCGACGGCACGGTTCGCACCAGGTGGTGGAACTGGCGCTCGATCGCCGCCAGATCGTCGAAGATGTCGGCATGGTCGAACTCGAGGTTGTTCAGCACCGCGGTGCGCGGCCGGTAGTGCACGAACTTGCTGCGCTTGTCGAAGAATGCCGTGTCGTACTCGTCGGCCTCGATGACGAAGGCGCGGCTCCGGCCGAGGCGCGCCGAAACGTCGAAGTTCATCGGCACGCCGCCGACGAGGAACCCCGGCGCCTGGCCGGCGTGCTCGAGGATCCATGCCAGCATCGACGTCGTCGTCGTCTTGCCGTGCGTGCCGGCGACGGCAAGCACGTGGCGACCGTGCAGCACATGCTCGGCGAGCCACTGGGGGCCGCTGGTGTAGGGCAGGCCGGCGTCGAGGATCGCCTCGATCAGCGCGTTGCCGCGCGTGACGACGTTGCCGACCACGTAGAGGTCGGGCGCGAGCGCGAGCTGCTCGGCGCTCCAGCCTTCGATCAGTTCGATGTCGAGCGCCCGCAATTGGTCGCTCATCGGCGGGTAGACGTTGGCGTCGCAGCCGGTGACGCGGTGACCGGCTTCGCGCGCCAGCGCCGCGAGACCGCCCATGAAGGTGCCGCAAATGCCGAGAATATGGATGTGCATCGAAGGATTCTAGATTTCACGGCCCACGCGCCGCGGGCGCCGATCCGAGCGGACGAGCAACAAGCGTGAGCATTCCGACTCTGCTGCCGGCGCTGGCGTCGCATCCCTGGGCCTACCCCGCGCTGGAGGTCGTGCATCTGCTGGGCGTCGGCCTGCTGTTCGGCAATCTGACGCTGCTCGAGTTGCGCGTCTGGGGGCTCGGCGTTGCGCTGCCCATCGCCGCGCTCGGCCGCCTCGCGCTCGGCCTGGCGCTGACGGGCTTCGCACTCGCGGCGATGTCGGGACTGCTGATGTTCGCGAGCCAGAGCGCCGAGCTGGCCGCCAACCGGGTGTTCGTGCTGAAGATGGTGCTGCTGTTCGTGGCCGGGACCAATGCGGCGCTTTTCCATGTCCGCCACGGGCTGGATCGGCTCGACGCCATCGCGCGGCTGCAGACCGCGTTGTCGCTGGGGCTTTGGATCGTTATCGTAGGCTGCGGTCGCTGGATCGCCTACGCCTGAACCGAACCGGAGGTCGCACGATGATGAACCGCCGCACTGTCTCGATCGCCGGGTTGTCGCTTGCCGTCGCGCCGTGGGCCGCACGGGCGCATCACGGCTGGAGCAGCTTCGACCAGGCGCGCCCGATCTATCTGGAAGGTCGCGCCGCGAAGGTGAGCTGGCGCAATCCGCATGCCGAAGTCGTGCTCGACGTGCCGCCCACCCTGCAGTTGCCGCCGGGCCTCGCCCAGCGAAAGATTCCGGCGCAGTCGGCCTCGGTCGACGGCGCGGCGTTGCTGGCCAAGGCTGTAGTGCCGACGCGCAAGGATCGGCAGTGGGTTATCGAGCTGGCGCCGTTGACGCGGATGCAGGCCTGGGCCGTGGCCGAGGTCAAGCCGGGCGACACGCTCGCCATGCTCGGCTATACCTTCGCCGGCGAGAAGGGCGACGCCGTGCTGCGCGTCGAATACCTGTTCGTCGGCGACAAGGCCTATGGGCTGCGCTCCGCGCCGGCCTGACCGCCGCGCGGGGCTTCAGCGCGGCGCGAGCGCTTCGCGCGCGGCCGCGATGGTGGCGTCGATGTCGGCCGTCGTGTGCGCGGCGCTGACGAAGGCTGCCTCGTAGACGGCCGGCGCAAGGTGCACGCCGCGATCGAGCATGGCGTGGAAGAAGGCGTTGAAGCGCTCGCGGTCGGTGGCCAGCACGGCCTGGTAGTGCGTCGGCAGCGCAGCGGCGAAGAAGAAGCCGAACATGCCGCCCTCGCAGTCGGCGACCAGCGGCACGCCGGCGTCGCGCGCCGCGGCGACGAGGCCGTCGCACAGACGCCGCGTCGTGCGTGCCAGTTCGTCGTGAAAGCCGGGGCGCTGGATCTCGCGCAGCGTGGCCAGGCCGCAGGCCGTCGCCACCGGGTTGCCCGACAGCGTGCCGGCCTGGTAGACGGGGCCGAGCGGCGCGAGCTGGCTCATCACGTCGCGCGACGCGCCGAAGGCGGCCAGCGGCATGCCGCCGCCGATCACCTTGCCGAACACGCTGATGTCGGGCGCGAAGCCGGGGATCGCGTCGGCATAGAGGCTCTGCGCGCCGCCGAGCGCGACGCGAAAGCCCGTCATCACCTCGTCGAGCACGAGCAGCGCCCCGTGCTCGGTGCACAGCTCGCGCAGGCGCTGCATGAAGGGCACGCCGGCGCGCACGAAGTTCATGTTGCCGGCGATCGGCTCGATGATCGCGCAGGCGAGCGTCGGGCCATGCGTCCCGAAGGCGCGCTCGAGCTGCTCGAGGTTGTTGTATTCGAGCACGATCGTGTGCTGCGCCACCTCGGCCGGCACGCCGGCGCTTGTCGGGTGGCCGAACGTGGCGAGACCCGAGCCGGCCTTCACGAGCAGCGCGTCGGCATGGCCGTGGTAGCAGCCCTCGAACTTGATCAGCCTCGCGCGGCCGGTGACGCCGCGCGCTAGGCGGATCGCGCTCATCGTGGCTTCGGTACCTGAGCTGACGAGGCGCAACTGCTGCATCGACGGCACGAGGCGCAGGATTTCCTCGGCGAGTTCGATCTCGCGCTCGGTCGGCGCGCCGAACGACAGGCCTTCGCGCGCGGCGCGTTGCACTGCCTCGAGCACGCGCGGGTGGCCGTGGCCGAGGATCATCGGACCCCATGAGCCGAGGTAGTCGATGTAGCGGCGGCCTTCGGCGTCGTGGAGGTAGGCGCCTTCGGCGCGCTCGATGAAGCGCGGCGTGCCGCCGACGGCGCGGAACGCGCGCACCGGCGAATTGACGCCGCCCGGGATCACGCGCTGGGCGCGCTCGAACAGCTCTGCGTTGGTCGGCATCGGGATGCGGCGGGTCAGTGGATGCGACGCGGCTCGTCGGCGGGTTCGCGCGCGACGGCGTCACCGGCATTCTCGGTCTCGTCGGCGGGCGGCAACGCCCAGAAAAAACGGTCGGGCAGCACATTGCCCATGCCCGGGCGGAAACCTGCGTCGAGCGCCTGGTCGAGGAAGGTCAGCGCCTCGCCGACGGCGGCCTGCAACTCGGCGCCCGACGCGAGCAGCGCCGCCAGCGCTGCCGACAGCGTGTCGCCGGCGCCGATGAACGCGGCTTCGAAACGCTCGAACTTCTCGCCCGTCAACGCCCCTTGCGGCGACGCGAGCACGTTGTCGATGAACTGGTCGGGCAATGTGACGCCGGTGACGAGCACGTAGCGCGCGCCGTGTTCGGCGGCGGCGATCGCCAGTTCGCGCGGCGATGCCGGCCGGTCGGCGTCCCAGTCGGGCAGCAGGAAATCGGTCAGCGTCTGGTGGCTGCCGACGAGCACTTCTGTCTGCGGCAGCACGAGATCGCGGTAGGCATCGAGGTACGACTGCTGCTCGTCGTCCTCGATCCAGGACACGTTGGACAGAAAGGCGACGAGCGGCACCTCGGGATAGTCCGAGAGCACTTCGGCCACGGCGCCGACACCTTCAGCCGAGCCAAGGAAGCCGACTTTCCACGCCGCGATCGTCACGTCTTCGAGGATGCTGCGCGCCTGCTCGACGATCGTGTCGGGCTCGAGCGGGGTGTGGCTGAACACCTCCGCCGTGTCACGCAACACGACCGCGGTGACGACGGGCAGGGCGTGCGCGCCCATCGCGGCAATCGTCGCGATGTCGCCCGCCAAGCCGCCGGCGCCGCTCGGATCGCTGGCGTTGAAGCTCATCACGCAGGCCGGCGAGGCTGCTTCCTCGGGGGCTTCGCTCGGCGCGTCGGTGGGGCGGGAATCAGCGGTCATCGAAGGTCGCCCTAGCTGTGCAGCGGGGGTGTGCAGGAAGCGCCCCTACCTCTAGAAAATTGTGAAGAATGTTGCGTAGGTGTAGACAGACTCTTGTCTTTTTGCCAGCCCTGATCGCTACAATCCGGCTCCATTGTAGTGAACCCACTAGAAGAGCGTGAGCGAATCCCGGACTTGGATGTGCCTCATTTGCGGCTGGATCTACGAAGAGGCAACCGGGGACGTGGAACACGGGATCGCTCCGGGAACGGCGTGGGACGATGTTCCGATGAACTGGACCTGTCCAGAGTGCGGTGCGCGCAAAGAAGACTTCGAAATGGTCCAGATCTGATCGGCCCGCGTCCGGCGCCCGTCGTTGAGGAGAAGAACTGGTGAGCAACGAAGCGCCGGCCGATCGTCCCGCGAGCACCAAGGTGCTGGTCATCGACGACAGCAACACGATCCGCCGCAGCGCGGAAATCTTCCTGAAGCAGGGCGGCTATGAAGTGCTGCTGGCCGAAGACGGCTTCGATGCGCTGTCGAAGGTCAACGATCACGACCCGCACCTGATCTTCTGCGACATCCTGATGCCGCGCCTCGACGGCTATCAGACCTGCGCCATCATCAAGCGCAACGCGCGCTTCGCCCGGGTGCCGGTGATCATGCTGTCGTCGAAGGATGGCCTGTTCGACAAGGCGCGCGGAAGAATGGTCGGCTCTGAGGACTATCTCACCAAACCCTTCACCAAAGACCAGTTGCTGGACGCGGTGGAGCGGTATTGCAGGGCAGACTGACGGCCGCAGACGCCGCGCGGGCGGCGCATCGATTGAGGAACGAGCATGGCGATCAAGAAGATCCTGTTGGTGGACGACTCGAAGACGGAACTCCATTTCCTGTCGGAGTTGCTGGGCAAGCGCGGCTTCAGCGTCCGCACCGCCGAGAACGGCGAGGATGCGATGCGCCGGCTCGGCGAAGACAAGCCTGACCTGATCCTGATGGACGTCGTGATGCCGGGCCAGAACGGCTTCCAGTTGACGCGCGCCATCACGCGCGACCCACGTTTCGCCGACGTGCCCGTGATCATGTGCACCAGCAAGAACCAAGAGACGGACAAGGTCTGGAGCATGCGCCAAGGCGCCCGCGACTATGTCGTCAAGCCGGTCGACGCCGACGAACTCGTCGCGAAGATCCGCGCCTTCGACTGATCGCTCGGGCGACGGGCCGGCTGACGAATTCCGATCGAATGGCGAACCGCGAAGCGCTTCGTGAATTGCAGAGCCGGCTCGCCGAGCGGCTGCAGGCGGCCCGTTCCCAGCAGGCGACCACCTCGTGGCTGGCCGTCGAATGCGCGGGACGGGGCCTGCTGCTGCCGCTGGCGCAGGCGGGTGAAATCTTTCCCGTCGTGCCGCTGGTGGCTGTCCCCCACACGCACGACTGGTTCCTCGGTGTCGCCAACCTGCGCGGCGGGTTGTATGGCGTCGTCGATCTGGCGCGCTTTCTCGGCATCGGCGCAGCGACGGAAGCGGGGCGCGAGCAGTCGAGGTTCGTCGTCTTCAACCCGGCGCTCGAAATCAACTGTGCATTGCTGGTGGACCGGCTGGCCGGGCTGCGCGGGCAGGATCAACTCACGCTCGAGCCGGCCGATGGTCAGCCCCGTCCGCCGTTCGCGGGCGAGCGCTATCGCGACGGCTCCGGGCGGTCGTGGCAGGAACTGAATCTCGCCGCGTTGGCGATGGACGAGTCGTTCACGAGGATCGTCGGGTGACCGGCGCTCGCTCGTGCTGCGGCATCGAGTGGGCAGGCAGGGGCTTTCATCTAAGACTGCAGAGGGCGATATGAGCTTAATGAACATCATGGCGGGTCGCGGCAAGACCCGACCCGCCGGCGATTCGCGCAGCAACGAGCGGGCCTTCGATGAAATCCAGACGGCCGGTGTGGCCGATCTGCCGCTCGATCTGCCCACGGCCACCGGTGCCGGAGCCCTGCATGCGGGCGCGGCGGACTCCTCGATCATTTCGGAAGCGGCGCCGACCGAGATCCCGGCCGGCTACGGCGACGCCGCCGTAGCCGCCGGCGCGGGCGCCGCAGCCGTCGGCAGCGGTTTGCCGCTGATCGGCCACCGCACGCTGGCCGGGCAACAGCGCATCCTGGCCTGGATGGTGATCGCCGGCGTGCTGCTGCTCGCCGCCATGATCGTTGTCACGGTCAATGCCGCCAACCGCATTGCGTCGCAGATCGGCGCGAGCGGACAGGCGCTGATGCAGTCGCAGCGGCTCGCCAAGTCGGTCACGCAGGCCTGGGTCGGCAACCCGGCCGCGTTCCCCGAGGTGCGCGAGAGCGTCGACGTGCTGGCCGCGACGATGCGCGGGCTCAAGGGCGGCAACGAGATGGTCGTCGCGGCGCCGGCCGCCGTGCAGCCGGCGGTCGAGGCGACTCTGCCGCTGGTCGACAGCGCCGAGAAAAACGCCAACGTCGTGATCGGGCAGCAGAAGGTGCTGACCCAGGTCGGCCAGGCGCTGCGCACGATCAATCGGCAGTCGTCGGACCTGCTCGAAACCGCGGAGACGATCCAGTCCCTGAAGCTGCAGCAGAACGCGTCGTCCTCCGACCTGTCGGCGGTCGGGCAACTGGTGATGCTGACGCAGCGCATCGGCAAGAGCGCGAACGAATTCCTGACGACGGAAGGCGTGAGCCCGGAAGCCGTCTTCCTGCTCGGAAAGGATCTGAACTCGTTCCGCGAAATCGCGCAGGGTGTGCTCGACGGCAGCGCGGAGTTGCGCATTTCGGGTACGCGGGACGCGCAGACGCGCGAGCGGGTGACTGCGTTGCTGGCCCAGTACGACCAGACCCGCACGCAGGCGGGCGCGATCCTCGGCAACCTGCAGGGCCTGGTGTCGGCACGCGAAGCGCAGAGCGCGATCGTCGGCGAGAGTGAACAGCTGCGCAAGCAATTGCAGGACGTGCAGGAACGCCTCGGCCAGGAGGCCGGCATCGGGACACTGAACGTCATCGCCCTGGTGATCGCGGCAGCGCTGATCGTGCTGGGCGGCGCGGGCCTGGTGCGCCTTCAGTTCCGCGATCAGGCGCAACGCGCCTCGATGGCCGAGGCGCAGCGCCTCGATGCGGAGCGCGAGCAGCAGGAAGCCAAGCGCGTCAACGACGCCAACCAGGCGGCGATTCTGCGTCTGATGAACGAGCTGCAGACGGTCGCTGAAGGCGACCTGACGCAACAGGCGACGGTGACGGAAGACATCACCGGCGCGATCGCCGACTCGGTGAACTACACCGTGGAAGAGCTGCGCACACTGGTGTCGCAGGTGCAAGGAACGGTGGGTCGTGTGACCGACACGACGCAGCAGGTCGAGGCCACGTCGACCGAGCTGCTGGCGGCATCTACCGAGCAGTTGCGCGAGATCCGCGACACCGGCGAGTCGGTGCTGCAGATGGCCGGACGCATCAACCAGGTGTCGGCGCAGGCGCAGCAGACTGCCGCGGTCGCGCGCCAGTCGTTGCAGGCGGCAGAGACAGGCCTGCAGGCGGTGCAGAACACGATCGGCGGCATGAACTCGATCCGCGATCACATTCAGGAAACGTCCAAGCGGATCAAGCGGCTCGGCGAGTCGTCGCAGGAGATCGGTGAAATCACGGAGCTGATCTCGGACATCACGGAGCAGACCAACGTGCTGGCGCTGAACGCCGCCATTCAGGCGGCTTCTGCAGGCGAGGCGGGTCGCGGCTTCTCGGTCGTGGCCGAGGAAGTGCAGCGGCTGGCCGAACGGTCGGGCGATGCGACGCGGCAGATCGCGGCGCTCGTGAAGACGATTCAGACCGACACGCAGGACGCCGTCGGCGCCATGGAGCGCAGCACGCAGGGCGTGGTCGAGGGGACGCGGCTGTCCGACGCGGCCGGTGCGGCGCTCGGCGACATCGACCGCGTGTCGCGCCAGCTTGCCGACCTGATTGCGCATATCTCGGATCAGGCGCTGCGCGAAGCCGAATCGGCGAACGTCGTCGCCGCGAACATCCAGCACATCTTCGCCGTGACGGAGCAGACCGGCGAAGGCACGCGATCGACGGCGCAGATGGTGCGTGAGCTCTCGCGCACGGCCGAGGAGTTGAAGCAGTCGGTGGCGCGGTTCAAGATCGCGTGACCGCGGGCGGGGGGGGGGGGGGGGGGGGGGGGGGGGGGCGCGGGGGGGGCGGCGGGCGCCCCCCCGCCCCCCCCGCCGCCC
>CAYJLV010000019.1:20884-68803 GCA_964371405.1 uncultured Burkholderiaceae bacterium
TTTTCCCGCGGGGGGGGGGGGTTTACACGTGCGCTGCCCGGGGGGCGGCGCGGGGGGCCCGCGGGCCCCGCGACGGACGGGGCACGGCCCTCAATGCAACCGACGGACAGCCACTGCATGGACAGCCACCGCGACACGGACATCACCGACGACCTGAGCGCCCTGGCCTGGGTGCAGGACGAGTTGCGCCGCTCGCTCGATGCGGCGCACAAGGCATTGCGGCGCTTCCTGAAGGAGGCCGAGTCCCAGCGCGGATCGGACGTCGACGTCGTCGATCCCGCCGTGCTGCGTACGGCGCGCCAGCAGTTGCACCAGGGCGTGGGTGCACTGGAGCTGGTCGGATTGCCGTCGGCAGCGGTACTGTTGCGTGCCAGTGAAGCGGCCGTGCAGCGTCTGGCCGGCCGGCCGCAGAAGGTCACGCCGGCGGCGATCGAGTCGATCGAGCAGGCGTCGTTCGCGCTGCTCGACTACTTGGCGCGGCGGCTCGCAGGCCGCAGCGTGTCGCCGGTGGCCATGTTCCCGCAGTACCGCGCGGTGCAGGAGCTCGCCGGCGGTGATCGCGTGCACCCGGCCGACCTCTGGGCCGAGGATTGGCGCTGGTGCGATCTGCCGGCCGACGCCGCCGCGGCGCCGCGAGCTGCCGACGGCGCGACGCGTGCCGAGATCGAAACGCTGCTGCTGCAGTTGATGCGCAGCGGCCAGCCTGCAGCGGTCGCGCACCTGTCCGACGTTTTCGCCGGCTTGGGCGAAGCTGCGGCCGATGCGCAGACCGCCACGCTGTGGCGGCTCGCTGCGGGCTTCTTCGAGGCGCAGAGTCAGGGTCTGCTGCGACCCGACAACTACACCAAGCGCGTCGGCTCGCGGTTGCTCGCCCAGCTGCGCATGATGGAACACGGGGAGAGCGCCGTCTCGGAGCGGCTCGCCCTGGATCTGCTCTTCTTCTGCAGCCAGTGCGCCTCGCCGGGCGACGGACGCAGCGCACCGCGGCTGGCCGCGGTGCGCCAGGTCTACGGCCTCGCGCACCGGGCGCCGGTCGATTACGAGATGACGCGACTCGGCCGCTTCGACCCGGCGCTGATCGTCCAGGCGCGCAAGCGCGTCGCCGCCGCGAAGGATGCATGGTCGTCGGTGGCCGGCGGTGAAATGCACCGCCTGCCCGGGTTGGCGGAGCAGTTCGCACTCGTTGCCGATTCGCTGGGGCGCCTCTACCCCTCAGGCGCGCTGCTCGCCGCCGAACTGAGCGCCGCCGCGAACCAGACGGTTCAGCATGCCGAAGCGCCGCCGGCAGCGCTGGCAATGGAAGTCGCGACGAGCGTTCTGTTTCTCGAAGCCTCGCTCGAGGACGTTGACCTCGACGATCCGCAACTGGGTGCGCGCGTCGAACGCCTGGCTGCGCGGATTGCCGCCGTGCGCGAGGGCGGGACACCCGATCCGCTCGAATCGTGGATGGAAGAGCTCTACCGGCGCGTGTCCGATCGGCAGACGATGGGCAGCGTGGTGCAGGAGCTGCGGCTCGCGCTGTCGGAGGCCGAGAAGCAGATCGACCAGTACTTTCGCGACCCGTCGGACGCCAGCGTGCTGATCCCCGTGCCGGGGCAGTTGTCGGCGATGCGCGGCGTGCTGTCGGTGCTCGGCATGGACCAGGCCTCGGCTGCGGTGCTGCGTATGCGCGAGGATGTCGATCGCCTCGCCGCGGATCCGGCGGCGACCGGCACCGTGCCATTCGAGCGGCTGGCCGGCAACCTGGGGGCGCTCGGGTTCCTGATCGACATGCTCAGCGTGCAGCCTCAGATGGCGAAGTCGCTGTTCGTGTTCGATCCCGATGCCGGCACGCTGAGTCCCGTGATGGGTCGTCAGGCCGAAGCCGTGCGGCCGGGTCACGAGGCGGCATCGCTGGCTCCGGTGCAGCCGCGGCTGATCGAGCAGGTGCAGTCGCTGGTCGTGTCGGCGATCCGCGACGATGTGCCGGTCGACGAAGTGACGCGCGACCTCGAACGCTTGTCGCATGAGGCGCTCGTCGCCGACCAGCCGGCATTGGCTGCGACGGTGGCTGCCGCGCAGGCCGCGCTCGAACGCGCCGAAGACGTGTTCGACGAAAGCGCCGCGCGCGAGCAGCTTGCGCTTGCCATGAATGATTTCGTCGTCACGGCGTCGGATGCCGTCGCGCTCGAGCCGCCGCCGGCAGAGCCATCCGCGACGGCGGCGTCGGTCGCGGCCACCGGCCTCGAAGAAGACGACGAGATGCGCGAGATCTTCCTCGAGGAAGCGCGCGAGGTGGTCGACGGTGCGTACGAAGCGCTCGCCGAACTCGATCAGGATCGCGAAGATGTCGTCGGGCCGATGACGATGGTGCGGAGGGCGTTCCACACCCTCAAAGGCAGCTCGCGCATGGTGGGGCTCGCCGATTTCGGCGAAGCCGCGTGGGCCTGCGAGCAGCTATTCAACGCGCGTCTGGCCGAGGCGCCGCACGCCGACGACGCGCTGCTCGCGTTCACCGGCCAGGCGCTCGACTACCTCGCCGACTGGACGGAGCAGATTGCCGCGGCGGCGCCGCGCGGTCATGACGCGGCGGATGTGCGCGCCGCCGCCGATGCATTGCGGCTGGACGGTCGACTGATGCCGCTCGTGTTGCCGGGCGTCGTCGAGGCACCGACGCCGCTGGCGCTCCCGGTGGATCTGCCGTCGGCCGACGATCTGGACCTGCCGCCGAGCTTCGACTTGCTGCCCGAAGCGGCGCCTGCGACGACCAAGGCGCAGGAAGCGGCCGCCGAGATCGACTTCGCGCTCGACCTGCGCGCCCTGGAGGACAGCGGGGTTGCGCGCGAATCGCAGCGCACCGGGGTCGAGACGGCGGCAGCGCTCGAGGCCGATGAAGCGGCAGAGGAGGATCTCCAGACGACGGTTCCGCTGCCCCTGCTCGACGATATTGCGCCTGCCGAAGTCGCCCCCCCGGCGATCGAGCGCATCGACATCGATCTCGGCGACGCGTTCACCGAGGTCGCAACACCTGAGCCGGCAGTGCTGCAGGAGGGCGTGGCGGCTGCTGAAGAGCAGGCTCCCTCCGATCTGGATCAGGTCAAGGTCGTCGGCCCGTTGCACATCAGCATTCCGCTGTTCAACATCTATCTGAACGAAGCTGACGAGCTGTCGCGCCGCCTCGTAACGGAAGTCGCCGAGTGGTCGATGGAGCTCGATCGGCCGGTGGGTGAACACGCGATCGCCCTTGCGCATTCGCTCGGCGGCAGTTCGGCGACGGTCGGCTATGGCGACCTGTCGCACCTTGCGCGCGCTCTCGAGAATGCACTGACGCGGTCGCATGCCATCGGCCGGGGTACGCCCGGCGAGGCGCAGCTCTTCGCCGACACGGCCGAGGAGATCCGCCGCCTGCTGCATCAGTTCGCGGCCGGATTCCTGAAATCGCCCGTTCCCGAACTGCTGCAGCGACTGGCGGACAACGAGCTGGCGTCGCTTGAGCGGCTGCGTCTGGGCAACGTTGCCGACGCCGCAGCGGGCGAAGCGCCCGAGGCGACTTCCGAAGAACCCGCGAGCAAGGCTGCTGCGGCCGAACTCGACGTCGGCACCCCGGAACACTCGTCGCAGCCGATGCCGTTGCCGGCGGCGACTGCTGCGCCGACATCGTTCGGCGGGTTCGGCCTGGCCGAGTTGAAGCGATTCACCGATCTGCCGACGGCGGCTGCGCATGTCGCAGCGAGCGCCGATGCCTTTGATGACGACGACATCGATGCTGTCGACGCCGTCGATGCCGAACTGTTTCCGATCTTCGAGGAGGAAGCCCAGGAACTGCTTCCGCAACTCGGCGCGCGCCTGCGCGACTGGACGCGGCGCCCGGGCGATCCTTCGCTCGCCTCGGCCTGCATGCGCACGCTGCACACGCTCAAGGGCGGTGCACGCCTGGCCGGCGCGATGCGCCTGGGCGAGATGGCGCACCGGCTCGAAACGGCCATCGAGCACCTGCTGGCGCGCCCCGAAGCGACGGCCGACGATATAGAGCGGCTGCAGGGTCGCGCCGACGCGCTGAACGCCGCGCTCGACGGCTTGCGTGCACGCGACGCGCAAGCCTACGAAGAGGCGCTGGCGGCAGTGGCCGCGCCGGTCGTCGAGGCGGCGCCGTCGCCGATGGCCGTGGCCGAAGCGCAGCCGGCGCCGGAAATCGTCGCCCCTCGAGACTTGGCGCAGGCACCGGTCGTCGAGCCGGAACCTGAAGCAGAAGCGCCGCAGACGCAGCAGGCGCTGCCCGTCGTGCCGGCGGCTGCCGAGATCGACTGGTCGCGTTTCGCAGGTATGTCGCCGGCGGCCGCAGGCGCTGCCCGCCCAGCCCCGCTCACGGGCCAGTCGGCCGTGCGCGTCCGCACTTCGCTGCTCGAACGCTTGGTCAACCAGTCGGGCGAGGTCAGCATCACGCGCTCGCGTATCGAGTCGGAAGTCGGGCGCATCAAGAGTTCGCTGTCGGACCTGACCGACAACCTGGAGCGCCTGCGCGGTCAGTTGCGCGACATCGAGTTCCAGGCCGAGATGCAGATGGCGTCGCGCATGGAGGCCGCGAAGGCGGCATCGGAGACCTTCGATCCGCTCGAGTTCGACCGCTTCACGCGCTTCCAGGAACTCACGCGCATGATGGCCGAGTCGGTGAACGACGTGGCTACCGTGCAGCGCACGCTGCAGCGCACGCTGGAAGCAACGGAAGATGAACTCGTCGCGCAGGCACGGCTGACGCGCGATCTGCAGGACGATCTGCTGCGCACCCGCATGGTCGAGTTCGAAGGACTGTCGGAGCGCCTGTATCGCGTCGTGCGGCAGGCCGCGAAGGAAACCGGCAAGCAGGTGCGGCTCGACATCCTGGGCGGCAGCATCGAAGTCGACCGCGGCGTGCTCGATCGCATGACGGGCGCTTTCGAGCATTTGCTGCGCAACTGCATCACCCACGGCATCGAGGCGCCCGAGGCGCGTGCCGCAGCCGGCAAGGACGCCACCGGCACGATCATCGTGGCGCTGACGCACGAGGGCAACGAAGTCGGCGTCGAGTTCCGCGACGACGGCCAGGGCCTGGATCTGGCGCGCATCCGCGAGCGCGGCATCGCGACGGGCCTGCTCGACGCGCACTCCCAGACGGCCGACGCCGACCTCGCCAACCTGATCTTCACGCCGGGCTTCTCCACCGCCGAAATGGTGACCGAACTCGCCGGCCGCGGCATCGGCATGGACGTCGTGCGCAACGAAGTCAATGCGATGGGCGGTCGCATCGAGACGGCGACGGCGCGCGGCCAAGGCACGAGCTTCAAGCTCGTGCTGCCGCTGACGACGGCCGTCACGCAGGTCGTCATGCTGCGCTGCGCCGACGCCACGATCGCCGTGCCTTCGACGCTGGTCGAGATCGTGCGCCGCGCGACGCCGGCCGAGATCGCCGACGCCTATGCGTCCGGCACGTTCACCGTCGGCGATCGCAACCTGCCCTTCTTCTGGTTCGGCGCGTTGCTGCAGCTGAGCGCGCGCGGCTTGGAGACCGGCCGTACCCTGCCGGTGGTCGTCGTGCGCAGCGCGCAGCAGCGCATCGTCGTGCACGTCGACCAAGTGCTCGGCAACCAGGAAGTCGTCGTCAAGCACCTCGGGCCGCAGTTGTCGCAACTGCCGGGGCTGGCGGGCATGACGCTGCTGGCCGCCGGAGTTCCGGCGCTGATCTACAACCCCGTCGCGCTCGCCACTCTGTACGGCGACGCCGCGCGAGCAGCGACGCGCGCGGCATTGGCGGCGCCGCTGGTGCAGACGACCCAGCTGCAGCACGATGCCCGGGCGACGACTGCGCCGTTGATTCTGGTCGTCGACGACTCGCTGACGGTGCGTCGCGTGACCCAACGCCTGCTGGTGCGTGAAGGCTATCGCGTCCAACTCGCCAAGGACGGCCTCGACGCGCTCGAGAAGCTGGCCGAGGAGCGGCCGAGCATCGTGCTCAGCGACATCGAGATGCCGCGCATGGACGGCTTCGACCTGGTGCGCAACCTGCGCGGCGACGCCCGCTGGCGCGACCTGCCGGTGATCATGATCACGTCGCGCATTGCGCAGAAGCACCGCGATCACGCTGCAGAGCTCGGCGTCGACCACTACCTCGGCAAGCCGTATTCCGAGGACGACCTGCTGGCGCTGATCGGTCGCTACGTCAGCGCAGAGGCCGCGGCGTGAAGCGTCGCGCCTCTCCCGTGGCCTGCTGACGCAGCAGCGTCGTCGAAGTCGCGCCGCATCATGACCAAGCTCGTCGACCACCTCGTCGCGCTGACCGGATTTCGCGACCGCGACCAGCTCGACGCGACGCTGGTCTGCGCGCTGCGCGATCTGCTGCGCCCGCTGTCGGTCGCGATCTGGGGCTGTGTCGGAGAGTCCGGCGCCGAGCGCTGGTTCCGGCGCGCCGAGATCGTCGGGGACGAGATCGTCGCGACGTCAGACGCCTCGTGGACCGACTTCGAGGCACTGCCGACGCGCGCCACCCAACCGCTGCGTGCCGAATGTCTCGTGCAGCAGCGCCCGATGCAGGCGGACGGGCTGCCTGCACAGTCGCTGTTTCCGCTGCCCAGCGCGACCGACGCCGGCGCCGTGCTCGAGATCATCTCGCAGCGGCCGCTGAGCGTCGACGCACGCACCCTCGTCGCCAGCATTCTGCGCATCTATCACAACTTTCATTCGCTGCTCGACTACAGCGAGCGCGACACCCTGACGGGCCTGCTCAACCGCAAGACCTTCGACGAGAGCTTCCTGAAGGCTGCCGCCGGGCAGCGCCAGGCGGCGCAGGCCGACGTCGGGGCCGACGGCCGGCGCTCCGTCGGCCGAATGCACGAGGTCTATCTAGGCGTCGTCGACATCGATCACTTCAAGCTCGTCAACGACCGTCACGGGCACCTGATCGGCGACGAGGTGCTGCTGCTGCTGTCGCGCCTGATGCGCAACACGTTCCGTTTCGACGACCGGCTCTACCGATTCGGCGGCGAGGAGTTCGTCGTGATGATGCGCTGCGCCCACGCGCAGGACGCGACCAGCGCGTTCGAACGACTGCGGTGCAACACGGAACGCCACAACTTCCCGCGCGTGGGCCACATCACGGTCAGCATCGGGTTCGCCGAGGTGCTGGGGAGCGACACGCCGAGCACCGCATTCCAGCGTGCCGACACAGCGGTCTACTACGCCAAGGAGCACGGCCGCAACCAGGTGTGCAGCCACGCCGTGCTTGCCGCGCAGGGTGCAGTGAGCGCTGGCGAAACGCACAGCACTGGCGACGTCGAACTGTTCTGACGGGCGTCGCGCCCGCTCAGCGCCGCGCCGTCCGGCCCTCGGCGACGGCATAGCGCTCCAGCGTGCGCCGACGCGCCGTGTCGTGCTCGACGATGGGCGGCGGATAGTCGCGGCCGAGGTCGACGCCTGCAGCGGCCAAGTCGACGGCGCGCGCCAGCCACGGGGCATGGATCAGCGCATCGGGCAACGAAGCGAGCTGCGGCAGGTAGCGCCGGATGAAGCGGCCCTGCGCATCGAACCTGCGGCTCTGCGTGACCGGGTTGAAGATGCGGAACCAGGGCTGCGCGTCGCAGCCGGTCGAAGCGGCCCACTGCCAGCCGCCGTTGTTGGCCGCCAAGTCGTAGTCGTTGAGCCGCTGGGCGAACCAGCGCTCGCCCCAGCGCCAGTCGATCCCGAGATCCTTGACCAGGAAGCTCGCCGCGACCATGCGCAGCCGGTTGTGCATGTAGCCGGTGCGCTCGAGCTGCAGCATTGCCGCGTCGACCAGAGGGTAGCCGGTGCGCGCTTCGCACCACGCCGCGAACAGCGCCTGTGCGTGCTTGCCGTGCTCCCAGCGGATCGCGTCGCACGCCGGTCGAAAGCTGCGCTCGGCGACGTGCGGGTGGTGATGCAGCACCTGGTGGAAGAAGTCGCGCCAGATCAACTCGCCGAGCCAGGCCCGAGCGCCGGCCGAGCCTTCGGCGGCTCGCTGGTGCGCTGCGCGCGCGAGCTGGCGCACCGACATCGTGCCGAACCTCAGGTGTACCGAAAGGTAGCTCGGCCCCTTGACGGCCGGAAAGTCGCGCGCCTCGTGATAGTGGTCGATGCGATGCAGGAAGTCGTCGTGCAGCTCGCGCGCCCCTGTGCTGCCGGTGGCAATGTGCAGCGCCTTCAGGTTGGTTGCCTCGAATCCGAGCGACGCCATCGTCGGCCACGCCGCCGCTCGCTCGCCTTCGGGCAGCGGCGCGAGGCTCGCCGCGTGCCTTGCGACGGAGTACGCCTCAAGGTAGTACGTGTCGACGCGTTCGAGCCAGGCCTTGCGGTACGGCGTGTAGACGCCGAACGGCGTCTCGGCCTGCGTCAACAGTTCGCTGCGCTCGAAGACGACGTGGTCCTTGCTCGTGTGCAGCGCGATGCCGGCTTCGGCGAGGCGGCCGCGCACCCGGGCGTCGCGGGCCAACGCCTGCGGGTCGTCGTCGTGGTTCGCATAGACCGCCTGCGCATGCAGCTGTGCGGCCAGTCGCGGCACCTCGTCGACCGCGCGCGCATGGCGCACGATCAAACCGGCGCCCGGCACGCCGTGGGCCTGGCCGAGCGCACGCAGTTGCGCGTCGAGGTCGACCAGGCTGTCGTGGATGAACTGCACACGCCGATCGGCATGCAGGCCGGCGGCGAGCAGCGGGTCGAGGATGTCGCGGTCGTAGACGAACAGCGCATGCACGCGGCGCGCCGCCTTCAGCGCGTGATGGAGGGCGGCATGGTCGTCCGCGCGCAGATCGCGTCGGAACCACACCAGCGCCGTGTCCAGGACTTTCTCCGCCTCCATGCCCGGCAGTGTGCGGCCGGATGCTCCAGCCGAGCGGCCTTGACCGTAAAATCGCTGCATGGGTGGCGCGAGCATCAACCTGACAAACCAGTTCCTGATCGCCATGCCCGGCATGGTCGACCAGACGTTCGCCGGCGCCGTCGTCTACCTGTGCGAGCACACCGACAAGGGCGCGCTCGGCTTGGTGATCAACAAGCCGATCGACATCAATCTGCGCAACCTGTTCGAGAAGGTCGAGTTGACGCTCGATCGCGACGATCTCGCCGACGTTCCCGTCTTCTTCGGCGGGCCGGTGCAGACGGAGCGCGGTTTCGTGCTCCACGAGCGGCTCGACGACGACGGAGGCCACTACAACTCGTCACTCGCCATTGCCGGCGGCGGCCTCGAGATGACGACGAGCAAGGACGTGCTCGAAGCGCTGTCGCATGGCGCCGGCCCGAAGAAGGTGCTGGTGACGCTGGGCTACAGCGGCTGGCGCGCCGGCCAGCTCGAAGAAGAGATCAGCCGCAACGGCTGGATCACGGTCGATGCGCAGGCCGACATCATCTTCGACACGCCGGTCGAGCAGCGCTACAGCAAGGCGCTGTCGCTGCTCGGCATCGACCCCGGCAGCCTGATGCAGGGAGCGGGGCACGCGTGAGCGCGCACTGCCTGCTCGCCTTCGACTACGGAACCAGGCGGGTCGGCGTCGCCGTCGGCAACAGTCTGCTCGGCAGCGGCCGGCCGCTGCGCACCGTGGCGGCCGAGGGCGACGCGCGCTTCGCGGCGATCGCCGAGCTGATTCGCGAATGGGCGCCCGATGCGCTCGTCGTCGGCGTACCGCTGCACCCGGACGGCGCACCGCATGACAACACGGCGCGCGCCCAGCGCTTCGCGCGCCAGTTGCACGGCCGCTTCGGCCTGCCGGTGCACGAGGTCGACGAACGCTACACCACGACCGAGGCGCGTACTTCCGGCGCCCCCGACGTCGACGCCGCCAGCGCCGCGACGATCCTGACGCAATACTTCTCCGAACAAAGCTGAATGTCGACGCTCCACCTCGACGCCGAAGCCCTCTACGTCGACCTGCTCGCTGGCGTGCGGCGTCTGCTGCAGCCCGACACGGCGCTGGTCGGCATCTGGTCGGGCGGCGCCTGGCTGGCCGAGCGGCTGCACCGCGACCTGCGGCTGGCCACCGAGCCGGGCACGATCTCGAGCGCGCTGCACCGCGACGACTACGGCTCGCGCGGCATGGCGGCGAGCGCCGACCATACGCGGCTGCCATTCGACGTCGACGGCCGGCCTATCGTGCTGATCGACGACGTGCTCTACACCGGCCGCACGATCCGCGCCGTCATCAATGAGTTGTTCGACTTCGGTCGCCCGGCCAGTGTCGCACTGGCCGTGCTCGTCGACCGCGGCGGGCGCGAGCTGCCGATCGAGCCGGCGTTCTCGGCGGCACGCATCGCGCTGCCGCGCGAGCAGCGGCTGCAGCTCGCGCGCGATGCCGACGGCCGGTTCAGCTTCGACATTCAGAGCGCTGCATGAGGCAGATCAATCCCCAGCTCAACGCCCACGGCGAGCTGATCCACCTGCTCTCGATCGAGGGCCTGCCGCACAGTGTGCTGACGCACATTCTCGACACGGCGGGCACCTTCCTCTCCGTCAACGAGCGCGAGGTCAAGAAGGTGCCGCTGTTGCGCGGCAAGAGCGTGTTCAACCTGTTCTTCGAGAACAGCACGCGCACGCGCACCACGTTCGAGATCGCCGCCAAGCGGCTGTCGGCCGACGTGATCAACCTCGACATCGCGCGCTCGTCGTCGGCCAAGGGCGAGAGCCTGCTCGACACGATCGCCAACCTGTCGGCGATGCACGCCGACATGTTCGTGGTGCGTCACGGCGAGAGCGGCGCGCCGTATCTGATCGCGCGGCACTGTGCGCCGCACGTGCACGTCGTCAACGCCGGCGACGGGCGCCATGCGCACCCGACGCAGGGCCTGCTCGACATGTACACGATCCGCCACTACAAGCGCGATTTCACCAACCTGACGGTGGCGATCGTCGGCGACATCGTGCATTCGCGCGTGGCGCGCTCCGACATTCACGCGCTGACGACGCTGGGCGTCCCGGAGATCCGCGCCGTCGGGCCGAAGACGCTGGTGTCGGGCGATTTGCGCGAGATGGGCGTTCGCGTGTGCCACGACTTGGCCGAGGGCATCAGGGGCGCCGACGTGATCATCATGCTTCGGCTGCAGAACGAGCGCATGAGCGGCGCGATGCTGCCGTCGGCGGGCGAGTACTTCAAGAACTACGGTCTCACCCCCGACAAGCTCGCCCTGGCCCGGCCCGACGCGATCGTGATGCACCCGGGGCCGATCAATCGCGGCATCGAGATCGACTCGGCGGTGGCCGACGGCGCGCAGAGCGTGATCCTGCCGCAGGTCGGCTTCGGCATCGCGGTGCGCATGGCCGTCATGTCGATCATTGCGGGCAACGTCGCATGAAGATCCTTGTCAGGAACGGCCGCGTCGTCGACCCGGCCAGCGGCTTCGACGCGCCGGCCGACGTGGCGATCGCGGCCGGACGCATCGTGGCCATCGGCAGGGTGGGGGCCGATTTCCACGCCAACCGCACAATCGATGCGGCGGGTCTCGTCGTCGCACCGGGGCTGGTCGACCTCGCGGTGCGCTTGCGCGAGCCCGGCCACGAACACGAAGGCATGCTCGAAAGCGAGATGGCCGCCGCCGTCGCCGGCGGCGTGACCAGCATCGTCTGCCTGCCCGATACCGATCCGCCGCTCGACGAGCCCGGCCTGGTCGAGATGCTCAAGCACCGCGCGCGCAGCCTGAATCAGTCGCGCCTGTATCCGCTCGGTGCGCTGACGCGCGGGCTGGCCGGCGAAGTGTTGACCGAGATGGCCGAGCTGGCCGAGGCCGGCTGCATCGGTTTCTCGCAGGCCGAGGTCGCCGTGCGCGACACGCTCGTGCTGCAGCGCGCGCTGCAGTACGCGGCGACCTTCGGCTACACCGTCTGGCTGCGGCCGCAGGATGCCTGGCTCGGCACCGGCGTCGCCGCCAGCGGCGCGCTGGCGACGCGGCTCGGCCTCTCAGGTGTGCCGGTGGTCGCCGAGACGATCGCGCTGCACACCGTCTTCGAGTTGATGCGCATGACGGGCGCGCGCGTGCATCTGTGCCGGCTCTCCAGCGCGGCCGGTGTTGCGTTGCTGCGCGCGGCCAAGGCCGAGGGGCTGCCGGTGACCTGCGACGTGAGCATCAACAACCTGCACCTGACCGACCACGACATCGGCTTCTTCGACTCGTCGATGCGCCTGAACCCGCCGCTGCGCCAGCAGCGCGACCGCGATGCGCTGCGCGCCGCGCTCGCCGACGGAACGGTCGACGCGCTGGTCAGCGATCACACGCCGGTCGATGCCGACGCGAAGACGCTGCCGTTCGGCGAAGCCGAGCCCGGCGCCACCGGGCTCGAGTTGCTGCTCGGCCTGGCGCTCGCCTGGGGCGAGCGGCAGGGACTGGGTCTGGCCGCGACGCTGGCTCGCATCACCTGCGAGCCGGTGCGTGTGCTCGGCCCGGCGCTCGGCTCGCTGGCGGCCAGCACCGGCCGCCTCGTCGAGGGCGGCGTCGCCGACCTGTGCCTGTTCGACCCGGCCGCGCGCTGGAGCGTCACCCCCGACAAGCTCGCGAGCCACGGCAAGCACACGCCGTTCGCCTTCCATACCAGCGCGATGGAACTGCCCGGCCGCGTCGTCGCGACGCTGGTCGCCGGCGCTGTCGCCTACGAGGCGCGCTGAGCCCCTCGATGCGGGAGCTGCGCGCAGCCTGGCGCCTCGCGCGCGTCGTGGTGCACGGGCTGCACGGCCTGGCAATTGTGCTGCCGCTGTTCGGGCGTTTCGATGCGCCGCAACGCCAGGCGCGCATCCGCTGGTGGGCCGGCAAGATGCTGCGCGTGCTCGGCATGCGGATGCACGTCGACGGCGCGTTCCGGCCCGGCGCGAAGCTGATCGTCGCCAACCACGTCTCGTGGCTCGACATCATGGCGGTGCACGCGGTCTGCCCCGAGGCGCGTTTCGTGTCGAAGGCCGAGGTGCGGCGCTGGCCGCTGGTCGGCCGCCTGGTCGGCGCTGCGGGCACCCTCTACATCGAGCGCGACCGCCGGCGCGACGCGATGCGCGTCGTGCACCAGATGGCCGACGCGCTGCGCGCCGGCGACAGCGTCGCCGTGTTCCCCGAGGGCACGACGAGCGACGGTCGGGAGCTGCTGCCGTTCCATGCCAACCTGCTGCAGGCGGCAATCGCGACGGCGACGCCGGTGCAGGCGGTCGCGCTGCGCTTTTCCGATGCGACTCATCGCGTCAGCCCGGCGACGCTGTACATCGGCGACACCTCGCTCGCGGCCAGCCTGTGGTGGATCGCGCGCGCCGAGGGCCTCGAGGTGCACATGCGCGTGCTGGCCGCACAGTCGAGCGCGCACGCCGACCGCCGCGCGCTCGCCGAGCGCCTGCGAGAGGGCATCATCGAGGCCCTGGCGCCCCCGGCGGGAGAGGATCGAGCATGACGACCGCCCAGCTGCAGATTCGCCGCGTCGGCATCGACACCTGGCGCGAGAACGTCGCCTACCTGCACCGCACCTGCCCGGTGGTGCGCGCCGCCGGCTTCCAGGCGCTGGCCAAGGTCGAGGTGCAGGCCAACGGGCGCACCATCCTCGCGGTGCTCAACGTCGTCGACGACGAGCGCATCGTCGGGGTGTGCGAGCTGGGCTTGAGCGAAGAGGCCTATGCGAGGCTGGGAGTTCCCGACGGCCACGTGGCGCGCCTGCAGCATGCCGAGCCGCCGCGCTCGATCGCGGCGCTGCACCGCAAGATCGCCGGCGAGCGGCTGTCGCGTGACGATCTGCGCGCCATCATCCGCGACATTGCGCAGGCGCGTTACTCGAAGATCGAGCTGGCCGCCTTCGTCGTCGCAACCAACCAGTACGAGCTCGACCGCGACGAGGTGCTGCACCTGACGGAAGCGATGGCCGAGGTCGGCCGCAGGCTCGACTGGCGCCGTGAAGTCGGAGGCGGCCCGGTCGTCGACAAGCACTGCATCGGCGGCATTCCGGGCAACCGCACGTCGATGCTGGTCGTTCCGATCGTCGCCGCGCACGGCATGCTGTGCCCGAAGACGTCGTCGCGCGCGATCACGTCGCCGGCCGGCACGGCTGACACGATGGACGTGCTGGCGCAGGTCGAACTGCCGTTCGAGCGCCTGGTCGAGATCGTGCGCGAAACGCGTGGCTGCCTCGCTTGGGGCGGCACGGCCGAGCTGTCGCCGGCCGACGACATCCTGATCTCCGTCGAGCGGCCGCTGGCCGTCGATTCGCCGGGGCAGATGGTCGCGTCGATCCTGTCCAAGAAGATCGCCGCCGGATCGACGCATCTCGTGCTCGACATTCCGGTCGGTCCGAGCGCCAAGGTGCGCGCGATGCCCGAGGCGCAACGCCTGAAGAAGCTGTTCGAGTATGTCGCGTCACGCATCGGCCTGCACCTCGACGCCGTGATCACCGACGGCCGCCAGCCGATCGGCTTCGGTGTCGGCCCGGTGCTCGAGGCGCGCGACGTGATGCGCGTGCTGGCCAACGACCCGGCCGCGCCCAACGATCTGCGCCAGAAGGCGCTGCGCCTGGCCGGCCGCATGCTCGAGTTCGACCCCGACGTGCGCGGCGGCGACGGCTATGCGATCGCGCGCGACATCCTCGACTCGGGCCGCGCGCTGGAGCGCATGAACGCCATCATCGACGCGCAGGGCCGGCGCGCCGAGCCGCTGGAGGCGGCGCCGCTGGTGCATGAGTTGCGCGCCGGTTCGACCGGCGTCGTGACGTCGATCGACAACCAGCGCATCTCGCGCATCGCGCGCCTGGCTGGCGCACCGCAGGTGTCCGGCAGCGGCCTCGATCTGCTGAAGAAGCTCGGCGACGTCGTCGCTGCGGGCGAGGTGCTGTATCGCGTGCACGCCCGCTTCGACGCCGACCTCGGCTTTGCGCGAGCGCTTGCCGAGGCCGACGCCGGCTATCGCATCGGCGCGGCCGGCGAACCGCCGCGCGAGTTCGTCGCTGGCACGGGGGCGCCATGGTGAGCCCGACGCCGCCGTGGCTGCTCGCCTTCGACGACGAGCGTCGGCTCGCCGAGGCGCTGGCGCGCGAACTCGGCTGGCCGCTGCACGCCATCGAGCGGCACCGCTTTCCCGACGGCGAGACCAAGCTGACGCTGCCGCCCGCGCTGCCCGAGCGCGTTGTCGTGCTGCGCGGGCTGCACCAGCCCAACGCCAAGCTGGCCGAGCTGCTGCTTGCCGCGCCGGCGGCGCGCGAACTCGGCGCGCGCGAGCTGACGCTGGTCGCGCCCTACCTCGCCTACATGCGCCAGGACATCGCCTTCCATCCCGGCGAGGCGGTCAGCCAGCGCCACCTCGGCGCGCTGCTGGCGCAGACCTTCGATGCCGTCGTCACCGTCGATCCGCACCTGCACCGCGCGCACTCGCTGGGCGAGGTGCTGCCCGGCCGACGCGGCGTCGTCGTCTCGGCCGCACCGCTGCTCGGCGCCTGGATCGCGCGGCACGTTGCGCGGCCGCTGCTCGTCGGCCCCGACGACGAATCCGCGCAATGGGTCGAGCAGGCGGCGCGCGACGCCGGGCTGGACTGGGCGCTGGCGCGCAAGCAGCGCCACGGTGATCGCGATGTGTCGGTCGCGCTGCCCGACGTGAACTACGCAGGCCGCGCCGCCGTGCTGATCGACGATGTCGCCAGCACCGGCCGCACACTGGCGGTGGCTGCCTTGCAGCTGCTCGAACGCGGTGCGGCGTCGGTCGACGTGGCCGTGACGCATGCACTGTTCGTAGGCGATGCCCTCGAGCAGTTGCGTGCGGCCGGCGTGCGACACGTCTGGAGCACCGACAGCGTGCCGCACGAGACGAACGTCGTCTCGGTCGCGCCGCGGCTCGCCGCGGCGCTGCGTTCGTGATCGGCGCTCAGCCCTTGCCTTGGGCGGCAACGGCCGCTGCGGCCTTTGCCGCCGCCTCGGGGTCGCCCAGGTAATAGCTTCGAATCGGGCGCAGCTGCGCATCGAGCTCGTAGACCAGCGGGATGCCGTTCGGGATGTTGACGCCGACGATGTCGTCGTCGCCGATGCCGTCGAGATACTTCACCAGTGCGCGGATGCTGTTGCCGTGCGCCGCGACGACGACGCGCTTGCCTTGCCGGATCGCCGGCGCGAGCGCTCCGTTCCAGCACGGCAGCACGCGTGCCACCGTGTCCTTCAGACACTCGGTCAACGGCACTTCGCCGGGCGCCAGCTTCGCGTAGCGCCGATCGCTGCGCTCGCAGCGCGGATCGCTCGGCTCGAGCGCGGGCGGCGGCACGTCGTAGCTGCGGCGCCAGACGAGCACCTGCTCATCACCGAACTTCTTCGCCGTCTCGGCCTTGTTGAGGCCCTGCAGCGCGCCGTAGTGGCGCTCGTTGAGCCGCCAGTCGTTGACGACGGGCAGCCAGGTGCGGTCCATCTCGTCGAGGCAGTGCCACAGCGTCCAGATCGCGCGCTTGAGCACCGAGGTCCAGGCGATGTCGAAGTCATAGCCGGCATCGTTGAGCAGCTTGCCGGCCTGGCGCGCCTGCGCGACGCCGGTCTCCGTCAGGTCGACATCGGTCCAGCCGGTGAAGCGGTTCTCGAGATTCCAGGTCGATTCGCCGTGGCGGATCAGCACGAGCTTGTACATGGGTCGCAGGCAGGGGATGAGTGGCGAATTCTATAATTCGCGCCCGCCCCATCCGTCTGTGCAAACCGTGCTGAACTTTCTTGTCGAGAACTGGGTCCTCATCGCCGTCGCCTTCGTCTCGGGCGGCCTGCTGGTGTGGCCGATGGTGATGCGCGGCGGCCGCGCCGGTTCGGTGTCGGCATCGGAGGCGGTGCAACTCATCAACCGCGAGAAGGCCGTGCTGATCGACGTGAGCGAGCCCGCCGAGTTCGCGGGCGGGCATGTCGCCGGTTCGCGCAACGTGCCGCTCGGCTCGCTCGGGCAGGCCAAGAACCTGCCGACCAACAAGGCCCTGCCGATCGTGGTGGTCTGCCCGTCGGGCACGCGCGCCCAGCGCGCCGCGGCTATGCTGCGCAAGCTCGGTCACGAGAAGGCGGTCACGCTCGGCGGCGGGCTCGCGAGTTGGCGCCAGGCCAACCTGCCGGTCGAGAAGTCGGCCTGAACGCTTCGCGCGCCGCGCCGTCGTCGGCCCGGCCGCCGATGCTTTGTGTCACTCGCGACCTTGGAACGACCCTTGCACACCCGGACTGCATGAAGACCCACGCCCCCGTGAAGATGTACACCACGCAGGTGTGTCCGTTCTGTCATCGCGCCAAGGCGCTGCTGCAGCAGCGCGGCGTCGTCGCCATCGAGGAGATCCGCGTCGACCTGCATCCGCACGAGCGCCAGGCGATGATGCAGCGCACCGGCCGGCGCACAGTGCCGCAGATCTTCATCGGCGAAACCCACGTCGGCGGCTGCGACGACCTGATGGCGCTCGACCACCGCGGTGGCCTCGTGCCGCTGCTGCAGGGCGCCTGAAGCGCTGCGCGATAATCCGCGCTGCAGCCCGCACCGATGTCGGTTGCGGGCTTTTTCTTTCCCACTGCGAGACCTATCACCATGGCCACCCCAGACACCGCGGGCGACGAGACGCCTGTGTTCCAGATCCAGCGCATCTACCTGAAGGACCTGTCGCTCGAGCAGCCGAACTCGCCGCAGATCCTGCTCGAGCAGCAGCAGCCGCAGGTCGACGTCAACCTCGCGCTGGCCGCCGAGCCGGTGGCCGACGGCATCTACGAAGTGGTCGTCACCGCCACCGTGACGACCAAGGTCGGCGACAAGACGCTGTTCCTGGTCGAAGCCAAGCAGGCCGGCATCTTCGAGTTGCGCAACATCCCGGGCGACCAGCTGCAGCCGATCATCGGCATCGCCTGCCCGCAGATCGTCTATCCCTATCTGCGCGCGATCGTGTCGGACGTCTGCACGCGCGCGGGCTTCCCGCCGGTGCTGCTGTCGGAAGTCAACTTCCAGGCGATGTACGAAGCGCAGCACGCGCAGCAGCAGACGGGCGGCAACGGCTCGGGCCTCGTCACGCAAGCCTGACCTGGCGATGAATCTCAGCGTGCTCGGCGCCGGTGCGTGGGGCACAGCGCTCGCGTGCAGCGTCGCCGAGCGGCACCCCGCGCTGCTGTGGGCGCGCGACGCGACACAGGCCGACGCGCTGCGGCGCACACGGCGCAACGAACGCTACCTGCCCGGCATCGAGGTGCCGTCGGCGCTGCAGATCACGGCCGATTTCGACGCCGCCGTGCGCCACGGCGCCGGCGGCCTGATGCTGATCGCGACGCCGATGGCGGCGCTGCGCGAGATGCTGGCTCGGTTGCCGGCCGACCCCGACCTCGGCGTGCTGTGGCTGTGCAAGGGCTTCGAGCAGGGCAGCGGACGGCTCGGCCACGAGATCGCAGCCGCCGTGCGGCCCGCCGCGGCACGCGTCGGGGTGCTGTCGGGGCCGAGCTTCGCGCTCGAAGTGGCGCGCCGCCAGCCGACGGCGCTGGTTGCTGCGAGCGCCGTCGCGTCGCTGTGCGATACCGCGGTCGACGCTCTGCATGGTGACGCGCTGCGCATCTACACGTCGAGCGACCCGGTCGGCGTCGAAGTCGGCGGCGCGGTGAAGAACGTGCTCGCCATCGCCACCGGCATCGCCGACGGCATGGCGCTCGGCATGAATGCGCGCGCCGCGCTCGTCACGCGCGGCCTGGCCGAGATGACGCGGCTGGGCGTCGCGCTCGGTGCGCGCGCCGAGACCTTCATGGGGCTGTCGGGGCTCGGCGACCTGGTGCTCACCACCACCGGCGACCTGTCGCGCAACCGCCAGGTCGGCCTGCACCTCGCGCAGGGGCTGCCGTTGGCGCAGGTGCTGGCCGAACTGGGCCACGTCGCCGAGGGCGTCTACAGTGCCGCGACGGCGCTGCAGCGCGCGCGCGAGCTCGGCGTCGAGATGCCGATCACCGACGCGGTCGTTCATGTGCTCGACGGTCGCGCGACGCCGGCGCAGGCGCTGGAACGACTGATGGGCCGCGACGCGCGCCCCGAGCACTGAACAAGCCAAGGAGAACGATCGATGCAACGCCGCCAGTTCGTCGTCGCGACGGCCGCCGCCGCGTCGCTGCCCTCGTGGGCGCAGCCGGCGTGGCCCGCGCGGCCGATCAAGCTCGTCGTGCCGTTCCCGGCCGGCAGCTCGCCCGACCTGATCGCACGCCTGGTCGCCGAGCCGCTCGGCCCCGCGCTCGGCACGACGATCGTGATCGAGAATCGCCCGGGCGCGGGCGGCAACATCGGCACTGGCATGGTCGCCAAGGCCGAGCCCGACGGCTACACGCTGCTGTTCACGATCCAGGGGCCGCTCGTCACGGCGCCGCTGCTCGCGAAGAACCTCGGCTACGACCCGCTGCGCGAGCTCGCGCCGGTGTCGCTCGTCGCGACTTCGCCCAACGTGCTCGTCGTCGATCCGAAGCTCGGCGCGGCGACGCTCGCCGATTTCGTGCGCATCGCCCGGAAGCTCCGCGGCCAGCTCAACTACGGCAGCGTCGGCAACGGCAGTGCGTCGCACCTCGCGATGGAGCTGTTCAAGACGCGCGCCGGCGTCGAGCTCGTGCACGTGCCGTACCAGGGCTTCCCGCAAGTGGTCAACGCCATCCTCGGCGGGCAGGTGCAAGCGGCGTTCATGGTGCCGGGCATCGCGATGGGCCAGGTGCGTGCCGGCAAACTGCGCGCGCTCGGCGTCACGACGCTGGGGCGCTCGGCCACGCTGCCCGAGCTGCCGACGCTGGTCGAGCAGGGCTATCGCGATTTCGAGGCGATCTCCTGGCAGGCCGTGCTCGCGCCGGCAAAGACGCCGCGTCCCGTCGTCGAGCGTGTCGCGCGCGAGATCGTGCGCATCGTCAAGAGCGACGAGGTGCGCACCAGGATGCTCGCCCAGTACTTCAGCGCCGCCGGCACCGCGCCCGACGGTCTCGCCGGGCTGATGCGCAGCGAGCGCGAGCGCTGGTCGAAGGTGATCCGGGCCGCGGGCGTGCAGCCCGAGTGACGCGCAGCACGGTCAGAACGTCGGCGGGTGGTTGTCGGGTTCGGGCAGCGGCTCGTCAGGCGTGATGGCTGGCGACTCGTCGGGTGCCGGCATCGCCGCGTAGGGCGTGACATCGGAGTCGGACGCGAACGCCGGTGTCGTCGGGTCGAGTGCATCGGCGCGCTGCTCGAAGACGAGGACGCTGCCGACGGCGGCGGCGACCAGCGCCAGGGCGACGAAGACCCAGCGCAGCAGAGTGCGCGCGTCGAAGTCGGCGTGAGGGGTGTGGGTGTGCGACATGATGACCTCTGCTTCGAGACCGGCGGATCGGCGATCCGCTTCACGGTGAGGTCAATCTAGGTTTGCGCGCCGCGCGGCGATATGCCGCGAAGCCGCCGCGGCCTACCGCGTTCACGCGATGCGTGCTGCGGCGACGGGCAGGGTCAGCACGACGCGCGTGCCGGGCGCCGCCGGCTGGGCCTGCAGGCGCGCGCCGATGCGCTGTGCGCGCTGCGCCATGTTGGCGAGCCCGCGGCCGCTCGGCGACGCTGCAGCCGCCGCGATGCCGCGGCCGTCGTCGCGCACATCGAGGACGAAGTCGCCGCCGGCGGTGCGCACCGCGACCTCGACGCGCCCGGCCCTCGCATGCTTGATCACGTTGGTCAGCGCCTCCTGCAGCACGCGCAGCACCTGCAGCCCGGCGTGCGCCGACAGCGGCCAGCCGTCGTCGGGCGCTTCGATGGTCCACTGCGACGCGATGCCCGCCGCGTCGAGCTGCGGCTGCCAGCGCCAGCGCAGGTTGGCCAGCGCGACGCCGAAATCCTGGTCGGCCGGCGCGAGCGCATCGATCGCCAGGCGCATGTCGTCGATGCAGCCGCGCAGCAGCGCCGAGGTCTGACCGGCGTCGAGCGCGCCGCGCTCGGTGCGGTAGAGGGCCGTGACGAGCTGCGAGCCGAGCCCGTCGTGCATGTCCTGCATGATGCGCTGGCGCTCCTCGGTGGTGGCGCGTTCGCGCTCGAGCTGCGCCAGGCGCGCATAGTTCTCGGCCAGCGCCGCCTCGCGCGCGGCGATGCGCTCCTCCAGCGTCCGGTTCAGCACCTCGACCTCGAACAGCGTGTCGACGAAGCGGGCGGTCAGCAGGAAGCCCATCACGAGCAGCAGCAGCGTGGCGCCGTGGTGCATCAGCAGGATGCGGTGCCCGGTCCAGCCCGGCAGCAGCAGCTCGACCACCGGCGCGCGCCAGGCCACGAGGTAGTCGTGCACCCCGGCGGTTACGGCGAGCGCAACGGCCGCGAGCAAGGCTGCCGATGCCGCGCTGCGGTCGCGCCACCAGGCGCGGCCGATGAACACGGCGATGCTCATGCCGACCGGGATCATGCCGGCGATCCACAGCCGGCCGACCCAGGCCTCGGCTTGCGCTGCGGGCAGCAGCCGCACCAGCGGGCCGATCGCCCAATAGCCGAACAATGCGCGCCCGACCCACGGCCGGTACGCGCCGGCATAGCGCATCGCGAACAGCGCCAGCACGACGATGAAGCCGCCCGTCGCCGCGTGGTAGAAGGCGCGCGCCGCGGCCCATTCGGCGCTGGGCAACTGCTCGACGACGAACACCAGCGTGCGCGCGCCCCACAGCGCGAGCGCCAGCGCAAAGAGGCCGTACAGCACTTCGCTCGGCCGGCGCCACCAGATGAAGGCGACCAGCAGCGACGCGAGCAGGCACGCCAGCCCGATCGCCTGCGGCATGGTGCGCATCCACAGCAGCCGGCGGTCGTGCTGCGGCAGCAGTGCCGCATGCGGCCCGATCGCCGGCCTCGCGACCAGCAGACCGTTGGGCGGGTCGGCGGCGACGACGCGCACCTGCAGCACATTGGCGCCTGGGCGCAGCCGGATCTCGGGCAGCGGGATCAGCTGCGGCCGCTGCCAGCGCACGTGGCGCTTCGCGTCGGACTGCGGAACGCTCGCCAGCAGTGCGCCGTTGAGCCAGAACGCGCCACCACCGTAGAGATAGGGCCAGTAGACCGCCCATGCCTCGCCGTCGGCCGGGCGCTCGAAGGCGATGCGCAGCCAGACCGCGCGCGCCTTGCCGTCGTGCGAGGCGTCGGGCAGCCGCACCGGCTGCCAGGCCGCGTCGTCCGGCGGCGGCAGCGCGCGATCGTCGACCAGCAGGTCGGCGTGCGTCGGCTCGTGGACCGGAGCCGACGCAACGCCGGCTGCGGCGAGCCACAGCGCGACGGCGACGGCGCTACAGCAGGCCCATCTGGCCGGCTTCATAGACGGCCTCGCCGCGCGAGTGCACGGCGAGCTTGCGGTAGATCTTCTTGACGTGGCTGACGACGGTGTGCGGCGAGATCTCCAGGTGCGTGCCGATCTCGGCGAAGCTCAGCCCCTTGGCGACGAAGCGCAGGATGTCGGTCTCGCGCTGCGACAGCGGCAGCGCGCCCGGATCGGGCGGCACCGGAGAAGGCGCCGCCGCCGGCGCCGTGCCGACGCGGCAGCGCGCGAGCACGCGTCGCGCGATGCTCGGGCTGATCGGCGAGCCGCCGGCATGCACTTCCTTGATCGCGGCGACGATGCGCTCGACCGAAGTGTCCTTGAGCAGGTAGCCCGTTGCGCCGGCCTCGATGCTCGCGAGCACGTGCTCGTCGTCGCCGAACACGGTGATGACGAGCATGTCGGCGTCGGGACGGCGGCGCGTCGTCTCGCGGATCAGCTCGACGCCGGGGATGTCGGGCAGGCCGAGGTCGACCAGCGTCACGTCGGGCGCGGTCGCCTGCAGCATCGCGCGTGCCGCCTCGCCCGTCGCCACGGCGCCGAGCAGCTGCAGCTCGGCGTCGGACAGCACGGCGTCGGAAAAGCGGCGCAGGAACTCGGGCTCGTCGTCGACGACCAGCACGCTGATGCTCATGATGCGCCTCCCCCCGCCCAGGGCGGGCGGGTGTGCGGCGTCATTGTGAGCCGGTCGGCCGCGGCGCGCCATGCCGCGTTCGCGTCACAGCGTGTCAGCCGGCGCCGGACCAGCCGCATTGCCGCCACGCCTCGAAGACGGCGACGGCGACCGCGTTGCTCAGGTTCAGGCTGCGCTGGCCGGTGCGCATCGGCAGGCGCACGCGCTGCGCGGCGGGGAAGGCCTCGCGCAGATCCGCCGGCAGGCCCGCCGTCTCGCTGCCGAACACCAGCCAGTCGCCGGCCTGCCACGCGATGTCGGCGTGGTGGCGGCTGCCCTGCGTCGTGAAGGCGAAGCAGCGCGCCGGATCCGGCCGCTCGGCCTCGAGCAGCGCGGGCCAGCTCGCATGGCGCCGCACTGCGACGTACTCGTGATAGTCGAGCCCGGCGCGCTGCAGCAGGCGATCCTCCATCGAGAAGCCGAGCGGCTCGACCAGGTGCAGCTCGCAGCCGCTGTTGGCCGCCAGCCGGATCACGTTGCCCGTGTTCGGCGGAATCTCGGGGTGCACGAGGACGATGCGGAACACGGCGCCGGCCCTGCGCCTCAGTGCAGCGGCGTGCGCGCGACGACCCAGCAGCGCACGCTCGCTGCGCCGGCCTGGCGCAGCGTGCGTGCCGCTTCACCAGCGGTCGCGCCCGTCGTCAGCACGTCGTCGACGAGCGCCACGTCGCTGCCGTGCAGTCGCGACGCGCGCCGCGGCTCGACGAGGAAGGCGCCGCGCAGGTTGGCGGCGCGCTCTCTGCGCGGCAGCGCGAGCTGCGGCGGCGTGTCCTTGATGCGCAGCAGCAGCGTCGCGTCGCTGCGGCAGCCGAGCCGTCTTGCGATGCGGCGCGCCAGTTCCCACGCCTGGTTGTAGCCGCGCTCGCGCAGGCGCTGCGTCGCCAGCGGCACCGGCAGCACCCACTGCGGCAGCGGGTCGCCGCGCGCGGCGACGGCGTCGGCCAGCGCTTCGGCGAGCGGCGGCGCCAGATCGAGAGCGTCGTGGAACTTCAGTCGCGACACCAGCGTGTCCCACGGCCAGGCGTAGTCGGCCAGTGCGACGCAGGTGTCAAAGGGCGGCGGCTCGCGCAGGCAGGCGCCGCAGACTGCGCTGCCTTCGGGCACGCGCTGCGCGCAATGCCGGCAGCGCGATGCGGCGACGAGGTGGCGCGCCGTGCAGTCGCGGCACAGGCGTTGCCGGTCCCAGCCGCGGCAGACGGCGCATTGCGTCGGCAGCGCGACGCGGCGCGGGCTGCGGACCGGTGGCGGGTCTGCGGCTTGCATGGGCTCAATATACTGGGCTGCCCATGGCCGATTCCCCCGCCCGAACCGACGGCGCAGCGCGTGCGCTCGACACGGCGGCGGTGGGCCGCGCGCTGCGCCGGCTCGGCGCCGCGCCTGCCGCGCCCTGGCTGCACGGCGAAGTGGCGCGGCGCATGGCCGAGCGGCTGGCGATCGTCAAGCTGCAACCGGCGACGGTGCTCGACTGGTCTTCGTTCCTCGGCGGCGGCGCGGCGCTGCTCGACATCGCCTATCCCACCGCACGGCGCATCGTCGTCGAGCCGACGCCGGCCTTGCGCGAGCGCGCCGTGAGTGCGGGGAGGCCGCGCTGGTGGCCGCTCGGCCGCCGCGCGCCGCAGGTGCTCGAAGCCGAGGCTGTGCCGGCCGGCAGCGTGCAACTGGTGTGGGCCAACATGACGCTGCACGCGGCGCGCGATCCGCTGGCGGTGCTCGCGCAGTGGCAGCGCGCGCTCGCGGTCGGCGGCTTCGTCATGTTCTCGTGCTTCGGTCCCGACACGGCGCGCGAGTTGCGCGCGCTGTACCAGCGCCTGGGCTGGGCGTCGCCCGGAGCGCCGTTCGTCGACATGCACGACCTGGGCGACATGGCGCTGCACGCCGGCTTCGCCGACCCGGTGATGGACCAGGAGCAGGTCACGCTGAGCTGGCCGGACGCGGCGGCGCTGGTCGCCGAACTGCGCGGCCTCGGCGCCAATGCGGCGCCCGATCGTCACCCGGGTTGGCGCACCCCGCGCTGGCGTGCGCGCCTGCTCGACGAACTCGGCACGCTCGCCGGGCCGGACGGGCGGCTGCATCTGACTTTCGAGATCGTCTACGGCCATGCGTTCAAGGCCGCACCGCGCATGCCGGTGCAGGCCGAGACCATCGTGCCGCTCGACGAGATGCGCGCCGCGATGCGCCGGCGTCGCTGAAGCGCCGCTGGTATTACCACTGCCTGTGCGGCGCCTTGATCTAGGCTAACATTCGCGCCCATTCGGGTGCGTTTGTCCTCATCTGTCGGGTTCTCCGGGGCCGGACAGTCGCGGAAATACGGGTCGGCCTGACTGTCTGGAGCAGTTGCAGCATGTCGCAGGCCACTCGTTCGTTGCGCTATGGGCTGGTCGATCGACCCACCGCCATCGGCACCGCAGTCATGCGGGCAAACACTTCCGAGACCGGCTGGCCGCTGCGAGCCCGTGGACGCGCCGACCGGTGGCGCGGCGGGGCGCTGACCGGCGCGCCCACGATTGAACTGGATCGAAACCGCGAGCAATCATGAAAGACACCCTCAGCGCGCTACCGGGTCGACTCTCGGCCCTCGTCCTGACCGCCGGCTTCATGGTCGCCGGCGCGGCCCGGGCGGCGGTCAACGACCTGCCCGGCGGCCCCGCAGTGCTCCAGATCGACCTGCACCCGCCGGTGACGCGCATCGCCGTCGAGCAGCAGTGGCTGCACAACTTCATGCTGGTCTTGTGTCTGGCGATCTTCGTCGGCGTGTTCGGCGTGATGTTCTATTCGATCTTCAAGCACCGCCGTTCGCGCGGCGTCAAGCCCGCCAATTTCCACGAGAGCGTGGCGGTCGAGATCGCATGGACCGTCGTGCCGTTCATCATCGTCATCTTCATGGCGCTGCCGGCGACCAAGGTCGTCGTCGCGATGAAGGACACGACCAACGCCGACCTGACGATCAAGGTCACCGGCACCCAGTGGAAGTGGGGCTACGACTACCTCAAGGGCGAGGGCGAGGGCATCGGCTTCCTCTCGACGCTCGACGTGGCGCACCGCGAAATGTCGGATGCCGGGAAGCCGCAGGGCGACGACTACCTGCTCAAGGTCGACAACCCGCTCGTCGTGCCGGTCGACAAGAAGGTCCGCGTCATCACGACGGCAACCGACGTGATCCACGCCTGGGGCGTGCCGGCGTTCGGCGTCAAGCAGGACGCGATCCCCGGCTTCGTGCGCGACAGCTGGTTCCGCGCCGACAAGGTGGGCGACTACTACGGCCAGTGCTACGAGCTGTGCGGCAAGGAGCACGCCTACATGCCGATCCACGTCAAGGTGCTGCCGCAGCAGGACTACAGCGACTGGGTCGCGGCGCGCCACAAGGAGATGGCGGCCAAGGCAGACGATCCGAACAAGACCTGGCAGCTTGCCGATCTGATGGCGCGAGGCGAGAAGATCTATGGCGCAAACTGCGCGGTCTGCCACAAGCCCGACGGCAGCGGCGGCGGTCCGTTCAAGCCGCTGGCGGGCTCGAAGATCGTGCTCGACGCCGACCAGGCCAAGCAGCTCGCCGTCGTGTTCAACGGCGCGGCCGGCGGCGCGATGCCTTCGTGGAAGCAGCTTTCCGACACCGAGATCGCCGCCGTCGTCACCTACACGAAGAACAGCTGGTCCAACAAGACCGGCCAGGTGGTGCAGCCGGCGCAGGTCGCCGCGGCCCGCAAGTGAACCGCCTCGCCCGAAAGGAATCCCGTCCATGAGCGCAGTCCTCGACCACCCGGTGGGCCACGGCCACGATCATGCCCACGATCATCCGCATGGCTGGCGGCGCTGGGTCTATGCGACCAACCACAAGGACATCGGCACGATGTACCTGTTGTTCGCATTCACGATGCTGATGGTCGGCGGCGTGCTCGCGCTGCTGATCCGCGCCGAGTTGTTCCAGCCCGGCCTGCAGTTCGTCAACCCGGAGCTCTTCAACCAGCTCACGACGATGCACGGCCTGATCATGGTGTTCGGCGCGATCATGCCGGCCTTCGTCGGCTTCGCGAACTGGCTGATTCCGATGCAGATCGGCGCGGCCGACATGGCGTTCGCGCGCATGAACAACCTGAGCTTCTGGCTGCTGATCCCGGCGGCGGCAATGCTCGTGATGTCGTTCTTCATGCCGGGCGGGGCGCCGGCGGCGGGCTGGACGCTCTACGCGCCGCTGACGCTGCAGATGGGCCCGTCGATGGACGCCGCGATCTTCGCGATCCACATCCTGGGCGCCAGCTCGATCATGGGCTCGATCAACATCATCGTGACCGTGCTCAACATGCGTGCGCCCGGCATGACGCTGATGAAGATGCCGCTGTTCGCTTGGACCTGGCTGATCACCGCCTACCTGCTGATCGCCGTGATGCCGGTGCTTGCCGGCGCGATCACGATGACGCTGACCGACCGCCACTTCGGCACGACGTTCTTCAACCCGGCGGGCGGCGGCGACCCGGTCATGTACCAGCACATCTTCTGGTTCTTCGGGCACCCCGAGGTCTACATCATGATCCTGCCGGCGTTCGGCATCATCAGCGCCGTGATTCCGACGTTCGCGCGCAAGCGCCTGTTCGGATACACGTCGATGGTGTACGCGACGGCATCGATCGCGATCCTGTCGTTCATCGTCTGGGCGCATCACATGTTCACGACCGGCATGCCGGTCACGGGCCAGCTGTTCTTCATGTACGCGACGATGCTGATCGCGGTGCCGACGGGCGTGAAGATCTTCAACTGGATCGCCACGATGTGGCGCGGCTCGATGACGTTCGAGTCGCCGATGCTGTTCGCCATCGGCTTCATCTTCGTGTTCACGATGGGCGGCTTCACCGGCCTGATCCTCGCGATGGCGCCGATCGACATCCAGGTGCAGGACACCTACTACGTCGTCGCGCACTTCCACTACGTGCTCGTCGCCGGCTCGCTGTTCGCGATGTTCTCCGGCTTCTATTACTGGGGCCCGAAGTGGACCGGCGTGATGTACAACGAAACGCGCGGCAAGATCCATTTCTGGGCCTCGATGATCTTCTTCAACCTCACCTTCTTCCCGATGCACTTCCTCGGGCTGGCCGGCATGCCGCGCCGCTACGCCGACTACCCGATGCAGTTCGCCGACTTCAACCTGATCGCGTCGGTCGGCGGGCTCGGTTTCGGGCTGGCGCAGGTCTACTTCTTCGTCTTCGTCGTGCTGCCGTGCATGCGCGGCCGCGGTCAGCCCGCCGCGCAAAAGCCCTGGGACGGCGCCGAGGGCCTGGAGTGGGAAGTGCCGTCGCCGGCGCCGTTCCACACCTTCGAGACGCCGCCCAGGCTCGACGCGACGGCGACGCGAGTCATCGGCTGATGCGTGCGCCAGCGACTGCGGCTGCGACGATGACGCCCGAGCAACGCAAGAGCAACCTGCGGCTGGCGCTGATCCTGGCGTCGCTGGCGGCGACGTTCCTCGCCGGCTTCGTCGTCAGGGTCGTGCTGATCGGGCTCTGATCCGACGATGGACACCGCCCGCCCGACCCCCCGCCTGCGCGCCGCCAACGCGCGCATGACGGCCAAGCTCGCCGTCGTGGTGGCAATGATGTTCGGCTTTGGCTACGCGCTGGTGCCGCTGTACGAGACGATCTGCGCCGCGCTGGGCATCAACGTGCTGTCGCTGTCGGAGCGCCTGGCGACGACGGGCGTGACGACGGCCGCGCCGCCGGCCAACACGCAGGTGGACCGCTCGCGCACCGTCACCGTCGAGTTCGACGCGAATGCGCGCGGGCCGTGGGAGTTCAAGCCTGCCGTGGCTTCGGTCGATGTGCACCCGGGCGAGTTGACCACCGTGATCTACCGCTTTCGCAATGCGCAGGGGCGCACCATGGCGGCGCAGGCGATCCCGAGCTACGCGCCGATGCAGGCGATGGCGCACTTCGCCAAGCTCGAGTGCTTCTGCTTCAACGAATACACGCTGGCGCCCGGCGAGGCCAGGGAGTGGCCGGTCGTCTTCTACATCGACCCGAAGCTGCCGAAGGACGTGCGCACGATCACGCTGAGCTACACCTTCTTCGAAGTCGGCGGCAAGGTGCCGCCGGCGCCGGGAGCGCGATCGTGAGCGATGGCCTGCGCGAAGCGGTCGGCCGCAAGGCGTCGCTGTGGCAGACGCTGCGCGCCGTCGCGTGGTCGTTCTTCGGCGTGCGCCGCTCGGCCGGCCTCGAGAACGACGCGAACCGGCTCAACCCCGTGCATGTGATCCTCGCCGGCCTCGGCGTCGCCGCGCTGTTCGTCGTCGGCCTCGTCGTGCTGATCCGTTTCATCGTCGCCAGCGGGGTCGCGGCCTGACCCGGCGCCGGTCCTGTCGAAACCAAACCCGCACCCATACGGTCCAGGAGAACACCATGTCGGCAGCGACACCCCACGGGCAGACGCCCTACTACTTCGTGCCCGCGCCTTCGCGCCACCCGGCGATGGTCGCGCTGGGGCTGTTCTTCGTCATCCTCGGCGCTTCGCAATGGATCAACGGCGCCGGCTGGGGCGCATGGTCGCTGCTCGCCGGCTTCGTGCTGTGGGCGTTCACGCTCGCGCAGTGGTTCGGCGACGCGATCGGCGAGAGCGAGGGCGGCCGCTACGGCAAGCGCGTCGACGTCTCGTTCCGCTGGAGCATGAGCTGGTTCATCTTCTCGGAGGTGATGTTCTTCGGCGCCTTCTTCGGCGCGTTGTACTGGGCGCGTGTCCACTCGGTGCCGGCGCTCGGCGACATCGAGAACTCGCTGCTGTGGCCCGACTTCAAGGCCGCGTGGCCGGGTGCGGTGGCCGGCGCGACGGCGTCGCCCGCGGGAACGATCGAGCCGTTCCGCACCATCGGGCCGTGGCCGATCCCGACGCTCAACACGGCGCTGCTGCTCAGCTCCGGCGTCACGCTGACGATCGCGCACCACGCGCTGATCGCGAACCGGCGCGCCAGGACGGTGTTCTGGATGTGGGTCACGGTGCTGCTGGGCGCGACCTTCCTCGGCTTCCAGGCCTACGAGTACATCCACGCCTACCGCGACCTGAACCTCAAGCTCAGCTCGGGCATCTTCGGCTCGACGTTCTTCATGCTGACGGGCTTCCACGGCTTCCACGTGTTCGTCGGCATGCTGATGCTGTTGTTCATCACGCTGCGCCTGATGAAGGGCCACTTCACCAGCGAGCGTCACTTCGGCTTCGAGGGCGCCGCGTGGTACTGGCACTTCGTCGACGTGGTCTGGCTCGGCCTGTACGTCGTCGTCTACTGGCTGTAGCCGCGGGCGCGACGTTCACCCACGAACGCCGCTTCGAGCGGCGTTCGTCTTTTCGGGGGGGGGCTTCAGTTCCCGACCGGCAGCCCGGTCGGCTGGATCCACCCCAACTTGTAGGCGACGAGGATGCAGACGAACAGCGCCACCGACAGCCCGACGCGCCAGGCCAGCGCGCGCGCCATGCGACCGGCGCGCGCACCGTCGTTGCCGCTGCGCAGCATGTACACGCCGGCCGACACCAGCGCGGCGATGATGGCTGCGAACGCGAGCGCGACGAGGATCTTCATGGCGGCGATTATCGGCCGCGCGCTACGGCGCGGCGCTGCGGCGCGGTGAGGCCGCGCCGGCCCCGCGGCCGCGCGTTGCGCGCCGCGGTCGTACTGTTCGCCGCCGCGACTGCTGCGGCGGCGACGGCACAGCTGGGCCTGTGGCAACTCGACCGCGCAGCGTACAAGGCGGCGCTGCAGCGCGACCACGCGGCGCGTGCCGCCCTGCCGGCGCTGCCTGCGACTGCGCTCGCGCGCACGCCGCAGGACGCCCAGGCGCAGCAGCACCGGGCGACGCGGCTGCGCGGGCACTGGCTGGCCGGAGCCACGGTATTCCTCGACAACCGGCAGATGGACGGCCGCTTCGGTTTTTTCGTCGTCACGCCGCTCATGCTGGCGCCGGGCGATGCGGTGCTGGTGCAGCGCGGCTGGGCGCCGCGCGATTTGCGCGACCGCAGCGCGCTGCCGACGCTGCCGACGCCTGCCGGCGAGGTCGAGGTGCGCGGGCGCATCGCCCCGCCGCCCGCCCGGCTGTATGAGTTCGAGGCCGATGCGGCCGGGCCGATCCGGCAGAATCTCGATCTCGAACACCACGCGCGCGAGGTCGGCGTGGCGTTGCGGCCGCTGTCCGTGCTGCAGGACGACGATGCCGCGCCGGCCGACGGCCTGCGGCGCCACTGGCCGGCACCGGGGTTCGACGTCGCGAAGCATCGGGGCTATGCGTTGCAGTGGTTTGCCCTGAGCGCGCTGATCACGGGTCTGTATGTCTGGTTCCAACTCCTCCGCCCCCGGCTCCGCCGTCCCCGCTGAAGCTCTCACCTTCACGGTGCACAGCATGCCGGCGCCGGCGCTCGACGACGCCGCGCAACGCACGCGCGCCGGGCGCCGCAAGCTGCTGCTCGTGCTGCTGGCCTGCGCGGCGCCGGTGATCGCGTCGTACTTCACCTACTTCGTCGTCCGCCCCGAGGCACGCAGCAACTACGGCGAGTTGATCGACCCGCCGCGCGCGCTGCCGCCGGGCCTGCCGCTGCGCGACCTGCAGGGTCGCGCCGTCGCGGCGGGGACTCTGCACGACCAGTGGCTGCACGTTGTCGTCGCAGGCGGCGCCTGCGACGCCCGCTGCGAGCGGGCGCTGCTGCTGCAGCGCCAGTTACCCGAGACGCTGGGACGCGAGCGCGACCGGCACGACAAGGTCTGGCTTGTCGTCGACCAGACGCCGCTGCGGCCCGAGGTCGCGGCGGCCGTCGCCGCCGCGCCGCCGGTCACGGTGCTGCGCGTGCCGCGCGAGGCGCTCGCGGATTGGCTCGCTCCAGCCGCCGGGGGAGCGCTGGAGCAGCACGCCTACATCGTCGACCCGATGGGCCGGTGGATGCTGCGCGTACCGCCCGATCCCGACGCGGGGCGTTTCAAGCGCGACGTCGAGCGGCTGCTGCGCGCATCGGCGTCGTGGGACAGGGCGGGGCGCTGATGGATAACACCGTGTGGGACCTGGCCCCGATTGTGCGCGTCGCGCTGGTCGGCATCGTTGTCGCGGCCGGGCCGCTGGCGTGGATCTGGCTGCGCCACCGCGGCGGGCAACCCGGCGCACGGCTGCGCGCGCTGACGCTGCTGACGCTGTTTCTCACCTTCGACCTGATCGTGTTCGGCGCTTTCACGCGCCTCACCGACTCGGGCCTCGGCTGCCCCGACTGGCCGGGCTGCTACGGCAGCGCCAGCCCGTTCGGCGCCAGCGACCAGATCGGCGCCGCGCAGAGCGTGCTGCCGAGCGGGCCGGTGACGCACGGCAAGGCCTGGATCGAGATGGTGCACCGCTACCTGGCCACCGGCGTCGGCGTGCTGATCACGGTGCTGGCCCTGGCGAGCTGGGTCGCGCGGCGGCGCGACGCGCGCAGTGCCGCGTCTCCCTGGTGGGCCACGGCGACGCTGGTCTGGGTCTGTGTGCAGGGCGCCTTCGGCGCGCTCACGGTGACGATGAAGCTCTACCCCGTGATCGTGACGGCGCACCTGCTCGGCGGGCTGGCGCTGCTGGTGCTGCTGGCGGTGCAGGCCGAGCGTTATGCGCCCGCGCCGCTGCGCACGGCGCCACGCCTCGCGACAGGGGTTGCGGTGGTGCTCGCGCTGACGGTGGTGCAGGCCGCGCTTGGCGCCTGGGTCAGCACCAACTATGCGGTGCTGGCCTGCACGGATTTCCCGACCTGCCACGGCAGCTGGTGGCCGGCGATGGATTTCGAGCATGGCTTCGCGCTGCGCCGTGAACTCGGCCGCGGCGCCGGCGGCGACTGGTTGCCGTTCGCCGCGCTGACGGCGATCCACTACACGCACCGCCTGTTCGCCTGGGTCGTGCTGGCGGCGCTCGCGCTGCTCGCGTGGCGGCTGGCGGCGGCGGCGCGGCACGGCGCTGCGCCGGCGCTGCGCCGCTGGGCGGGGCTGATTGGCGGCGTCACCGCGTGGCAGTTCATCACAGGCCTCTCGAACGTCGTGCTCGACTGGCCCATCGTCGCCGCGCTGGCGCACACCGGCGGCGCTGCGGCACTGGTCACGATGCTGACTGTGCTGCTGGTGCGCACGGCAGCCGGCCGGCATGCCGTGCCGGCGACCCGGTCGTTTGCACGGGTCGGCGAAGCGGCCTCTTCCTGAAGCAGCGCATGTCGAACGCCCTCCCTTCCGCTGCAGCGCTGGCCGCCAACCCCGCGTCGCGGCTGCGCCAGTTCTACGCGCTGACCAAGCCGCGCGTGGTGCAGCTGATCGTGTTCTGCGCGCTGATCGGCATGCTGCTCGCGGTGCCCGGCATGCCGGACTGGGGTCGCGTGCTTGCCGCGACGGCGGGCATCTGGCTGGTGGCCGGCGCGGCGGCGGCGTTCAACTGCATCGTCGAGCAGCAGATCGACCGGCGCATGGCGCGCACCGCATGGCGGCCGACCGCCCGGGGCCAGCTCGGGAATGCGCAGACGCTGGTCTTCTCGGCGCTGCTTTGTCTGGCCGGCAGCGCGCTGCTGTACTTCCTCGTCAACCCGCTGACGATGTGGCTGACCTTCGCCACCTTCGTCGGCTACGCCGTCGTCTACACCGTGGTGCTCAAGCCGCTGACGCCGCAGAACATCGTGATCGGCGGCGCATCGGGTGCGATGCCGCCGGTGCTCGGCTGGGCCGCGATGCGCGGCGAGGTCGGCCCCGAGGCGCTGATGCTGTGCCTGATCATCTTCCTGTGGACGCCGCCGCACTTCTGGGCGCTCGCGCTTTACCGAGTCGAGGACTACCGCCGCTCCGGGCTGCCGATGCTGCCGGTGACGCACGGCGCCGACTTCACGCGGCTGCAGGTGCTGCTCTACACGCTGGTGCTGTTCGCGGCGACGCTGCTGCCGTTCCTGTTCGGCATGAGCGGAGTGTTCTACCTCGTCGCGGCCGTCGCGCTCGGCGCCGTCTTCATCGGCTATGCCGTCGCGCTGTGGCGGCGCTACAGTGACGCGCTGGCGCGGCGCACGTTCCGCTATTCGATCCTCTACCTGGCGCTGCTTTTCGCCGCGCTGCTCGTCGACCACTACCTGAGTCCGCTGCTGTGACGAACACGATGCGCCGCGTTTTCCTCGCCCTCTCGGTCGCCGTGCTCGTCGCCTGCGACGCCAAGCCGCCGCCGGCGCAGTTCAAGAACGTCGACATCACCGGCGCGGCCTATGCGAGCGACTTCGCGCTCACCGACCAGCACGGCAAGCGCCGCACGCTGGCTGACTTCAAGGGCAAGGTCGTCGTCGTCTTCTTCGGCTACACGCAGTGCCCCGACGTCTGCCCGACGACGATGTCGGAGCTCGCCGCCGTCAAGGCGGCCCTCGGCCCCGCCGGCGATCGCGTCCAGGGCATCTTCGTCACCGTCGACCCCGAGCGGGATACGGCGGCCGCGCTGAAGGACTACATGTCGGGGTTCGACGCGAGCTTCATCGCGCTGCGCGGCACGCCCGACGAAACGCTGGCGACGGCGAAGGAGTTCAAGATCTACTTCGCCAAGGTGCCGTCCAAGAGCAGCTACCTGATGGACCATTCGGCCGGCTCCTACGTCTACGACCCGAGCGGCCGGGTGCGGCTGTTCGTGCGTTACGGCGGCAGCGCGGCCGACCTGACGGCTGATGTGAACGCCCTGCTGGCGGGCGGTTGAGTGCGGGCTTCGCGGGCAGCGAACGCGCAATTGAGTTAACATCGCCCCAGGCGCTTCGAGGCGCCTAGCCTTTATCGGACGCGCACGCCATGATCCCGCTCACTCCTTCGGTTCCCGACGCCGCCGGCCCCCGTGCCGGCTTGCGCCGATCGACCGAACGGCATGTCTGAGCCCGGCGATCTTCCTCCTTCTTCCCCTTCGCGCCGTACCGATCGCCGGGCTTCCAGAGCGCCAACCGTCTTGGTGGCCGGCCGGCCCGTGGCCGCCGCAACGTCACGGAGGTTTCTCGAATGAACACGCTGTCGATCCCCCAACGCACCCTGACCGAACTCGATCACGTGCGCATCGCGCGCCTGGTCGGACGTTTCTTCCCGACCGAGCGCGACCGCACGCCGCATCTTGCGCCGCTGGTCGACCTGCTCGACGAGGCCGATCTCGTGCCGTCGCGCCAGGTCGCGCCCGACGTGGTGACGATGTACTCGCAGATCGAAATTGTCGACCCGGCCACTGCAACGCGGCAGCGTCTGACGCTGTGCTACCCGCATGACGCCGAGCCCGCGGCGGGCTTCGTTTCGGTGCTGTCGCCGATCGGTGCGGCGCTGCTCGGCCTGCAGGTCGGCGAACAGGCGCGCTGGCGCACGCCCGACGGGCGCGACGCGAGCGGCGAAGTTGCCGCCATCCTGTTCCAGCCCGAGGCGAGCGGCGACTACATGATCTGATGCCGCAGCAAGAAGAAAGAGGCTGCCCGCGGGCAGCCTCTTCGCTGGGGGGAAAGCTGCGTCAGCGCGCGTCGCCCAGCGCCTTGCGCATCTTCTTCATCGCGGCGACCTCGATCTGGCGGATGCGCTCGGCGCTGACGCCGTACTCGGCCGCCAGCTCGTGCAGCGTCATGCCGCCTGAGCTGTCGTCGTTGACCTTGAGCCAGCGCTCCTCGACGATGCGGCGGCTGCGCGCATCGAGCGCGTCGAGGGCGCGCGCGATGCCGTCACCGGCGAGCTGGTCGCGGCGCTGCGCCTCGAGCACGCGCGTCGGCTCCTGCGCCTCGTCGGCGAGGTAGGCGATCGGGCCCCAACCGTCTTCGGCGTCGTCGGTCGGCGGCTCGAGCGCCACGTCGCCGCCGGCGAGCCGCGTCTCCATCTCGAGCACTTCCTCGCGCTTGACGTTGAGCGACTGCGCGACGACGTCGATCTCGCGCGCCGTCAGCGTCGAGCGGTGGGTATCGAGATCGCCGGCCTCTTCCTTGAGTTGCTGCTTCATCGAACGCAGGTTGAAGAACAGCTTGCGCTGCGCCTTGGTCGTCGCGACCTTGACCATGCGCCAGTTCTTCAGGATGTACTCATGCATCTCGGCCTTGATCCAGTGCAGCGCGTAGCTGACCAGGCGCACACCCATCGACGGGTCGAAACGCTTGACTGCCTTCATCAGGCCGATGTTGCCTTCCTGGATCAGGTCGCCGTGCGGCAGCCCGTAGCCGAGGTACTGGCGCGACACCGAGACCACGAGCCGAAGGTGCGACAGAACGAGCCGGCCGGCTGCGCCGACGTCGCCTGCGTCGCGCCATTGCCGGCCGAGCCGCGTTTCTTCCTCGGAAGTGAGCAGCGGCAGCCGGTTGACGGCCGAGATGTAGGCGTCGAGATTGCCGAGCGACGGGACCAGCGCCCAAGGGTCGCGGACGGCCAGAGCAGTGCCGGGGGTCGTGTTCATGATTGTCTCGGACATCGATACCTCCGTAGAGTTCCGTTCATTCTAGCACTCCAGTATGACGAGTGCCAGAACAGGGATCACGCAGAAACGAAGCTATTTACGAAAGTAAGCACAAACATGAATCATCCGAACAGGGTGTCACGCTGCATCAGCAGTTCGTCGATCAGGCGCAGCAGTTCCCCCACGTTGACCGGCTTGGTCAGGTAGCGTTCGGCGCCGGCATCGAGCGCGGCACGGATGCGAGCAGCGACGGCGTCGGCCGACACGACGACGACGGGGATCGACGCCGTGGCGTCTTCGTCCTTGAGCATGCGCAGCAACTGCAGCCCTTCGATGTCGGGCAGGTGCATGTCGAGCAGGATCAGGCTCGGCGGTTGGGCGCGGATCGCCGCCAGCGCCTCCATGCCCGTCGTCGACACCTTCAGGCGCACCTGCGGGCGCTGCGCGAGGATGCCTTCCATCACGACGGCATTGGTCTCGTTGTCCTCGATGTAGTGGACGATGCGCTGGTGGTATTCGTTCAGCGGCGCCGCGATCGCCTCGTCGAGGTGCGGTTCGCCGGCGGGCGGCGCGGCGCGCGGCAACGTCAGGATGAACGACGAACCCTCGCCCTCGGTGCTGCGCGCGCGCAGGCTGCCGCCCATCAGCTCGGCGAGGCGCTGGCTGATCACCAGACCGATGCCCGTGCCTTCGAACGCCGACTGTTCGCGGCCGAGACGGTTGAACGGCTGAAACAACCCGGCCAGCTGTTCGGCGTTCATGCCCAGGCCTGTGTCGCTGACCGCCAGCTCGATCGCGCCGACGCCGTTGACGCGCGTCGCTATGTGGATGCGACCGCCGTCGATGTTGTACTTGACGGCGTTGCTCAGGAGGTTGGTCAGGATCTGCTTGACGCGCGTCGCGTCGCCGCTGACCTGCGCCGCATCGGGCTGCAGCGACTGCGTTACGACGATGCCGCGCTCCTGTGCCGTGCGGTCGACCATCGCCAGCGTCGCCTCGATCGCCTGCGGCAGCTCGATCGGCTCGATATCCAGGCGCAGCGTGCCGGCCTCGATGCGCGACAGGTCGAGCGTGTCGTTGATCATGTCGAGCAGGTGCCAGCCGGCGGTCTGGATCTGGCCGACCCAGTCGCGCTGGCTCTCCGAGAGCGGATGCGTGCGGTCGAGCTCGATCAGCTGCGCGAAACCGAGCACAGCATTGAGCGGCGTGCGCAGCTCGTGGCTCATGCGCGAGAGGAAGTCGCTCTTCGCGTGGTTCGCCGCCTCGGCGGCTTCGCGAGCCGCCTCGGCGTCCTGCAGCCGGAGATGCTCCGTGATGTCCTCGACGACGCCGACGATGCGGTACGGCCGGCCCTCGGCGTCGCGCAGCAGCGAGACGATGCTGCGCGTCGACACGGTGCTGCCGTCGCGCGTGATGTAGCGCTGCTGGCGCCGGTAGGCCGAGATCTCGCCGCGCACCAGCCGGCCGGCGAGTTCGAGGTTCTCCAGCCGCTCGTCGGGGTGGGTGAACTCCATCGAGGTCATCGTCGCCAGCTCGTCGGCGCCGTAGCCGACCAGCTCGTGGAACGTCGGATTCGACTCCTTGAACGTGCCCTGAAGGTCGGTATAGAAGACGCCGATCGGCACATGGTTCAGGATATTGCGAAAGCGCTGTTCGCTCTCGCGCAGCGCGGCCTCGGTGCGCGAGCGCTCGCCGATCTCGCGTTGCAGGTCGGCAGTACGCTGCTCGACGGCGAACTCGATTCGCTGGGCGCGTCCCGTCATCGTCAGCAGCAGGGCGCCGAGCAACGACACCGCCGCCAGCGCGGTGATCGACAGCAGCCAGGCGTCGGCCTCGTCGCTTCCCGGCAGGGCGCCTTCGTCGGCATGCACGTCGATCTGCCAGGCGCGGCCGGCGTAGACGATCGGGTCGGTGCGCCGCCACGGCGTAGCGCCCCCGCGCGCGCAGTCCGCCGCGCCCGCAAGGAGCGGATGCGGCGCAGCCGGGTGGGTGTCGCGCAGGCACACACGCAGGTAGGGCGGCAGGCCCCTGGTAGCGAGCGCGAGCACGTCCTGCATGCGCAGCGAGACGAAGACGAAGCCGCGCACGCGCGAGCTGCGTTCCACCTCGTCGGTGGGGTGTCCGTCGTAGACGGCGCGGAAGATGGCGACGCGCGTCGGCGTGTCCGGGTCGCTCGAGAACCGGACGCCGGCCGACGCCACCGGCTGCCCGATGCGGCGCGCCGCGTCGATCGCCTCGCGCGTCGCTTCGGCCGACAGCAGGTTGACGCCGATGAAGCGCGCGCTGGCCGGCGAGTGCGGCTCGCTGTAGCGCATGGCGACGACTTCGTTTCCGGTGGCGGCGACGCGCACGCCGCCGGCGACGACATCGACGACAGCGTAGTCGGGCGTGCCGGCGCGGCGCACCGATTCCTCGTGCGCCGCCAATTGCTCGCGCGGGATGCGTTCGCTCCAGCCGAGCGTCTGCGCGCTCACCGGCGACTCCGTCCAGTAGCGACCGACGCGCGCGAACTCCTCGGCCGTCACGTCGTCGGAAGCGATGAACAGGCCGTGGATCGCCGCCAGCGCGTGCAGCGGCGTCTCGAGCTGCATCGCCACGGCGTTGTGCGCCGTCGCGGCATCATGGTCGAAACGCGCCTGGGCAAGTTCGCCGTCCCAGCGTGCAACCAGCGCGATCGCGGCGCCGACCAGCACGCTGGCCGTCGCCAGCGGCAGCGCGACGCTGCGCAGCCGGCTTCGCCACAGTTCGCGCGGCTCGCCGACCAGGCACAGCATCACCGGCGCGCCGACCGAAATACCCAGTGCGTCACCGGTCCACCACGTCCACCAGGTGAAGGAGATCTGCTCCGGGCGCAGCAGTCCGGCCGCGGCCAGCGTCGCGACGGCGATCGAGGCGCTGATCGTGCTGATCAGCGCGGCGCCGAGCAGGAAGAACAGCGCCACATCGCGCAATTCGGTCAACTGCAGCGGCTGCGACAGGCGGCGCCGCAGCAGCCAGGCGCCGGCGGCGGCCTGCAGTGTCGCGCCCAGCGCAATGGCGGCTGCGACGCCGGCGGCGCGGCCAACGTCGTCGGCGCCCGGCGCATTCCACAGCGCGCCGAGCGCCACGGCGAATGCCGCCAGCGCGACACCCGGCAGCATGGTCCGGCCCCACAGCAGCGCGCCGACGAGCGCGACGCCAGAGGCCGGGAACAAGGGCGCTGCAAGGCCCGGCGGCACGGTCATCGCGAGCGCTGCCCAGCCCAGCAGGGCATACGCCAGCGTGGCGAGGACGATGGCCGGCGGCCGGCGCACGGGCGGGTGGAACTGCATCGGAAACGGGCGGCGCGCTCGTCGCTGCTTGGGGGCAGCCTGGGCGCGGAGCGCGTAGACGCTGCGAAGTGAGCGATGCCGCCGAGCCTATCACCGCGCCGTCGCGCGGCGCACAGGGCGTGCACCGACGCCGCCCGGCGGCGTGGCGGACTTCAGACGTTGAACAGGAAGTGCAGCACGTCGCCGTCCTTGACGACGTACTCCTTTCCTTCGGCGCGCATCTTGCCGGCCTCCTTGGCGCCTTGCTCGCCCTTGCAGGCGATGAAGTCGTCGTAGGCGATCGTCTGGGCGCGGATGAAGCCGCGCTCGAAATCGGTGTGGATCGCAGCGGCGGCCTGCGGCGCCGTGGCGCCGACCGGGATCGTCCAGGCGCGCACTTCCTTCACGCCCGCGGTGAAGTAGGTCTGCAGCCCGAGCAGCTTGAACGCCGCGCGGATCAGGCGGTTCAGCCCGGGCTCGCTCTGGCCCATCTCGGCGAGGAAGAGCTGCTTGTCTTCGTCGCTCAGGTCGGCCATGTCGGCTTCCGTCTTGGCGCAGATCGCGACGACGGGCGCGTTCTGCTTGGCGGCGTAGTCGCGCAGGCGGTCGAGGTAGGGGTTGTTCTCGAAGCCGTGCTCGTCGACGTTGGCGACGAACATCGCCGGCTTGGCCGTGATCAGGCTGAGCTGCTTGAGCACGGTGAGCTCTTCTTTGCTGAAGTCGATCGTGCGCACCGCGTGGCCATCGTTGAGCGCGGCCTCGCAACGCTTCAGCACGGCGACGAGGCGCTGCGCGTCCTTGTCCTGGCCGGCCTTGGCGACCTTCGACCAGCGCACCAGACTCTTTTCGACGGTCGCCATGTCGGCCAGGCACAGCTCGGTCTGGATGACCTCGATGTCGGAGATCGGGTCGACATTGCCGGCGACATGGATCACGTTCTCGTCGTCGAAGCAGCGCACCACGTTGATGATGGCATTGGTTTCGCGGATGTGCGCGAGGAACTGGTTGCCCAGCCCCTCGCCCTTCGACGCGCCGGCGACCAGACCGGCGATGTCGACGAACTCGACCACCGCCGGCAAGACGCGCTCGGGCTCGACGATCGCGGCCAGCGCCTGCAGCCGCGGGTCGGGCAGCTCGACGATGCCGACGTTGGGCTCGATGGTGCAGAACGGGTAGTTCTCGGCCGCGATGCCTGCCTTGGTCAGCGCATTGAAGAGGGTGGACTTGCCGACGTTGGGCAGGCCCACGATGCCGCATTGCAGGCTCATGGGTGAACTTCCGGGAGGCCGAGGGAAAGGCGCCGATTCTACGACCGGGGTCGTTCGCAGTCCTTTCAGTCGAAGCGCAGGCTGGCTCTGCCACGCAGGCCGCGCCGCAGCACGCGATCGACGCCCTCGACGATCATGGCGTTCATGCCGAAGGTGATTGCGCCGCCCTTGCGCGCGTCGGCGCGGTAGGCGGCGAGGGCGTCGCCGACGGCGTGACCGGACTCGCCGCTGGCCGGGTCGACGTCGGGCACGCTGCAGCGCGTGCAGGCGTCGGCGATGCGGATGCGGATCGGGCCGTCGTCGGTGTCGAACACGATCTCGTCGAGATGGTCCTCGCCGTGCGCGTCGAGCCCGTCGAGCACGAGGTTGGGCCGCAGGCGCTCGAGCGTGACCGGGCCCGCGCCCTGCGCTGCCAGCCGCTCGTTGAGCGCCGCCAGCGACGCTGTCGACGTGACGAGCAGCGGAAAGGCGTCGCTGAACGCGTTCTCGGCCGCAACGCCGCGGCTGCGGCCGGGGTCCGACAGGCGCTGCTGCTCGGGGTCGAAGCGCAGCAGGCGCAGGCGCCGGCCGAGGAAGTCGCTGAACCACTGCGCCGCCAGCGCGCCCATGTCATAGGCGCGCACGGTGTCATTCCACACCCGCGCCTCGGTCGGTGCTTCCACCGTGTCGAGCAGCAGGTGCAGCGGCAGCATGCCGGGCGCGCGCAGCACGAGGTCGCTCTCGCGCAGCGTCGGCCGCACCAGCACCATGCGCGGCAGCACGCGCTGTGTGACGAAGACGCCGTGCTCGTCGACCACCATCCAGGCGCGGTCGAGTTCGAGGCCGGTCTCGATCACGAGCGCATCGTCGACCGCGATGCCGGCGCACGACTTGATCGGGTAGAGGTGCAGCGAGGCGAGGCTCAGGTCTTCGGTGGTGTCGTTCACTTGATCAGTCCCTTGAGGGCATCCTTGAGCGCGTCGCGCGGGCGCGCGGGGGCCGACGCTGCACCGGCTGGCTTCTCGGCGCCGAGGCGTTCGCGCAGCCGGTCTTCGAGCCGACGCTGCAGCGCGCCCGCCGCGACGGCCGACCACTCGATGCGCCAGTCGACGGCGTCGAGCGGCCCGGCCAGGTGCACGGGAATCGTCAGCCCGCGCAGCGCGGCGAGCTCGGCGCCGCCCTGGCCCTGCGCCGTGTCCGTCACCGTGGTGCGCAGCGTGTAGTCGATGCGGCTGCGGCCGATGTCGATGGCGCCGCTGCCCGCGACGCGCAGGAACGGGCTCTTGGCCGCAAGGTCGCCGTTGCGCGCGATGCCTTCGGCGATGCGAAAGCTCGCGTTCAGTTCGGTGAAGTCCGTCTTCTCGGTCTGCGACGCGCGCTGCACGGCGTCGCGCTGCAGCGTCAGCGCCGCCTTGGCCTCGCGCAGCCGCCGCGCCAGGTCGATGCCGCGCACGGCGCCGTCGCGCAACTGCAGCGCGGCCTGCCCGGCGAGCTGCGAGCGCAGCGCCTGCACGCTGGCGCCTGAGGTCTGCAGCTCGGCCGTGATGCGTCCGCGCCCTTCGAGCCGGTCGCTGCCGGCCAGCTCGGCGAGCAGTCTGTGCACGTCGATGCCGTTGGCAGCCAGCTTCGCGACGATGCGCTGCGAGCCGGCCGCGGCGCTGCCGCTGGCTTCGATGCTGCCGCCCCAGGCCTGGGCCTGCAGGCGCGACACGCGCAGCGTGCCGTCGTCGAGCGTGGCCTCGAGGCGCACGTCGTCGGCGCGCAGCGGCTGCCAGGCGAAGCGCCCGGCGCGCAGCGTGAAGCGGCCGTCGACGGCGCGAAGCACGCCGAGATCGATGGGCGTGTCGGTGCCGGCGGGCACTGCCTGGGCTGCCGGCGACTGCGCGCGGCCGAGCAGCGCATCGAGGTCGAGGCTGTCGAAGCGCGCCTGCGCCTGCAGCTTGGGCACGCGACCGCCGAGCGCGGCGCTGCCGTCGCTGGCAAAGGCGTTGCCGCCGAGCGTGCCGGCGAGGTTCCAGCCGGCGGCCTGCGCCGAGACATGCGCGCTGCCGCGCGCCGCGAGGGCGAGCGCTTGCGGCGCCGCGCCGATGCGCGCCTGCAGGTCGATCTGCTCCGCGGCGAATCCCTTCCTGGCTGGCCGCAGCACGGCATTGGCTTTCAGCGCCCCCTCGAAGGGCGCGGCGCCCTGGCGCCCCGCGAGCGTGACGTTCAGCCCGGGCAGGCGGATCTGCTCGAAGCTGCCCGCCGGTGGGCCCGACGCGAAGCGACCCTCGATGCCGTTCGGGCCGGTCAGTGCGAACGTGCCTGCGAACGGCTCGCCGCGCACCGTGTCGCCGGCGATGTCGAGCGCCGGCCAGTCGAGCGCGAACGCCAGCGGCTGCCCGGCCCGGCTGCCGGCGAGCCGGATCTCGAGCTTGGCCAGCGCGAGCGACTTGGCGTGCGCGTCGTGGCTCAGCCGCCCGACCTGCAGGCGCGAGCCGGCCAGCCGCACGTCGCCCGCCGTCGCGCCGAACTCGGCGCGCAGGTCGGCGGCTTGCAGCGTCTGCGCTGCGCCGTCCCAGGACAGGTCGCCGCGCAGTGCGGCGTCAATCGCGCGCAGCCCCGCGGCGTCGCCCTTGTAGGTGAGTTGCATGCCGGCGAGCGCGAGCGCACCCGAGTCGGGCGTCCAGCGCAGCCGCGTGCGCCCGCCGAGTTCGCCCTGCACGGCAGGCTGCTGCAGCGCGAGCCGCGCCTGCAGCTCGATCGGCGCGTCGACCCCCGGCGCGAAGCGGCCGGCCGCGAACGACTGCAGCGCCACCTCGCCGATCAGCGGCAGCGTCGCGTCGCGCAGCCGCAGCGTCAGGTCGCGCACCTCGATGCGCCCGACGTCGAACTTCAGGCTCGGCCCGGCGCCGACGCCGCCCGCACCGCCGCGCGTGAGGTCGTCGATGTTGCTCGCGCCCTTGGCGTCGCGCGTCCAGGCGAGCTGCGCGCCGTGCACCTCGATGCGGTCGACGACGAGCTGGCCCGCCAGCAGCGGCAGCACGCGCACGGCGAAGGCGGCATCGTCGACGGCGGCGAAGGTGTCGCTGCGGCCGACTTCGCTCAGCCGCAGCTTCGACGCGCGCAACTCGATGCGCGGCAGCAGCGACAGCGACAGCGGCCCGTCGATCGCCAGCGTGCGGCGGTGCTCGCGCTGCATCCAGTCGATGGCAACGCCCTTGTAGCGCTCGGCATCGAAGCTCGCGACCAGCCAGGCGACGACGGCCGCGACGATCAGCACGAGGCCGAGCAGGCCGAAGGCGACTCGGCGCAGCCACAGCGACGTCATCGGTGGATCGTGCTCGCTTGCATCGGGCGATTCTGCCGCGTCGGCAGCACGGCGCCGTCCTTACAATGCTTCGGGCTGCAACGCGAACGCGCCGCACCCGCCCACCCCCCGATGAAACGATTCGATGTCTCCGTGCGCGGCGCCGGCGCCGTCGGCCGCAGCCTGGCGCTGGCGTTGTCGCGCCAGGGGCTGCAGGTCGCGCTGCAAGGCCAGGCCGTGGTGCCGGCCGGCCCCGACGTACGCGCCTATGCGCTGAACGCGGGCGCCGTCGCGCTGCTTGCCGAGCTGCGCGTCTGGGACGCGCTGCCGCCCGACGCCGCGACCGCCGTCTACGACATGCACATCGAGGGCGACGCGCGCGGCGCGCACGTCGACTTCTCGGCCTGGGAGCAGCAGGTGCGCGAGCTGGCGTGGATCGTCGATGCGGCGGCGCTCGACGCCGCGCTGGCCGACGCGGTGCGCTTCGCGCCGCACATCGCCGAGTTGTCCGCGTCGCAGGCGGTCGACGCCGCGCTCGTCGCCGTCTGCGAAGGCAAGGCCTCGGCGTCGCGCGATGCGCTGCGCACGAGCTGGCAGCGCCACGAGTACGGGCACTCGGCGGTGGCCGCGCGTCTGGTGGCTGACCGGCCGCACCGCGGCTGCGCGCGGCAGTGGTTCCGCGCGCCCGACGTGCTGGCGCTGCTGCCGTTCGACCGGCCCGAGGCCGGGCATTCGTACGGCCTGGTCTGGTCGCTGCCGGCGCAGCGCGCGCAGGCGATGATGGCGCTCGATGCGCCCGATTTCGAGCAGGCGCTGGCCGACGCGACCGGCGGCGCCGCCGGCACGCTGCGCCTGGGCAGCGAGCGCGCCGCCTGGCCGCTCGCACTGGCGCGCGCCGAGCGCTGGTGCGGCCCGGGCTGGGTGCTGCTGGGCGACGCGGCGCACGTCGTGCACCCACTGGCGGGGCAGGGGCTCAACCTCGGGCTGGCCGACGTGCGCAGTCTGGCGCGCGTGCTCGCCGCGCGCGAGCCGTGGCGCGGCGTCGGCGACGAGAAGCTGCTGCGCCGCTACGTGCGCGAGCGCGCGCTGCCGACGCGCGCGATGAGCGGCATCACCGACGCCTTGTTGCATCTGTTCGCGAGCGGCAACCCCGGCGTGCGGGAACTCCGCAACCGCGGGCTGACTCTAGTCGATGCAGTTCCTCCCCTGAAGCGCTGGCTCACCGCGCATGCCCTCGACTCCTGAAGGATCCCGATGTCCCACCCGTTCGCGCGCACCGCCGCCGCGCTTGCTGCTACCGCTGCACTGGCCGCGCCGGCCTTGGCCGACGAAGCCGCGATTCGCAAGAACCTGGCTGAGCGCCTGCCCGACCTGCCGAAGATCGACGAGGTGGCCAGGACGCCGATTCCCGGCCTCTACGAGTTGCGCATCGGCACCGACATCCTCTACAGCGACGAGCAGGGCGACCACCTGATCCAGGGCAGCGTGCTCGATGCCCGCACCCGCACCGACCTGACGCAGGCGCGCATCGACCGGCTGACGGCGATCGACTTCGGCTCGCTGCCGCTGAAGGACGCCATCGTCTGGAAGCAGGGCAGCGGCGCGCGCAAGCTCGTCGTCTTCGCCGACCCGAACTGCGGCTATTGCAAGCGCTTCGAGAAGGACCTGGTCAACGTCAAGGACGTGACGGTCTACACCTTCCTGTACCCGATCCTCGGCGGCGACTCGCCCGAGAAGTCGCGCAACATCTGGTGCGCGAAGGACGTGACCAAGGTCTGGCGCGACTGGATGGTCGACGGCAAGGCGCCGCCGCGCGGTGCTGACAAGTGCGACACCTCGGCGCTCGAGCGCAATGCCGCGCTCGGCCGCAAGCACCGCGTGACCGGCACGCCGGCGCTGGTGTTCGAGGACGGCACGCGCGTGCCCGGCGCGCTGCCCGCGGCGCAGGTCGAGAAGCGCCTCGCCGCCACGCGCGGCAAGTCCTGACGGCGCCGCCGCTGCGGCGACAATCGCGCGCGGGCTGCCGCCGCCCGCGAACGACTCTCCGTTGCCCATGATCGAGTACCGCATCGAACTCGCCGATCCGGCGGCGCACCAGCTGCGCGTCACGCTCACCGTTTCGCGGCCGGCCGCAGGGCTGGTCGTCAGCCTGCCGGTGTGGATCCCCGGCAGCTATCTGGTGCGCGAGTTCGCGCGCCATCTGTCGGGCCTCGTGGCGCGGCAGGGCGGGCGCGCCGTCGAGGTGGAGCAGATCGACAAGGCGAGCTGGCGCGTCGCGAGCCGCGGCGCGGCGACGCTGACGCTCGGCTACGACATCTACGCCTTCGACACTTCGGTGCGCGCGGCCTGGCTCGACGCACGGCGCGCCTTCTTCAACGGCACCAGCGTGTGTCTGCGCGTGCACGGCCGCGAGGACGAGCCGCAGCGCCTGCGCCTCGGCGCGCTGCCGCGCGGCTGGCAGGTCGCGACGGCGCTGCGCGGCGGTGCGCGCAGCGGCTGGGAGGCTGCCGACTACGACGAACTGGTTGACCACCCGGTCGCGCTCGGCACGTTCTGGCGCGGCGGCTTCACGGCGGGCGGCGTGCCGCACGAGTTCGTCGTCGAGGGCGCATTGCCGAGCTTCGACGGTGCGCGGCTGCTCGCCGACGCCAAGCGCATCTGCGACACGCAGATCGCGTTCTGGCACGGCCGCAAGGCGCCGCCGTTCGAGCGCTACGTGTTCATGCTCAACGCCGTCGACGACGGCTACGGCGGGCTCGAGCACCGCGCCAGCACGGCGCTCGTCGCGTCGCGCCGCGATCTGCCGCGGCGCGGCCAGGCGGCGGCGAGCGACGGCTACGTGACGCTGCTCGGCCTCGTCAGCCACGAATACTTTCACGCCTGGAACGTGAAACGGTTGCGCCCCGCCGAGTTCGCGCGCTACGACTACGCGCGCGAGAACTACACGCGCCTGCTCTGGTTCTTCGAAGGCTTCACCTCGTACTACGACGACATCTTCCTGCTGCGCGCCGGGCTGATCGACGCGGCGCGCTACCTCAAGCTGCTCGCCAAATCGATCAATGGCGTGCTCGGCGCGCCGGGGCGCAAGGTGCAGAGCGTGGCGCAGGCAAGCTTCGACGCCTGGGTCAAGTACTACCGCAGCGACGAGAACACGCCCAACGCGACGATCAGCTACTACGCCAAGGGCGCGCTGGTCGCGCTGGCCTTCGACCTGACGCTGCGCGCCGCCGGCAAGGGTTCGCTCGACACCGTGTTGCGCGCGCTGTGGAAGCAGTCGAAAGGCGGCCCGATCGACGAGGCGGACATCGCGCGCGCACTCACCGCCGAGGCCGGCCGGCCGCTCGATGCCGAGCTTGCCGCCTGGGTGCATGGCACCGCCGACCTGCCGCTGCAGGCGCTGCTGGCGCAGGCCGGCGTGCAGTGGTCGGCGGAGCCGGCGACGCAGGCGCAGCGCTGGGGGCTGCGCGTCGCCGAAAGCGCGCTGGCCGGCGTGCAGGTCAAGCACGTGTTGCGCGGCGGCGCCGCCGAGCGCGCCGGCGTCGCCGCGGGCGACGAACTGCTCGCGGTCGACGGCTGGCGCGTGCGCCGGCTCGACGACATCGCGCTGCTGGGCGATGCGCGCGACGGGTTCGACTGGCTGATCGCGCGCGATCAGCGGTTGCTGACACTGCGCGTGCGCGACGGCGATGATGCAGGCGCCGTCGTGCTCGCTGCCGCCGACAAGCCGGCGCGCAGCGCCTTGGCGCTGCGCGGCGCATGGCTGGGCGGTTGAAGTCGCCCGTGCGGCGGCGCCCGGCGCTGCTGCTGCTGGCCGCCGGCATCGGCGCGCTGCACCTC
>CAYJLV010000020.1:0-66797 GCA_964371405.1 uncultured Burkholderiaceae bacterium
GCGGCCGCGGAAGGCGGCGAGCCGCGCGCGGTCGGCAGGATCGAGCGCGGCGGCGGGGGGCGCGGCGGGGGGGGCCCCCGCCCCCCCCCCCCCCCCCAGGAAGCGGTTGAGCACGCGCGCGCGATGCAGCGGCGAAGTCGCGGCCCAGCCGGCGAACGCAGCCTGCGCCGCGGCCACGGCGGAGTTCACCTCGTCGATGCCGGCCAGCGCGACCTGCCGCGCGACGGCGCCGGTCGCCGGGTTGTAGACCGGCTGCATGCGCCCGCTGCGGCCCGAGACGCGGCGGCCGCCGATGTGATGGCCGACGTCGGTCGTCGCCGTGAATGCTTCGGGTGCGGCCATGCTCGTTGTTCCCCTGCCTGCGGAGCAGAAAGTCTAGGTCAATGGACGCGGCGCCGCGGCACGCAAAAAAACACCCACGCGGCCGAAGCCGGTGGGTGTCTCAAGTCCTTCGAGGTGAAGGACGTCGTTGGGACCGTTTCGCGCTGCGCGGCAGCTTGATGCGCCTCTTGTTGCAGCCCTGCCCTGAGCAATGTGTCCGCGTCGACAGCGGTGGCCGACTGTAGGTGCCGGAGCCTGCGGCCACCATCCCCAATCCGTGGGACGCCGGCTGCAGGCGTCAGAATGGGGCATGCGCCCTTCGCCGAAGCCCGACGCGCCACAGCCGTTCACGCCGGCCGAGCTCGACCAGCTGCAGGCGTTGCTCGACGCCGTGCCGCCGCCGCTGGAGCCGCTCGACGTGAGCGTGCTCGACGGCTACCTGTGCGCCGTGCTGCTGCAGCCCAAGGCGCCGCCGCAGTCTCAGTGGCTGCGTTTCGTTACCGACAGCGAAGGCCGCGCGCTGCCGCGCGGGCACGACGCCGCGGCGCTGCACGCCCTGGTGCTGCGGCGCCATGCCGAACTGGACACCGCGATCGCGCGGCGCCGCTGGTTCGACCCCTGGGTATTCGAGCTCGACGCCGATGCGTCACCGTCGCAGATGGTCTATGCCTGGGTCGCCGGCTTCGCGCTGGGCATCGAGCACTTCCCGGCGCTGATGCGGCTGGGCGAGACGGCGCTGGTCGAACCGCTGGCGCTGCTGTACCGCCACCTCGACGCCGAGGATCTGGAGGACGCCGACGAACTGCTCGCGCACATCGATGCGCTGGAGCCGCCAGCGACGCTCGAAGAGGCGGTGGAGGACCTGGTCCGCGCGACGCTGCTGATCGCCGACGTCAGCCGGCCGGCGCCGACGCAACCCGCTCGCGCCGCGCCGCAGCGCCGGCGCTGAGCCCGGCGCTCGCGGCGGCATCTGACGCAACAGCGTCGTCACTGCGCCCATGCGTTCCCGATGCCGGTCCGCGCGGCGTTGCGACGAAGAGACTGCCCCGGAATGAGGGTGTATTTCAGTGCACCGGCGCACGGCACCGCGCCGATACTGGAAGCACCAAGTCAATTGACGGGTGTCGCCATGGACCTTGCTGCACGCTGCGCCGATCTGTTGTCCCGGTTGCAATCCGGCAAGCGACGAGTTGCCGATCGGGCACCCCAAGACCCTGCCGACATGGGCACGGCCTACGGCCTCGAGGCAAGCCTGGCGCCGCCGCCGTCGGAGCATGACGAAGACGACGCGGGCGATCACGGCTACAGCGACGCCGCCGACTGGCTGCGTCCGCGCTGACCGGCGCCTGATCCCCCCGGGCCGCCGCGCCGGGCTGCTCCCAAGCAAGGCCCGCCTCCTCCTCCCGGAGGGTCGCTTGACGTATCCGGCGAGCGGGGTGTCGTCACCCTCTCAGACCTCGATCACGCGCAGCGCGTCGTGATCGATCTCCTCGCCCTTGAAGGCGAGGCCGCGCGCATTGCAGACGACGCGCGGGCCGGCGCCCGGTGCGTGCATCACGACGTAGTCGTGCCGGCAGTGCAGGTGTCCGTGAATCCACAGGTGTGCGAACGGCAGCAGATCGTCGTCGGCGTTGCAGAAGCTGGCCGTGCCGGGCTGCAGGCCGTAGCGCGGATCGGCGCTGCGCGCGCTCGGCGCGAAATGGGTCAGCGCGACGGTGGCGTCCCAGTCGCCGGTCTTGGGCAACTCGACCGCAAGCCAGGCACGACAGGCAAGCGCCTCGTCGCGCACTGCAACGGTATCGAACGGCAGGCCGGAGCGCGTCGCGCGCATCACGCGCTGGAAGTAGTTGCCGGCGCGCATCGCGGCGTCCCGGCGCGCGTCACCGAACAGATCGAAGTCACACCAGCGGATCGTCACGACGAAGCGAATGCGTCGGCCGTCGGCGCCGGTGAGCACGAGGCTCTCGCGCTCGAGCATCCGGATGCCGAGCGCCGCGCAGTGCTCGCGCAGCGCTGGCCAAGCCGCGTCGAGCTCGCGGCCGTCGAACTCGTGGTTACCGGCGACGAAGAGCACCGGTACTGGCCAGCCGCGAAAGCGCGCCAAGCCGTCCCAGGTGCTGTCGATGTCGCCGGCGAGCACGAGCAACTCGGCGCCCGGCGCAGGGACCGCGTCGAACGCCTCGCTTTCGAGGTGCAGATCGCTCAGCAGTTGCAGGCGCATCGGACGCCGACCTCCGGCGCCCGCGCCGCGGCGTTCAAGGAAACGCCGGGCCGCCCCAAGTTCCTTGACCCCCGCGGGGAGCGGGCCGGGCGCAGCCCGGACCTGGGGGCGCTCAATGACCGAGCCGCTGCTCGATCCTGCGCTGCGTCTCGCGCAACTCGGCGGGCAGGTGGTAGGCGAGTTTCTCGAACAACTCCTCGTGCGACGCGAGTTCCTCGTTCCACGCCGCGTGGTCGGCGTGGATCACTTCGTCGAACGACGCCTTCGGGAACTGCAGGCCCTGCCAGTTCAGGTCTTCGTAGCGCGGGCTGGTGCCCATCACGTTCTCGACGCCGCCGCCCTGGCCCTCGATGCGGTCGAGGATCCACTTCAGCACGCGCATGTTCTCACCATAGCCCGGCCAGATGAACTTGCCGTCGGCGCCCTTGCGGAACCAGTTGACGCAATAGATGCCCGGCAGCTTGGCGCCGGAGGCCTGCAGCTTCTTGCCGAGGTCGAGCCAGTGCTGGAAGTAGTCGCTCATGTTGTAGCCGGTGAACGGCAGCATGGCGAACGGATCGCGGCGCACGGCGCCGTTACCGCCGGCCATCGCGGCCGTCGTCTCGCTGCCCATCGTGGCCGCCATGTAGACGCCTTCACCCCAGTTGTGCGCCTCGGTCACGAGCGGCACCGTCGTCGAGCGGCGGCCGCCGAAGATGAAGGCGTCGATCGCGACGCCCTCGGGGTTGTCCCAGTCGGCGTCGAGCGCGGGGTTGTTCGTCGCGGCGACGGTGAAGCGCGAGTTCGGGTGCGCGGCCTTGACTCCGGTCTGCTTGGCGATGGCGGGCGTCCAGTCCTTGCCCTGCCAATCGATCAGGTGCGCAGGCGGCGTGTCCGTCATGCCTTCCCACCAGACGTCGCCGTCGTCGGTCAGCGCAACGTTGGTGAAGATCACGTCGCGCTGCAGGCTGGCCATGCAGTTCTCGTTGGTCTTGTGGTTGGTCCCCGGCGCGACGCCGAAGTAGCCGGCCTCGGGGTTGATCGCGTGCAGCCGGCCGCCCTGGCCCGGCTTGATCCATGCGATGTCCTCGCCGATCGTCGTCACCTTCCAGCCCTCGAAGCCGGCCGGCGGCACGAGCATCGCGAAGTTGGTCTTGCCGCAGGCGCTCGGGAACGCGGCAGCGACGTGGTACTTGCGCCCCTGCGGGTTGGTCACGCCGAGGATCAGCATGTGCTCGGCGAGCCAGCCTTCGTCGCGGCCCATCGTCGAAGCGATGCGAAGCGCCAGGCACTTCTTGCCGAGCAGTGCGTTGCCGCCGTAGCCCGAGCCATAGCTCCAGATCTCACGCGTCTCGGGGTAGTGGACGATGTACTTCGTCGGGCTGCAGGGCCAGGCCACGTCCTTCTGGCCCGCCTCGAGCGGCGCGCCGACGGTGTGCACCGCCGGCACGAAGTAGCCGTCGGCGCCCATCACGTCGAGCACGGCGCGGCCCATGCGCGTCATCAGCTTCATGTTGACGGCGACATAAGGGCTGTCGGAGAGCTCGACGCCGATCTGCGCGATCGGCGAGCCCAGCGGCCCCATCGAGAACGGCACGACGTACATGGTGCGGCCGCGCATGGCCCCCTTGAACAGCGCCTTGTCACCGGTCTGCAGCAGCTCGCGCATCTCGGCCGGCGCGACCCAGTTGTTGGTCGGACCGGCGTCTTCCTTGCGCGTGGAGCAGATGAAGGTGCGGTCTTCGACGCGGGCGACGTCGCTCGGGTCGCTGAGCGCGAGGTAGCTGCCGGGGCGCAACTCGGGGTTGAGCTTCCTGAACGTCCCCGCCTCGACGAGCTGGGTGCACAGTCGCTCGTACTCCTTCTGGCTGCCGTCGCACCAGTAGACATCGCGCGCCTGCGTCAGCGCGGCGATCTCGGCCACCCAGGCGATCAGGCGCTCGTGCTTGATGTGGGGCGGGACGTTGAGCTTGAGCCCTTCCATGACGGGTTGGTTCATTGCGGTTTCCAATCTGCAGAGACAAGAAAAGCGGGATCGGGACAGCCCCGCGCAGCGAGACTGGCCGAATTCCGCTCTTGTCCGGGTCGCGGGCGGTGTGCAGGCCAAGGCGCCGGATCGCAACGCCCCACCCTCGTCGAAATGATTGTCACGGCAGTGTACGGTCGCGTCACCACCGGCCCCCGGGGTGCCTCATGCAAATGCCGCATGACCCCATGCCCTCCGTTCCCACCCCTTTAAGATCGGCTCATGATGCAGCGCCGAATCCTGTTGGCAGCCACGGCTTGCGTGTGGCTCGCGGCTCCCGCCCAAGCGCTTTCGGCGCAGCGCGGCGCGGCGTTGCGTGTCGGCTTCGAGCGGCTGCTCGCCGAGTGCGGCCTGGCAGCGGCGTTGCGCCGCGGCTTCGCCGCCGACACCGGCCTGGCCTTCGACATCGTGCCGGGGCCGAGCAGCGCGTTGCTCGACGCGCTCGAACGCGGCGAACTCGACGCCGCCGCCACCCATGCACCGACCCTCGAAGCGCGGCTCGAAGCGGCCGGGTTGGCGCACGACCGGCGACTGTTGGCGAGCACCGACTTCCTCATCGCAGGGCCCCAGCAAAAGGGAAGCGATCCGCTCGGCATCAAAGGGCAACGCGACGCAGCAGTGGCGCTCGGTCGCATCGCGCAGGCGAAGGCTCCCTTCCTAACGCGCTCCGACGGCTCCGGCACGCACCTCGCCGAACAGGCGCTGTGGCGCGCCGCAGGCATTGCGCCGCAGGCGCCGTGGTACCGCGACGCCTCGGCCGGCGGCCCCGGCCTGTTGCAGCAGGCGCGCGATGCGGGCGCCTGCACGCTCGTCGACCGCGCGAGCTGGCTCGCCGCCCCGGTGGCGGCGAAAGCGGGCCTGGGTGTGCTGGTCGAGGGCGACCCGAGGCTCGCCACGAGCCTGAACGTGCAGCGCTCGTTTCGCACCAGCCACCCGGCGGGCAAGCTGTTTGGACGTTGGCTGGCCGGACCGGCCGCCCGGCGCATCGTCGCGCGCAGCGCCGGCCTGCAGCCGCCGCCGCGCTGAAACCCCATGCTTGCCTACCGCCACGCCTTCCATGCCGGCAACCATGCCGATGTGCTCAAGCACGTCGTGCTGGTGCAGGTGCTTGCGCACATGGCTGCCAAGGACAAGCCCTACACCCTCGTGGACACGCACGCCGGCGCCGGCGGCTATTCGCTCGAAGGCCGCCACGCGCTCAAGAAGGCAGAATTCGCCGACGGCATCGGTCGTCTGTGGGGCCGCGACGACCTGCCGCCGGCCGTCGCCGCCTACGTCGCACTGGTGCGCCGCTTCAACGACGGCGGCAAGCTGCGCCAGTACCCCGGGTCGCCGGCCTTCGCCCAGATGCTGCTGCGTCCCATCGACCGTCTGCGCCTCTTCGAGCTGCATCCGACCGACCACCGCATCCTCGACGCCTACCTGGGCCGGTATCCGAACACGCAGGTCGCGCAGGGCGACGGCTTCGCGGCGCTTAAGGGCGAGTTGCCGCCTCCCTCGCGACGCGGTGTGGTCTTGATCGACCCGAGCTACGAGCTGAAGACGGACTATGCGAAGGTGGTCGCGGCGCTGCGCGAAGCGCTGACGCGATTCGCCGACGCCGTCGTCGTGATCTGGTATCCGCAGTTGCAGACGCTCGAATCGCAGCAGCTGCCGCGCCGGCTGCAGGCTGTCGCCGATGCGCAGGCCAAGCGCGGCTGGCTGCATGCGCGGCTGACAGTGCAGCAGCCCGATGCGCGCGGCTTCGGTCTCGTGGGCAGCGGCATGTTCGTCGTCAACGCGCCGTTCGGCCTGCACGACACGCTGCAGGCCGAGCTGCCGTTCCTGGTCGATGCGCTCGGCCAGTACGACGGCGCGAACTATCTGCTCGAACAGCGCGCGGCTTGAAGCGAAGCCCCCACGCTCGCTGCGCTCGCTGCCCCCCCGAGGGGGCGCTCAGTACCTTCGGAGCGGCCGGGCGGTACTGAGGCGCGTCACGAATCCTTACCCGCAGGCGACGCGCCGCGTCGTTCGTGAACAAGGCACGTTTCTTGATGGCCTTCCCGGCACACCGCCGGCCCGGGAAGCAAATGAAACCACTGCAACGCGCCGCTACCTCCGCCGCTCTCGCGCTCGCCGCCGTGCTCGGCAGCGGCTGCACGACGGCGATCGTGGTCGCGCATGCGCACAGCGTGCTGACGGAAGGCGACCCGACGCCCTGCGTCAGGCTCAACAGCGTCGACCGCGCCCTGCGTTCGCGCTGCGCGCCGTTCGAGGCCGGCAGCCTGCGCAGCGAAGACATCGCGGCCTCGGGCCTGCCGCAGTGCCCGCTGACGCTGGCGGCGCGCGACCCGGCGTTCTGGCCCGTGCTGCCCGAGCTGATCGCCAAGGGCGCGCAGCCCGAGCACTGCACGCAGGCGCCGCTCGTCGCGCTGGCCGCGCAACACCCCTGCCCGGCCTTCGACGCCGCGACACCTGCCGAACGCCAGGCACTGCGCTGGCTGGCGCAGGCCGACGCGCGCGCTATCCACCACGACGTGATGCGATTGTTCAGTTGCCCATCGGCACACGAGACCGGCCTCGCGACAGTGCTCGACGACTGGCTCGCCCTCGGCCTGCTGCCCGCCGACGAACTGGCGTTCAGCCCGCTCGGCGCGCTGCACCCGAGCCACCTCAGCTCGCCGCTGGCGCGCGCGCTCGAAACGCAGGGCCACACGGCGCGCGCGGCGTTCGGCGGCCAGACGGCGCGCCTGCCGGGCGGATACGAGGAAGCGCTGCGCCTGGCTGATTGGTACGCGCTCGACTGGTGGATGGCGCGCTTGCCCGAGCTGGCCGACCGCGTTCCGGCAACGCAAGGCAATCAGCTCCCGTGGGTGCCGCTGGCCCGCGTGCTGACGCCCGCCTTCGTCGCCGATCCGGCGCGGCAGCGCGCGCTCGTCGATTACCTGCTCGCGCGCGGCGCCGATCCGTGGAAGCGCCTGCCGCACGAGCCGTCGCAGAGCGTCGTCGCCTGGGCGCATCGGCTCGGCAGCCCGCTCGCGCCGCTGCTCGACCAGCCGGCCCGCGTGGCGCGGCCGATCCTCCAGCGCATCGACGCGGCGCCGCTGGCGACCGCCGCCGTCGCCGCGCCCGTAGCGCGCTGACGCCCGCGACGCGCCGCTACAGTGCGGGCATGCAGCCCGCACCGCACCCCGGCCCGCTGACCGACATCCGCGTCGTCGAACTCGGCCAGTTGATCGCCGGCCCGTTCGCCGGCAAGACGCTCGCCGACTTCGGCGCCGACGTGATCAAGATCGAGGCGCCGGGCCAGGGCGACCCGCTGCGCCAGTGGCGGCTGCTGCACGACGGCACCAGCGTGTGGTGGCAGGTGCAGAGCCGCAACAAGAAGAGCGTCGTGCTCGACCTGCGCGACGCCGCCGACCGCGACATCGTGCGCGCGCTGATCGCCGAAGCCGACGTGCTGATCGAGAACTTCAAGCCCGATGTGATGGAAGGCTGGGGCCTCGACTACGCGAGCCTGAGCGCCGCGAACCCGGGCCTCGTCATGCTGCGCATCAGCGGCTACGGCCAGGACGGGCCGTACCGCGACCGCCCCGGCTTCGCCCTCATCGCCGAGGCGATGGGCGGTCTGCGCCACCTGAGCGGCGAGCCGGGCCGCGTACCGGTGCGCGTCGGCGTCAGCATCGGCGACACGCTGGCTGCGCTGCACGGCGTGATCGGCGTGCTGATGGCGCTGCACCAGCGCCGGCGCAGCGTCGACGCCGTGGCACCGAAGGGCCGCGGCCAGGTGGTCGACGTCGCGCTGTACGAAGCCGTCTTCAACTGCATGGAGAGCCTGCTGCCCGAATACAGCGCGTTCGGCGTCGTGCGCCAGCCGGCCGGCTCGGCACTGCCCGGCATCGCGCCGAGCAACGCCTACCCGTGCAGCGACGGCAACGTGCTCGTCTCGGGCAACGGCGACTCCATCTTCCGGCGCCTGATGACAGCGATCGGCCGCGACGACCTCGGCGCCGACCCGGCGCTCGCGAGCAACGTCGGCCGCGTCCAGCGCGTGGCCGAGATCGACGCCGCGATCGGCGCCTGGACCGCGGCGCGCAGCGTCGCCGACGTGCTCGAAGTGCTGAACGCGGTGCAGGTGCCGGCCGGGCGCATCTACACCGCACGCGACATCGCCGAAGACCCGCACTACCGCGCGCGCGGCATGATCGAGACGGTGATGACGCCCGACGGCCTCGCCGTCGAAGTGCCCGGCATCGTGCCCAAACTCTCGGCGACGCCGGGCGCCATCGTGCGGCGCGCGCCGACGCTCGGCGAGGACACCGAGGCCGTGCTGCGCGCGGCCGGGATCGAGAGGCGGCGCGACTAAACGCCGCGCGCGCGATCGCTCGCGAACTGCGCGCGAAAGGCCTCGAAGCGCCCTGCGTCGATCGCCGCACGCACTTCGCGCATCAGGTTCAGGTAGTAGTGCAGGTTGTGCAGCGTCGTCAGCATCGGCCCCAGCATCTCGCCGCAGCGGTCGAGGTGGTGCAGGTAGGCGCGGCTGAAGCAGCGGCAGGTGTAGCAGCCGCAGGTCTCGTCGAGCGGCCGCTCGTCGCTCTTGTGACGCGCGTTGCGCAGGCGCAGGTCACCGAAGCGCGTGAACAGATGACCGTTGCGCGCATTGCGCGTCGGCATCACGCAGTCGAACAGGTCGACGCCGTTGGCCACGCCATCGACCAAGTCCTCCGGCGTGCCGACGCCCATCAGGTAACGAGGCTTGCCTGACGGCAGGCGGTGCGGCGTGTGGGCAACGATGCGTCGCATCTCCTCCTTCGGTTCGCCGACGCTGACGCCGCCGACCGCATAGCCCGGCAGGTCGAGTGCGACCAATGCCTCGAGCGAGGCCTCGCGCAGCGGCTCGTACATGCCGCCCTGCACGATGCCGAACAGCGCGTTCGGGTTGGCCAGGCGCTCGAACTCGTCGCGGCAGCGTCGCGCCCAGCGCAGGCTCAGCTCCATCGAGGCGCGCGCCTCGGTCTCGGTCGTCAGGTGGCCGGCGGTCTGGTACGGCGTGCACTCGTCGAACTGCATGGCCACGTCGCTGTCGAGCACGGTCTGGATCTGCATGCTGACTTCGGGAGTCAGCAGCAGGCGGTCGCCGTTGATCGGTGACGCGAACGCGACACCTTGCTCGCTGATCTTGCGCATCTCGCCGAGCGACCAGACCTGAAAGCCGCCGCTGTCGGTGAGGATCGGCCGCTGCCAGCCCTCGAAGCGGTGCAGCCCGCCGAACGTGCGCAGCACGTCGAGCCCCGGGCGCAGCCACAGGTGGAAGGTGTTGCCGAGGATGATCTGGGCGCCGATCTCCTCGAGCGTCGCCGGCATGACGCCCTTGACCGTGCCGTAGGTCCCCACGGGCATGAAGGCCGGCGTCTCGACGACGCCGCGGCGCAGCGTCAGGCGGCCGCGCCGCGCGCGCCCTTCGGCGCCCAGCAGTTCGAAGCGAAGCATCGGGCGATTGTCGCCGCGCGGCGTACCGCTTCTTGTCATCGTGAATAAGAATCGTTATCATTGCGTTGCGCATGTCTCCTGAACGTACCTCGCCAGCCGTCGCCAGCGAATCCCTCCGTCACAGTGAAAAGAACCCCCGAGGAGTATTCGATGACCCAGCGACCCTGCCCGCCGCGCGGCGCAGCTCCCGATTTCACGCCGCGGCCCGCGCGCCGCGGCCCCGGCTCGTTGGCGCCGCTGGGCGCGCTCGCCGCCGGCTTCGGCTTCGTCTCGCTGTCGCTGGCGCAGACCGTGACGCCCGCCGCCGAGCCGGCGCTGCCGCAGGTCACGGTGAAGGGCGCGTCGGAGCGGCAGGGCAGGGACAGCGTGCGCGCGACGACGACGACGATCGGCAAGGGCCAGCAGGAACTGCGCGACGTGCCGCAGTCGATCACGGTGGTCACCGAGCGGCTGCTCGACGATCGCAACCTCGACACGCTCAAGGACGCGCTCAAGGCCACCGCCGGCATCACGTTCCAGGCCGCCGAGGGCGGCGAGGAAGACATCCGCCTGCGCGGCTTCTCGCTGCAAAGCACCGGCGACATCTTCATCGACGGCGTGCGCGACCCGGCGTTCTATGACCGCGACTCGTTCAACTGGGACCGCCTCGAACTGCTGCGCGGCTCGGCGTCGATGCTGTTCGGCCGCGGCTCGACCGGCGGCGCGGCCAACCAGGTCAGCAAGCAGCCGATGCTGATGGACCAGAACGAGATCGCCGTCACGATGGGCAATGCCGACTACCTGCGCGCCGTCGGCGACTTCAACGTCAAGACGGGCGACAACGCCGCGTTCCGCCTGACCGGCATGCTCAACACGGGCGACAACCACGGCGCACCGATCGACAAGTACGGCCTGGCACCGACCTACCGCTGGGGCATCGGCACGGCCGACGAGTTCACGATCGGCCTCTACCACCTCTACAACAAGAACGGCGTGCACTACGGCCTGCCGTGGCTCGAGAACACGATCATCGCCGGCGTCAGCGGCCGCGACTACTACGGCATGGCGAGCGACTACAACAAGTCGGGCGCGACCTTCGCCACGCTGACCCACGTGCACCGCTTTCGCGACGGCGCGCAGTGGCAGACGGCACTGCGCATCGGCGAATACTTCCGCGACCTGCGCGCCAGCGCGGTGCGCTTCGCGCCGGCCGCGGCGCAGCCCGGCGGCGCGGCCGTCACGGCGGCCAACTTCGGCCCGGGCACGGTGCTGCGCCGATCGGGCGGCAACGGCGTGCAGCTCAAGAACCAGGACATGACCGTCGCCTATCTGCAGAGCGACTACAGCGTCAAGTTCCAAGCTCTGGGGATGGAGCATGCCGTGACGACGGGCGCCGACCTGGCGATCGAGAGCAAGCGCGTCAACGGCCTGCGCCAGGGCAGCCCGGTGCTGATCAAGCCCGACATCACCGTCGGCACGCCCGAAGACGGCGCCTGGGTCGACGAGTCGCTGCGCGTGCTGACGAAGACCTCCGACTTCGACGCCAAGGGCCTCGGTGTCCACTTCCAGGATCTGGCCCAGGTCGCCGAACACTGGAAGCTGCTCGCCGGCCTGCGCTGGGACCGTTTCGGCGGCGACTACAACACTTACTCGGCGCAGAACGCCACGCTCGGTGCCGTGACGGCGTCGCGCTCGCGCACCGACTCGGTGTGGAGCCGGCGCTTCGGCGTGCTGTACCAGCCGACGCCGACGCAGTCGTACCACCTCTCCTACGGCACCTCGTTCAACACGTCGGGCGATACCTACTCGCTCGACGTGCGCGGCGCCAACACGCCGCCTGAGAGCAGCCGCAATGTCGAGCTGGGCGCCAAGCTCGACTGGCGCGACAACCGCTTCACGACGCGCCTGGCGCTGTTTCACGCGACGAAGTTCAACGAGCGCAACACCGACCCGCTGATCGCCGACGCCTACCTGCTGTCGGGCAAGCGGCACGCCGCGGGCTTCGAGATCGACCTCGCCGGCCGCATCACGCCGGCATGGGAAGTGTTCGGCTCCTACACCTGGATCCCGAGCGCCAACATCGACAACGCACCCGCCGGCAGCCTCGAAGCCAAGGACACGCGCCCGGGCCTGACGCCGCGCCACTCCGGCTCGATCTGGTCGACCTACCGGTTGACGCAGAAGTGGCGCGTCGGCGGCGGCCTGAATGCGCGCAGCAGCGACAAGCCCATCGGCACGACGGCGCCGATCGTTGCGCCGAAGTTCATGACGGCCGACCTCATGGCCGAGTACGTCGAAGGGCCGCTGTCGTTCAAGTTCAACCTGTTCAACGTGACCGACAAGATCTATGCCGACATGCTCTACCGCGGCCACTACATCCCGGGCAAGCCGCGCACGCTGCAGCTGACGACAGCCTACAAGTTCTGACGCAGCCAGCCGCTCACCGCCGAAAGCAAAGCCGCCGCCATGCTGCCGCACGCCCCGCAAGTGCTGACCGCCACCGCCTCCGACTGGATCGAACTGCTGCACGAGCCCGAGCCGCGGCCCTGGCGCCACCTGCCGACGATCGCCGGCGTGCTGGCCGCACACGTCGCCCTCGGCTGGGCGCTGCTGCAGGTCGACGCGGTGCGCCAGAGCGTCGTGCAGGCCGCGCCGCTGCTGATCGACTTCATCACGCTGGCACCGCCCAAGCCTGAAGTGCCGCCCCCGCCGCCGCCGCCGTCGCGCCCCGTCGTCGAGAAGCCGCGCCCGGCCCCGTTGATCACGGCGGCGCCGACGCCGGCCCCGGCACCGCCGGTCTTCGTCGCCGAGCCCACGCCGCCCGAGCCGCCGCCGCCCGTGGTCGCCGTCAACACGCCGCCCGAGCCGGCTCCGCCTGCGCCGCTGCCGACTCCCAAGACGGTGGCCGCGACGGCAGTGCAGTACACGCGGCCGCCGGCGCCCGTCTACCCCGCGATGTCGCGACGCAGCGGCGAGTCGGGCCGCGTCGTGCTGCGCGTGCTGATCGACGAGAAGGGTCTGCCGCGTCAGATCACGGTGCAGCAGTCGTCGGGCCACGCGCGGCTCGACAACGCCGCGCTCGAAGCGATGAAGGACGCGCGCTTCAGGCCCTACACCGAGAACGGCGTGGCGCTGCCCGTCTGGGCACCGGCACCGATTGAATTCGACCTGGAGTAACCACCGTGAACGAGACCGTCAACACCGCCGCCGCGGTCACCGCCGTGCCCTCGCTGGGCTTCGGCCACTTCCTCGCGCAAAGCGACGCCATCGCGCGCTTCCTGCTTGTCGTGCTCGTCGTGATGTCGGTCGCGTCGTGGGCCCTGATCGTCTCCAAGAGCGCGGCACAGTGGCTGCGCCGCTCGCGCGGCGACAAGTTCCTGCGTCTGTTCTGGAACGCGACCTCGCTCGAAGCAGTGCAGCACGAGATCACGGCGCACGGCGTGCGCGACCCGTTCTCGCACCTGACGGCGCACGCGATGCACGCGCAGGTGCACCACGCGCGCTACGGCGCCGCCAAGCTCGAGGAAGCGGGCAGCGCGCAGGAGTTCCTCACGCGCACGATCAAGAAGGTGCTCGACGAAGAGACGATGAAGCTCGAGAGCGGCCTGTCGGTGCTCGCCACCGTCGGCGCGACGGCGCCCTTCGTCGGCCTGTTCGGCACCGTCTGGGGCGTCTACCACGCGCTGGTGGCGATCGGCATGAGCGGCTCCGGCACGCTCGACAAGGTGGCCGGGCCGGTCGGCGAGGCGCTGATCATGACGGGCCTGGGGCTCGCGGTCGCGATCCCCGCGGTGATGGGCTACAACGCCCTGGTGCGCAGCAACCGCGTGCTGACGGCGCGCCTGGACGCCTTCGCGCACGAGCTGTTCACCTTCCTGTCGACAGGCCAGTCGCTGCGCGCCGACGCGGCGCCGCCGCCGTCCAAGGTGCACAGCCTCGACGTCGCCGCGCAGGGCTGAGGCGGATCGGGAGCACGCCATGGCCTTCGCCAGCTTCGACAACCACCGCGGCAACGCGCCAATGTCCGAGATCAACATGGTGCCGTTGATCGACGTGATGCTCGTGCTGCTCGTCATCTTCATCGTCACGGCGCCGCTGCTGACGCACGCCGTCAAGCTCGACCTGCCGAAGGCGAGCGCGCAGCCCAATGTGCTCAAGCCCGAGGAGATCGAGCTGGCCATCGACGCCGCCGGCACGCTGTACTGGAACGGCGAGGTCGTCGCGCGCGACGAGGCCGCGCGCCGCTTCGGCGTCGAGGGCGCGAAGCAGCCGCAGCCCGAGCTGCACCTGCGCGCCGACCAGTCGGTCGCCTACCGCTTCGTCGCGCAGACCCTGGCCGACGCATCGCACGCCGGCCTGTCCAAGGTCGGTTTCGTCAGCGAACCCGAAACACGCTGAAGCAATGACCGCCTCATCGAGAGACAAGCCTCCGCTGCGGCCGCAGACCGTCGGCGCCGCCGCCGGCATGGCGGACAGCGCGCCGCTGCCGCCGCTGGTGCGCAGCGAGCAGCTGTTCGGCCGCGGCACCGAGCTGCGCATCGAGCATCGCGGCGCGATCTATCGGCTGCGCCAGACGGCGCTCGGAAAGCTGATCCTCACGAAGTAGCTCCACCGCCCACTGCACCAGCCAGCGCGCGCCAGCCAGTGCCTCACCCTCAGGAGGAGGATGATGCTGGACCTGCCCAGCGCGCCGCCGGCGCTCGCGGAGCATGGCGATGTGTGAAGCGCATCGGATGCAGCCCGGCCCCGGCGTCGTGCAGGCACCCCCCGATGCTTCGCGTGCGCCCGCGACCGGATCACGCCGCCGCCGCGTGTGGGACCTGCCCGTCCTGCACCACTGCGCGCTGATCGGCGCGTGCCTGTCGACGACGGCGGCGCGCCGGCTCTACGAGCGACTGTTCCGCTGCTGCGAGCCGCGCGACGACTACGAAGTCCACGTCGGGCTGGTCGGGTCGTGCCGCCAGCGCGGGCCGGTGGCCGAGGCGCTGCAACGCGAACTCGACAAGCGGCACGCCTTCGCGATCCGCCGCTTCGCCACGACAAAGACGGCCGACGCGCTGCAGACGCAGTTCCTTGAGGCCGCGGAGGAAAGGGCGATCGGCGCCGCGCTGTGGGCCGCCCAGACGCACCCGCGCCGCGACGACGCCGTCGCCGAGGCGATCCATCGCTGCGTGCACATGCACCAGCACGCGGCCGGCGCGATGGCGCGCGCCGACCTGCAACGCTGCGCCCGGCTGGCGCGGCCGACCTCGTCGTCTGCCAGGCCGGCTGCATCAGCCACAACGCCTACTGGCTGGTCAAGGACCACTGCAAGCGCACCGGCAAGCGCTGCATCTACCTCGACCGGCCGAGCGCCGCCGGCTTCGCGCGCGGCCTCGCCGGCCTGCCGCCCGCCGAGGCGACGCCCGGCGAGGCGTCGCGGTGACTACCGGCGGCGCTGCGCAACGGCGCTGCTGCACCGCTGACGACGACACGGCTCAGCGCGCCAGCAGCATTGCGTCGCCGTAGCTGAAGAAGCGGTAGCGCGCCGCCACGGCATGCCGGTACAGCGCGAACACGCGGTCGTGGCCGGCGAAGGCGCTGACGAGCATCAGCAGCGTGCTGCGCGGCAGGTGGAAGTTGGTGACGAGCGCGTCGACGACGCGGAACTCGAAGCCCGGCGTGATGAAGATGTCGGTCTCGCGCGCGCCGGGCTCGAGCGCGCCGCCGAGAGCGGCCGATTCGAGCGCGCGCAGCGTCGTCGTGCCGACGGCGACGACGCGCCGGCCGGCGGCCCGCGTGCCCGCGATCGCGGCGACCGTGTCGGCACCGACCTCGAACCACTCGCTGTGCATGCGGTGCTGCGCGATGTCGGCCACGCGCACCGGCTGGAACGTGCCGGCGCCGACGTGCAGCGTCACCCGCGCCATGCCGACGCCGCGCACGCGCAGCGTGTTGAGCAGCGCTTCGTCGAAGTGCAGCGCCGCGGTCGGCGCGGCGACGGCGCCCGGCCGCGCGGCGAACACCGTCTGGTAGCGGCGTTCGTCGTCGCTCGTGTCGGCATGCGTGATGTAGGGCGGCAGCGGAACGTGGCCGTGGCGCTCGATCAGAGCGTGCGGATCGCCTGCGAAGCGCAACCGGAACAGGCTGCCGTCGGGCCCGCCGCGGCCGAGCACCTCGGCGTCGAAGGCGTCGGCAAAGCGCAGGCGGCTGCCTGCCGCGGGCGACTTGCTCGCGCGCAGCTGGGCCAGCACTTCGGAGCCGGGCAGCACGCGCTCGACGAGCGCCTCGACCTTGCCGCCGCTGGCCTTGGCGCCGTAGAGCCGCGCCTTGATGACGCGCGTGTCGTTGAAGACGAGCAGGTCGCCGGCGTCGAGCAGTGCCGGCAGGTCGCGGAACGCGCGGTCCACCGGCCCGGCGCCGCGCCCGTCGAGCAGGCGCGACGCGCTGCGTTCGGCCGCCGGATGCTGCGCGATCAGCTCGGGCGGCAACTCGTAGTCGAAGTCGGCGAGCGTGTAGCGGCGGTCGGTGGGATGGGACATGGCGCGAGGGAGGGCAGAATTGTTCCATGCCCGACGCGACGCCGACGCCCGACCGCGAGACGCGCAAGTCTGCGCCGCAACGGGCAATGGAAAAGCTCGGCCTGGTGCGCGACATCGACCTCGCGCTGCACCTGCCGCTGCGCTACGAGGACGAGACGCGCATCGTGCCGATCGCGCGCGTGCGCGATGGCGACACGGCGCAGGTCGAAGGCACGGTGCGCGAGTGCCGCGTCGAGTTCCGCCCGCGCCGCCAGCTCGTCGTGCGCATCGACGACGGCAGCGACGAACTGGTGCTGCGCTTCCTGCACTTCTTCCCGTCGCACCAGAAGACGCTCGCCACCGGCGCGCGCGTGCGCGTGCGCGGCGAGGTGCGCGGCGGCTTCCTCGGCCGCGAGATGGTGCACCCGACGTTCAAGGCCGTCGATGCCGGCACGCCGCTGCCGACGGCGCTGACGCCGGTCTATCCGGCCAGCGCCCAACTGCCGCAGGCCTACCTTCGCAAGGCCGTCGCTGCTGCGCTGGCGCGCGCCCGGCTCGACGAGACGCTGCCGGCAGCGATGCTGCCGCCGGCCGCGGCGCACTGGCCGACGCTGAGGCAGGCGCTGGAGTACCTGCACCATCCGCCGCCCGGCGCCGCCCTCGCCACGCTCGAAGACCACACGCATCCGGCGTGGCAGAGGCTCAAGTTCGAGGAACTGCTCGCACAGCAGCTCTCGCAGCGCGTAGCGCAGCGCGAGCGCGCAGCGCTGCGCGCGCCGGCGCTGCGCAGCGCGACAGGCGGCCTGCACGAGCGGCTGCTCGCCGCGCTGCCGTTCGGGCTGACGGCGGCGCAGCGCCGCGTCGCCGACGAGATCGCGACCGACCTCGCGCTCGCGCGGCCGATGCACCGGCTGCTGCAAGGCGACGTCGGCTCGGGCAAGACGGTGGTCGCGGCGCTCGCCGCGGCCGTCGCGATCGACGCCGGCTGGCAGTGCGCGCTGATGGCTCCGACCGAGATCCTCGCCGAGCAGCATTTCCGCAAGCTTATCGGCTGGCTCGAGCCGCTGGGCGTGACGACAGCGTGGCTGACCGGCAGCCGCAAGGGCAAGGCGCGCAAGGCGATGGTCGACGCCGTGGCGTCGGGCGACGCGCAACTCGTCATCGGCACGCACGCCGTGATCCAGGACGACGTCGAATTCGCGCGCCTGGCGCTGGCCATCGTCGACGAACAGCACCGCTTCGGCGTCGCGCAGCGGCTTGCGCTGCGGCAGAAGCTGCGCGAGCAAGCCGACGGCGCCGGGCCGCCCCAAGCCGGCGGACGCCCCCTCGGGGGGCAGGAGCCGAAGGCGACGTGGGGGCCCACGAGTCTCGAACCGCACCTCTTGATGATGAGCGCGACGCCGATCCCGCGCACGCTGGCGATGAGCTATTTCGCCGACCTCGACGTGAGCACGATCGACGAGCTGCCGCCGGGGCGCACGCCGGTGCTGACCAAGGTATTTGCCGACGGCCGCCGCGACGAGGTCATCGCGCGCATCCGCGACGAGGCGGCACGCGGCCGGCAGGTCTACTGGGTCTGCCCGCTGATCCACGAGTCGGAGGCGATGGACCTGCGCAACGCGACCGAGACGCACGCCCAGCTCGCCGCCGCGTTGCCCGGCGTCGCGGTCGATCTGCTGCACGGCCGCCTGCCGGCCGCCGACAAGGCGGCGGCGATGGCGCGGTTCACGAGCGGGCAGACCGCCGTACTGGTCGCGACGACGGTCATCGAGGTCGGCGTCGACGTGCCCAACGCCAGCCTGATGGTCGTCGAGCACGCCGAGCGCTTCGGCCTGGCGCAGCTCCACCAGCTGCGCGGGCGCGTCGGGCGCGGCGCAGCGGCCAGCGTCTGCGTGCTGCTGTACGCGCCGCCGCTGTCGGAGACCGGCAAGGCGCGGTTGCAGGCGATGGCGCAGACCCACGACGGCTTCGAGATCGCGCGCCGCGATCTCGAGATTCGCGGCCCGGGCGAGTTCCTCGGCGCGCGCCAGAGCGGCGACGCATTGCTGCGCTTCGCCGACCTGGGCGTCGACGGCGCGCTGCTGCAGCAGGCGCGCGAACTCGCGCCGCGCCTGTTGGCCGAGCACCCCGACGCCGCGCGCCGGCACCTCGACCGCTGGCTGGCGAGCAAGGCCGACTACTTGAAAGCCTGAGCAGGCGCGGCCCGATGCGCAACGGCCGCACGCACCCCTAGAATCGCCCCACCCCGCCAGTGGTTGTCGCGGGATCGTCTGTCCACCACCAAGGCTGCGCGGTCGGCGCGCGCCGTTCCGGGAGAACGCCATGTCGATCGTCGAGCGCGCGAAGGGCATCCTGCTCAACCCGAAGGGCACCTGGCCGGCGATCGACGCCGAGCCCGCGACGGTGCAGTCGATCTACGTGCCTTACGTGCTGGCGCTGGCGGCCATACCGGCCATCGCGACTTTCATCGGTTTCTCGCTCGTCGGCATGGGCGCAATGGGCATGAGCGTGCGCATCCCGTTCGGCGCCGGACTCGTGCAGATGGTCGTCGGCTACGCGCTCTCGCTGGCGATGATCTATGTCATCGCGCTGATCGTGAATGCGCTCGCGCCCACCTTCGGCGGGCAGAAGAACAGCATCGCCGCGCTGAAGGTCGTCGCCTACGGTGCGACCGCGGGCTTTGTCGGCGGCATCTTCAGCCTGATTCCATCGCTTGCGATCCTCGGCATGATCGCGGCGCTGTACTCGATCTACCTGATCTACACCGGCCTGCCGGTGCTGATGAAGTGCCCGCCGGGCAAGGCGGTGGCCTACACGGCCGTCGTCATCGTGTGCGGCATCGTCGCGGGCGTCGTGATCGGGATGCTGACCTCGCTCGTCAGCCCCGCGCACCGCATGGGCATGGGCATGGGCAGCGCCGGCGGCGCCGGCGACGTGACGATCAAGACGCCGCAGGGCGAGGTGAAGATCGACACCTCGAAGATGGAAGAGATGGCGCGCAAGATGGAGGAAGCCGGCAAGCAGATGGAAGCCGCGCAGAAGTCGGGGGATGGCGCGGCCGCGGGCCAGGCCGCCGCCGCGATGGCAGGCGCGATCGCAGGCGGGCAAGCGCGCGCCGTCGTCGCGGCGGCCGAGCTGAAGGCGCTGCTGCCCGAGTCGATCGGCGGACTCAAGCGCGCCTCGTCGGAAGCACAGACCATCTCGGCCATGGGCCTGGCCAGCTCGGTGGCCAGGGCGACCTACCGCGGCGACGACAACCAGGAGGTTGCGCTGACCGTCACCGACACCGGCGGCCTGGCGGGCCTGGCGATGGCGAGCTGGGCCAACATGACGACGGACCGCGAGACCGACACGCAGGTCGAGAAGATCTACAAGCAGGGCCAGCGCACGGTGCGCGAGCAGTACCGCAAGGATGGCAGCCACGGCGAATACATGGTGCTGCTGCCCAACGGCATGATGGTCGAGGCGCAAGGCTCGCGCGTCGACGCGGCGCGCATCCGCGGTGCCGTCGAGGGCATCGATCTGGCGAGGCTCGAATCGATGGCGCCAGCGGCCAAGTGAGGCAGGTCGTGCCGTGACGCTGACCGAGCTGCGCTATATCGTCGCCGTCGCCCGGGAGCGGCATTTCGGGCGCGCGGCCGAGGCCTGCTTCGTGTCGCAGCCGACGCTGTCGGTGGCGATCAAGAAGCTGGAAGAGGAGCTCGACGTCAAGCTGTTCGAGCGCGGCGCCAGCGAAGTCAGCGTGACGCCGCTGGGCGAAGAGATCGTGCGCCAGGCGCAGTCGGTGATCGAGCAGGCCGCCGCGATCAAGGAGATCGCCAAGCGCGGCAAGGATCCGCTGTCGGGGCCGCTGCGCCTGGGCATTATCTACACGATCGGTCCCTACCTGTTGCCGATGTTCGTCAGGCAGATGATCGAGCGCGTGCCGCAGATGCCGCTGGTGCTGCAGGAGAACTTCACCGTCAAGCTGCTCGAAATGCTGCGCACCGGCGAGCTCGACGCGGCCATCATGGCCGAGCCGTTCCCTGACACGGGGCTGGCCGTGGCGCCGCTGTACGACGAGCCTTTCATGATCGCCGTGCCTGCGCATCACGCGCTGGCCAGGCGCAAGTCGGTGCCGGCCGAGGAACTCAAGCACGAGACGATGCTGCTGCTGGGCACCGGGCACTGCTTTCGCGACCACGTGCTCGAGGTCTGCCCCGAATACGCACGCTTCTCGAGCGACGCCGAGGGCATTCGCAAGAGCTTCGAGGGTTCGTCGCTCGAGACGATCAAGCACATGGTGGCCTCGGGCATGGGCATCACCGTCGTGCCGCAGCTCTCGGTGCCGCCCGAGGCGCAGCCGCACGTCGTCTACCTGCCGTTCGCCAAGCCGGTGCCGACGCGGCGCGTCGTGCTGACGTGGCGACGCAGCTTCACGCGCTACGAGGCGATCGCGGCGCTGCGCAACGCTGTCTATGCCTGTCCGCTCAAGGGCGTGACGCGGCTGACCGACTGACCGCCACGCATCGGCCGCGCGGCACGATGCAGCCTATCGATCGACTAGCCATTAGAAATTGGCCTTCGCTATTCAAAGGGGTTACGCTATTCCGAATCATCACAGCGACCCGACGAGGAAGGAGTCCCCCCATGACCAAGAAGCTGACCACCAATGCCGGCGCACCGGTCGCCGACAACCAGAACGTGATGACCGCCGGCCCGCGCGGCCCGATGCTGCTGCAGGACGTCTGGTTTCTCGAGAAGCTGGCTCACTTCGACCGCGAAGTGATCCCCGAGCGGCGCATGCACGCCAAGGGCTCGGGCGCCTACGGCACGTTCACAGTCACGGGTGACATCACGAAGTACACCCGCGCGAAGATCTTCTCGCAGGTCGGCAAGAAGACGGAGATGTTCGCGCGCTTCACCACCGTCGCCGGCGAGCGCGGCGCGGCCGACGCCGAGCGCGACATCCGCGGCTTCGCGCTCAAGTTCTATACCGAGGAAGGCAACTGGGACCTGGTCGGCAACAACACGCCGGTGTTCTTCATGCGCGAGCCGCTGCGCTTCCCTGACCTGAATCACGCCGTCAAGCGCGACCCGCGCACCAACCTGCGCAGCGCGAAGAACAACTGGGATTTCTGGAGTTCGCTGCCTGAGGCGTTGCACCAGGTGACGGTCGTGATGAGCGACCGCGGCATCCCGGCGAGCTACCGCCACATGCACGGCTTCGGCAGCCACACGTTCAGCCTGATCAATGCGAACAAGGAGCGGTTCTGGTGCAAGTTCCACTTCAAGACGCAGCAGGGCATCAAGAACCTGACCGACGCCGAGGCCGAGTCGATCGTCGGCCGTGACCGCGAGAGCCACCAGCGCGACCTCTACGAGGCGATCGAGAAGGGCGATTTCCCGAAGTGGACGCTCTACCTGCAGATCATGCCGGAGCGGGACGCCTCGAAGGTGCCCTACCACCCCTTCGACCTGACCAAGGTGTGGCCGAAGAAGGACTACCCATTGGTCGAGGTCGGCGTGATGGAGCTCAACCGCAACCCGGAGAACTTCTTCGCCGAGGTCGAGCAGTCGGCGTTCAACCCGGCCAACGTCGTGCCGGGCATCGGCTTCTCGCCCGACAAGATGCTGCAGGGGCGGCTGTTTTCCTACGGCGACGCGCAACGCTACCGGCTGGGCGTCAACCACCACCTGATTCCGGTGAACCAGGCGCGCTGCCCGGTGCACAGCTACCACCGCGACGGCGCCATGCGCGTCGACGGCAATCACGGCAGCACGATCGGCTACGAGCCCAACAGCGACGGTGAATGGGCCGACCAGCCCGACTACTCGGAGCCGCCGCTCGGCCTCGAAGGCGCGGCCGACCACTGGAACCACCGCGTCGACACCGACTACTTCTCGCAGCCGGGAGCGCTGTTTCGCCTGATGACGCCGGCGCAGCAGCAGGCGCTGTTCGACAACACGGCGCGCTCGATCGGCGACGCACCGCGCGACATCCAGTTGCGCCACATCCGCAACTGCATGCAGGCGGATCCGGCCTACGGCGCAGGGGTCGCGAAGGCGCTCGGCATTGCGGCGAACGAAGCGGGCTGACGCCCGCCAGAACGGCGGCACGGGTTTGCACCCTGCCGCCGTTGCTTTCATCGGCACTGCGCTTAAAGTCGGCGATTCAAGCAACGCAATCACGAGGAACCGTTCCATGGCCAAGAAGAGTCCGCCCAAGAACACCACCCTGCGCGACAGCGGCGAAGCGATCGACATCGGCATCTCGGCCAAGGATCGCGCGGCGATCGCCGGCGGCCTGTCGAAAGTGCTCGCCGACACCTACACCCTGTATCTGACGACGCACAACTTCCACTGGAACGTGACCGGCCCGATGTTCAACACGCTGCACGACATGTTCATGCTGCAGTACACGGAACTGTGGAACTCGGTCGACCTGCTAGCCGAGCGTATCCGCGCGCTCGGCCACTACGCCCCGGGCTCGTACGGCCAGTTCGGCAAGCTCAGCTCGATCGCCGACGTGCCCACCGAGCCGCCCGCTGCGATGGACATGGTGGCGCTGCTCGTCAAGGGTCATGAGGCGGTGGCGCGCACGGCGCGCGGCGTGCTGTCGACGGCGGACAAGGCCAACGACCAGCCGACCGTCGATCTGCTGACGCAGCGCCTGGACGTGCACGAGAAGACGGCCTGGATGCTGCGCTCGCTGCTGCAGTGACGCGCTCCAGGCGGCAGAGGAGCGCCCGGTGCGCGTCGCGATCGTCACGTTCGACGGCTTCGACGAGCTCGACGCCTTCGTCGCGCTCGGCCTGATCCACCGCCTGCGCCCCGACGGCTGGAGCGTCGCGATCACGAGCCCCGCGGCGCAGGTCACCTCGATGCACGGCGTGACGGTCGCTGCGCACCAGCCGCTGGAGGCGGCGAACGACGCCGATGCCGTGGTCTTCGCCGGCGGCCTGTACGCCCGCGCGATCGCCGAGAACGGCGCGCTGCTCGACCGCCTGCAGATCGACCCGATCCGCCAGCGCGTCGCCGGCCAAGGCTCGGGCACGCTGCTGCTGGCGCGGCTCGGCCTGCTCGGCAGCATGCCGGCCTGCGCCGACGCCGCGACGCGGCCCTGGCTCGTCGAGGCCGGCGTCGTCGTGCTCGACGAACCGTTCCACGCGCGCGGCCCGGTCGCCACCGCAGCCGGCGGACTCGCCGCGCAATACATCGCCGCCTGGGTGATGGCGGCCGGCGCAGGCATCGATGCGACAGCGCGCGCGCTGCAGGCCGCCGCGCCGGGGCAGCCGGCGAGTTATGCAGAGCAGGTGCTCGGCGTCGTCAAGCCGTTTCTGTCGCTCGGGCCCTCAGGCCGATAATCGCGGGCTCGCACTCCGCGCCGCGCCGGCGCACCGATCCCCGTCCATGTCCGCCGACCTCGCCACCCAGGTGCGCCGCCGCCGCACCTTCGCCATCATTTCGCACCCCGACGCCGGCAAGACGACGCTGACCGAGAAGCTGCTGCTGTTCTCGGGCGCGATCCAGATCGCGGGCAGCGTGAAGGCGCGCAAGGCGAGCCGCCACGCGACTTCCGACTGGATGGAAATCGAGAAGCAGCGCGGCATCTCGGTGGCCAGCTCGGTGATGCAGATGGAATACCGCGACTGCGTCGTCAACCTGCTCGACACGCCGGGCCACCAGGACTTCTCGGAAGACACCTACCGCGTGCTGACGGCGGTGGACGCGGCGCTGATGGTGATCGACGCAGCCAACGGCGTCGAGCCGCAGACGCGCCGGCTCTTGCAGGTCTGCCGCGCGCGCTCGACGCCGATCCTCACCTTCGTCAACAAGATGGACCGCGAGGTGCAGGAGCCGCTGGCGCTGATGGACGAGATCGAGCGCGAGCTCGGCATGGCCGTCGTGCCGTTCACCTGGCCGGTCGGCATGGGCAAGCGCTTCCACGGGGTGATGGACCTGCGCAACGAGCAGATGCGCGTGTTCTCGCCCGGCGAGGACCGCAACCGCGACAACGACGAGATCCTCCAGGGCATCGCCAACCCGGTCTATGCCGAGCGCTTCGGCGCCGAGTACGAGCACGCCAGGCACGACATCGAGCTGGTGCGCGAGGCCGCGCCGTCCTTCGACGAGGCCGAGTTCCTGGCCGGCCGGCAGACACCGATGTTCTTCGGCTCGGCGATCAATAACTTCGGCGTGCGCGAAGTGCTCGACGCCCTCGTCGACCTGGCTCCGCCGCCCGGCCCGCGCCCCGCGATCCAGCGCGAGGTGCGCCCCGAGGAGCCCAAGTTCAGCGGCGTCGTCTTCAAGATCCAGGCCAACATGGACCCGGCGCACCGCGACCGCATCGCCTTCGTGCGCGTCGCGTCGGGCCACTTCGAGCGCGGCATGCGGCTCAAGGTCGTGCGCTCGGGCAAGGAGCTGCGGCCCAACACCGTCGTGTCGTTCCTGTCGCAGCGCCGCGAGCTGCTCGACGAGGCGTTCGCCGGCGACATCATCGGCATCCCGAACCACGGCGTGCTGCAGCTCGGCGACACGCTGACCGAGGGCGAGGCGTTGCAGTTCACCGGGCTGCCGTTCTTCGCGCCCGAGATGTTCCGCTCGGTCGAGGTCGCCGATCCGCTCAAGACCAAGCAGTTGCGCGCCGGCCTGACGCAGCTCGGCGAAGAGGGCGCGATCCAGGTGTTCCGCCCGGCCGCCGGGTCGGTGCTGCTGCTGGGCGCCGTCGGCCAGCTGCAGTTCGAGGTCGTCGCACACCGTCTGGAGCACGAGTACGGCTGCAAGGCGCGCATCACGCCGGCGCGCTACAACGTGGCGCGCTGGGTGACATGCGACGACTCGAAGGAGTTGCAGCGCTTCGTCGACCACAACGCGCACCGCGTCGCCTACGACGCCGTCGACGCGCCGACGGTGCTGCTCGAATACGCTGGCGAGCTGCGTGCGATGCAGGACAACTGGCCGAAGATCCGCTTTCACGCGCTGCGCGAACACGCGGGGCTGGTGTTTCACAAGCAGGAGGGCGGCTGATGACGGCGCTGGCTCGACACTTCACGCTGTGGCTCGACCTCGTCCGCTGGAACCGCCCGGCCGGCTGGTTGCTGCTGCTGTGGCCGTCGCTGTCGGCGCTGTGGATCGCCACGCTGCAGCGCGGCGAGTCGTTCCCCGGCTGGCACCTGGTCGCCGTGTTCACGCTCGGCACCATCGTGATGCGCAGCGCCGGCTGCTGCGTCAACGACGTGCTCGATCGCGACTTCGACCGTCACGTCAAGCGCACGGCGCAGCGGCCCGTGACAAGCGGGGCACTGCCGGTGCGAGAGGCGCTCCTCGTCGGCGCGGCGCTCGCGCTCGTGGCCTTCGCGCTCGTGCTCACGACCAGCACCGCCGCGGTGCTGTGGTCGTTCGCGGCGCTCGGCGTGACGCTGTTCTATCCGCTGAGCAAGCGCTTCTTCGCGATGCCGCAGGCCGTGCTGGGCGTGGCGTTCAGCTTCGGTATCCCGATGGCGTTCGCGGCGGTGCAGGGCGAGGTGCCCGCGCTGGCTTGGTGGCTGCTGGTCGGCAACGGCTTCTGGGTGCTCGCCTACGACACCGAGTACGCGATGGTGGACCGCGACGACGACCTGAAGATCGGCATCCGCACCTCGGCGATCACGCTGGGCCGCTGGGACGTGGCCGCAGTGATGGCGTTCTACGGTTTCTTCCTCGCGATGTGGGCCGCCGCCGGCCTGCACCTCGGCTTGCGCTGGCCGTTCTACGCCGGCTTGGCGGCCGCCGCGGCGATCGCCGCCTTGCACTACCGCTGGATCCGCGAACGCACGCGCGAAGGCTGCTTTCGCGCCTTCAAGCAGAACCACTGGCTCGGCTTCGCCGTGTTCGCCGGCGTCGTCTGCGCGGCGTCGGTCGCCTGAACGCCTGCCTCAGCGGCCGAACTCGTCGCCGAGTTCGCGCGCGCGCCGCTGCGCCGCCAGCATCGCCGCGACGAATGCCTGCCGGACGCCGGACGCCTCGAGCGCCGTGATCGCGGCGTGCGTCGTGCCGCCCTTGGACGTGACGCGCTCGCGCAGCAGCGCCGGAGGGTCGGTCGACTGCGCAGCCAGCGCCGTCGCGCCGTCGAAAGTGGCCAGCGCGAGGCGGCGGCCGTCGTCGGCCGACAGCCCCATCTGCACCGCCGCCTCGATCATCGCCTCGACGAAGTAGAAGACGTAGGCCGGGCCCGAACCGGAGAGCGCTGTCACGGCGTCGAGGTGGTGCTCGGCGTCGAACCACATCGTCGTGCCCGTCGGTTGGAGCACCTGTTCGATCAACGCGCGCTGGGCCTCATCGACGCCGGCGCGCGCATGCAGGCCGGTGCAGCCGCGCCCGATCAGCGCCGGCGTGTTGGGCATGGCGCGCACGACGCGCTCGCTGCCGGTGGCGCGCGCGATGGCACCGCTGCGGATGCCGGCCATCACACTGAGCTGCAGCGCGGCGCCGACGTGCGCCGCACACTGCGCCGCCGCTGCCGAGAAAGCCTGCGGTTTGACGGCCCAGACGACGAGGCCGGCGGACTCCAGCCCGGCGCCCGCCTGGGCCAGCGTCTGCACGCCGAGTTCGCGCTGCAGCCGGTCGCGCTGGGCACCGTCGGGCTCGACGACGAGCAGCGAGGCCGCCGGCCAGCCCGCCTTCACCAGCCCGCCGGCGATCGCCGACGCCATGTTGCCGCCGCCGATGAACGCGATCGTCGAGACTGTCATGCTGCCAGTGTAGCCACCGGCCCCGCAGGGTTGATCGCAGCGCCGGCGTTCGCGACACTGGCCGCCTGTGCCCAAGGAGGACCCGATGAGCAACGCCCTTTCGTACGTCCAGCCCACTGCCGACAGCCCGTGGGGCACCTACCTCGCGCAGATCGACCGCGTGATCCCCTACCTCGGTCCGCTGGCGCGCTGGAGCGAGACGCTCAAGCGCCCGAAGCGCTCGCTCATCGTCGACGTGCCGATCGAGCTCGACAACGGCACGGTGGCGCACTACGAGGGCTACCGCGTGCAGCACAACCTGTCGCGCGGGCCGGGCAAGGGCGGGCTGCGCTACCACCCCGACGTGACGCTCGAGGAGGTGATGGCGCTCGCGGCGTGGATGACGGTGAAGAACGCCGCCGTCAACCTGCCCTTCGGCGGCGCCAAGGGCGGCGTGCGCGTCGACCCCAAACGCCTCTCGATGAAGGAGCTCGAGCGCCTGACGCGCCGCTACACGAGCGAGATCGGCATCATCATCGGGCCGCAGCAGGACATCCCGGCGCCCGACGTCAACACCAATGCGCAGGTGATGGCGTGGATGATGGACACCTACTCGATGAACGTCGGCGCGACGGCGAGCGGCGTCGTCACCGGCAAGCCGATCCACCTGGGCGGCTCGCTCGGGCGCGTGAAGGCGACCGGCCGCGGCGTCTTCGTCACCGGCCGCGAGGCGGCGCGCCGCATCGGCCTGCCGCTCGACGGCGCGCGCGTCGCGGTGCAGGGCTTCGGCAACGTTGGTTCAGCGGCGGCCGAACTGTTCGCGGGCGCCGGCGCGAAGATCGTCGCGGTGCAGGACCACAGCGGCAGCGTACACAACGCGAACGGGCTCGACATGGGGGCGCTGATGCCGCATGTGCGCGAGCAGGGTGGCGTGCATCAGTTCACGGGCGGTGAGCATCTGGACAACGAGGCGTTCTGGGACCTGCCCTGCGACATCGTGATCCCGGCCGCGCTGGAAGGGCAACTGTCGGCCGCGCGCGCCGCGCGGCTGAAGGCGCGTCTGGTGCTCGAAGGCGCGAACGGCCCGACGGTGCCCGCCGCCGACGACGTGCTCGCCGACCGCGGCGTCCTCGTCGTCCCCGACGTGATCTGCAACGCCGGCGGCGTGACGGTCAGCTACTTCGAATGGGTGCAGGACTTCTCCAGCTTCTTCTGGAGCGAGGACGAGATCAACCTGCGCCTGGACAAGATCATGGTCGACGCGCTGCGCAAGATCTGGGACACGGCCGACCGCAATCGCATCGGGCTGCGCACGGCGGCCTTCGCCGTCGCCTGCGAGCGCATCCTGATGGCGCGCCAGGAACGCGGCCTCTATCCCTGAGCGGCCTCCGACGCGGCGGGCGCGCAACTGCGAGCCGAAGAAGTCAGCGCCGACCGAAGATCGCCGTGCCGACGCGCACGATCGTCGCGCCCTCGGCGATGGCCGCTTCGAGATCGTCGCTCATGCCCATCGACAAGGTGTCGAGCTGCGCGTGGCCGCGCGCGCGCAAATCTTCCAGCAGCTCGCGCAGCGCGCGGTGCGGCCTGCGCTGCGCTTCGCAGCCCGCGACAGGCCGCGGAATCGCCATCAGGCCACGCAGTTGCAGGCCGTGCATCCGCACGACGGCGTCGGCCGCTGCAGCGACCTCGGACGGCGCGAAGCCGCTCTTGCTCGCCTCGCCGCTGATGTTGACCTGCAGACACACCTGCAGCGATGCCATGCCGGCCGGGCGCTGCGCGCTCAGGCGCTCGGCGACCTTGACGCGATCGACGCTGTGCACCCAGTCGAAGCGCTCGGCCGCGAGGCGCGTCTTGTTGCTCTGCAGCGGCCCGATCAAATGCCATTCGGGTCGCGGACGCAGGTCGGCGAGCGCAGCCATCTTCTCGACCGCCTCGTGCACATGGTTCTCACCGAAGCGGCGCAGGCCGCAGCCGTGCGCCTCGCGCACGGTCTCGGTCGCAACGGTCTTCGTGACGCCGAGCAACGTGACGCTTTGCACGGGGCGTTGCGCCGCGTCACAGGCCCGGGCAATGCGCTCTTGCACCTGTTGTAAGTTCGTCGCCATCGTCGCCATAATGGACCGAGGTTATAGCTCGGGGCACCATGGACATCACTCAGCTGCTGGCGTTTTCGGTCAAGAACAAGGCCTCCGACCTGCACCTCTCCGCCGGCCTGCCGCCCATGATTCGCGTGCACGGCGACGTGCGCCGCATCAATGTCGACCCGCTTGAGCACAAGCAGGTGCACGACATGGTGTACGACATCATGAACGACGCGCAGCGCAAGGCCTACGAAGAAACGCTCGAGTGCGACTTCTCGTTCGAGATCCAGGGCTTGGCGCGCTTTCGCGTCAATGCGTTCAACCAGAACCGCGGCGCCGGCGCAGTGTTCCGCACGATCCCGTCGAAGATCCTGACGCTCGAACAGCTCAACGCGCCGAAGGTGTTCGCCGAGCTCTCGCTCAAGCCGCGTGGCCTCGTGCTGGTGACGGGCCCGACGGGCTCGGGCAAGTCGACGACGCTGGCCGCGATGGTCAACCATCTCAACGAGAACGAGTACGGTCACGTGCTGACGGTCGAAGACCCGATCGAGTTCGTGCACGAGTCCAAGAAGTGCCTCGTCAACCAGCGCGAGGTCGGGCCGCACACGCTGTCGTTCGCCAACGCGCTGCGCTCGGCGCTGCGCGAGGATCCGGACGCGATCCTCGTCGGCGAGATGCGCGACCTCGAGACGATCCGCCTCGCGCTGACGGCGGCCGAGACCGGCCACCTCGTGTTCGGCACGCTGCATACGTCGAGCGCGGCCAAGACGATCGACCGCATCGTGGACGTGTTCCCCGCGGCCGAGAAGGAGATGGTGCGCGCGATGCTCTCGGAGTCGCTCGTCGCCGTGATCTCGCAGACGCTGTGCAAGCTCAAGGACGGCTCGGGCCGCGTCGCGGCGCACGAAATCATGCTGGGTACGCCGGCGATCCGCAACCTGATCCGCGAGAACAAGGTCGCCCAGATGTATTCGGCAATTCAGACCGGCAACGCCAGCGGCATGCAGACGCTGGACCAGAACCTGACGGAGCTGGTCCGCCGCAACATCGTTTCCCCCGCCGAGGCGCGCGGCAAGGCGAAGATCCCCGAAAACTTCCCCGGCTGATGAATGCCCACGCAGCAGCGTCGACGAGTCCGTCCTTGAAGAAGCTCTTTAAGCGGCTCACCGGTCAGGCGCCGGAGGGCGATGCGGCGCCGCAGGACGCGGAGTCGAGCTACTTCTCGACGCTGTTCCAGGAGCGCAGCGAAGACGGCATCCAGCAGTCGACCTGGGCCGCGCGCTCGGCCGAGGTGCATGCCCAGCCGTGCGATCGCAAGCGCGGCGCGACGCTGTTCTGCAAGCTGTGGGGCCAAGACCGCCATTTCGCGGCGCTTTCGGCCGACGACCTGGCGCACTTGGCCGACTACATGGAATACACGCAGGTGCCGGCGAACCAGGAAGTGATCGGCCAGAACGAGCAGGGCGACTATCTCGTCGTCGTGCTCGAGGGCTCGCTCGCCGTCGACCGCGTGCAGGCCTGGGGCGGCCGCGCGCGGCTCGCCGAGGCGCATGCGGGCGACATGCTGGGCGAGATGTCGCTGCTCGACGCCGGCGCGCGCTTTTCCGCCTGCACGACGCTGACGCCGACGACGCTGGCCGTGATCGACGCGCGCCGCCTCGACGAAATGATGAACCGCCATCCGCGGCTCGCCCTCGCGCTGCTGGCATCGCTGTCGCGCCGCCTGTCGCTGCGGCTGCGGCAGGTCAGCGCGCGGTTGAGCGCTTTGTTGTCACGCAGCTGATTGCGCGCACGCGCGCGCCTGCCATCGGGAGTTGTCATGGAAAGAGACCAAGCTTCGAAGTTCGTCAACGACCTGCTGCGCCTGATGGTGTCGCGCAACGGCTCGGACCTCTTCCTCACCGCTGACTTCCCACCGGCGATCAAGGTCGACGGCAAGGTGACGAAGGTGTCGCCCCAGCCGCTCACCGGACAGCACACGCTGGCGCTGGCACGTTCGGTGATGAACGACAAGCAGGCCGCCGAGTTCGAGCGCACGAAGGAGTGCAACTTCGCGATCTCGCCGCAGGGCGTCGGGCGCTTTCGCGTCAACGCCTTCGTGCAGCAGGGCAACATCGGCCTGGTGCTGCGCACGATCCCGAAGACGCTGCCGACGATCGACTCGCTCGGCCTGCCGCAGGTGCTCAAGGACGTGACGATGACCAAGCGCGGGCTGGTGATCTTCGTCGGCGCGACGGGATCGGGCAAGAGCACCTCGCTGGCGGCCATGGTCGACCACCGCAACGAGAACTCCTGGGGCCACATCATCACCGTCGAGGATCCGGTCGAGTTCGTGCATCCGCACAAGAACTGCATCGTGACGCAGCGCGAGATCGGCGTGGACACCGACGGCTGGGGCGCGGCACTGAAGAACATGATGCGCCAGGCGCCCGACGTCATCCTCATGGGCGAGATCCGCGACCGCGAGACGATGGACCACGCCGTCGCCTTCGCCGAGACCGGCCACCTGTGCATGGCGACGCTGCACGCCAACAGCGCGAACCAGGCGCTCGACCGCATCATCAACTTCTTCCCCGAGGAGCGGCGCGCGCAACTGCTGATGGATCTGTCGCTGAACCTGAAGGCGCTCGTGTCGCAGCGCCTGCTGCCGCGCCAGGAAGGCAAGGGGCGCATCGCGGCGGTCGAGATCATGCTCAACACGCCGCTGATCTCGGAACTGATCTTCAAGGGAGAGGTTGCCGAGATCAAAGAGATTATGAAGCGCAGCCGCGAGCTGGGCATGCAGACCTTCGACCAGAGCCTGTACGACCTCTACGAAGGCCACCTGGTGACCTACGAGGACGCGGTGCGCAACGCCGATTCGGTCAACGATCTGCGCCTGCAGATCAAGCTCAACAGCAGCCGGGCCCGCAACACCGACCTGTCGGCCGGCACCGAGCACCTGACGATCGTCTGAACGGCTTTCGCTACCTGCGCGTCTGCATGTTGGCGAGCTCGGCCTCGCTGACGATGTCGAACACCTTGACGACCTTCTGCACGCCGGCGACGCTGCGCGCGATCTCGGCCGCGCGATTCGCCTCGCGCTCGGTCACGCGACCCAGCAGGTAGACCGTGCCGCGCTCGGTGACGACCTTGTAGGCGTTGGCGATCACGTCTTTCGCGTCGACGAGGCTGGCCTTGACCTTGCTCGTGACGAGCGTGTCGTTCGAGCGCGCGCTGAACGACGATGCCGGCATCACGGCCAGCTCGTCGACGATGCTCTGCACGTTCTCGATGCGCGAAACCGATTGCGCGACGGCGGCCTTGTCGGCGTCGCTCGGCACCTCGCCCGTCACCAGCACCTGGCGGTTGTAGCTGACGACGTTGACGTGGCCGCGATCGCCGATCGCCTCACGCACGCGCGTCATCGCCTTCATCTCGATGGCCTGATCTTCGATCTGCACGCCCGAGGTGCGCCGGTCGGTGACGAGCATCGACCCGCCGACGACGGCGCCGGTGATCAGCAACGGCGCGCAGGCACTGAGCATGCACGCCCCGACAAGCGCAAGGATGACCGTGGGGGTTCGAAACGTCGATGTCATGCGAGATCCTGTTCGCCAAGCAGTTGCAGATCGACCGCGTCGCAGAGGCAGTGCAGCACCAGCAGGTGCACCTCCTGCACGCGCGCGGCCCGTTCGTGCGGCACGCAGATGTGGACGTCGGTCTCGAGCAGGCGCTCGCGCAGCCGGCCGCCGCCATGGCCGCTGAGCGCGACGACCGTCATGTCGCGCTCGCGCGCCGCATCGACCGCCGCGACGACGTTGGCGGCATTGCCATCGGCGCTGATCGCGAGCAGCACGTCACCCGGCGCGCCGAGCGATTGCACCTGGCGCGCGAAGGCCTGCGTGTAGTCGTAGCAGTCGCCGATCGCCGACATCACGGCGCTGTCGGCGCCGAGCGCGATCGCCGCAAGCCCCGGGCGTTCGCGCTCGAAGCGGCCGATGAACTCGGCCGCGAAGTACTGCGCGCCGCTCGCCGAGCCGCCGCTGCCGCAGGCCAGCACCTTGCCGCCGGCCGTGATGCACCCGACGATGGCGTTGACGGCATCGGCGATCGGTCGTGTCAGCGCCTCGGCGGACTGGTACTTCAGGTCGGCGCTGTCGAAGAACTGCTGCTGGATGCGCTGTTCGAGCATGGACATGCATCATAAGACACGGTGGCGGCGGCGGGGTTCCTGCCGGCGCGGGCAGCGCGCGGTCATGTCGCGACATCGAACGCCGCCTTCAGCCAATCGATGCGCCCGCCGTCGACGGCGACCACGTCGAACCGGCACGGCGGCAGCGTGCGCAGGCTCAGCAGGTAGCGCCGCGCCGCATAGGCGACGCGGCGCTGCTTGGCGGGCGTCACGCTGGCAGCCGCGCCGCCGTGGCGCAGGTCGCGGCGCACACGCACCTCGACAAAGACGATCGTGCCGTCGCACTCGCGCAGGATCAGATCGACCTCACCTGCGCGCGCCCCCGGCCCCGCGGCGACCCGATAATTGCGCTGCAGCAGCGTCAACCCCGCGCGCTGCAGGTGCGCGAGCGCAAGCGCCTCGCCTTCGTCGCCCGTCGACTTCCGGGACTTCGTTTCGACCCTGCTCGTGTCCATCGACGCCTCATCGATCTCGCAGGCCGCCGCACTGGCCGCCGGCGGGCAGCAGTATCCCGCAGGCGCGCTGTACGTGGTGGCCACGCCGATCGGCAACCTGGCCGACGTGACGCTGCGCGCGATCCACGTGCTGGCGCTGGTCGACGCCGTCGCCTGCGAAGACACCCGAGTCACCGGCGCTCTGCTGCGCCACCTCGGGCTGGACAAGCCGATGTTCGCCGTGCACGAACACAACGAGCGCGAAGCGGCACGGCGCGTACTCGAGCGTCTGGCGCGCGGTGAGCGCGTCGCATACGTCAGCGATGCAGGCACGCCAGCGCTGTCGGATCCGGGCGCGGCGCTCGTCGACGCCGCACAGTCCGCGGGCTATCGCACCGTGCCGCTGCCGGGCCCCAGCGCGGCGCTCGCAGCGCTCAGCGTCTCCGGTACGTCGACGCAGCAGGGGTTTCGCTTCGTCGGCTTCATCGGCGCACGCGCACGCGAGCGCACAGCCGATGTCGCCGATCTCGCGCGCGACGCAGCGGCGCAGATCCTGTTCGAGGCGCCGCACCGCATCGAAGCGCTTGCAGCGGCGCTCGCGCTGGCGTGCCCGCAACGGACGCTGACACTGTGCCGCGAACTAACCAAGCAGTTCGAGACCGTCGTCACGCTGCGCTGCGCCCAGTTGCTCGGCTGGCTGACGGCCGATCGCAACCGTTTGCGCGGCGAGTTCGTGCTCGTGCTGCACGAGCAGGCATCGGCGCCCGCCGGCGCTGGCGCCGACGACGCGGCGCAACACGCGCTGCGGCTGCTGCTGCGCGAGCTGCCGCTGAAGCAGGCCGTCGCGCTCGCCGCCGAGCTGACCGGCGCGCCGCGCAATGCGCTCTACGACGCGGCGCTGGCGCTGCGCGACGAAGGCGCCTGAGCCCAGCGCGCGGCCCTGGCGGCCGTCAGCTCTTGCCCGGCGACTGTTGCGCGTCGTGCTTCTGGCGGCGGATGTCGCGGCTGGAGCGGTTCTGCATCCGGTGCAGGCGCTTCCTCTCGGCCGCCGTCACAGTGCCATCGACCTTGGTCTTGTTCTCGGCCTTGTCAACGACGTTCTGCTCGCGATCGAGACGACGCACTTCGCGTTGGGTCAACTCGCCCGAGGCGACGCCCTGATCGATGCGCCGCTCCTGCCGCGCCTGGCGGTTGTCGACGCCCGGCGTCGCGGCCGGGTCGGGGGCGGCTTGCGCGAAGCCGGCAAGCGACGCGAAGGCCAGCGCGGCGCCGGCAACTGCAGTCTTGAAGTTCGACACAGTGAATCTCCTGTTTTTGATCGGGGATGAGGCGCGGCGGTCCTGCCCGCAGGAAACACAACGCGACGCCCCACGGCGGCGTAGACGCCACCCAGGTAAAGATGTGTCAGGCCGTGCCCCAGGCCGCCCGCCCACCACCCGTTGCGCAAGGTCATCGAGCGGCACCCCGTGCGGTGCGGTCGGTGCTCCTAGAATCCGCCCCATGATCACCCGCGAACCCACCCTCGAGCGCCTCGCCGCGGCGCGCACGTTGCTGCTCGAGCCGTTCGGTCTTTCGGAGGCGACGCTGGCGCAGGCGCTGCGCACGATCACGGAGCACCGCGTCGACGACGCCGACCTCTATTTCCAGTACACGCGCAGCGAAGGCTGGAGCATCGAGGAAGGCATCGTCAAGAGCGGCAGCTTCGGTATCGACCAGGGCGTCGGCGTGCGCGCCGTCGCCGGCGAGAAGACGGCGTTCGCGTACTCCGACGACATCTCCGAGGCGGCGTTGCTCGACGCCGCCCGCACCGTGCGCACGATCGCCGCGGCCGGGCAGAGCCGGCGCGTGCGCGTACCGGTGCGCAGCACGGTGGCCGGCAGCCGCGTGCTCTACACGCCGATGGACCCGATCGCCACGCTCGACAGCACGCAGAAGGTGGCGCTGCTCGAGAAGGTCGAGAAGCTGGCACGCGCCAAGGATCCGCGCGTCGTGCAGGTGATGGCCGGCCTGGCCGCCGAGTACGACGTCGTGCTGGTCGCCCGCGCCGACGGCACGATCGCCGCCGACGTGCGCCCGCTGGTGCGCCTGAGCGTGACGGTGATCGCCGAGCAGAACGGGCGCCGCGAGATGGGCAGCAACGGCGGCGGGGGTCGCTTCGGGCTCGGCTACTTCCACGACTCGATCATCGAAGGCTACGTCGACGCCGCCGTGAACGCCGCGCTGACGAACCTCGAATCGCGCCCGGCACCCGCCGGCGAGATGTCCGTCGTGCTGGGCCCGGGCTGGCCCGGCATCCTGCTGCACGAGGCGATCGGCCACGGCCTCGAAGGCGACTTCAACCGCAAGGGCTCGAGCGCGTTCTCGGGCCGCGTCGGCGAACGCGTCGCGGCCAAGGGAGTCACCGTGCTCGACGACGGCACGCTGCCGGACCGCCGCGGCTCGCTCAACATCGACGACGAAGGCAACGCCAGCCAGCGCAACGTGCTGATCGAAGACGGCGTCCTCCAGGGTTACCTGCAGGACGCGATGAACGCGCGGCTGATGAAGGTCGCACCGACCGGCAACGGCCGTCGTGAGAGCTACGCCGCCGTGCCGATGCCGCGCATGACCAACACCTACATGCTGGCGGGCGGCCGCACGCGCGACGAAATCGTCGCCAGCCTGAAGCGCGGCCTGTACGCAACCAACTTCGGCGGCGGCCAGGTCGACATCACCAGCGGCAAGTTCGTGTTCTCGGCCTCGGAAGCGTTCTGGGTCGAGAACGGCAAGGTCCAGTACCCCGTCAAGGGTGCGACGATCATCGGCAACGGGGCCGACGCGCTGACGCGCGTCAGCATGATAGGCAACGATCTGCAACTCGACACCGGTGTCGGCACCTGCGGCAAGGAAGGCCAGAGCGTGCCGGTCGGCGTCGGCCAGCCGACGCTGCGCATCGACGGGCTCACGGTGGGCGGAACGGCCTGAGCCGGGCCCGCGCCGCCGCGCGCCGGAAGGCGGTCCGGCAACGGTGGCGGGCTTGATCCTTTCAGCGAGACACGCAACCGTCTCCGGGCTGCGTGCTACAGTACGCGCCATGCGTTCGTACGACATTCATTTCGCGTACTTCTGGTTCTCGCACCGCACCGGCGGAGGAGAGGCCAGCGCGTAACTGACGAACGCTGCCGAACCCAGAAAACCGCCGGAGATTCCGGCGGTTTTTTTTTGCCACTCGCATCCCAGCCTGACCGACAGGAGCACCCACCGATGAACCCGCCGCTGCCGCACGCCACCGAGGCCTGGAACCCTTCCACCGAGAAGACGAGCCAAACCGACGACGAACGTATCGAGAACGTCATGCCGCTGCCCCCGCCCGAGCACCTGATCCGGTTCTTCCCGATCCGCGGCACGGCGGTGGAGACCCTGGTCGCCGACACCCGGCGGCGCATCCGCAGCATCATGCAGGGGCAGGACGACCGGCTGCTCGTCGTGATGGGGCCGTGCTCGATCCACGACCCGGCGGCGGCGATCGACTATGCGCGCCGGCTGCTGCCGCAGCGCCGCAAGTACGCCGACACGCTCGAGATCGTGATGCGCGTCTACTTCGAGAAGCCGCGCACGACGGTCGGCTGGAAGGGCCTGATCAACGACCCCTACCTCGACGAGAGTTTTCGCATCGACGAGGGGCTGCGCATCGCTCGCCACCTGCTGGTCGAGATCAACAAGCTCGGACTGCCCGCGGGCAGTGAATTCCTCGATGTGATCTCGCCGCAGTACCTCGGCGACCTGATCGCCTGGGGGGCGATCGGCGCGCGCACGACGGAGAGCCAGGTGCACCGCGAGCTGGCGTCGGGCATCTCGGCGCCGATCGGCTTCAAGAACGGCACCGACGGCAACATCAAGATCGCCACCGACGCGCTCCAGGCGGCGGCGCGGCCGCACCACTTCCTGTCGGTGCACAAGAACGGGCAGGTGGCGATCGTCGAGACCAAGGGCAACCGCGACTGCCACCTCATCCTGCGCGGCGGCAAGTCACCGAACTACGACGCAGCGCATATCGAAGCAGCGTGCAAAGACCTGCAGGCGGCCAAGCTGCAGGAACGGCTGATGGTCGACTGCTCGCATGCCAACAGCAGCAAGCAGTACGTCAAGCAGATCGACGTGGCGCGCGATCTCGGCGCGCAGATCGGCGGCGGCTCGCGCCGCGTCTTCGGGACGATGGTCGAAAGCCATCTGCATGCCGGCGCACAGCCGTTCACTCCCGGCAAGGACGATCCCGTCAACCTCGAGTATGGCAAGAGCATCACCGACGCCTGCCTCGGTTGGGACGATTCGACTGCCGTGCTGCAAGTCCTCAGCGACGCGGTGCAGGCGCGCCGCCGGCGCTGAAGCAAGTGGGAGGCGCCGGCTGCTTCAGGTCGAGTGGGCGCGCCGCGGCGAGTGCAGTGCCGCTGCGCCGCCGAGGGTCTGCGCTGGCTCAGGGTCGTGCAGATGAGGCGACAGCGAGATCGCCGACAGGCTGTCGGACGTCTCGACGCGCGTCGCTATCGTGCGCTGCGCGACGCGTTCGGCGAGCAGGCTGGCGGCCCAGACCGCCACGATGAACATCCCGATACCGGCCACCGCCGCGACGACCAGGAGCACGCCGTGCATCCACGGGTCGGTCAGCGCGACGAAGGACGCCGCAGCGGCCAGCGCGACCGCTCCGGCGCGGCGGCGTCCAAGCGGACCGAACAGATCGCCCAGCGCAACCGCATAGCCGATCAGGAACAGGAAGGCGAGCAACAGCTCGACGAAATCGAAGGCACGCAGCGTCGCGCCGAGTTCGCTGAAGACCGTCATGGGACCACCTCGTTGACTGCACCCACAGAGTGCCGCAGCGCGCGCCATGACGCAACAGGGTGTAAGAACGGCGATGCGGGGTCGTGGTTCAAGTCACGCGGCCGCGTTGCAGCGAAACCGCGCTCATTTCTGACGATCGAGGCGCGCGCTTTTCCAGTAGACATCGGCGCCGCCCAAGCCGTCGAGATTGGCGCGGTTGAGCACGCGCGCCAGCACGAACAGCAGGTCCGACAGACGATTGAGGTACTGGCGCGGCGCGGCATTGACCGGCCCATGCGCCGCCAGTGCGACGAGCGAACGCTCGGCGCGCCGCGCGACGGTGCGCGCCACGTGCGCGAGCGCCGCACTGCGCGTGCCGGCCGGCAGCACGAACTCCTGCAACGGGGTCAACTGCGCGTTGTAAGTCGCCAGCGCCTCGTCGAGGCGCGCCACGGCCCCGGTCTCGAGCACCGCGCGCCCGGGCAGCGACAGCTCGCCACCGAGGTTGAACAGCTCGTGCTGGATCACGACGAGGAGGGCGCGCACGTCGTCGGGCAGCGGCTCGGCGAGCAGCACGCCGAGATGCGAATTGAGTTCGTCGACGTCGCCCAGCGCCTGCACGCGCGCGTCGCTCTTGGCCAGGCGCGTGCCGTCGGCGAGCCCTGTCGTGCCGTCGTCGCCGGTGCGTGTCGTGATGCGTGTCAGCCGGTGGCCCATCGCTCGATCCTAGCGTTGTGCCGCGGCGAGCTGCGCGCGGGTCGCCAACGCGACGCGGCGCGCGGCTTCGGCGAAGTCATCGCCGGCAGACGCATAGAGCACGGCGCGTGACGAGTTGACGGCGATCGGGGCATCGCTGCGCCAGCCGGCCTGCACCGTCGACTCGGCATCGCCGCCCTGCGCGCCGACGCCCGGGATCAGCAGCGGCATCGTCGGCGCCAGTTCGCGCACACGCGCGATCTCGGCCGGATAGGTGGCGCCGACGACGAGGCCGAGCTGCCCGTTGCGGTTCCAGGCGCCGCTGGCCAGCCGCGCGACGCGTTCGTAGACCAATTCGCCGTCGGCCAGCCGCTGCGCCTGCAGGTCGGTGCCGCCGGCGTTCGACGTGCGGCACAACAGGAACGCGCCCTTGTCGGGATAGCTCAGATAGGGCTCGATCGAATCGAAGCCCATGTAGGGCGAGAGCGTCACGGCGTCGGCCTGGTAGCGCTCGAAGGCTTCGCGGGCGTATTGCTCGGCGGTCGAGCCGATGTCGCCGCGCTTGGCGTCGAGGATCACCGGCACAGCGGGTGCGACGCGGCGGATGTAGGCGATGAGCCGCTCGAGTTGCTCCTCGGCGCGGTGCGCGGCGAAATAGGCGATCTGCGGCTTGAACGCGAGCACCAGATCCTTGGTCGCATCGACGATGCGCGCGCAGAACTCCTCGATGCGCGAGGCGTCGCCGCGCCAGGCGAGCGGGAACTTCGCCGGCTCGGGATCGAGGCCGACGCACAGCAGCGACGCATTCAGCCGCTCGGCATGGCGCAGACGCTCGATGAACATATGTCTCAACCGATGCGGCGGGCGAGTTCCACCGCCTTGCCGACATAGCTCGCCGGCGTCAACGCCAGCAGCCGCTCGCGCTCGGCGGCAGGCAGATCCAGCGACGCGATGAACTCGCGCAGCGACTCGCGCGTGATCGCCTTGCCGCGCGTCAGCTCCTTGAGCCGCTCGTAGGGGTTGGGCAGGCCGTAGCGGCGCATCACGGTCTGGATCGGCTCGGCGAGCACTTCCCAGGCCGCATCGAGGTCGGCAGCAAGCGCCGCCTCGTCGATCTCGAGCTTGTCGAGGCCGCGCAGCAACGAGTCGTGGCCGAGCAGCGCGTAGCCCAGCGCCACGCCCATGTTGCGCAGCACCGTGCTGTCGGTCAGGTCGCGCTGGAAGCGAGAGATCGGCAGCTTCTGGCTCAGGTGCGCGAGCAGCGCATTCGCCAGCCCGTAGTTGCCCTCGGCATTCTCGAAGTCGATCGGGTTGACCTTGTGCGGCATCGTCGACGAGCCGATCTCGCCCGCCTTCGTGCGCTGCTTGAAGTAGCCCAGGCTGATGTAGCCCCAGACGTCGCGCGACCAGTCGATCAGGATCGTATTGGTGCGCGCGACGGCGTCGAACAGCTCGGCCATGTAGTCGTGCGGTTCGATCTGGATCGTGTACGGGTTGAACGCCAGCCCGAGACGGCGCTCGACGACGTCGGCGCTGAAGCGCTCCCAGTCGAAGCCGGGCCACGCGGCGATATGGGCGTTGTAGTTGCCGACGGCGCCGTTCATCTTCGCCAGGAGCTTGACACCGGCGATGCGCTCACGCGCGGCCATCAATCGCGCCGCGACATTGGCGATCTCCTTGCCCACCGTTGTCGGGCTGGCCGTCTGGCCGTGCGTGCGGCTGAGCATCGGCAGCGCGGCATGCGCTTTCGCCATGCCGGTCAGCTTGGCGATCAGCACATCGAGCGCCGGCAGCAGCACCTGCTCGCGCGCCGCCTTGAGCATCAGCGCATGGCTGGTGTTGTTGATGTCTTCGCTGGTGCAGGCGAAGTGGACGAACTCGCCGGCGGCGCGCAGCTCGGCGTTGCCGGAGAAGCGGTCCTTCAGCCAGTACTCGACCGCCTTGACGTCGTGGTTCGTCGTCTTCTCGATGTCCTTGATGGCCTGCGCATCGGCCTCGCCGAATCGATCGATCAGGCTGCGCAAACGGCCGCGCGCTGCCTCCGACAACGGCGCCAGCTCGGGCATGCCGGAGTCGGACAGCGCGATGAACCACTCGACCTCGACCTGCACGCGCCGGTGCATCAGGCCGAACTCGCTGAGCAGCGGGCGCAGCGCCGCCATCCGCGAGGCGTAGCGGCCGTCGAGCGGCGAGAGGGCGGTGAGCGGCGACAGATTCATGACGGGGCGTGCGCGGCGCGCAACATGCACAAAGGAAAGCAGCCCCGATTGTAGAAGTGAGGGCTTCGCTAGAATCGATTGGACACAGGGACGGTTGGGGCACCATGAAAACCAAGCTGATCGGCGGGCAGACCAGCCCCTACACGCGCAAGGTGCGCGTCGTGATGGCCGAGAAGAAGCTCGACTACCAGTACATCGAGGAAGACGTCTGGAATTCGGACGCCATCCTGAAGTCGAACCCGCTCGGCAAGGTGCCGTGCCTGGTGATGGAAGGCGGCGAGGCCGTGTTCGACTCGCGCGTCATCGTCGAGTACGTCGACACGCTGTCGCCGCTGAACCGGCTGATCCCCGCGTCGGGGCGCGAGCGCGTCGAGGTGCGCACTTGGGAGGCGCTGGCCGATGGCATGCTCGATGCCGCCGTCGCCGCACGCCTCGAGCAGACCTGGGCCGGCCGCGGCACCGGCGAGCGCAGCCAGGCATGGATCGATCGCCAGAGGGTGAAGATTCACGCGACGCTGAAGTCGATGAGCCAAGGGCTGGGCGAGCGCCCATGGTGTTCGAGCATCCACTTCTCGCTGGCCGACATCGCCGTCGGCTGCGCGCTCGGCTACCTCGACTTCCGCTTCCCGCAGATCGCCTGGCGCGACGAGCACCCCAACCTGGCGCGCCTGCAGGCCAAGCTGGAAACGCGCCCGAGCTTCATCGAAAGCGCGCCGCCGCGCGTCTGAGCGCAGCGCTCAGGCGGACTCAGGCAGCCTGCAGCGACAGCGAGCCGCTGCGCAGGTCCCACTGCAGCTTGCGGTAGACGTTACAGATGCGTCGCCCGATGCTCTCGACGCTCGCACCCATGCGCAGTGCGATCGGGCCGATGCCGTGACCCTGCGTCAGCAGTACCAGCATGTGACGCTCGGCTCGCGACAGGCGCAACGGGTTGCTCGCGTCGTTCGCCCAGTCGAGCGCGCGCTCGTTGGCGGGCGGCTGCGCCGCGGCGGCATTCGCTTCGCCGAAAAACGCCAGCAGCTGGCGCGCCAGGGCCGGGGACGCCATAGCTTCGCCGCGCAGCACCCGGCCGACCACGGGCACCGGCGACGCCGAAGCCTCGGCTTCCAGGATGTAGCTGTCGGCCCCGGTGCGCAGCGCGGGCCAGAGCTGCGAGTCGTCGTGCGCAGCTGCAACCAGCAGCACGCGCGGGCCGCGGCCGCTCGTGCGCACCGCGCGTACCTGCTGCAGCAGCGGCAGCGTCGGGCCGTCGCCCAGCTTCAGATCGACGATCAGGACATCGGCCGCCAACGACGCGGCGTCGGCTTGCGCCAGCGTGGTGGCGACGCCGGCGATGCGCAGGTCGCGCGTCGACTCGATGGCGGCCTGGGTGCGGCGCGCTTCGCGCAAGTCGCGGCGGAGGATGAAAACGGAATGCATGGAGCGATGCGGCCGGGGGCGAACGTGATGCAGTGCATTGTCGCGACGCCAGCGCGCGCTTTCATCCCCGCTCCCGGGGTATCGGCGGCCCCGCGCCTCGGGGGCGCGGCTCAGGCCGGAACAGCGTGCGGCAGCATATGGGACCGCAGCGGCGCGACGGCAAGACTTGCGGCGTCGGCCAGCGGCCAGTACAGCTCGAAGACCCGCTGCGGCGGCAGTTGGCCGGCGTGCAGCGCGCCCGGCACGACGAGGGCACGCAGGCGACGCGCGTCCTGCGTCGCGACGCCGGTCGGGCAGCGGCCGGTGTGGCAGGTCTGGGCCTGCACGCAGCCGAGCGCGAACATGAAGCCGCGCGCGGCATTGCACCAGTCGGCGCCAAGCGCCATCAGGCGCGCGATGTCGAACGCGCTGACGACCTTGCCGGCGCAGCCGATGCGGATGCGGTCGCGCAGGTTCAGGCCGACTAGCGTGTTGTGCACCAGGCGCAGGCCCTCCTGCAGCGGCGCGCCGACGTGGTCGGTGAACTCGACCGGCGCGGCGCCGGTGCCGCCTTCGGCGCCGTCGACGACGATGAAGTCGGGCGTGATGCCGGTGGCGAGCATCGCCTTGGCGATCGCGAACCACTCCCACGGATGGCCGATGCACAGCTTGAAGCCGGTCGGCTTGCCGCCCGACAACACGCGCAGCCGCTCGACGAACTGCATCATCTCGACCGGCGTGGCAAAGGCGCTGTGCCGCGCCGGCGACACGCAGTCGACGCCTTCCGGCACGCCGCGCGCCGCGGCAATCTCGGCCGTGACCTTCGAGCCCGGCAACACGCCGCCATGGCCGGGCTTGGCGCCCTGGCTCAACTTGAGCTCGATCATCTTGACCCGGCGGTCGCGCGCATTGGCGACGAAGCGCTCGGCGCTGAAACTGCCGTCGTCGTTGCGGCAGCCGAAGCAGCCCGAGCCGATCTCCCAGATCAGGTCGCCGCCGTGCACGCGGTGGTGGGCGCTGATCGAGCCCTCGCCGGTGTCGTGCGCGAAGCCGCCGCGCCTGGCGCCGGCGTTGAGCGCGAGAATGGCATTGGCGCACAGCAATGCGCCCACGGCACTGCCGCGCACGCCGTGCGCAAGCCAGACGTAGCCGAACGCCAGCAAGCCGGCACCGCTGGCGATCCAGGCCAGGCGGCGGATCGGCAGGTGGTCTCGCAATGCACGCATCCAGGCGGGCACGGCATCCCCTCCACGCGGCTCGCACGACGCGCTGCGGGCCATGCTAGGCGCGCCACGCGCCGGGGAATGCGCCCGACAGCGGGTTTTTTACCGGCCAGTTCAGCCGGCAACGAGGCCGAGCGCGCAAACCCGATCAGCGCCGGCCGGCCGGTTCGCGCCGCCAGCGTTCGACCGCACCCAGCGAGCGCTCGACATGGGCCAGCGGCTCCATGCCGACGTGCACGTGGACGATGCGACCCTGCGGACTGATGACGTACGAGATGCGGTCCGCCATGCCGGGTGCGATGCGCAGCGCCGCGTCGTACTGCTTCATCACGCGCGCGCCGGCGTCGGCGGCCACGGCGAACCGGTCGCGGCAAGCCTCGACGGAGAACTTCTTCAGCGTCTCGATGTCGTCGTTGGACATGCCGACGACCGTCGCGCCGAGCGCGGCGAACTTCGGCGTCGCCTCGGCGAAGGCGTTGGCCTCGACGGTGCAGCCGCGGGTGAACGCCTTCGGGTAGAAGTAGAGCACCACCGGCCCTTGGCGCAATGCGTCGGCGAGCGCGAAGCGGAACGCCCGCCCGCCGAGGGCCGCCTCGGCCGTGAAGTCGGGGGCCGCATCGCCGACGGCAAGCGCCGCGGCTGCGGGCAGCGTCGTCGCCAGCAGCAACGCCGCCGCCAGCGCCCGGATTCGTTGTCTCGCAGACTGCATCGCCGTCTCCTCGGGGCTGCCGCCACTCTAGTCGCGGCGGCGCGGCATTGCCTGCCGCGCCGCAATCCCCCACGATCGGCATGAGGCTTGCCGACCGCCATCCGTGCTCAGCACCGACATCCCAGCCCGACTCGACCGCCTGCCGTGGTCGCGCTGGCACTGGCGCGTCGTTGTCGCTCTGGGCGTCGCCTGGGTGCTCGACGGGCTCGAAGTCACGATCGTCGGCTCGATCGGCGGCGTGCTTCAGCGCAACGACACGCTGGCACTCAGCGGCGCGCAAGTCGGGCTGGCCGGTTCGCTGTACGTCGGCGGCGCCGTGCTGGGCGCGCTCATCTTCGGACGCCTGGCCGACCGGCTCGGCCGCAAGCGCCTGTTCCTCGTCACGCTGGCGGTCTACATGACGGCAACGCTCGTGACCGCGTTCTCGCCGACCTTCGCCTTCTTTGCGCTGTGCCGCTTCGCGACCGGGCTGGGCATCGGCGGCGAGTACGCGGCGATCAATTCGGCGATCGACGAGCTGATCCCGGCGCGCGTGCGCGGCCGCGTCAGCCTCGCGATCAACGGCAGCTTCTGGCTCGGCGCGGCGCTCGGCGCAGCGCTCAGCCTCGTGCTGCTCGATCCACGCGTGCTCGGGCCGGTGCACGGCTGGCGCGCCGGCTTCGTGCTCGGCGGGCTGCTCGCCATCGCCATCCTGCTGGTTCGGCGCGACGTGCCCGAGAGCCCGCGCTGGCTGCTGACGCACGGCCGCGCCGAAGAAGCCGAGCGCATCGTGCGCGCGATCGAGGCCGAGGTCGAGACGCGCCACGGCGCGCTGCCAAGCGCCGACCGCACGCTGACGCTGGCGGCCCGGGCGGCGCCGTCGCTCGGCGAGGTCTGGCATGTGCTGTGGCACCGCTACCGCGCGCGCAGCGGCCTCGCACTTGCACTGATGGTGTCGCAGGCGTTCTTCTACAACGCCATCTTCTTCACCTATGCCCTGGTGCTGACGCGCTTTCACGGCGTGGCCGACGACGACGTCGCGCTCTACATCTTCCCGTTCGCCGCCGGCAACGTGCTCGGCCCGCTGCTGCTCGGGCCGCTGTTCGACCGGTTCGGGCGGCGCGTCATGATTTCTGCGACCTACACGCTGTCGGGCGTCGGGCTGGCACTGACCGGCTGGGCCTTCCTGCAGGGCTGGCTCGACGCGCGCAGCCAGGCGCTGGCCTGGTCGGGAGTGTTCTTTCTCGCGTCGGCCGCGGCGAGCTCGGCCTACCTCACCGTCAGCGAAGTGTTCCCGATCGAGATGCGGGCGCTGGCGATCTCGCTGTTCTACGCTGTCGGCACCGGAGCGGGCGGCTTCGCGGCGCCATGGCTGTTCGGCGCGCTGATCGACACCGGCAGCCGCGCCGCTGTCGCCGCCGGCTACGCGGTCGGCGCGGCGCTCGTCGTCGGCGCGGGCCTCGTCGCGCTGCGCTGGGCGGTGCGCGCCGAGCGCCTCCCGCTCGAGGACGTGGCCGAGCCGCTCGCCGCTATACTGCCGCCACAGCGCTGATTTGTTCCGGATTGCGAGCGCTCAATAAATGCCGCTAAAGAGGGACCCGGCCCGGTGTCCGCATCTGCAGCGGCGCCGGGTTTTTCATTGTGCTCATGGGTTCGATCGGTCACGTCACGCCGCAGACGATGCATTTTGCCGAGCCGCTGCCGCTGCGCAGCGGCGCCGCGCTGCACGACTACGCGCTCACCTACGAAACCTACGGCGAGTTGAACGCGGCCGGCTCGAACGCCGTGCTGGTGTGCCACGCGCTCAACGCCAGCCACCATGTGGCGGGCAGCTATGCCGGCGTCGCCAATAGCGAAGGCTGGTGGGACAACCTGGTCGGCCCCGACAAGCCGCTCGACACGGAGCGCTTCTTCGTCGTCGGCGTCAACAATCCGGGCTCGTGCTTCGGCTCGACCGGCCCGATGCACCCGAACCCGGCGACCGGCCGGCGCTACGGCGCCGACTTCCCTGTCGTCACCGTCGAGGACTGGGTCGATGCGCAAGCGCGACTGCTCGATCGCCTGGGCATCGGCCAGCTCGCCGCCGTGATCGGCGGCAGCCTGGGCGGCATGCAGGCGCTCGACTGGTCGCTGCGCTACCCCGAGCGGCTGCGCCACTGCATCGCCGTCGCGACCGCGCCCAACCTGTCGGCGCAGAACATCGCGTTCAACGAAGTGGCGCGCCGCGCCATCGTGACCGACCCCGAGTTCCACGGCGGCCACTACTACGAGCACGGCGTCGTGCCCAAGCGCGGCCTGCGCGTGGCGCGCATGATCGGCCACATCACTTACCTCTCGGACGACCTGATGGAGCAGAAGTTCGGCCGCGAACTGCGCGCCGCCGAGCTGGGCTACAGCACGCAGGACATCGAGTTCCAGATCGAGAGCTACCTGCGCCACCAGAGCGAGAAGTTCGCCGACTACTTCGACGCCAACACCTACCTGCTGATCACGCGCGCGCTCGACTACTTCGACCCGGCGCGCGCCTGGGGCGGCGACCTCGCGCGCACCTTCGCCAGCGCGACGGCGAAGTTCCAGCTCGTCAGTTTCTCGACCGACTGGCGCTTCTCGCCGGCGCGCTCGCGCGAGCTCGTCAAGGCGCTGCTCGACAACCGGCTCGACGTGAGCTACGCCGAGATCGACGCGCCGCACGGCCACGACGCCTTCCTGCTCGACGACGCGCGCTACCACGCGCTGCTGCGCGCGCGCTTCGCGCGCATCGCGGCGGAGACGGCGTCATGAGGCGGGCCGAAGGGCCGTCATGAGTGAAAGGCGGGACATGGAGCTGATCGCCGAGCAGGTGCCGCCCGGCTCGCGCGTGCTCGACCTCGGCTGCGGCAACGGCGAACTGCTCGCGCTGCTGCGCGACCGCCGCCAGTGCAGCGGCTACGGCATCGAGATCGCCGACGCCAACGTGCTGGCCTGCGTGCAGCGCGGCGTCAATGCAATCCAGCTCAACCTGGAGGACGGCCTGGCGCTGTTCGGCGACCAGAGCTTCGACGTCGTGCTGCAGCTCGACACGCTGCAAAACCTGCGCAACACGCAGACCATGCTGCGCGAGACGGCGCGTGTCGGGCGCGTCGGCATCGTCAGCTTCCCCAACTTCGCGCACTGGCCGAACCGGCTGCGCGTGCTCGGCGGGCGCATGCCGGTGACGAAGGCGCTGCCCTACCAGTGGTACGACACGCCCAACATCCGCGTCTCGACCTACGCCGATTTCGAGGTGCTGACGCGCGCGCTCGGGCTGCGCATCCTCGACGCATTCGGCATCGAGGACGGCCGGCCCGTGCGCTGGTGGCCGAACCTGCGCGCGAGCACGGCGGTGTTCCGCTTCGAGCGCAGCGTCTGACGCGATGCACGACACGCTGTTCGCCGCCGACGGCAGCGCGCTGCGCCTGCGCCGTTGGCCGGCGCCCGGCGACGCGCGCGGCACGGTGCTGATCGTGCACGGGCTGGGCGAGCACATCGGCCGCTACGCAGCGGTGGCGGCGCGCCTGAACGCCTGGGGCTGGCATGCCGTCGGCCACGACCAGCGCGGCCACGGCGAATCGGAGGGCGCGCGCGGCGCGCTGCCTTACGCCGACGCGCTGCTCGACGATCTGGCGCTCGTCGTCGACGCGGTGCGCGCCGAACTGCCGGCGCCGCTGATACTGCTGGGCCACAGCATGGGCGGCGTGGTCGCGGCACGCTTCGTCGCCGGCGCGCTCGAAACGCCCACGCCGCGCTGGTCGCGCCCCATCGACGCGCTGGTGCTGACTTCGCCGGCGCTGGACTCGGGGCTCGGCACAGCGCAGAAGCTGCAGCTCGCCCTCGCGGTGAAGGTGGCGCCGAACAAGGCGCTCGCCAACCGGCTCGATCCGGCCTGGGTTTCGCGCGACCCGGCCGTCGTCGCTGCGTATCGCACCGACCCGCTGGTGCACGACCGCATCACGCCGCGGCTGGCGCGCTTCATCGTCGACGGCGGCGCTGCAGTGCTCGCGCGCGCCGCCGCCTGGCGCACGCCGACGCTGCTGATGTGGGCCGGCGCCGACCGCTGCGTCGCACCGTCCGGCAGCCGCGACTTCGCCGTGGCCGCGCCGCGCGTGCTGGTGCAGGCGCAGGACTACGGCCCGCTGGCGCACGAGATCTTCAACGAGCCCGAGAAGGAAGAGGTCTACGCGCAGCTGGGGCGATGGCTGGCGCTGCGCGCGCGCTGAGGCCTGCGGCCTACACTGCGCCGACCCGCCTTTCGCAGGAGCCGAGACGATGAACGCGCGCGATCCGAACCTGCCGCTGCAGCCTGACGAAGCCGCCGCGATCGGCATCTGGATCGAGCGCCGCTGGGACGAAGCCATCGTGCCGGCGCTCGTCGACTACATCGCGATCCCGGCCAAGAGCCCGATGTTCGACGCCGACTGGCAGGCGCACGGCCACATCGACCGCGTGGTGCGCGACGCCGCACAATGGGTCGAGGCGCGCCAGGTCGCCGGCCTGCAACTCGAAGTCGTGCGCCTGCCGGGCCGCACGCCGGTGATCTTCTTCGATGCGCCGGCAACGAAGCCCGGCAGCACCGGCACCGTGCTGCTCTACGGCCACCTCGACAAGCAGCCCGAGTTCAGCGGCTGGCGCAGCGACCTCGGGCCGTGGACGCCGAAGATCGAAGGCGACCTGCTGTATGGCCGCGGCGGCGCCGACGACGGCTATGCCGTCTATGCGGCCATCACGGCGATCGAGGCGCTCGATCGCCACGGCCTCGCGCGGCCGCGCTGCGTCGGCCTGATCGAGACCAGCGAGGAGAGCGGCTCGATCGATCTGCTGCCCTACATCGAGGCGCTGAAGCCACGCCTCGGCGACATCGGCCTCGTCGTCTGCCTCGACAGCGGCGCCGGCAACTATGAGCAGCTGTGGCTGACGACGTCGCTGCGCGGCATGGTCAGCGGCGTGCTGAAGGTCGAGGTGCTGGCCGAGGGCGTGCACTCGGGCGATGCCAGCGGCCTGGTGCCATCGAGCTTTCGCATCCTTCGCAACCTGCTCGACCGGCTGGAGGACGCGAGCACGGGGCGCCTGCTGCCGCAGAGCCTGCACTGCGAGATCCCGGCCGAGCGCGTCGAGCAGGCACGCGCAACGGCGGCGATCCTGGGCGACGAGGTGTGGAAGCGCTACCCGTGGGCCGGCGGCGCCGACGGCGGCACGACGCTGCCGACGACCGACGACCCGGTCGAGGCGCTGCTCAATCGCACCTGGCGGCCGACCCTCAGCGTCACGGGCGTCGACGGCGTCCCGGCGCTGAAGGACGCGGGCAACGTGCTGCGCCCGTACACCGCGTTCAAGCTGTCGCTGCGCCTGCCGCCGCTGGTCGATGCGGCGCGCGCGGCCGGCGAGTTGCAGGCGCTGCTCGAAGCCGATCCGCCTTACCGCGCCAAGGTCACCTTCGCCGCAGAGGGCCACGGCGCGGCGGCCGGCGCGACCGGCTGGAACGCGCCGCCGCTGGCGCCCTGGCTCGCGCAGGCGCTGCAGGCGGCGTCGCAGGCGCACTACGGCGCGCCGTGCGGCACCATCGGCCAGGGCGGCACGATCCCGCTGATGAGCTTCCTGCAGCAGGGCTTCCCGCGCGCCCAGATGATGGTGTGCGGCGTGCTGGGCCCGAAGAGCAACGCGCACGGCCCCAACGAGTTCCTGCACCTGCCGTATGCCAAGCGCCTGACCGCCGCGGTGGCGCAGGTCATCGCGGCGCACCCCTGAGCGCCGCGCGCGGATCGCTTGATCAGAACGTGTGTCCGGCCACGCGCTGCAGCCCGGCCAGCGGCTCGATCAGGCCGGCCAGAGCGCCGAGCCCCCGGTAGCGCATGCAGACGCGGTGCGCGTAGCGGAAGAATCGCGGCAGGTCCTCGCTGTACTTCGGCTTGCCGTCGCGGTGCTTCAGGCGGCAGAAGATGCCGAGCACCTTCAGGTGGCGCTGCAGGCCCATCCACTCGAGCTGGCGCCAGAACTCGCCGAAGTCGTCGTGCACCGGCAGGCCGGCTCCGCGCGCCTGCTGCCAGTAGCGCACGGCGAGGTCGATCTCCTCGGCCTCGTCCCACGAGATGAAGGCGTCGCGCAGCATCGAGGCCACGTCGTAACTGATCGGGCCGCGCACGGCGTCCTGGAAGTCGAGGATGCCCGGGTTCGGATCGGTAACCATCAGGTTGCGCGGCATCCAGTCGCGGTGCACCGCGACCACCGGCTGCGCGAGCGCGCTCGCGACGAGCATTGCGCAGGCGTCGTCCCACTCGGCCTGCTGCGCGGGCGTCCACGTCACACCGTACTCGCGGGCGACGCACCACTCGGGAAAGAGCGCCAGTTCACGGCGCAGCAGCGCCTCGTCGTAGGGCGGCAGGGAGTTTGCATCGACGCGCGACTGCCACTGCACCAGCGCCGCGAGGGCCTCGCACATCAGCGCGTGCGCGCGCTCGGGCCGGCCGGCGGCGATCGCTTCCTGCAGCACTGTGAGATACGGCTGTGAGCCGAGGTCGGTGAGGAGCAGGAAGCCCTGCGCCGCATCGGCGGCGAGCACCTGCGGCGCATGCAACCCGGCATCGGCGATGAGGCGCGCGATGTGCACGAAGGGCCGCACATCCTCCTGCGGCGGCGGCGCGTCCATCACGATGCAGCTCGCGCAGCCGTCGACGGCATCGACACGGAAGTAGCGGCGAAAGCTCGCATCGGCGCTGGCCGGGCGCAGCGTGCCTGCATCGAGGAGCGGCGCGTCGATGGCCGCGAGCCAGCGCTCGAAGGCGGCGCGGCGTGCCGGATCGCTCCACGCGATCGACTCGCAGGGTGGTGAATTCGCAGGCGTGGACATCGCGGAGGTTCAACGAGGGACCGCTCGAGCGCGTCGCAACGGCGATGCCCTCATGGATAATCGATTCTACAAAGCGTGCCGCACCAGGCGCGCAACGTCGCGCTTCCGAACTGCTCTCGCCTTGCCGCGCCTGCCTCGCTTTCATTGCCAGCCGCACGCGCGTCGCAGCGCCCGGCGCTGCGCGCCCGCGATCACGATCGCGGCGCTCGTCGGCGGCACGGCGCAGGCCCAAGCGCCGGCACCCGCCGCGCCGGCAGGCGATCCGCGCAACCCGCCGGTGATCCTGCAGGCCGACCAGATCCGCGGTCGCCCCGACCTCGAAACGGTGCTCGAAGGCCACGCCGAGTTCCGCCGCGGCATGGTCTCGATCACAGCCGACCGGCTGGTCTACGAGCAGGCGCAGGACCTGGCGCGCGCCACCGGCAACGTGCGCGTGACGAAGGACGGCAACGTCTTCAGCGGCACCGAGGCACAGATTCGCGTGTCGGACTTCGAGGGCTACTTCCTGCAGCCCACCTACTTCTTCGAGCTGACCCAGGCCGGCGGCACGGCCGAGCGCTTCGACTTCCTCGGCTCGCAACGCATGCGCGCGACCAGGGCCACCTACACGAGTTGCCTCGCCGACGGTCGCGGCAGCCCGGCGTGGCTGCTGTCGACCGACCGCGTGCGCCTCGATCTCGACGCCAACGAAGGCGTCGCCGAAGGCGCGGTGCTGCGCTTCTACGGCGTGCCGATCCTCGCCGCGCCGGTGATCAGCTTCCCGCTCACCGACGCGCGCAAGTCTGGCTGGCTGCCGCCGAGCCTGAACATCGACAACAAGAACGGCCTGGAAGTGCAGGTGCCGTACTACTGGAACATCGCGCCGCAGCGCGACGCGACGATCACGCCGACGGTGATCACGCGACGCGGTGCGGCGGCCGACGTCGAGTTCCGCTATCTCGAGCCGCAGTTCGGCGGCGCCGTCGACCTGCGGCTGCTGCCGTACGACCGCCTGAGCGGCGGCTCGCGCCACGCGCTGAACCTGCGCCACGACGGCGACGGCCCGCTGGCCGTGCGGCACCGCGCGCGCATCCACCGCGTCTCGGACGACGACTTCTGGAAGGACTTTCCGCAGCGCATCGGCAGCCTGACGCCACGCCTGCTGCCCACCGACGTCTATGCCGAGCGCGGCTATGCGCGGGGCTGGGGCGCCTGGACGACGTATGCGCGCGTGCAGCAGTGGCAGGTGCTGCAGGTGGCCGATACGGCGTCGCGCATCGTCACGCCGTACGAGCGTGCGCCGCAGCTCGGCGCGCGCTGGGGCGCGCCGGCGTCGGGTGGTTTCGAGTTCGCGCTCGAGACGGAGTACAACCGGTTCACACTGCCGGCCGGCACCGACAACCCGGCGACGCGCGCCACCGGTTCACGAACGCACCTGCTGGGCAGCGTGAGCCGCCCTTTCGGCACGCCGGGCTGGTCGCTGGTGCCGCGGCTCGCGCTGAACGCGGCGCAGTACGACGTCGACCAGCCGCTCGCCGACGGGCGCACCTCGGCGGCGCGCGCGATTCCGACCTTCAGTGTCGACACGGCGTGGACCTTCGAGCGCGACGCGCAGTGGTTCGGGCGCGCCTACCGACAGACGCTCGAGCCGCGGCTGATCTACGTCAACACGCCGTTTCGCGACCAGAGCCTGCTGCCGAACTTCGATTCGGCGCCGCGCGATTTCAACTTCGACTCGATCTACACCGACAACGCGTTCTCGGGCATCGACCGCGTCTCCGACGCGCACCAGCTCACGGCCGGCGTCACGACACGCCTGATCGACCCGACGAGCGGCGCCGAGTCGATGCGTTTCGGCATCGTGCAGCGCTACTTGCTGCGCGACCAGCGCCTGACGCCCGACGGCGTGCCGACGACGCAGCGCTTCTCCGACCTGCTGCTGCTGGGCAGCGCGAACCTGACGCCCGCCTGGGGCGCCGACGCCTCGCTGCAGTACAACGCCGACACGCAGCGCACCGTACGCTCGATCCTCGGCGCGCGCTGGAGTCCGGGGCCGTTCCGCACCCTGAATGCGCGCTACCGCTACACGCGCAACCTCAGCGAGCAGGCCGAGTTCGGATGGCAGTGGCCCGTCTACCGGGCACGAGGCAGCGCCGGCCCGTCTGCGGCAGCGACGTGCAACGGATCCTGGTACAGCGTCGGCCGCATCAACTACAGCATGCGCGACAGCCGCATCACCGATTCCGTGTTCGGCGTCGAGTACGACGCCGGCTGCTGGATCGGCCGCGTCGTCGCAGAGCGGTTGTCGACCGGACGCAGCGAAGCGACGACGCGTCTCATGCTGCAACTCGAGCTGGTCGGGCTGTCGCGCCTCGGTTCGAACCCGCTCAACGTGTTGAAGGACAATATCCCCGGCTACCGGCTGCTGCGCGACGAGCGCGCGGCGCCCACCGACCCCTCGCGCCCATGACCTCGATCAACCGCCCGACCGCCTGCGCCGCCCTGCTGCTTGCCGCCTGCCTCACCGCTGCCGCACCGGCACAGGCGCAACAGCGCCGCGCGGCGACGCCTCGCACCGCCGACTACATCGTCGCCGTCATCAACCGGGAGCTGGTGACGGCGCAGGAGATCGAGTTGCGCGTGGCGCGCGCGCGCGAGGAGGCGCGCCGCGCCGGGCAGACGCTGCCGCCCGAGGCCGAACTGCGGCGCCAGATCCTCGACGCCCTGATCGAGGACCGCGTGCTCGTCACGCAGGCGCGCGACAGCGGCCAGAAGCTCGACGAGGCCGAGCTCGACCGCGCCGTCGCCAACGTCGCGGCGCAGAACCAGCTCACGCTGGCGCAGCTGCGCGAGCGGCTGCGCCGCGAGGGCATCGACTACGCGCAGTTCCGCAACCAGATTCGCGATCGCCTGCTCGTCGAGCGGCTGCGCGAGCGCGAGGTGCAGTCGCGAATCCGCGTCAGCGACGCCGAGATCGACGCCTGGCTCGAGCAGCGGCGCGCCGCCGCGCCCGTCGAATACAACATCGCCCAGTTGCTGATCACGCTGCCCGAGGGGGCTGCGCCGGCCGTCGCCGCCGAGCGCCAGGCGCTGGCCGAGAAGGCACTGGCGCGCGCCACCGCCGGAGAGCCGTTCGATGCACTGGCGCGCGAGTTGTCGGAAGACGGCAACCGTCAGCGCGGCGGCGAGATCGGCCTGCGTCCGGCAAACCGCCTGCCCGACCTCTTCGTCGATCACGTGCGCACGCTCGCAGCGGGCGCGATCGCGCCCACGCTCGCGCGCAGCGGCGCGGGGTTTCACGTGCTCAAGCTGATCGAGCGCCGCGACGGCAGTTCGGCCGTCGTCACGCAGACACGCGCACGCCACATCCTGCTGCGCACGTCGGAGCAACTGAGCCGGTCTGCCGCAGCGGCGCGCCTGGCCGAGTTCAAGCGCCAGGTCGAGGGCGGGCGGCGCCCGTTCGACGCACTCGCGCGCGAGCATTCCGAGGACGGCAGCGCGCCGCAGGGCGGCGACCTGGGCTGGAGCTCGCCCGGTCAGTTCGTTCCCGAGTTCGAGCAGGCGATGAACGCGCTGGCCGTCAACGGCATTTCGGAGCCCGTCATCTCGCGATTCGGCGTGCACCTGATCCAGGTCATGGATCGGCGCAGCGTCGCGCTCGACGCGCGCCAGCTGCGCGAGCAGGCGCGCAATGCGCTGCGCGAGCAGAAGTTCGAGTCGGCCTACAACGAGTGGGTGCGCGAGTTGCGCGCGCGCTCCTACATCGAGATGCGCGAGCCGCCGCTGTGACTCCCGCGCCGATGCCGACGACTTGAAGCACATCGCCCGCAAGCGCTTCGGTCAGCACTTTCTGACCGACGACGCGGTGATCGACGCGATCGTCGCGGCGATCGCGCCGCAGCCGGGCGACGCGCTGGTCGAGATCGGTCCGGGGCTGGGCGCGCTGACGCAGCCGCTGCTGGCGCGCGCCGGGCGCCTGACCGTCGTCGAGCTCGACCGCGACCTCGCGGCGCGGTTGCGCCGCAACGAGCGGCTGAAGGTGATCGAGGCCGACGTGCTCGGCGTCGACTTCGGCGCGCTGGCGGCCACAGCAGGGCGGCCTCTGCGCATCGTCGGCAACCTGCCGTACAACATCTCGACACCGATCCTCTTTCACCTGCTCGGCCACGTCGGTGCGGTGCAGGACCAGCATTTCATGCTGCAGCGCGAAGTCGTCGCGCGCATGGCGGCGCGACCCGACGGCAAGGACTACGGGCGATTGAGCGTGATGCTGCAGTGGCGCTACGACATCGAGGCGGTGCTCGACGTGCCGCCCGAAGCGTTCGATCCACCTCCGCGCGTCGACTCGGCCGTCGTGCGCATGCAGCCGCTGCCGGCGCCGGCGGGCGTCGACGCTGCCCTGCTGGGCGAACTGGTCGGCGTGGCGTTCTCGCAGCGGCGCAAGCTGCTGCGCCACACACTGGGGCGCTGGCTAGAAGCGCGCGGCACGGCCGCCGCCTTCGACCTGCAACGCCGCGCCGAGGAGGTGCCGGTGGCGGAGTACCTGGCGCTGGCGCGCGCCGTGGCGGCGGCGCCGTGAGATAAGGGAACAGCTGCCCGCGGGCCGCCGTCATCGATCGCCGAGCCGGGGCTCAGGCGGCCGTCAGCCACATCGACGTGTCGAACGCGCTGCTCATCAGCGGCATGTTCATGCCGAAGCTGCTGTTCGCCGCGCTCTTGCTCGCACTCTTGGTCGCCGGCTTGTCGGCGACGCTGGGGGCCACTTCAGTAGCCCGCTCCCATGACCCGTTTTCCTGGGAGCGGGCTACTGAAAAGAATAGAAACACCTGAATGGCACCTTGCGTTCGGCCCAGAAGTCGGCCGCATCGCGGAACACGTCGAGCAACTGCTCGCGCGCCTCGCGGTCGAAGCGTGGGCTGTCGGGCAGCTGTTCGAGAACGACGACGAAACCCGACTGCTGACCCGACTTGTGCACCAGGTCGGTCATGCAGTCGTACAGCGCATCGAGGTTCTTGCCGAAGTGCGCCGGGAACAGGAACGCTTGCGCGATGCCTTCCAGCACGTCCTGTTTGGTCTGCGCGCTCTGCAGGTTTGCATAAAGGAAGTGCTGCCCGACCGCGCTGGCGGTCTGCATCAGATCCTCGACGCGATAGGCTCGGATCGATTGGACGATGTTCGGACGGACGGTCTGCAAGAGCATGGTCGCGATCCTCCTGTGGTCAATGAAACGGGACTGCCTCGACGCTCACGGAACGATCCTCCGGTAGCTCGCGTAGTGGTCGTCGGTGTAGTAGCAGGCTTCCGGTTCCCGGGGTCGGTGGCCGCCGCACACAATGCGTCGCGCGCCCCGATCCCGCGCTCCGAAGGTCCGCACCGTGTACTCGCGGTAGTAGCCGCGCGTCCTGGCGGGCAGCAGCCGTTCGCGGTTGGCGAACACGCTGCCGTCCTTCGAATATGGAAACGGGCCGCCCGAACGGATCCGTTCGTGCGTGGCTTTCGCTTCCCGAGGCAGTTCGGCCAGCGCGGCGACCTCGATATGAGGCGCCGACTCCTTGGCACGGGCTGTCTCGGGCAGCGCTCCGGTCGATACCACCAGCGCCGCGACGGAGATAGCAAGCCCCAACTTGCGCAGAGGCCAGCCTCCGAGCGACGCACCGGAGACAAACACGGGTTTTCCCTGAAACTCGAAGCGGCAATGGTACCGGAGCGGTCACCAAATCTCAAGCCGCTGCCTCATAAAAGGGCAGTATCGAGAGGAATTAAGTATCTGCTTACACTCCTTCGAAGTTGCAGAATAACTTGATCTCAACGTGCGGCGTTTGCGTCAGCGACGGTCAACGCGGACAGGTTGACGATACGCCGAACGGTGGCCGACGGCGTCAGGATATGCACCGGCTTGGCGGCGCCGAGCAGCACGGGGCCGATTGCGATGCCGCTGCCGGCCGCCGTTTTCAGCAGGTTGTAGGCGATGTTGGCGGCGTCGATGTTGGGCAACACCAGCAGGTTGGCCTCGCCCTCGAGCGTGCCGCGCGGCATCAGCTGGCGGCGGTAGTCGGCGTCGAGCGCGGCATCTCCGTGCATCTCGCCGTCGATCTCGAGCCACGGGGCGCGCTGGCGCACGAGCGCCAGCGCATCGCGCATCTTGACCGCCGACGGCTGGTTGCTCGAACCGAAATTGGAATGCGACAGCAGCGCCGCCTTCGGCACCACGCCGAAGCGCTTCAGCTCCTCGGCCGCGAGCACCGTGATCTCGGCGAGCTGCTCGGGCGTCGGGTCGTAGTTGACGTGGGTGTCGACGAGGAAGACCTGGCGCGTCGGCAGGATCACGCCGTTCATGCAGGCGTAGGTGCCGACACCTTCGCGCCGGCCGATGACCTGGTCGATGTACTGCAGGTGCATCGCCGTCGTGCCCCAGGTACCGCACAGCATGCCGTCGACTTCGCCCTTGGCCAGCAACATCGCACCGATCAGCGTCAGGCGGCGGCGCATCTCGATCTTGGCGAACTGCGCCGTGACGCCCTTGCGCTCCGTCATGCGGTGGTAGGTCTGCCAGTAGTCGCGATAACGGTGGTCGTGCTCCGTATTGACGACGTCATAGTCGCGCCCGGCGACCAGGCGCAGGCTGAACTTCTCGCAGCGCTGCGCGATCACGTCGGGGCGCCCGACCAGCGTCGGCCGCACCAGGCCCTCGTCGAGCACGACCTGCACGGCGCGCAGCACGCGCTCCTCCTCGCCTTCGCAGTAGACGACGCGCTTGTGCTGCGCACGCTTGGCAAGCGTGAAGATCGGCTTCATCGTCGTGCCCGAGGCGTAGACGAAAGCCTGCAGCTTCTGCCGGTAGGCCTCGAAGTCTGCGATCGGCCGCAGCGCGACGCCGCTGTCGGCGGCCGCCTTCGCCACCGCCGGCGCGATGCGCATCATCAGCCGCGGGTCGAACGGCTTGGGGATCAGGTACTCGGGGCCGAAGCTGAGCGTCGCGCCGGCGTAGGCAGCGGCGACGACTTCGCTCGCCTCGGCCTGCGCCAGATCGGCCAGCGCGCGCACGGCGGCGATCTCCATCCCGTCCGTGATCGTCGTCGCGCCCGAGTCGAGCGCGCCGCGGAAGATGTACGGGAAGCACAGGACGTTGTTGACCTGGTTCGGATAGTCGGTGCGCCCGGTGGCCATCACGGCGTCGTCGCGCACCGCCTGCACCTCCTCCGGCATGATCTCGGGCATCGGGTTGGCGAGGGCGAAGATCAACGGCCTGGGCGCCATCTGCGCGACCATCTGCGGCTTCAGCACGCCGCCTGCCGACAGCCCGAGGAACACGTCGGCGCCGGCAATTACTTCGGCCAGCGTGCGCATCGCCGTCGGCTGCGCGAACAGCGCCTTGTCGGGGTCCATCAGCTCGGTGCGCCCCTCGTAGACGAGGCCGACGAGATCGGTGACCCAGACGTTCTCGCGCGGCAGGCCGAGCTTGACCAGCAGCTGCAGGCAGGCGAGCGCCGCAGCGCCGGCGCCCGAGACGACGAACTTGACCTGCCGGATGTCCTTGCCGACGACCTTCAGGCCATTGAGCAGCGCCGCGCCGACGACGATGGCCGTGCCGTGCTGATCGTCGTGGAACACGGGGATCTTCAGCCGCTCGCGCAGCTTGCGCTCGACGTAGAAGCAGTCGGGCGCCTTGATGTCCTCGAGGTTGACGCCGCCGAAGGTCGGCTCCAGCGCGGCAATGATGTCGACCAGCTTGTCGGGATTGGTCTCGTTGACCTCGAGGTCGAACACGTCGATGCCGGCGAACTTCTTGAACAGTACGCCCTTGCCTTCCATCACCGGCTTGGCGGCCAGCGGGCCGATATCGCCCAAGCCCAGCACGGCCGTGCCGTTGGTGATGACGGCGACGAGGTTGCCGCGCGACGTGTAGCGAAACGCGTTGACCGGATCGGCGACGATCTCCTCGCAGGCCGCGGCGACGCCCGGCGAATAGGCGAGGGCGAGATCGCGCTGATTGGTGAGCTGCTTGGTCGCCATGATCGCGACCTTGCCCGGCGTCGGAAACTCGTGATACTCGAGCGCCTGGCGCCGCAGTTCGGCGCGCTTTTCGTCGTAGGTGGCCATTGTCGACTCTCGCATGGGGGCCGCTGCGGGGCCCGCTGCGGCCGGGCGGTCATTGTAGGAGCAGGGTTGCACCGGCCGCAGGCGAGTGGGTGGGTGATGTGAAGGACAATCGCCGCGCATGAGCCAACTGCGTCAACCAACGCGCCGCGGGCCGAGCGCCGTGCCTCTCTCAAGCCGGCCCGCATCCCAAGGGCCACGTAGGGGCCCCTCGTCGCCCCTGGGGATAGGCCGACGTACCCGGCGGCCGAGGGGCTGTCATTCATGAGCCTGGGCGAATTCGAACTGATCGAGCGCTATTTCGCGCGGCCGTCGCGGCGCGCCGTGCTCGGCAACGGCGACGACTGCGCGCTGCTCGCGCCGGCCCCCGGCATGGTGCTCGCGACATCGACCGACATGCTGGTCGAAGGCCGGCACTTCCTGCCGACGGTGGCGCCCGAACGGCTCGGCCACAAGGCGCTCGCCGTGAACCTGTCGGACCTCGCAGCCTGCGGCGCGCAGCCGCTGGCCTTCACGCTCGCGCTGGCGCTGCCGCGCGCCGACGAGGACTTCCTCGCCGGTTTCGCGCGCGGCCTGTTTGCGCTGGCCGACGCGCACGACTGCGAGCTCGTCGGCGGCGACACGACGGCCGGCCCGCTGACGATCTCGATCAGCGTGTTCGGCGAGGTGCCGCCAGCCGCCGCACTGCTGCGCAGCGGCGCGCGCGCCGGCGACGACGTCTGGGTCAGCGGCACGCTTGGCGATGCGCGGCTCGCGCTGGAAGCGTTCCGCGGCCGCATCGCGCTCGACGCCACGGGATTCGAGGCGGTGCGCCGCGCGATGGAACAGCCGCATCCGCGCGTCTCGCTCGGCGTCGCGCTGCGCGGCATTGCGAACAGCGCGATCGACGTGTCCGACGGGCTGCACGGCGACTTGTCGCACCTGCTGCGCCGCTCCAGCGTCGGCGCGACGATCGACGCCGATGCGCTGCCGGCCAGCAGCGTGCTGCGCGCCCAACCCGACGCGATGCAGCGGCTGTGCACGCTGACCGGCGGCGACGACTACGAGCTCGCCTTCACCGCGGCGCCGGCGCAGCGTGATGCAGTCTTTGCAGCGGGCGAACGTGCCGACGTCGCAGTCACGCGCATCGGCCGCATCGATGCCGAGCCGGGACTGCGTTGCACCGACCGCGCGGGACGCGCCGTCGCGCCGGCCGGCCCCTCGTTCGATCACTTCAGGTCATGAGCGCGTCGGGCCGCCCCCAAGCGCCCATCCCGAAGCACGCAGTGCGCAGGATCGTCCAGTGAGCGCGCATTCCGCGGCCGAGCAGCCAGCGGTCATGCCGCTGCGGCCCGACGCGCGCTTTCTGCTCGCCCATCCGGCGCATGCAATCGCCTTGGGCTTCGGCAGCGGTTTGTCGCCGAAGGCGCCCGGCACCGTGGGTACGCTGTGGGCCTGGCTCGCGTGGGTCGTGCTCGACGGCTGGCTCGATGCGCGACAAGAGGGCCTGCTGATCGTCGCGGCCTTCTTCGTCGGGTGGTGGGCCTGCACGACGGCCGCCCGCCATCTTGCGGCGACTGACCCCGGCGCGATCGTTTGGGACGAAGTGATCGCTTTCTGGATCGTGCTGTGGCTGGTGCTGCCGACCGGCTTCTGGGGCCAGCTCGCCGCCTTCGCGCTGTTTCGCTTCTTCGACGCCGTCAAGCCCGGCCCCGTCGCGTGGGCCGACACTCTATTCAAGACTCGCGCGCACGAGCGCAGCAGCACGCCTTCGATCGGCTGGCGCGCGGGCTTCGGCATCCTGTTCGATGACCTGGTCGCGGCGCTGTGCACGCTGCTCGTGATCGCGGTCTGGCGCTGGTGAGGGCATGGGCGCAGCGATGCACGACCTGTCGAGCTTCGAACCGGCGGTGCGGGCCCTTGCCGACCGCTTGCGCGCGCGCGGCTGGCGCATCGCGACCGCCGAATCGTGCACTGGCGGCCTGCTCGCCGCGGCCTGCACCGCGCTCGCCGGTTCGAGCGACTGGTTCGAACGCGGCTTCGTCACCTACTCGAACGCCGCCAAGACGGAGCAACTCGGCGTCGATGCCTCACTGATCGCCGCGCACGGCGCGGTCAGCGCCGAAGTGGCGCGGGCGATGGCGCTGGGTGCCGTCACGCACTCTCACGCGGAACTCGGCGTCGCCATCACAGGCATCGCCGGGCCGGGCGGCGCTGCGCCGGGCAAGCCGGTCGGCACGGTGTGGTTGGCGCTCGCGCGGCGGGGTGAATCACAAACGGCGACGACGCTGCTGCAGCTGGGCGGCAATCGCGGCGCCGTGCGCGAAGCTTCCGTCGGTGCCGCGCTGGCCGCATTGCACGCGGCCGCCGCGGCTTGAGGGATGACGACACACCGCTCGCCGGGTACGGCGAGCGACCCTCCGAGAAGGTTGCGGGCCTTGCTTGGGGCGGCCCGTCAGCGCGCCGGCGCGGTGCGCCCGCCGCTGCCGAGGTCTTCGCGCAGGCGCGCCTCGATCTGCGCCGCGGGTTGCGGGCGCCCGGTCAGATAACCCTGCAGCAGGGCGCAACCCTGCGCCGTCAGGAAGGCGCGCTGCGCCTGCGTCTCGACGCCTTCGGCGACGACGACGACTCCGAGGGCGCGCGCCATGCTGAGGATGGCCTGGGTGACGGCGCGGTCGTCGGCACCGGCCGGCAGATCCTGCACGAAGCTGCGGTCGATCTTGAGCTTGTCGGGGCGCAGGCGCTTGAGGTACGACAGCGACGAATAGCCGGTGCCGAAATCGTCGACGACGAGCGCGACGCCGAGTTCGCGCAGCACGGCGACGACGCGCTCCGTCGTGTCGTCGTCGCTCATCAGCGTGCTTTCCGTCAGCTCGAGCTCGAGTTCGTCAGCACGCACACCGTGGCGCTGCATCGCGCTGCGCAGCGTCTCGATCAGGCGCTGGTCGCGAAACTGCAGTGCCGACACGTTGATCGACACGCGCCCGACCGACTGCCCGGCCTTCTTCCACAGCGCGATCTGGGCGCACGCGGCGTCGAGCGTCCAGGCGCCAAGGTCGCGCACCAGGCCCGATTCCTCCGCCACGGGGATGAAGCTGGAGGGCGCCTGCAGACCGCGCGTCGGGTGCTCCCAGCGCACCAGCGCCTCGCATCCGAGCAGCGCGCCGGTGACGGCGTCGACGACCGGCTGGTAGTGCAGCACGAGCTCGCCATGGGCGATCGCATGCGCGAGTTCGCGCTCGAGCGCGACGCGCGAGATCAGCCGCTCGTTGAGCTCCGAGTGGTAGAAGCTGTAGCGCGCGCGACCATGCTGCTTGGCCTGGTACATCGCCAGGTCGGCGTGGCGCACCAGCGCGTCGAAGTCTTCGCCGTCGCGCGGGAAGATGGCAATGCCGACACTGGCCGAGACCTGTGCCTGCGCGACGTCGGGCGCGCCGGCCGTCAGGTGGCGGCGCGCCAGCGGCACCGGCGCCTCGATCGCACGCAGGATGCGCTGCGCGGCGCCGGCGACGGTGTCCGCGCGCTCGGCGTCGCGCACGAGCACAAGGAACTCGTCGCCGCTGTGGCGGCATACCAGGTCCGATTCGCGCAGCGCCTGCAGCAAGCGCTGGCTGGTGGCCAGCAGCAGGTCGTCGCCGACCGCGTGGCCCAGCGAATCATTGACCGTCTTGAAGCGGTCCAGGTCGATGAACAGCATCGCCATCTCCCGCCCGCTGCGGCGCGCCGCCGTGACTTCGTGCTGGAACAACTCGCGAAACAGCGTGCGGTTGGGCAGGCCGGTCAGGTGGTCGTACATCGCCATCTTGCGCAGCTGGGCGTTCTTGCGTTCGAGCTGCTCGAACAAGCCGTCGATGCGCGAGCGCACGTCGTTGAGCTGCTGGCCGAGCTGGCCCAGCTCGTCATGGCGCTGCCAGTCGATCACCGGAGCGGGCGAGCGCGCCGCGATCGCCGCCGCCTGGCGTCGCAGCCGCGTGATCGGGCGCTGCAGCCGCGCGTGCAGCACCAGCGCCAGCGCCAGCCCGCCGAGCAACAGCTGAAGCGTCGCCAGTTGCACGATGGTTTCGCGGCGCAGCTCGCGCTTCGGTTCGTCTTCGCCATCGAAGCCGAACAGCAGGGCCGCCGGCACGACAATGCCGGCGACGACGACCGCGAGCAGCGCGGCGCGGATCGTCAGCAGCGGCCGCAGCCATCGCGCCGGTCGCTGCAGGCCGGTCGCCGCGTCCGGCGAAGCGCGGCCACGGCTGCGCGGAGCTTGCGCGTCGGCGGCAGGGGGGGTCATGCCGCCGATTGTGTCGGCCGCTCCGACCCCGCGCGTGAACTGCTGCAGCGCGTTGCACGCGCTTCGAGAAATAGCGCACACATGGCGCGCGCCCGCCGGTCGGCCGTCACGCGTGCAGCGCCAGCCGCAGCGGCTTGCGCGGCGACGCGCTGGCCGTGTGCTGCGCCAGCGACAGCACGAGCCGCTGCAGCCCGTCCCACGGGTCCCGCGGCCAGTCGGGATGCGGGAGCCCCTTGACCAGTCCGTCGCACACCTGCGCCGCCTCGACGAGCGCGGCGAGCGCGTGCCCGCTCAGCAGCGGCAGCGCGCGCTCGAACAGCCGCTCCCGCACGCCCCACACGCGGTTCTCGCGCAGCGCCAGCGGCAGCGGGCGGCCGTCGCCGACGGCATCCTTCACGCGCTTCAAGGCGCGGATGTCCTCGGCCAGCGTCCAGTGCACGAGTACGGCCGCCTCGCCTTCGGCGCGCAGGCCGTCGAGCATGCGCAGCGCACGCGCCACCTGGCCGGCGAGCACGGCCTCGCCGAGCTTGAACACATCGTAGCGCGCCACGTTCGTCACCGCCGCCTCGATCTGCTCGAGGCTCAGCTCGCCTGGCGGGTGGAGCAGGGCGAGCTTCTGGATCTCCTGGTACGCGGCGAGCAGGTTGCCTTCGACGCGGTCGGCGAAGAAGGCGAGCGCCTCGCGCCCGGCATCGTCGGCCTGCACGCGCTGGCCCTGCGCCGCGAGGCGCTGCGCGATCCACACCGGCAGCGCCTTGCGCTCGACCGGGTCGACGCGCACGACGAGGCCGGCGGAGTCGAGCGCCGCGAGCCAGCCGCTCTTGAGCTGCTGGCCGTCGAGGCGCGGCAGCTGCACAAGCGTGACGATGTCGTCGGCGAGCGATTCGCAGTAGCGCTGCAGCGCGTCGGCACCGTCCTTGCCGGGCTTGCCCGAAGGAATGCGAATCTCGATCAGTTGGCGCTCGGCGAACAGGCTCAGCGCGCGCGCCGCGCCGAGCACTTCGCTCCAGTTGTAGTTCGCGCCGCTGACGGTGTAGACCTTGCGCTCGGCGTGGCCGGCAGTGCGCGCCGCAGCGCGGATCGCATCGGCGGCCTCCTGTGCGAGCAGCGGCTCGTCGCCGTGGATCGTGTAGACCGGGCGCAGGCCGCGCGCGAGTTGGGCCGGCAACTGGTCGGCACGAATCTGCATCAGCCGCCCTGCACCGCGGCGAGGCGCCGCATCACCTGCGAAACGATGTCGCTCTGCATCGCGCGATAGAGCAGGCTTTCCTCATGTTCCTTTGCCAGCGCCGCACTTTCGTTGTAGCTCATGTCGCGCGCGAGCAGGATCTCGGTGGGCGCGATCAGCTCGCGTCCGGCCGGCGTACGCAGACGAAAGCGCAGCCGCACGCGCAGCTGGACTTCGCGCACCTGGCCCGCCGCCGTGCTGGCGACGACGCTCTTCTCGCGCGCGTCGTTCAGAGCGTCGAACACGGCCTCGGCCTGGGCGCGCGCTTCGACGACGCGCGTCGTCGTCGTGGCGTCGACATGGCGGCGCAACTCGTCGGCCAGCGGCGAGCCGGGCTTGAAGCCGTTCAGCTGCAGCGTGCGAAAGCGCAGTTCGGGCGCACGCCGCAGCTCGAAGCCGCAACCGCCGGCCGCCGCCAGCGACGCAAGCAGCAGCAGGCGGCGGCGCATCGTCAGACGACAACGTTGACGAGCCGGCCCGGCACGACGACGACCTTCTTCGGCGCTCGGCCCTCGGCGTAGCGCTCGAACTCGGCGCTGGCCAGCGCGGCGGCTTCGATCTGCGCCTTGTCGGCTGTCGCGGGCACACGGATCGCGCCGCGCAGCTTGCCGTTGACCTGCAGCATAAGCTCGATCTCGTCTCGCACCAGCGCCGCCGCATCGACCTCGGGCCACGGCGCCTCGAGCAGCTCGCCCGCGCCGGCAGCGTAGCCGAGTTCGTGCCACAGCGCATGCGTGATGTGCGGGCAGGCCGGATAGAGCACCCGCAGCACGATGCCGAAGGCCTCGGCGGTCGCCGCAGCGCACCCCGCGCCGCCGGGCCCGGCGGCATGCTTCTCGAGCGCATTGAGCAACTTCATGCACGCCGAGACGACGGTGTTGTACTGCATGCGCTCGTAATCGTAGTTCGCCTGCTCGAGCGTCTTGTGAACCTCGTGGCGGAAGCTGCGCACGGCACCCGACGCATCGGACCACGACACACCGGCGACCGCTGCGCTGCGAATGGCATCGGCCTGCGCCGCGCCGAACGCCCACAGACGGCGCAGGAAGCGACTCGCGCCCTCGACGCCGGCGTCATTCCATTCCAGCGTCTGCTCGGGCGGCGAGGCAAACATGACGAACAGGCGCGCCGTGTCGGCGCCGTAGCGGTCGATCAGCTGCTGCGGGTCGACGCCGTTGTTCTTCGACTTCGACATCGTGCCGACGCCCTCGTATTCGATCAGCGTGCCGTCGGACATCAACCGTGCGCCGACGACATGGCCGTCGGCGTCGTGCACGTGCTCGACCTCGTGCGGCCAGAAGTACTCGACGCCGCCCTTGTCGGTGGGCCGCGAGTAGATGTGGTTGAGCACCATGCCCTGCGTCAGCAGCTTCGTGAACGGCTCATCGATCGTCACCAGGCCGAAGTCGCGCATCACCTTGGTCCAGAAGCGCGCGTAGAGCAGGTGCAGGATGGCGTGCTCGATGCCGCCGATGTACTG